>NZ_AKGE01000071.1 GCF_000298075.1 Staphylococcus massiliensis CCUG 55927 | reverse complement strand
CAAAACATTTAAAATTGATTAAGTCTTCGATCGATTAGTATTCGTCAGCTCCACGTATCGCTACGCTTCCACCTCGAACCTATTAACCTCATCATCTTTGAGGGATCTTATAACCGAAGTTGGGAAATCTCATCTTGAGGGGGGCTTCATGCTTAGATGCTTTCAGCACTTATCCCGTCCATACATAGCTACCCAGCTATGCCGTTGGCACGACAACTGGTACACCAGAGGTATGTCCATCCCGGTCCTCTCGTACTAAGGACAGCTCCTCTCAAATTTCCTACGCCCACGACGGATAGGGACCGAACTGTCTCACGACGTTCTGAACCCAGCTCGCGTACCGCTTTAATGGGCGAACAGCCCAACCCTTGGGACCGACTACAGCCCCAGGATGCGATGAGCCGACATCGAGGTGCCAAACCTCCCCGTCGATGTGAACTCTTGGGGGAGATAAGCCTGTTATCCCCGGGGTAGCTTTTATCCGTTGAGCGATGGCCCTTCCATGCGGAACCACCGGATCACTAAGTCCGTCTTTCGACCCTGCTCGACTTGTAGGTCTCGCAGTCAAGCTCCCTTATGCCTTTACACTCTATGAATGATTTCCAACCATTCTGAGGGAACCTTTGAGCGCCTCCGTTACACTTTGGGAGGCGACCGCCCCAGTCAAACTGCCCGCCTGACACTGTCTCCCACCATGATAAATGGTGCGGGTTAGAAAGCCAACACAGCTAGGGTAGTATCCCACCAGCGCCTCCACGTAAGCTAGCGCTCACGTTTCTAAGGCTCCTACCTATCCTGTACAAGCTGTGCCGAATTTCAATATCAGGCTACAGTAAAGCTCCACGGGGTCTTTCCGTCCTGTCGCGGGTAACCTGCATCTTCACAGGTACTATGATTTCACCGAGTCTCTCGTTGAGACAGTGCCCAAATCGTTACGCCTTTCGTGCGGGTCGGAACTTACCCGACAAGGAATTTCGCTACCTTAGGACCGTTATAGTTACGGCCGCCGTTTACTGGGGCTTCGATTCGTGGCTTCGCAGAAGCTAACCACTCCTCTTAACCTTCCAGCACCGGGCAGGCGTCAGCCCCTATACATCACCTTACGGTTTAGCAGAGACCTGTGTTTTTGATAAACAGTCGCTTGGGCCTATTCACTGCGGCTCTTCCGGGCATACACCCCAAAGAGCACCCCTTCTCCCGAAGTTACGGGGTCATTTTGCCGAGTTCCTTAACGAGAGTTCGCTCGCTCACCTTAGAATTCTCATCTTGACTACCTGTGTCGGTTTGCGGTACGGGCACCAAGTATCTAGCTAGAGGCTTTTCTTGGCAGTGTGAAATCAACGACTCGAGGAAACGTATTTCCTCTCCCCATCACAGCTCAACCTTATGAGTGCCGGATTTGCCTAACACTCAGTCTTACTGCTTGGACGTGCACTCCAACAGCACGCTTCGCCTATCCTACTGCGTCCCCCCATCGCTTAAAACGATAATAGGTGGTACAGGAATATCAACCTGTTATCCATCGCCTACGCCTGTCGGCCTCAGCTTAGGACCCGACTAACCCAGAGCGGACGAGCCTTCCTCTGGAAACCTTAGTCAATCGGTGGACGGGATTCTCACCCGTCTTTCGCTACTCACACCGGCATTCTCACTTCTAAGCGCTCCACATGTCCTTGCGATCATGCTTCACCGCCCTTAGAACGCTCTCCTACCATTGTCCGAAGGACAATCCACAGCTTCGGTAATATGTTTAGCCCCGGTACATTTTCGGCGCAGTGTCACTCGACTAGTGAGCTATTACGCACTCTTTAAATGATGGCTGCTTCTAAGCCAACATCCTAGTTGTCTGGGCAACGCCACATCCTTTTCCACTTAACATATATTTTGGGACCTTAGCTGGTGGTCTGGGCTCTTTCCCTTTCGAACATGGACCTTATCACCCACGTTCTGACTCCCAAGTTAAATTATTTGGCATTCGGAGTTTGTCTGAATTCGGTAACCCGAGAGGGGCCCCTCGTCCAAACAGTGCTCTACCTCCAATAATCATCACTTGAGGCTAGCCCTAAAGCTATTTCGGAGAGAACCAGCTATCTCCAAGTTCGATTGGAATTTCTCCGCTACCCACAGCTCATCCGCTCACTTTTCAACGTAAGTCGGTTCGGCCCTCCATTCAGTGTTACCTGAACTTCAGCCTGGCCATGGGTAGATCACCTGGTTTCGGGTCTACGACCAAATACTATCTCGCCCTATTCAGACTCGCTTTCGCTACGGCTCCACATTTGCAGCTTAACCTTGCATCAGATCGTAACTCGCCGGTTCATTCTACAAAAGGCACGCCATCACCCATTAACGGGCTCTGACTATTTGTAAGCACACGGTTTCAAGTTCTCTTTCACTCCCCTTCCGGGGTACTTTTCACCTTTCCCTCACGGTACTGGTTCACTATCGGTCACTAGAGAGTATTTAGCCTTAGGAGATGGTCCTCCTAGATTCCGACGGAATTTCACGTGCTCCGTCGTACTCAGGATCCACTCAAGAGAGAAAACATTTTCGACTACAGGATTATTACCTTCTTTGATTCATCTTTCCAGATGATTCGTCTAACATTTTCCTTTGTAACTCCGTATAGAGTGTCCTACAACCCCAATAGGCAAGCCTATTGGTTTGGGCTCTTCCCGTTTCGCTCGCCGCTACTCAGGGAATCGATTTTTCTTTCTCTTCCTCCGGGTACTAAGATGTTTCAGTTCTCCGGGTCTGCCTTCTGACATGCTATGAATTCACATGTCGATAACACAACATAACTTGTGCTGGGTTCCCCCATTCGGAAATCTCTGGATCACAGCTTACTTACAGCTCCCCAAAGCATATCGTCGTTAGTAACGTCCTTCATCGGCTTCTAGTGCCAAGGCATCCACCGTGCGCCCTTAATAACTTAATCTGTTATTAATCATGTGTGTTACTGACC
>NZ_AKGE01000070.1 GCF_000298075.1 Staphylococcus massiliensis CCUG 55927 | reverse complement strand
ATCATATTAAATTTCCTTAAATATGATATAACACCGTGGTTGATTATGTCCAAATGAGACAATATTACTATAGTTATTACACGAAAACCACTTCTTAAACTTAAATTTACAATAGCTTTCATATAAAAAAGTCGAGACTCAGAAAGTCTCGACCTAAAATAAAATGATAGTAATGAATTAACCTATATAGTTTAAATAAATAGTAGTTATTGATTGTTATCTTGACAAGATTGACAAACACCGTAAATTTCCATGCGATGATGCGTCACATTAAAATCTGTTACATGTTGTGCAAGCTGTTCTACTTCATCTAACTGAGGGTAATGAAAATCTACTATTTTACCGCACTTTTCACAAATAACATGATAATGATTATGAGTTTCAAAATCGAAACGACTTGAAGCGTCACCGTACGTGAGCTCTTTAACAATTCCAGTCTTTTTGAAAACGCGTAGATTGTTATATATTGTCGCTACACTTATATTAGGAAAATCAGGTGAAAGTGCTTGGTATATTTCATCGGCAGTTGGATGTGTATCAGAAGCAATGAGAAATTGTAAGATTGCTTGTCTTTGAGGTGTGATACGAACACCAGCAGCTCTTAAAGAAGCAATTGATTCTTCAAGTTGATGCTCAACTGACTCTAATTCTGCACTCATTAGGTTCACCGTCTTTCTATTTAAGAATTATTCTTACTTAATATAAATATAATAGTAAATAACGGAAATTGTCAATCATAAAACGGTGATTCCTTTAATAACCCTTATTTAAGTCAACGACATTCTCAATTAGACCATCCTTATTGAGAAAATGTTTTAAGTTAGTTGCAAATATATGCGCAGCCTCTGTTTTATTATGGGTGCCGTTTCCAGTAATATGTGCTGTTAGGAATAAATTTTGTGTCTCAAATAATGGAGAATCTTCATTTAATGGTTCATTTTCGAATACATCTACATATGCCTTTCTGATTTCCTTTGATTCTAAAGCGTCAATAAGTACTTGTGTTTCGACTATTGTACCTCTTCCTACATTAATAAATAACGTATGATCATTCATCGCTTTAAAGTCATCTGATTTCAGCAAATGAATTGTTTCGTTTGTTTCAGGTAAAACATTCACGATTATATCTGCCTTATGATAAATATGATGTCTTTCTTCTATAGAATATGTTTCTTCAAAACCCTCTACAGAATGACCATCTGTATTTAAACCAATTGTATGCATACCTAATACGTTTAAAATCTTAGCAGTATGTTTAGGTATCGTGCCAGTACCTAAGAATAGTACTCTTTCACCATCGACTAAAGTAGGTTGCATCTTATGGTCATAGACATGCTTAGTTTGATTTTCATATGATGCTTTCATTAACTTGTAATCATCTAAGATATAAGCAAGTATGAATTCCGAAAGTTGACGCTTATGTACCCCTTTCGCATTAGTAAGTTGAATGTCCTTTTCCTTGAGCACATCCATAGGTAAAGAATTAACCCCTGTAGCAAACCAGGCAATCCACTTCAGATTTGGACATTCATTGATAAATGTTTCATCTACCGCTTCATGGTAAGAAATTAAAATGTCCATATCTTCTTTATCCGCTTCATCTAATACAGCGGGATGCTTATAAAACTTAAATGTAACGTTATCAAAATTCTCTTCTAATTCGTTTTCCACGTCGCCTAGTCGCATGAGCGATACTACCTTTAACATCTTATCATCCCCCTATTATAGATTTAATCTCATCGATTTGTGTTTTAACTTTAACTTTCTCTATGACATCCATTATTACGCCATCTTCATCAACAATAAATGTCGTTCTTACGATCCCCATAGATTCTTTACCAAACATTTTCTTTAATTGATAAACACCTGTAGCTTCCGAAAGTTTATAATCTTTATCTACGAGTAGATCAAAGTTAAGGTCTAACTTATTTACAAAGTTTTGATGTTTACGCTTCGTATCACCACTAATACCATACACTTTAATGTCTAAATCGTTGAAGTATGCGAGATTATCTCTAAAGTCACAGGCTTCTTGAGTACATGTTGGCGTATTGTCTCTTGGGTAAAAGTACAATATCGCTTTACTTCCTTTAATTATTTCATTCGATATCATGTCCCCGTCTTGATTCTCTAATTTAAAATCAGGGAATAAATCACCTTTTTGTAACATATATCTCACTCATTTCTTATAGATATTACTTTTATGATACGATAAGTAGTGAAAATATTAAATTAAAAGAGGTTGTTATGATGAAGTTTACAGAAAGTGAACGCTTGCAAGAATTATCAAATGAAAACATTTTAGGCGGTGTGAATTCACCTTCTAGATCTTATAAAGCTGTGGGCGGTGGCGCTCCTGTTGTAATGGATCATGGTCAAGGTCAATACTTATTTGATGTAGATGGTAATAAATACATCGATTACCTACAAGCATATGGTCCGATTATTACAGGTCATGCACATCCTCATATTGCAAAAGCTATCGCAGATCAAGCGCACAAAGGTATTCTATTTGGTACGCCTACAGAGCTTGAAATTACTTTTGCTAAAAAATTAAGAGAAGCCATTCCTTCATTAGAAAAGGTAAGATTTGTGAACTCTGGTACTGAAGCTGTTATGACAACAATTCGTATTGCTCGTGCTTACACAAATCGTAATAAGATTATTAAATTCGCTGGCTCTTATCATGGTCACTCAGACCTTGTATTAGTTGCAGCAGGAAGTGGTCCATCTCAATTAGGTTCTCCTGATTCTGCAGGCGTACCTAAAAGTGTCGCGCAAGAAGTGATCACAGTACCTTTCAATGACATCGATGCTTTTAAAGAAGCAATGGAACATTGGGGTAGCGAAGTTGCTGGTGTCTTAGTTGAACCTATTGTAGGTAACTTTGGCATGGTAGAACCTAAACCTGGCTTTCTAGAAGCTGTAAATGAAATTACGCATGAGCATGGCGGCTTAGTTGTATATGATGAAGTTATTACAGCTTTTCGTTTCCATTACGGTGCGGCTCAAGATTTATTAAATGTGTATCCTGACTTAACTGCGTTCGGTAAAATTATTGGCGGCGGTTTACCTATCGGTGGTTACGGTGGTAAACAAGATATTATGGAACAAGTTGCGCCGCTTGGACCTGCTTATCAAGCGGGTACGATGTCAGGTAACCCACTTTCAATGCGTGGCGGCATCGCTTTACTCGAAGTATTGTCTCAACCTGGCGTTTATGAAAAGCTCGATAAGTTAGGTGAACGTCTTGAAGATGGTCTCTTAGAATTAATCGATAAGCATAACATCACAGCTACAGTGAACCGAGTTAAAGGTGCTTTAACGCTATACTTTACAGATGAAAAAGTAACGCATTATGACCAAGCTGATAATGCCGATGGTGAAATGTTTGCTAAATTCTTTAAACTTATGTTGCATCAAGGTATCAACCTAGCCCCTTCTAAATTCGAAGCTTGGTTCCTGACAACAGAGCATACTGAGCAAGATATCGACGAAACGCTTAAAGCAGTTGATTATGCCTTTAGCCAACTATAAAGCATGATGACGTGTAAAGTTGTATAATAGATTGCGATTACAGTTAATGATAAGGGGGCGATAAGAATGAAGTTAGGCGCAAGGATATTAAAAACTGGAATTGCCATTATTTTAGCTGTTGCAGTTGCGTCCCTTTTACCACACAACCCTTCAATGACAGCAGTAGCAGGTATCTCAGCTGTAGTTGCGATGCAACCAACTGTGTACAGGACACTTAAAACGATAGTCGACCAATTTCAAGGTAACGTGATAGGTGCCATACTAGCCGTCATAATGGTTACACTATTTGGAAGCAATTTTGTAATTATGGGTGCAACGGTGATCTTATTAATCGCAATTTTATATAAAATGAAAATCGCGCACGTTGCAACGCTTGCTTCTGTAACGGCTCTCATTATAATGGGTCAACATGATGGTTCGTTTTACATGTCAGCATTCTTTAGATTCGTGCTCGTTATGATCGGTGTTTTAAGTTCGTTTATCGTTAATTTAACGTTCTTACCACCTAAGTTTGAAACAAAGTTGTATCATAACTCCATGAATATCTCGACAGAAATCTTCCAATTATTTAAGTTAGTGTTAAATGAATCCATGGAGTTTCATCATATTAAGGATGATGTACAAGCGATTAAGACAAGAGTTAACAAACTTGATCAATTGTACTTACTATTTAAAGAAGAACGACGTAGCTTTTCAAGGAAGAAATCATTTGAACAAACTCGAAAGAAAGTGTTGTTTAATCAACTTGTGTTAACGACGAGACGCGCGTATGATGTGTTGAGGAAGATGCATCGTTATCAAAATGATTTGCATTTGCTAGGACCTGATTTATTGCTTCAAGTTCAGCTTGAAATTCATGATTTGATTACGTATCACGAACAAGTGCTCATCAGTATTAGTAAAAACTCGCACTTCGATGTCATTGAAAATCTAACGCATATTAAAAACCCGCAGAAGACACCGTTGTTTGAAGCATTTAAACACGAGCTCATTGATCATCCTGATCAAGATGCGTATAACTATGAAAATATTATGCAAATTATCGCATCTATTGAAGAGTACCGTAATCACATTGAACATTTAGATGTGATTCGCTTGAGTTTCTTCAAATATCATCATTCAGACCGCGAATTAAATATTGTCGAAGAAGATTACGACTTATAAAATAGAAAAAGGGTACGAGACAATTTATCAAATTCAACTTAAAGAGTGAATTTGAATTAATTTCCTAACAGCTGACTCCTAGGGGAGTAGCGTGAGTCTGGAGACTACAGGCTCCAGCCACGCCCCAGGAAAGCATGCTGTTAGTAGAAATTAATTAA
>NZ_AKGE01000069.1 GCF_000298075.1 Staphylococcus massiliensis CCUG 55927 | reverse complement strand
CTATGTGATGCCGCGTAATATGCATAAGTCCGTGTTTAATGCTTTGGATTTATCGCATCAGCGTGCGCACATTCTACCGATGTGTCAGAGTCGTGTTACATCGCAATACCAAGGCCCTCAGCCTGCCTCGTGTGCTAAAATTAATGACTTCAAGCAAGCTAAACTCGGCATATTTACTTATCCAAATTACTATGGAGAGACATTTGACATCAGGTCCTGGATAGATCATTTGCATCAACTTGATGTGCCTGTCCTCATTGATGAAGCACATGGCGCGCACTTTGATTTAGAAGGTTTTCCAGAATCTACATTAAATATGGGGGCGGATTACGTTGTACAATCCTTCCATAAATCGTTGCCAGCTTTTACGATGAGTTCGGTTATTTATATACATAAAGATGCGAAATTGCGACATGAAGTTAAACGTTATCTCACACAGTTTCAATCTTCTAGCCCTTCGTATCTCCTAATGGCAGGTTTGGAGCGTGCTGCGCAATTTTATCACCACTATGATTCAGGTATCTTCTTTGAAAAGCGGGCTAAGCTTATAGGGCTTTTGAAGGGGAAGGGATTTGATGTGCGAGAGGTAGATGATCCGCTTAAGCTAGTTGTACGTTACCCGAATGTAACGGGGTATGATGTTAAGCGATTGTTTGAGGAATCGCATATTTATGTTGAACTCGATGATATGTATCAGGTGTTGCTCGTGCTACCGTTGTGGCATGAAGGGGATAGGTTTAATTTCGAGTTATTAAGTCAACGTATACAAGCCTTTGACACAAGTAGGCTTGAACCTGCTCAACTGCAAGCTACCGAACTTTATTTGGATGGTGGTGCCTACTATTCTGAGCGTTTTAAGACGCTTGAAATGCCTTATCAAGATGCGGTTGGTTGTGTATTAGGCCAACATATTATGCCGTATCCACCTGGTATACCAATCTTGTTTAAAGGCGAAATCATCACGCAAGATATGATAAAATTGATTCGACATTGGTTGTCGTTTGATGTTCGAATTGAAGGACTTCATGACGGAAAAATTAAAGTTAAGGAATGAATAGAATGAAGGGATTTATCACTTTCGAGGGGCCTGAGGGTTCTGGTAAGACGTCAGTTATACGCGCACTTTATGAGAAATTAAATGATAAATATGATGTTATTACAACGAGAGAACCTGGTGGCGTTCAAACTGCTGAAGCGATAAGAGAAATTGTTTTAGAAGGCGAAAATATGGATGAACGCACGGAGGCTCTATTATTTGCGGCGGCACGTCGTGAGCATCTTGTGCAAAAGGTAATTCCAGCACTAGAGAAGAAACAAATCGTGTTGTGTGACCGTTACATCGATAGTTCACTTGCTTATCAAGGTTATGCAAGGGGTATAGGCGTTAGTGAAGTGAAAGCAATTAATGAGTTTGCGATTAAAGATCATTATCCTGATTTAACGATTTATTTAGATGTTAGTCCTGAGGTTGGTCACGCACGCATCAAATCGAACCAACGTGAACAAAACCGCTTAGACGCTGAGTCAATGGCCTTTCACAAAAAGGTTGTAGCCGGTTATAAACAGACGATTGAAACTTATTCAGATCGATTTGTTGTGATAAATGCTGATCAATCCTTAGAAGATGTGATTCAAGATGTTTATGAAGCTGTGTTAAATTACTTAAAAATTATGTGATATACTAAATTCTAAAGAGGTGTTTTATTATGAAAATGGTTATAGCGATTGTTCAAGATCAAGATAGCCAAGAATTAAGTGATCAACTTGTTAAAAATAATTTCAGAGCTACGAAACTTGCAACTACGGGTGGCTTTTTAAAAGCGGGTAACACAACTTTCTTGAGTGGTGTGGATGATGACCGTGTTGATGAAATTTTAGAAGTGATTAATGGAACTTGTGGTAATAGAGAGCAACTTGTATCGCCAATTACACCTATGGGTGGTAGTGCTGACTCTTATATTCCATATCCAGTTGAAGTTGAGGTTGGCGGCGCGACTGTATTCGTTATGCCAGTTGAAACATTTCACCAATTTTAAAGTACTTGTATAGGGCCTGGACACCTACTCGCGTAGGATTAACAATGTGACGTTGTTAATATGTCCGGCCTTTTCATTATAAAGGAGTTATAAATATGGATGAATTAACGAAATTAACCCATGCATATCATGATCAAAAACTTTCTCATGCATATTTATTTGAGGGCGATGATGCGCGTTCGATGAAGTCAGTCGCAATCAACTTTGCGAAAACGATACTGTGTGATAGCGATGAAACGTGTGAGCTTAAGGTCGAAAATTTGAACCATCCGGACTTTATGTATGTCGAAACGAATGAAATTACGATTAAGAAAGAGCAAGTTGAAGCACTCGTCCGCTACATGAACCGCTTGCCTATAGAGAGTACACATAAAGTTTATATTATTGATGGTTTTGAAAAGTTAACAGTTCAAGGTGAAAATAGTATACTGAAATTCCTAGAGGAGCCGCCTAATAATACCATTGCGATACTAATATCAACTAAACCTGAGCAAATTTTAGATACCATACATTCACGTTGCCAACATGTATATTTTAAACCGATGGATACGAAACAAGTGATTGAACACTTTAAATCGGTAGAAATTTCACCTGGTGTAGCAGAAATTCTTGGAACCTATACCACTGATCAAGAAATTGCGATAGAATTGAATAAGGAGTTTGATTTAGCTGCTTTAAGAAAGGAAACGTTGAATTGGTGTCATCTTCTCATTGAAAATAGACCCATGGCACTGATCGCGATTGTTGAATTATTGAAACAAGCTAAAAATCGAAAACTTCAAATACTTGTATTAACGTTAATGAATACGTACTTTCAGGATGTCATGCATATGAAGGCAGACTTAAAGTCGGCAATTACATTAACATCGATACAAGAACATCTCGAAGGTGTCGCGCTTAAATTAAGTTATCAAGACTTAACGACGATACATGAAACACTATTGGAAGCGCATAAAAAATTGAATCAAAATGTGAATCCAACATTAGTGTTTGAACAAATCGCAATTAGAATTAAGGGGTGAAACGTATGCATCATGTTGTAGGTATCCAATTTGATAAGTCAGCTAAATTGGAATATTATTCGCCTTGTGACATAGATTTAAGTGAACAACAATATGTTGTTGTTGAATCATCACGTGGTATTGAGATTGGCCGTGTTAAACATGAACCTACAAATGTCCACGATGAAGATGTCACACTACCTTTAAAAAAGGTATTACGTGTTGCGACGGATAAAGATTTATCTCAATACGAACAAAATCAAATAGACGCAGATCACGCGATGAAACTGTGTAAAACATATATCGATCAGCTTAATTTAGATATGAACCTTGTTAACTGTGTATTCACGCTTGATAAATCTAAGGTTATTTTTAATTTTACAGCTGAAGAGCGCATAGACTTTAGAAAACTTGTTAAAATGCTTGCGCAAAAGCTTAAAACGAGAATTGAACTGCGCCAAATTGGCGTGCGTGATGAAGCACGACTTCTAGGTGGTATTGGTCCTTGTGGACGCTCACTATGTTGTTCAACATTCTTAGGTGACTTTGAACCAGTATCGATTAAGATGGCGAAGGACCAAAATTTATCCTTAAATCCAAGCAAGATTTCAGGTGCTTGTGGTCGTTTAATGTGTTGCTTAAAATATGAGAATGACTACTATGAAGAAGCACGTGAAATGATGCCTGATGTGGGTGAGATGATTCATACACCTGAAGGAAAAGGCAAAGTGGTTGGATTAAATATTTTAGATATTTCCATGCAAATTAAAGTTGACGGTATCGAACAACCGCTTGAATATAAGATGGAAGAATTAGAAGCATTGACGTAAGGAGGCATCAGAGGATTGGACCGAAGTGAATTATTCGAACGATTAACGAATATGGAACGACATGTAACAGAGCTAAATGAAGATATGCAAACGTTAAAGTCTTTAGCGGTCGAACTCGTTGAAGAGAATGTTTCATTACAACTCGAAAATGATAATCTTAAAATGTTGATTGATAAGGAAGAACGTAAAGATCACGATACGTCTAATGGTACAGTGAAAAAACCACTACAAAGTAAAGAGAATTTAGCAATGTTATATAAAGAAGGCTTTCATATTTGTCGAGGCGAATTATTCGGTAAACACCGAAAAGGAGAAGATTGTCTCTTTTGTTTAAATGTACTTAGTGAGCAATAAAATGTTGAAGTACAGATGTTTAAGATTGATATAAGAGGGGGCTAGGACATCTTTCTAAGCAGTGTGATCGGATACTGTGGAGCGAAAGGTAATATTGTCTACGCCCTCTTTTTATTTAAATAGTTTTGGAGGTCAATCAATGTTAAAGCCAAATGAACGCATTGATTATTTATTTAAGGAAAAACTTGAAATTATTCAGAACGATGACGTGTTTTCGTTTTCAACAGATGCACTTTTACTCGCACATTTTACAAAAGTTCGCAAGCGAGATAAAGTTATGGACTTATGTGCTGGGAACGGTGTCATTCCGTTAGTGTTATCGCATAAATGCCATCAAATGATTGAAGGTGTTGAAATTCAATCACAACTCGTTGATATGGCGAATCGTAGTGTCGCTCGAAATGATCTATCAGAGCGTATACATATGCATCATATGGATATTAAGGACTTGGTAAAACATTTTAAACCCGCTACATATGATTTGATAACGTGTAACCCACCTTATTTCAAGGTGAATCAAATGAATCAACATCAAAAGGAAGCCCATAAAATTGCGAGACATGAAGTCATGTGTACGCTTGAGGATGTCTTAAGTGTCACAAGACATTTGTTAAAGCAAGGTGGTAGAATAGTAATGGTACATCGTGCAGACCGTCTTATGGACGTCTTAACTTTGATGCGCCAGTATCAACTCGAACCGAAAGTGCTCCATCTGATTTATAGTAAAAAGCACAAGGCAGCACAAACGATTGTGGTTGAAGCGCGTAAGGGCGGTCAATATGGTTTAAAAATAGGCGCTCCTTTTTATATGTATCAAGACGATAATACGTATACAGAAGAAATGAAGGCTATATATTATGGATAATCATTTTGTTTATATTTTAAAGTGTAAAGATGAATCGCTCTACACGGGGTATACAGTAGATGTAGAAAAACGTGTAGCGAAACATAATGCAGGCTTAGGTGCGAAATATACGAAAATAAGACGCCCGGTGCGTCTTGTTTATCAAGAATCGTATACGTCGAAGTCTGAAGCATTAAAGAGAGAATATGCGATTAAGCAATTATCACGACGAGATAAATTAAATCTCATTCAAGGAGGGTAGCGCATGCAGACATTATATTTAGTGGGAACGCCTATCGGAAACCTTAGCGATATAACGTACCGCGCTGTCGAAACGTTAAAGTCGGTCGATGTTATAGCGTGTGAAGATACGCGCGTGACGCAGAAGCTATGCCATCATTATGATATCGATACAAAGCTCATCTCATATCATGAGCATAATAAAGAAAGTAAGACCGAGCAGTTAGTAGCAAGCCTTAAGGAAGGTCAGGATATCGCTTTAGTTTCTGACGCAGGTTTACCTTTAATTAGTGACCCTGGTTATGAACTTGTTGTACAAGCGCGAGCGGCTGATATTAAGGTTGAAACGATACCAGGTGCGAATGCAGGTTTAACTGCCCTCATGACGAGTGGTCTCCCTTCATATGTGTATACATTTTTAGGGTTTTTACCGCGTAAAGAGAAGGATAAGGTTGAAATCCTATCTACACGTATGTATCAAGAGAGCACGCTGATTCTATATGAATCACCGTTTCGTGTTAAAGATACGTTAAAAGCCATTGAGAAGGTGGATCAAACGCGTAACGTTTCAGTTTGTCGTGAACTAACGAAGAAGTTTGAGCAAGTTGAAACGTGTACGGTTCAGGAAGCGCTTTTAAAAATGGACCAAGAGGAGATTGTTCAAAAAGGCGAGTTTGTGATTCTGATTGAAGGTAAGAAAGAAACGACTGCAAATTGGTTTGAAGATTTATCGATACAAGAACATGTAACACATTATATCGATCAAGGTGATAAACCGAAAGCTGCGATTAAAACTGTAGCTAAAGAACGTGGTATGAAAACTGGCGAAGTGTACGATTTATATCATAATGTATAAAATGAAAGTGATATATTGTTATTATAGAAAGTGTTCAAAGCTTGCGTTCGGATGTATGGTTTAAGGACTTTTCAAGCATGACGCATCATTGAAAATAAAGGTAAATTTAGATATATTTATAAGATAAGAAACGAGGAGGCGCGCTGATGACAAAAGATACATTTTATATCACAACACCGATTTATTATCCGAGCGGTAATTTACATATCGGGCATGCATATTCAACAGTTGCAGGTGATGTGATTGCGAGATATAAACGCTTACAAGGGTACGATGTTCGTTATCTAACAGGTACTGACGAGCATGGTCAAAAGATTCAAGATAAAGCACATAAAGCAGGCTTAAGTGAGAAGGAATACCTTGATGAAATGATTTCAGGTATTAAAGCCCTTTGGAAAAAACTTGATATTTCAAACGATGACTTTATTCGTACGACTGAAGAACGTCACAAAGAAGTTGTAGAAAAAGTCTTCGAACGCTTACTTAAACAAGGTGATATCTACCTTGGTGAATATGAAGGTTGGTACTCTGTACCTGATGAAACGTATTATACAGAGACTCAGTTAGTAGATCCTGTCTATGAAGACGGTAAAATTGTAGGCGGTAAGAGTCCAGATTCAGGACATGAAGTGGAATTAGTTAAAGAAGAAAGTTATTTCTTTAAATTATCGAAATATACAGATCGTTTATTAGCGTTCTATGATGAGCATCCAGACTTTATCCAGCCGCCATCACGTAAGAATGAAATGATTAATAACTTTATTAAACCAGGACTTGAAGACTTAGCGGTTTCACGTACGTCTTTCAACTGGGGTGTCGAAGTACCTTCAAACCCTAAGCACGTTGTATACGTATGGGTCGACGCACTGGTTAACTATATTTCAGCGTTAGGTTACTTATCAGACGATGATACATTATTTAAGAAATATTGGCCTGCAGACATGCATTTAATGGCTAAGGAAATTGTTCGTTTCCACTCAATTATTTGGCCAATTTTACTTATGGCGTTAGACTTACCACTACCTAAGAAAGTCTTTGCGCACGGTTGGGTACTGATGAAGGACGGTAAGATGAGTAAGTCTAAAGGTAACGTTGTTGACCCTAACGTATTAATTGACCGTTATGGTTTAGATGCGACACGTTATTACTTAATGCGTGAGTTACCGTTTGGTTCTGATGGCGTATTCACGCCGGAAGCATTCGTTGAACGTACGAACTATGATTTAGCTAATGATTTAGGTAACTTAGTGAACCGTACGATTTCTATGATTAACAAATACTTTGACGGTGAACTTAAGGCGTACCAAGGCCCTCAAAGTGATTTAGACCGTGAAGTTGAAGAAATGGCGCTTGATACTGTTCAAACGTTCCATGAGAATATGGACAATCTTCAGTTCTCAGTTGCGTTATCAACGGTATGGAAATTAATTAGCCGTACGAATAAATATATTGATGAGACGACGCCGTGGATTCTAGCAAAAGACGAATCTAAGCGCGACGAACTTGCTAACGTAATGGCACACTTAGTTGAGAATATTCGCTTTGCAGCAGTGCTGCTGCGTCCTTTCTTAACAAAAGCACCGTATGAAATCTTCAAACAACTTAACATCCAAGACGAAGATTTACATGTATATGAGAGCTTGAAGACGTATGGTCAATTAAAATCTGATATTAAGGTGACTGAAAAGCCACAACCAATCTTCCCTCGCCTTGATAATGAAAAAGAAATTGACTTTATTAAAACGTCTATGCAACCACCTAAATCTGGAGAAACAGAAGAAGAGGTTGAAGAGAAGCCTCAAATCGACATCAAAGACTTCGATAAAGTTGAGATTAAAGCAGCAACGGTTGTTGATGCGACAAACATTAAGAAGTCTGACAAACTCTTAAAAATTCAAGTCGACCTAGGTTATGAGAAACGACAAATTATTTCAGGTATTGCGAAATTCTATCAACCAGAAGATATCATTGGTAAGAAAGTCGCTGTCGTTTCAAACTTAAAACCAGCTAAATTAATGGGCCAAAAATCTGAAGGTATGATTTTATCTGCAGAAAAAGATGGCGTACTTACATTAGTTAGCTTACCGAATGCGATTGTTAATGGCGCAGTAATTAAATAATTAAAGGAGCGTATATAAATGCTTATTGATACACATGTACATTTAAATGCGGATCAGTACGATGAAGACTTAGAACAGGTGATTGAGAACGCACGTGAAGCGGGCGTTGACCGTATGTTCGTTGTAGGCTTTGATACGAAGACGGTAGAACGTACGATGGAACTTATTGATCAATATGACTTTATTTACGGTATTATTGGTTGGCACCCAGTTGATGCGATTGATTGTACAGATGAGCGCTTAGAATGGATCGAAGACCTTTCTAAACATGAAAAGATTATCGGTATTGGTGAAATGGGTCTTGATTATCATTGGGATAAATCACCTAAAGATGTACAAAAAGAAGTATTTAGAAAGCAAATTGCGCTTGCAAAGCGTGTTCAGTTACCGATTGTGATTCATAACCGTGAGGCAACACAAGATTGTGTAGACATCCTTATGGAAGAACACGCTGAAGAAGTTGGTGGCATTATGCATAGTTTCAGTGGTTCTCCTGAAATCGCGGATGTGCTATTTAATAAATTAGACTTCCATATTTCATTAGGTGGCCCTGTGACATTTAAAAATGCGAAACAACCGAAAGAAGTGGCCAAACATGTGCCATTAGAACGCTTGTTAGTTGAAACGGATGCACCGTTCTTATCACCTCATCCTTATAGAGGTAAACGTAATGAACCAAGTCGCGTGACGCTTGTTGCGGAACAAATTGCTGAATTACGTGGCATTTCTTATGAAGAAGTTTGTAAAGTAACGACAGAAAATGCTGAACGCTTATTTAAATTAAAATAATGTTTGAAAAGGTACAATATTGATATAAGTACTTCATTGCTTATTATCGATGTTGTGCCTTTTTCTATATTTCATGTAAAATGTGTGGAGTAACTATTTAGAATCGAGGTAAAAGACATGAAAATCAACGAATTTGTGGTAGTCGAAGGTCGCGATGATACTGAACGCGTTAAACGTGCGGTTATTTGCGATACAATAGAAACAAATGGTAGTGCTATCAACAAAGAAACGATTGAAATTATACAAAATGCTAGGGAGACGCGTGGTGTCATCGTGCTTACAGATCCTGATTTCCCAGGTGATAAAATTAGAGCGATTATTGAAGAGCACGTGCCGGGCGTGAAACATGCTTATATTAATCCAGAAGACGCGATGAATAAAAATAAGAAGATTGGTGTCGAACATGCAACTTTAGAAACGATTAAAGCGGCTTTATCAAATGTTTCTACGCCATTTTCAGAGGGTGACGAAACGATTTCTAAAGCTGAACTTATTGATTTAGGATTGGTGATTGGTCCTGACGCGAGACATCGTCGAGAAGTCGTTTGTCGTTCATTACGTATCGGTCACGCAAATGGTAAGCAATTGTTAAAGAAACTTAACGCGTTTGGTTATACGCGAGAAGATGTAATTGAAGCTTTGGATAAGAAAGGGTTGAAATCATGACAAAGGATATTGCAACACCTACACGAACGCTTGCTTTATTAAAAGAATACGGTTTTAACTTTAAGAAGAGTTTAGGTCAAAACTTCTTAGTGGATGTAAATATTATCAATAAAATTATCGAATCAAGTGACATTGATGAACGTACTGGTGTCATCGAAGTTGGTCCTGGGATGGGCTCACTTACCGAGCAACTTGCTAAGCACGCGAAGAAAGTGTTGGCATTCGAAATTGATCAGCGTTTGATTCCTGTTTTAAAAGACACGTTATCACCGTACGACAATACAGTTGTGATTAATGAGGATATTCTAAAGGCAGATGTTGAACAAGAAATACGTACACATATGCAAGATTGCGATAAAATTTTAGTTGTGGCGAACTTGCCATATTATATTACGACGCCAATCTTACTAACATTGCTCCAACAAAATACGAATATCGATGGCTATGTAGTTATGATGCAAAAAGAAGTTGGTGAGCGCTTAAATGCTAAAGTGGGTACGAAATCTTATGGGTCATTGTCGATTGTTGCACAGTATTACACAGAAACATCTCGTGTGTTAACTGTTCCGAAGTCGGTATTCTTACCACCGCCAAATGTTGATTCAATCGTGATTAAATTAACGCGTCGCGATCAACCTGTGGTAGAGGTTGATGATGAAGAGACCTTTTTTAAATTAACAAAAGGCGCGTTCAGCCAGCGCCGTAAAACCATTTATAACAATTATCAAAATTTAGTGTTTGACGGTAAAAAGTATAAAGAGACGATTAAAGAATGGTTAGAAAGTTCAGATATCGATCCTAAGCGACGCGGTGAAACCCTTTCCATTAAAGAATTTGCGCAACTTTACGAGAATATGAAAAATTTTCCCGAATTAAAGATATGAAAGTGTTGACATTGCGCGATCACCTTGATAAAATTTAAATTTTATTTGACAAAATATTGGTAAAAGTGGTACAATGTTTATTGTAGCGAGGTGGAGCAATATGCCAAAATCTATCATCGACATCAAAAATTCTCTTGATGGTCACTTAGGAAATCGTATTGTACTTAAAGCTAATGGAGGACGTAAGAAGACAATCGAAAGATGTGGTGTACTGACAGAAACATACCCATCAGTTTTCGTTGTTGAATTGGACCCAGAACAACATAACTTCGAACGTGTATCTTATACATATACAGATGTTTTAACTGAGAATGTTCAAGTATCGTTCGACGAAGAAGCAATCGCACAATAAGCAACATATTCATATATTAAAAGGCACGAATCATTTTGGTTCGTGTCTTTTTACGTGTGGTGGGCGCTTGGGTGCGCTAAGGATATTGGTTTAAATAAGTGTATGGGTAGACATGGGTCTTGAGATGCATAGGCCTTGCCTGATTGTGGGGGAAGGGCGTTCCGGTTTTGTCGTCCATATTACATTGTTTGGCTCAGTCTTTGTAACAAGGCGTCCATATTACATTGTTTGGTAAAGTCTATGTAATAAGGCGCCCATGTTACATTGTTTAGTACAGTCTTTGTAACAAGGCGCCCATATTACATTGTTTGGTGTAGTCTTTGTAATAAGGCGCCCATATTACATTGTTTGGTAGAGTCTTTGTAACAAGGCGCCCATATTACATTGTTTGGTAGAGTCTTTGTAACAAGGCGCCCATATTACATTGTTTGGCTCAGTCTTTGTAATAAGGCAACCTCATATCTAGTCAGTAGACTCATTCGCCTATAAGACCTGGCGGCAGCCTGGCCTAAAAAGTCTACCCGACTCTCACCAAAATTGGTGCCAGACAAAATCATACAATCAATTACATATCTTAAAACGACTAGCACCCAATCCCGTATAATGACTTATATTTAATTCAAACGATACGGCTCTTTATGTTAAAATAATTTCATCAATAACTTGAAAGAGGCTAAAAGTATGATTTTTGAAACGGCACCGGCGAAAATTAATTTAACACTTGATACGCTTTTCAAACGTGACGATGGTTATCATGAAGTCGAAATGATCATGACGACCGTCGATTTGAATGACCGTTTATCTTTTGAAAAACGCAACGATCAAAAAATTGTATTAAAAGTAGATAAAAACTTTATTCCGAATGATAGAAAGAATTTGGCTTTTAAAGCAGCGGAACTCATGATCAAGACTTACGAGCTGAAACAAGGTGTAACGATTACGCTTGATAAAAGCATTCCTGTAGCGGCAGGATTAGCAGGTGGCTCAAGTGATGCAGCTGCTACGATGCGTGGTATCAATCGACTATTCGAACTTGATGTGCCTAAGTCGGAACTAGCAGCGTTATCGGCGAGTCTAGGATCGGATATTCCTTTCTGCGTATATAGCGAGACGGCTGTATGTCGCGGGCGCGGTGAGAAGTTAGAATTGATTAATCGTCCACCATCTAGTTGGGTTATCATCGCTAAGCCAGCTATTAGCTTGTCGACAGCGGATATCTACAAAGCGCTTAACCTAGACCACCCATATACCGTACATACGAAAATGTGCTATGATGCAATTAAAGAGGACGATTATGACAAAATGTGTAAAAGCCTAACTAATCGTTTAGAAGAAGTATCAATTGGTTTGTGCCCTGAAATTAAGAAGATTAAGGAAAACATGATTAATAACGGCGCAGATGGTGCTTTAATGAGTGGTAGTGGACCAACTGTGTTTGGACTTGCACAGCGCGAAAGACAAGCAAGACACGTTTATAACGCCGTAAGTGGTTGTTGTAGCGAAGTGTACATTGTAAGAATGTTAGGTTGAAAAGAAAGGTGACGTAATATGCGATACAAACGTAGCGAACGAATAGTGTTTATGACCCAGTACTTAATGAACCATCCAAACGAAGTCATTCCACTCACATTCTTTGTGAACAAATTTAAGCAAGCTAAGTCATCTATCAGTGAAGACGTTCATATTATTAAGGGCACCCTTGAAAAGGAAAAGATGGGTACGATCATCACGTCGTCTGGCGTAAGCGGCGGTGTATCATTCAAACCAGGTATGAGTAAAGACGAAGCGACGCGCATTGTTGAAGAGGTTATCGAAAAACTTCAAGAGAAAGACCGCCTATTACCAGGTGGCTACTTATTCCTATCAGACCTAATGGGTAATCCTAAGTTGATTAACCGTATCGGTAAAATGATTGCATCTATTTACATTGAAGAAGACCTAGATGCAATCGTAACAATTGCGACTAAAGGTATATCTCTTGCTAATGCAGTTGGAAGTGTATTAAATTTACCTGTAGTGGTTATCAGAAAAGATAATAAGGTGACTGAAGGTTCTACAGTGTCCATAAACTACGTCTCAGGTTCAACACGTCAAATTGAAACGATGGTATTATCTAAACGCACATTAAAAGAACACTCTAATGTTTTAATCGTGGACGATTTTATGCGTGCAGGTGGATCTATAAACGGCGTTATGAATTTAATGAGAGAGTTTAAAGCTACTGTTAAAGGGGTATCAGTACTTGTAGAATCTAAAGAAGTTGAACAACGATTAATTCGAGATTATACATCCTTAGTAAGACTATCTGATGTCGATGAATATAATCAGAACTTTAACGTTGAAATGGGCAATAGCTTATCTAAATTTGAATAAAAAAAGGAGCGTATCACAACATGAAGATAATTAATACAAACAAAGCACCTGAAGCTTTAGGACCATATTCACATGCCACAGTAGTTAATGGCTTAGTTTACACATCAGGACAAATTCCATTAAATCTTAATGGAGAAATTGTGAGTGATGATGTTTCCGAGCAAACAACTCAAGTTTTAGAAAATTTAAAAGTGGTATTAAATGAAGCAGGTTCAGATTTAGATGCTGTTGTTAAAGCAACGATCTTTATATCTGATATGAACGATTTTCAACACATTAATAAAGTTTATGGTTCTTACTTTAATGAACATCAACCAGCACGTAGTTGTGTTGAGGTAGCACGTCTACCTAAAGATGTGAAAGTTGAAATTGAAATCGTAGCAGAAGTAAAGGATTTATAATTTTTATTAATGTTTGTTAAGCTTCTATAAATAAAAAGATATACTATGGGGGGCTCACTACATGAAAGTGACAGATGTTAGACTTAGAAAAATACAAACTGACGGAAGAATGAAAGCGCTCGTTTCAATTACATTAGAGGAATCATTCGTAATTCATGATTTACGTGTAATTGAAGGTAATTCAGGTCTATTCGTCGCGATGCCAAGTAAACGTACACCAGATGGTGAATTCCGTGATATCGCGCATCCAATCAACTCAGACATGAGACAAGAAATTCAAGATGCCGTGATGAAAGTATATGATGAAACAGATGAAGTAATTCCTGGTAAATCAAACCAACAAGAATCTGAATCTAAGGAAGACGATACAGAAGAAGAAGCTTAATACGTTGAATATTAAGTCATATCAGCACACCGTAGCACATTGTTTCGGTGTGCTTTTTTTATTTATGCAATAAACAAGCTTTAGTGTATTTCTATGAATTAACCATGAAATAATTTATAATAGCACCAAATATCATTAAAGTAATTTTCAACTAATGGAAATAGTTAACTTTTAAAAAAGCTTTCAACAGGAACTTCTCTGTTTGACCTTGAAAGTAACTATTCTATTAAATTATAATAATGTAGAAGTGTAAATATTAATGGAGGGTCGCTTCATGCAAAAAAATGCAGTTATTTTAGCAACAGACAAAAGCGAGAAAATGAAATCTAAGAAGCAAGATGTTCTTCATAAAGTTGCAGGCAAAACAATGATTGAACATGTTGTAGGACAAGTTAAGCAATTAGAGCTCGATAACATTGTAACTGTTGTAGATAAAGAAGATGACAAAGTTCAAGAAATCGTTCAAGATGCATGTTTATACGCTCAAGGTTCTTCAAATGACAACGTTTTATCAAACTTAAATGAAACGAAAGCAAACCTAAAAGATCAATCTGGCATGACTTTAATCGTTTCTGGTAATGCGCCGTTATTAACTAAGGAAACGCTTAAAGCGATGATGGCTTTTCATGAACAAGAAGAAAGCGATGCGACAATTCTAACGACTGTTTCAGGCACGACAGAATATAAAACACGCTATGTTTACCGCGATGAACATGGTATGTTCGAAGCTATCAAGCCTGTTGGAAAACGTGATGCTTTCTATCAATCAGAAGTTGATTACGATGAAATTGAAGACGAACTTGGTTTAAGTCAAGACGAAGTAGATGCATATGTGGATTTAGGGCTTGATGAAGAAGATGGCGACGCTGGTGTTTATGTATTTAATACTGAGAAGCTCATTGAATTGTTAGAACAAGTTAATTTCGACAATGAAACGCATGAATGTGACATTTATGAACTTGTAAATAACCTTAAAGACAAAGATGGCAAAGTTTCTACTATGGACATAGACGACTTTCTAGAACCATTAAATATTACACAAAGATCATTCATTGGATTAGCTGAAAAGGAACTTCAGCTACGCATTAATCATTATCACTTAAACAACGGTGTGACAATTGTTGATACAGACACAACGTATATTGGTCCGGACGTAACAATTGGCATGGACACAATTATTGAACCTGGTGCTAAAATTATGGGCCAAACTGTTATTGGTGAAGATGTTGTAATCGGTCAGTATTCTGAAATTACAAATAGTGAAATTAAAGACGGCGCTCAAATCAAGCATTCTGTAGTGACAGATGCAATTATAGGCGAAAAGTCTAAGATTGGTCCGTTTGCACAACTTCGTCCAGGTACAAACCTTGGTCAAGAAGTTAAAATCGGTAACTTTGTTGAAACGAAGAAAGCAACACTCGATGATGGCGCTAAAGTCTCTCACCTTAGCTACATTGGCGATGCCGAAATTGGCGCTCGTACGAATATAGGTTGCGGTTCAATCACAGTTAACTATGATGGTGTCAATAAATTCAAGACAATCGTTGGTAAAGATGCATTTATCGGTTGTAACACGAACTTAGTTGCACCGGTATCAGTAGGTGATAATACATTAATCGCTGCTGGTTCAACAATCACGGATGATGTACCACAAGATAGCTTAGCACTTGCAAGATCACGCCAAACTACTAAAGATGGCTATTTGAAAGACCGTAAATAATTTGAATACCGAATCAAATAATTGGAGGATTTTAAATGTTAAATACCGAATATAAAAATTCGTCGTTAAAGATTTTTTCGTTGAAAGGGAATGAACCATTAGCACAAGAAGTTGCAGACCATGTAGGTATTGATTTAGGTAAATGTTCTGTTAAACGCTTCAGTGATGGTGAAATTCAAATTAACATTGAAGAAAGTATTCGTGGATGCGATGTATTTATTATTCAACCAACATCAAACCCAGTAAACGATCACTTAATGGAATTATTAATTATGATTGATGCTTGTAAACGTGCTTCTGCAGCAAATATTAACATCGTTGTGCCTTACTATGGTTATGCACGTCAAGACCGTAAAGCACGTAGCCGTGAACCAATTACAGCGAAATTAGTTGCGAACCTTATTGAAAAAGCAGGTGCAACACGTATGATTGCTTTAGATTTACACGCACCTCAAATCCAAGGTTTCTTTGATATTCCAATTGACCACTTAATGGGTGTACCGATCTTAGCGGATTACTTCGAGAATGATACAGATATCGATCTAGAAGAATGCGTTGTTGTATCACCTGACCACGGTGGTGTAACACGTGCACGTAAACTCGCAGACATCTTAAAAACACCAATCGCGATTATTGATAAACGTCGTCCGAAACCAAATGTTGCTGAAGTTATGAACATTGTTGGTGAAATCGAAGGTCGTACAGCTATCATTATCGATGATATCATCGATACAGCTGGTACAATCACATTAGCAGCGCAAGCGCTTGTAGATAAAGGTGCTAAAGACGTATATGCTTGTTGTTCACACCCTGTATTATCTGGTCCAGCGAAAGAACGCATTGAAGATTCAGTAATCAAAGAATTAATCGTTACGAACTCAATTAAGTTAGGCGATGAGCAAAAGCCAAATAACATTAAAGAGCTTTCTATAGCTAATTTATTAGCTCAAGCAATTGTACGTGTTTATGAAGATGAATCAGTTAGTGTACTATTTGACTAAAACTTGTAAAACATGTATAATGTTTCTGTTCGCGATTTCAAAGCGATCAAATAAACACTTGCAAGCAACGTGAGTTGATGGGCAAGTGAGGTGCACATAATGTGCGAAATTAGAAAGGTGGAAATGACATGACTTCATTAAAGTCTATCATTCGTCAAGGTAAACAAACACGCGGAGATCTTAGAAAGATCAGAGAAGCAGGAAAAGTTCCAGCAGTTGTATATGGTTACGGTACTAAAAACGTTTCAGTAAAAGTTGATGAGGTAGAATTCATCAAAGTTATCCGTGAAGTTGGACGTAATGGTGTAATCGAATTAGGTGTAGGTTCTAAACAAGTTAAAGTAATGGTATCTGATTACCAATTCGACCCACTTAAAAACAAAATTACACACATCGACTTCTTAGCAATCAACATGACAGAAGAACGTACTGTTGAAGTACCTGTTCACTTAGTAGGTGAAGCTGTAGGTGCTAAAGAAGGCGGCGTTGTAGAACAACCATTATTCGATTTAGAAGTTACAGCAACTCCAGATAACATTCCTGAATATATCGAAGTTGATATTACTGAATTAGAAATTAACGATTCTTTAACTGTAGCTGACGTTAAAATCGACGGCGACTACACAATCGAGAACGAAAAAGAAGATTCAGTAGTAGCAGTAGTACCTCCAACTGAGGAACCAACTGAAGAAGAAATCGAAGAAATGGAAGGCGAATCAGCTACTGAAGAGCCTGAAGTTGTTGGCGAAGATAAAGAAGAAAATGAAGAGAAAAAGAAGAAGAATAATTCTTTTAATCTATCAAAATACTTTCTTATTAAAGGCATTTTGCTTATACTCAATAAGCAGATGCCTTTTTTGTGTTATGATGGGAAAAATGGCAATTTGGCTTTTCAAAAAGCATGATACGTTTGATGATAAAATGGGTTGGTTATAACGTACATGAAAGCTAGTCGCAAACGAACTCAACCACTCACGTTTATACATCCATGCTTCATCACAATCGTAGACGATCAAAGTCATCTCACAGCCAAAAAGTTGTGCCATCATTCGCCCATAACACATAGATGAACGAAATGAAAAATCATTACTAAATATAAATTCATTTTAAATAAAGATACATAACCACCAAATCAGGAGGGTATTTAAATGAAGTGTATTGTTGGTCTAGGTAATATTGGAAAGAAATATGACTTAACACGTCATAATATTGGATTTGAAGTGATTGACTGGTTATTAGAACGTCATAACTTTAATCTTGATAAACAAAAATTTAGAGGTGCTTATACGATTGAACGTATGGGCGATGAAAAAGTGATGCTTATAGAGCCAATGACGCTCATGAATTTATCTGGTGAAGCGGTAGGTCCGCTCATGGATTATTATGGTGTTGAAGTTGAAGATTTACTGGTACTCTATGACGATATGGACTTAGAACAAGGTCAAATTAGACTACGTCAAAAGGGTAGTGCAGGCGGTCACAACGGTATGAAATCGTTAATTCAACACCTTGGAACGAATGAATTCAAGCGTGTAAGAATTGGTATCGGTCGCCCAACTAATGGTATGAGTGTACCGGATTACGTACTACAAAAATTCTCAAGTGACGAAATGAAGACGATGGATAAAGTGATTGAACATTCAGCTCGCGCCGTAGAAACATTTATAGAGACGTCACGATTCGATCACGTAATGAATAACTATAATGGTGAGGTAAAGTGAAATCAATAATTAAAGAGATTATAACGAACGATAAACGCTTTAATGAACTCAATGAAAAGTTAGGAAGAGAGAATCTTTTAATCACAGGTTTAACGCCTGCAGCTAAAGCAACAATCATCGCTGAAAAGTATTTATCTGATGATAAACAAATGGTTGTGGTTACGAATAATTTGTACCAAGCAGATAAGCTTGAAGCGGATTTATTACAATATGTCGATGACGAGGAATTATTTAAATACCCTGTTCAAGACATCATGACAGAAGAATTCTCAACGCAAAGCCCTGAACTGATGAGTGAACGTGTCCGCACGCTTACGGCATTAACCAAACATCAAAAAGGGTTATTTGTTGTGCCGTTAAACGGCCTTAATAAATTAATCACGCCAAGAGACATTTGGGCTGCGCATCAAATCCAATTGAATATTGGTGACGATATCGACTTAGATGGCTTTTTAGAAAAGCTTGTCGCAATGGGATATAAACGTGAAAGTGTTGTTTCTCACATTGGTGAGTTCTCGTTAAGAGGGGGCATTATCGATATTTATCCGTTAATCGGTAGCCCAGTTCGTATTGAATTATTTGATACAGAAGTCGATTCCATTCGCCAAATTGATGTTGAATCTCAACGTTCAAGCGAGAATTTAGAATCGGTTGAAATTACTACAGCAACAGATTTAGTCATTCGTGATGAAGAACTGAAACGTGTGAAACCACGTCTTGAAAAGGCCTATCAAGAGACAAGGCCTAAAATAGACAAATCGGTCCGCAACGATATTAAAGAAACGTATGAGTCGTTACTGCTCGCACAGTCTACCATGTTTGATCATCAAGTGTTACGTCGCTTAATTTCGTTTATGTATGCGGAAAAGGCCACAATCATGGACTACTTGTCTGACGATGCTTTATGCGTGGTAGATGAGTATAATCGTGTTAAAGAAACAGAATCTACGCTCGCTGTTGAAAATGAAGAATTTATGCAGAATTTAATCGAAAGTGGTAAAGGGTTTATCGGACAGACGTTTACAGACGATGACGCGTTAAACCGCTTTGTGAAGTCGCGTAAAATCAGCTACTTTACATTATTTACGGCATCGATGTCTGTAAAATTAGAAGATACAATTAAATTCTCTTGTAAGCCCGTTCAACAATTCTACGGTCAGTATGACATTTTAAACTCTGAGTTTAATCGCTTCATACAACAAGATTATCGTGTGGTTGTCTTAGCTGAAACGAAGACGAAACAAGAACGTATTCAATCTATGTTAAGTGAAATGCATATTCCTACTTTAAAGGACACGACAGCTGAAATGATGTCGGAAGGACATGCGATTATAACTGAAGGTAGTTTGTCTGAAGGTTTCGAGTTACCATACATGCATCTCGTCGTTGTTACTGAGCGAGAGCTTTTCAAATCGAAGCAGAAAAAGCGCAAAAAACGTCATAAAACGATGTCGAACGCTGAAAAAATAAAATCATATCAAGATTTAAAAGTAGGCGACTATGTTGTTCATGTGCATCACGGTGTCGGACGTTACTTAGGTGTGGAAACGCTTGAAGTTGGCGATGTGCATCGTGATTACATTAAGATTCAGTATAAAGGCACAGACCAACTATTTGTTCCAGTTGATCAAATGGAGCAAGTTCAAAAGTACGTCGGATCTGAGGATAAGACGCCTAAGTTATATAAACTTGGTGGTTCTGAATGGAAGAAAACCAAGGCTAAAGCGCAAAGTTCGATTGAAGATATTGCGGATGAACTACTTGAAATTTATAAAGAACGTGAACAATCTGTTGGTTATCAGTTTGGTCCCGATACTGAGGAACAACAAACGTTTGAAATGGATTTCCCTTACGAATTAACGCCTGACCAAGATAAGTCGATATCGGAAATTAAAGGTGACATGGAAGTGAATAAACCTATGGACCGCTTACTTTGTGGTGACGTAGGTTATGGTAAGACGGAAGTTGCGGTCAGAGCAGCGTTTAAAGCTGTGATGGAAGGTAAACAAGTTGCTTTCCTAGTGCCGACAACCATTCTTGCGCAACAGCACTATGAAACGTTAATCGAACGTATGTCAGACTATCCGATTGATATTGAATTGATGAGTCGATTTAGAACGACGAAAGAGGTTAACCAAACGAAAGAGGGTCTTAAGTCAGGTAAGGTCGATATTGTCGTAGGTACGCATAAATTACTTGGTAAGTCCGTTCAATATAAGGACTTAGGTTTATTAATTGTCGATGAAGAACAACGCTTTGGTGTACGTCATAAGGAGAAGATTAAAGCGTTAAAAGCGAATGTCGATGTGCTGACGTTAACGGCGACTCCTATTCCTAGAACACTGCATATGAGTATGCTTGGTGTACGTGATTTATCCGTAATCGAAACACCACCAGAGAACCGCTTCCCAGTTCAAACGTATGTGCTTGAACAAAACGCTAACTTTATTAAAGAAGCGCTTCTAAGAGAGTTATCTCGAGACGGACAAGTTTTCTATTTATACAACCGCGTTCAATCGATATATGAAAAGCGCGAACAACTTCAAATGCTTGTTCCGGATGCGTCTATCGGCGTCGCACATGGTCAAATGACTGAGCGCGATTTAGAAGAAACGATGTTAGATTTTATTAACGGGGACTACGATATTCTCGTGACGACAACGATTATCGAAACAGGTGTCGATGTACCAAACGCGAACACGCTGATTATCGAAGAAGCGGACCGCTTTGGTCTTAGTCAGTTATATCAATTGCGCGGTCGTGTCGGTCGTTCAAGTCGTATTGGCTATGCTTATTTTCTACATCCACAAAACAAAGTCCTATCTGAGACTGCAGAGGAACGTTTACAAGCCATCAAAGAATTCACTGAACTTGGTAGTGGCTTTAAGATAGCCATGCGCGACTTAAACATCCGTGGTGCCGGTAATTTACTCGGTAAACAACAGCACGGCTTTATCGATTCAGTCGGTTTCGACTTATATTCTCAAATGTTAGAAGAAGCAGTTAATGAGAAACGTGGTATTAAAGAAGTTGAAGAAACACCTGATATCGAAATGAACTTAAATCTAGATGCATATCTGCCTGGTTCTTACATTAAAAATGAACAAGCTAAAATTGAAATTTACAAGAAGCTACGTACGCTTGAAAGTATCGAGCAACTACGTGACGTTAAAGACGAGTTAATCGACCGTTTCGGCGAATACCCTGTCGAAGTTGAACGCTTACTAGATTCTGTCGAAATTAAAATTCATGCGGTTCATTCAGGCGTCTTAACGATTTCAGATAAGAACAAATCCATAGAAATCACACTTTCTGAAAAGGGCACACAAGACATCAATGGTGAACAATTATTCAAAGAAACAGTTGCCCTAGGGCGCCAAATGAAAGTCGGCGTTAAAGAGAATAAGATGCAAGTAACGCTTAAGAAATCTAAGCAATGGCTTGACCAATTGAAGTTCGTCGTGAAGACGATTGAAGAAAGTATGGCGATCCCTGATGAAGACGCATAGCGCTTTTAACGGCGTCATCATACTTTCCATCGCGCTCGTTGTCGTAAAGGTGCTCAGTGCGATATACCGTATCCCTTACCAGAACATACTAGGTGATGAGGGACTATATGCCTACCAACAGGTTTATCCTATCATCGCGATATGTGTGGTACTCGCAACAAACGCACTTCCTAGCGCCATCACACAAACAATGGGTTCAAAGCAGCGTACACAAAACTTTAATCACTTATTTTCAAGTTTCCAAATCATTGGCGTCATCATCGCGATATTCATCTTTGTCATGGCGCCTATCTTAGCGATGTTGATGGGTGATGCAGGCTTAACACCTATGATTCGCGTCTCAAGTCTTGCAGCGCTTGGTGTAGCCGGGCTATCCGTGTGCCGAGCCTACTTCCAAATGCGTCATCGCATGAACGAACCCGCCATCTCTCAAGTGATTGAACAATTGTTCAGAGTGGGCACGATACTCATCGCAATCCTGCTCTTTACGCAAATGTCACTATCCATATATCAAGCGGGCACCATCGCGATCTTAGCCTCATCAATCGGCTTTATCTTCGCACTAATTTATTTACTTTGGAAAAAGGACTTTAAGCTTAAGCTTGATTTCAAGCATACAGATATACATTGGAAACAACTTCTGATGAGTGCATTAATCTTTGCGCTCAGTCATTTAATTTTAATACTGTGGCAATTTATCGATAGCTTTACGGTAATTAATCTATTAAAGGCTACAGGCGTATCATTTGAAGAAGCGATTAAACAGAAAGGTATTTTTGACAGAGGTGCCTCACTTATACAAATGGGCTTAATCGTGACGACAACATTTTGCTTTGTATTAATACCGCTACTCACTAAAGCAATAGCTGAAAGACAGCACACAGAAATGAATTATTATGCGAACGTGTCACTCAAAATCACTATTGTCATCAGTGTAGCAGCATGTGTTGGACTAATGAATGTCTTACCGTTATTGAATCATGTCTTTTTCAAAAGTGATGTCTTAACGCTCACACTTACGATATACATGTTAACGGTTATCTGCGTCTCGCTTATTATGATGGACTTCGCATTACTTCAAACGATTGAAGAGACACGCTTTATCTTAATCGCAATGACCATCGGGATAATCACTAAAATCATTCTCAATTTAGTTATGATTACAACGTTTTCAATTCTCGGTACGAGTATCAGTACGGTGCTATCCCTCATCGTCTTTGCGACCATCTTACACATAAAAGTTAAACGCCGTTACAAACTAACGGATATGCGACAATTTATCTTCAAGTTATTGGTATCAGTCGCGATCATGACGTTAGGTGTTCAACTTCTACTATGGCTCATACCAAGTGCGAGTCGCGGTTTCGGGTTAGTAGAATTATGTATTGTCGCGCTATTCGGTGTTATACTATTAGTGATATGTATCGGAAAACTTCGTATTTTAAAGGACGATGAACTTCAATACTTGCCTTATGGCGATAAATTAGCTCGTTTAATGAAAGGACGTCACACATGAGTCATACAATTACAATTGTAGGTTTAGGAAACTATGGAATCGATGAACTTCCACTGGGTGTTTATCGTTTCCTTCAACAACAAGACACCGTGTATGCGCGAACACTCGATCATCCTGTGATACATGACTTGAAGGATGAGATTACGTTTGAAAGCTTTGATGACATTTATGAAGCGCATGATGATTTCGAAAGTGTATACGAAGCCATCGTTGAAGGGCTTTTCACTGAAGCAAAAGACCATGACGTGACGTATGCCGTTCCAGGGCACCCACGCGTGCTTGAGACAACGACAACATTATTATTAGCGCGCAGTCAGGACAAAGGTGTAAACGTTGAGATCTACGGAGGTAAAAGTTTTATCGACGATATCTTTAGTTCGGTAAATATCGATCCTACAGAAGGATTTACATTGCTTGATGGTACGTCACTTACGCCAAATCAATGTCACTTAATGACGCATACTTTAATTACACAAGTATATAGCAGTATGGTTGCTTCAGATATCAAACTGACGCTAATGGAGCGCTATCCAGATGATTATGACATTCAAATCATTGATGGTGCACGTGCAGATCATCAACAAGCGATTTCGTGCCCGCTTTATGAACTTGATCATTATGCGCACTACAATAATTTAACGAGTGTTTTCATTCCAAAGGTCACTGAAGAACAAGATTTTGTTGGAGAATTTTCATATTTAGAAGCGGTGATTGATTTACTCGTTGATGATGAAAAAGGATGTCCATGGGATAAAGTTCAGACGCATGACACTTTAAAACGCTACTTATTAGAAGAAACTTTCGAGTTATTTGAAGCAATCGATAATGAAGATGACCATCATATGATTGAAGAACTTGGCGATGTGCTTTTACAAGTGATGTTACATGCAAGTATTGGTAAAAAGGATGGTTACTTCGATGTACGTGAAGTTGTCGGTGCGATTACTGAGAAAATGATAGCGCGTCATCCTCATATATTTGGTGATAAGTCAGCTGATAGTGTAGAAGACGTCAATGCTATTTGGCGTGAACGTAAACTACAAGAAGGTAAGCCATCTCGCGTAAAATTTGAGAAAGTATTTGCGACGCACTTTCTTGAAATGTATGATGGAATCAAAAATAAGGATTATACAGAAGCATCGCTAAAACGTTACTTAGAACAAGGAGGTCATACATCATGAGACTCGACAAATATTTAAAGGTAGCACGACTTGTTAAACGTCGTACGCTTGCTAAAGAAATAAGCGATCAAGGTCGTGTAACCGTAAACGGCAATGTTGCAAAAGCAGGCACAGATGTCAAAATCGATGACACATTAGTCATTCGTTTTGGTCAAAAAGAAATTACAGTTAAAGTCACTGGTTTAAATGAACATGCATCTAAAGAGAATGCAAAAGGCATGTTTGAATTACTAAAAGAAGCGCGCGTGTCAGAAATGTAAAGAGGATGGTGACAATCTTTGGCTAGAAAAGTTAGAAACATTGGTAATCAATACACGAAGACAGAAGATAAACGTAAGATATCTAAAAATAAACGCAGAGCCATTATTAAAAAGCGTATCGCATTATTTGGTGGCATTTTATTACTATTTCTTATCTTTTTAGGATTTATGGTATTTAACCAAATTAATCATAACAATCATTTGTCGGATGAACGTGTTAAAAAGGAAGAGGAATATAAGAAGCTACAAGAACAAGAGATTACACTTAAAGAAAAGTTGCATAACTTAAATGATAAAAACTATGTCGAAAAAGTCGCGCGCGACGACTACTCACTAAGCAATGATGGCGAAATCATATTTAGATTACCAAAAGATGAAAAGAATAAAGATCAGTCACAAGATTCAAAAGAATAGTCCAATCAAAATGTAAAATAGCATTGTTAAATTGATTAAACAAGCATATAATAGAGTTAAAACTGAAACAAATCGGGAGGATTTATTTATAATATGTCAATTGAAGTAGGAAGTAAGCTTAAAGGTAAAGTCACTGGTATCAAAAAGTTTGGTGCGTTCGTGGAATTACCTGAAGGTAAAAGCGGTTTAGTACATATCAGTGAAGTTGCTGATAATTATGTAGAAAATGTTGAAGATCATCTTTCAGTTGGAGATGAAGTAGAAGTCAAAGTATTGACCATTGCGGATGATGGTAAGATAAGTCTTTCTATTAAAAAGGCTAAAGCGCGTCCACGTAGATCGCAACAACAAAAACCAAGCCAAAAACCAGAAGACTTTGAAAAGAAACTATCTAACTTCTTAAAAGATAGTGAAGATAAACTTACTTCTATCAAGCGTCAAACTGAGTCAAGACGTGGAGGCCGTGGTTCTAGACGCTAATTCGGTCTTATAATCAATAACATACAAGCGTGGTTAAACCCAATGTTCGTTAAATTTTCAATATTTATGACGTGACCCGATTTCACGAGATAAAGATGTGAAACCACGCGATAAACCTGCAATGAATCGGTCGAGATTTCATATATTTGAATCTTGACCGATTTTTTTCTTACGGATATAATCGTGTTGTAAGTGAGACGTTCGTATCCGTAAGGTACGTATTTTGTTGAAACCTCGTGCCTTATGTGCGCGCAATGTCACTTGTTTCAAAGAAGTAATCAACGTGCTCGGCATCTAATCGAGCGCACAGTATCAGTATCTTAGCGTATAAGTACCTTGAAAGGTGCTTCATTATATAGCGTCATGATGTAAATATAAATGAATGGAATTAAACGTCAATCTACTGGGGTGTCGTCATGAACACTCCTTATTTTTTATGAGGTGAAGATATGGATGTACAATGGAATCACAACCATCATATTGTAGTTGCTGTGTCTACTGGCATTGATAGTATGGTGTTATTACATCAATTATTGACATCATATCGAAACACCTACCACACACTTACGTGTTTACACGTCAATCACGGCGTGCGTGAAGCATCTCATGAGGAAGCTTCCTTTTTAAAGGCCTTTTGCGAGAAACATCACGTACCACTCTATACACATCAGTTAGATTTAAATGACGTGGTTGAACAAGGAAATAGCATCCAACATATCGCAAGGGAAGCGCGTTATGCTTGGTTTGATGATATGATGCGTGACTTAAACGCAGATTTCTTATTAACTGCCCATCATGAAGACGACCAAATTGAAACGATTTTTTATCGCTTAATGACTGGGCGCAGTACGCGTAGTAGCTTAGGTATCAAGCAACTTATCCCTAAACATGGCTATCATATCAGTCGTCCCTTGCTTCATACGAGAAAGGACGCCCTTAAACGTTACCAAGCACGATACAAGGTCCCTTTTTACGAAGATGCCTCAAATGCCTCTAATCAATACGTACGTAACGATATCAGGAACCGCATTTTACCAGAAATCGAATCCAATCCTATGTTGTCGCCTTCACATCTCTTGAAATTGCACGACTTTCACGAACACCAACGTGCCATCATACACCAAGAGGCTCGTCGTTTTATAGACGAAAGCGTAACTTTCAAGGCCCAAGATATAGAGATGCCAAGACAAGCATTTAGCGATTTAGATTCATATATTAAGATGCACATTCTTGATACACTTTTACACGATTTAGAGACAGGTTTGTCCTTTTCTGAAAAGGCCTATCACGAATGGTTTCACCAACTAGAGACATCTGTTTCACAAATTAGGCTTCACACTACAGATGAATGGATAATTCAAATATCTTATGATAAATTTGTTATTACGACGACATTTTCAAATGAGGATGACGTTCTAATTGTGAAACATCATGGTGAATATGATTTCGGTGGGTATCGTATCATGTTTGATCAAAACATGCCGGATGCCATGTTTCCTTTTACGATTCGTACGCGTCGTACAGGAGACAAAGTTCAAATTCACGATGGTAAACATAAAAAAGTAACCCGTCTCATGATTGATTATAAAATTCCGACCCATTTGCGCGCGTCGATGCCGATTGTAAGCGATCACAAGCACCAGATCGTACTTGTGGGTAATTTATATCTACATAAAGACTTGAGAAATTTGCTTGATATTAGAAAATTAGGAGCTGAAAAATAAAATGAAAGACGATTTAAAGGAAATTTTACTAACAGAAGCGGATATTAAAGCGATTTGTGAAGATTTAGGTAAAACCATTACAGAAGATTATAATGGTAAACCTTTATTATGCGTAGGTATCTTAAAAGGCTCTGTCATGTTTATGGCGGATTTAATCAAACATATCGATACGCATTTATCTATTGACTTCATGGACGTTTCAAGCTACCACGGCGGTACCGAATCTACTGGTGAAGTTCAAATCTTAAAAGATTTAAGCACATCTATCGAAAACAAAGATATCTTAATTATTGAAGATATTTTAGAAACAGGTACGACGCTTAAATCCATTACGAACCTTTTAAAATCTAGAGGCGTGAACTCACTTGAGATTGTTACATTACTCGATAAACCTAATCGTCGTAAAGCAAATATCGAAGCGAAATATGTTGGTAAAAAGATTCCAGACGAATTCGTTGTAGGCTATGGTCTCGATTATGGTGAGCTATACCGAAACTTACCTTATATCGGTACATTAAAGCCTGAAATCTACTCTAAATAAAGGGTAAATTTCGTATTTATTTTAAAATGTATGTAAAGTTGAAATACTAGCCAATAAATTCTATTTTGTGTTACAATTTTTGTTAGTTTTATTATTCAAGTAGGAGGAAACGTCGCATGCAGAAAGCTTTTCGTAATGTGCTGTTTATTGCAATTATAGGCGTTATCATATTCGGATTGTTCTCCTGGTTAAATGGTAATGGCAACATGCCAAAGCAACTTTCTTATGAGCAATTTATGAAGAAGTTAGACAAAGGTGAATTAAAATCCTTAACCATTCAACCAGAGCAAAATGTATATATGGTAGAGGGCGAGATGAAAGACGGCGAAGAATATTCATCAGCCATTTTATTTAACAATCAGAAAGAATTAGAAAAAGTCACAGATACAGCACGTGATCAAAAGAAACTCGATTTTAATGTTAAAGAAGAAGAAAAACAAAGCGTATTTGTGAGCATACTATCGACCTTAATTCCGGTTATAGTTATCGCGCTCTTATTTATTTTCTTCATTAGTCAAGCACAAGGTGGCGGCGGTGGCGGTCGCATGATGAATTTTGGTAAATCTAAAGCCAAAATGTATGACAAACAAAAACGTCGCGTTCGTTTCAAAGATGTAGCTGGTGCAGATGAGGAAAAACAAGAACTGATTGAAGTTGTTGACTTCCTTAAAGACAATCGTAAATTCAAGCAAATGGGTTCACGAATTCCGAAAGGTGTCTTATTAGTAGGTCCTCCAGGTACAGGTAAAACATTATTAGCTCGTGCCGTAGCGGGTGAAGCGGGTGCACCGTTCTTCTCAATCAGTGGTTCTGATTTCGTTGAGATGTTCGTTGGTGTTGGTGCATCTCGTGTACGTGATTTATTCGAAAATGCGAAGAAAAATGCACCTTGTATCATCTTCATCGATGAGATTGACGCAGTTGGTCGTCAACGTGGTGCAGGTGTTGGTGGCGGTCACGATGAACGTGAACAAACGCTTAACCAATTACTCGTTGAAATGGATGGTTTCGGTGAGAACGAAGGTATCATTATGATTGCTGCTACAAACCGTCCAGATATCTTAGACCCAGCGTTACTACGTCCAGGACGTTTCGATAGACAAATTCAAGTTGGTCGTCCAGATGTTAAAGGTCGTGAAGCAATTCTTCACGTTCACGCGCGTAACAAACCACTTGATGAAACAGTTGATTTAAAAGCAATTTCTCAACGTACACCTGGTTTCTCAGGTGCCGATTTAGAAAACTTACTGAACGAAGCATCATTAATTGCAGTTCGTGGCGGTAAGAAGAAAATTGATATGCGTGATATCGAAGAAGCAACAGACCGCGTTATCGCAGGTCCAGCTAAGAAATCACGTGTTATTTCAGACAAAGAACGAAATATCGTTGCGCACCACGAGTCAGGTCATACAATTATTGGTATGGTACTTGACGAAGCAGAAGTGGTACACAAAGTTACAATTGTGCCACGTGGACAAGCTGGTGGTTACGCGATGATGTTACCTAAACAAGACCGTTTCTTAATGACTGAACCAGAATTACTCGATAAAATTTGTGGTTTACTCGGTGGTCGTGTTGCCGAAGACATCATGTTTAACGAAGTTTCAACAGGTGCTTCAAACGACTTCGAACGTGCGACACAAATTGCACGTCAAATGGTTACCGAGTACGGTATGAGTAAGAAACTAGGTCCACTTCAATTCTCTAATAAAGGCGGCGGCCAAGTCTTCTTAGGAAAAGACATGTCAGGTGAACCAGAATATTCTGGTCAAATCGCTTATGAGATTGATAAAGAAGTTCAACGTATCGTTAAAGAACAATACGAACGTTGTAAAGAAATCTTACTTGAACATCAATCACAACTTGAATTAATCGCGAAAACACTACTGACTGAAGAAACATTAGTCAGAGAACAAATTCGTTCATTATTCCATGATGGTCATTTACCAGAAGTTAATTACGATGAAGCAGAAGTACCTGAATCACGTGATGATGACTACGATTCTGGTAAATACGGTAAATCATATGACGAAATTCGTCGTGAACAAGATGAAATGATGGATCGTGCGCATGAAAGTCAACGTTCTAGAGATGAACGTGACCGTCGTGCAGCTGACGATAACAATCGTTATGATGACGATCGCACATCTAACTATGATGACGATCATCGTCCTAACCGCGACGACGAAGATCCAAATCGTTTTAAATAATATTGTATTTAGTCTCTTTCTGATATCATACAAGATAACAGAAAGAGACTTTTTTAAAGGAGAGAAAATGAGTTATGACTCAAGACTATATCGTTAAAGCATTAGCTTATGATGGTAAAATCCGTGCCTATAGTGCATTAACCACAAATTCCGTGCAAGAAGCACAACAAAGACATTACACGTGGCCAACTGCTTCAGCTGCGCTTGGTCGTACAATGACTGCAACGCTCATGATGGGTGCGATGTTAAAAGGTGAACAAAAATTAACTGTAACGGTTGAAGGCGGCGGCCCAATTGGACGTATTATTGCTGACGCGAATGCTAAAGGTGATGTACGAGGCTATGTTGATCATCCACAAACACATTTCCCATTAAATGATCAAGGAAAATTAGACGTACGCCGTGCAGTAGGTACTGACGGTTCACTTCGTGTTGTTAAAGATGTCGGCATGAAAGACTACTTTACAGGTTCAAGCCCAATTATTTCAGGTGAGCTTGGTGAAGACTTTACGTATTACCATGCAAAGAGTGAACAAGTACCATCTTCAGTGGGTCTTGGGGTACTCGTTAACCCAGATAATTCCATCAAAGCGTCGGGTGGCTTTATCATCCAAGTCATGCCAGGTGCGGACGATGAAACGATTACCAAACTTGAAAAGGCCATCACGAATATGACGCCAGTTTCAAAGCTTATCGACGAAGGCGTTTCAGCAGAAGAATTGCTTTATCACATTCTAGGTGAAGAAGAAGTAGACATTCTAGAAACAATCGATGCCTCGTTCACATGTAATTGTGGCCACGATAAGTTTTTAAATGCCATTAAAGGCCTTGGCGAAGCAGAAATTAAGCAAATGATAGAAGATGATCACGGTGCCGAAGCAGAATGTCATTTCTGTCGTTCGAAGTTTCAATATAGCGAAGCAGAGTTACGTGCCTTAATTTAAATTAGAGCAATAGAGCCTAATTACTTTTTAAATATTCAGTTTTTTGATATGATTAATTTATATCCGATAAGACGACTAAGTTTTAAATGAAAAGGGGTAATCAATATGGTCAAAAAACCGGTAAACAATATTACAGAAATCATTGGTGAAACACCTGTAGTTAAGTTAAACAATGTAGTAGACGAAGATGCCGCAGATATTTATGTTAAATTAGAATATCAAAATCCAGGTGGCTCAGTTAAAGACAGAATCGCATTAGCTATGATTGAACAAGCTGAGAAAGACGGCAAAATTAAGCCAGGCGACACAATTGTAGAACCAACAAGTGGTAATACAGGTATCGGTCTTGCATTCGTATGTGCAGCTAAAGGTTATAACGCTGTATTCACAATGCCTGATACAATGAGTCAAGAGCGTCGTAACTTATTAAAAGCTTACGGTGCAGAACTTATACTAACGCCAGGTGCTAAAGCAATGAAAGGCGCAATCGAGAAAGCGAAAGAACTTAGTGAAGAACACGGTTATTTCCAACCACAACAATTCGAAAACCAAGCTAACCCACGCGTTCACGAATTAACAACTGGTCCAGAGCTTGTAGAACAATTCGAAGGTAAAACAATTGATGCATTCTTAGCTGGTGTTGGTACTGGTGGTACTTTATCTGGTGCAGGTAAAGTCCTTAAAGAAAAGTATCCTGACATTGATATTGTTGCGATTGAACCAGAAGATTCTCCAGTATTAAGTGGTGGCGAACCAGGTCCTCATAAATTACAAGGTCTAGGTGCTGGATTCATACCAGGTACACTAAACACTGAAATTTATAGCGAAGTTATCAAAGTAGGTAACGAGACTGCTATGGAAATGTCACGTCGTGTAGCTAAAGAAGAAGGTATCCTTGGCGGTATTTCTTCAGGTGCTGCTATCCACGCTGCCATCCAAAAAGCAAAAGAACTAGGTAAAGGTAAAACAGTTGTTACGGTATTACCAAGTAATGGTGAACGTTACCTATCAACACCTTTATATTCATTTGATGATTAATATTAGGCTTTCAAAGGGCTGGGACATTACGTCTCAGTCTTTTTTTATGTCACTTTTCCCTCTTGAAAAGCCCTTTAAATAGGTGCCTGTGCGATAGGGCTTTTCCTAGAAGAAAAAATTAATGATTACGCGTATGACTGATAGAGGAGGCTGAATGTATTTCAGGAGAAGTATCAAGCGGTCGATGCTACATGCTTTACATATTTTGTTATACTAAGAGTAATGTATTGAAAGGGTTGATGACGTTGTCACATACGAAAATTATGGGTATCTTAAATGTAACGCCAGATTCATTCTCAGATGGTGGAAAATATAATAGTGTTGAAAATGCTTTGAAGCGTGCGAAAGAAATGATGGATGAAGGTGTAGATATCATCGACATCGGTGGCGTGTCGACAAGACCGGGTCATACTCCAGTACCGCTTGAAGAAGAGCTAGACCGTGTTATACCGATTGTTGAAGCGTTAAAGGATTTAGATGTAACGCTATCTATTGATACGTCTCGAAGTGAAGTTGCTAAAAAGGCGCTTGAATTAGGTGCGACAATCATAAATGATCAGTGGGCAGGTATGTTCGACCCTAAAATATTTAAGGTAGTAGCTGAATACGACGCCGAAATTGTATTAATGCACAATGGTGATGGCAACCGCTCAGAGCCGATTATGGATGAAATGATGGTTACATTACTTAAACAAGCGAATCAAGCAGAATCGCAAGGCATCAAATCTGAACGCATTTGGCTCGATCCAGGAATTGGCTTTGCGAAGACGCGTCAGGAAGAACAAGTGGTGATGTCTCGATTAGATGAACTCGTAGCGACGGGTTATAAGGTGTTACTTGCGACAAGTCGTAAACGCTATATTAAAGAACTGATGGGTGGCGACAATCGCAGTCATGAACGCGATGAGACAACAGCAGCTACTTCTGCTTATGGAATTATGAAGGGCGTTCATGGTGTTCGCGTGCATAACGTGAAGCTTAATAAACATATTTGCCATGCTATGGATCAATTAAAGGAGAATGAAGCATGAATGATAAAATCTTTCTAGAAGGTATGCGATTTTACGGTTATCATGGCGTCTTAGAAGCTGAAAATGAAATCGGACAAATCTTCTTAGTAGATATCTATTTAACTTTAGATTTAAAAGATGCAGGCGAGTCGGATTCTGTATTTGAAACGGTGAATTATGCAGATGTGTATGAAGATGTAAAAGAAATTATGGAAGGTACGCCTGTAAATTTACTTGAGCATCTTGCTGAGCATATTGCAAAACGAATAAATTCACACTATAATCGTGTAATGGAAACAAGAGTAAGAATTACGAAAGAAAATCCACCTATACCCGGTCACTACAAGGGTGTAGGAATCGAGATAACAAGGGTGAATCAATCGTGAAAGAAGCATATCTAGGGTTAGGTAGTAATATTGGTGATCGTACTGTAGAGCTAAAGGAAGCCATTCGTTTACTCAACTTAAATGACAATATTAAAGTTGTAGCGTCATCACCGATCTATGAGACAAAGCCAGTTGGTTATACAGAACAACCTGACTTTTTAAACCAATGCGTTAAAATTGAAACGGATTTATCACCGCATGCGCTCTTAGAGGTTGCATTAGATATTGAACAACAACGCCATCGCGTTCGTAAGTTCCAAAATGGACCTCGAACACTCGATGTGGATATTCTTTTATACAGTGACGAAATCATTGAAACTGAAGATTTATCGGTTCCGCATAAGAGAATGACAGAACGTGCTTTTGTGATGATTCCACTAAATGATATCGCACCACACCTAGTTGAACCGAGGTCACAACAAACAATCGAAACTTTAGTCGAGCCGGATGAAACAGTAATTAAATACGAAGAAAGAAGGCATTCATAATGTGGAAAATTGGAGATGTAGAAATCAATAACCGCGTTGTATTAGCTCCTATGGCCGGCGTTTGTAACTCTGCGTTCAGATTAACGGTAAAAGAGTTTGGTGCAGGTCTAGTATGTGCTGAAATGGTTAGTGATAAAGCAATTTTATTTAATAACCCTAAAACAATGAATATGCTATATATTGATGAGAATGAACGACCATTATCTTTACAAATTTTCGGTGGTGAAAAGGAAACGCTTGTAGAAGCGGCAGAATATGTCGATAAAAATACGACAGCTGACATCATCGATATTAATATGGGTTGCCCAGTTTCAAAAATCATTAAATGTGAAGCGGGTGCACGTTGGTTACTTGATCCTAATAAAATCTATGAGATGGTTTCAGCAGTTGTCGAACGCGTTGATAAACCTGTAACATGTAAGATGCGTATCGGTTGGGATGAAGATCATATCTATGCCGTAGAAAATGCTAAAATGGCAGAAAAAGCAGGTGCATCAGCGATTTCACTTCATGGTCGTACACGCGTACAAATGTATGAAGGTCATGCTGACTGGGATATCATTCGTCGTGTTAAAGAAGCGGTCAATATTCCTGTTATCGGAAATGGTGATGTTACAAGTCCAGAACTTGCAGAGAAGATGCTTGAAGAAACAGGTGTAGACGCTGTCATGATCGGACGTGAGGCACTTGGTAATCCTTGGATGATTTACCGTACTGTACATTACCTTGAAACAGGTGAATTAATTGATGAACCTCAAGTAGATGAAAAAGTAGAAATTGCTTTATTACATCTACGTAGACTAGTAGAATTAAAAGGTGAAAAAGTAGGCGTCATGGAAATGCGTAAGCATGCATCATGGTACCTTAAAGGTGTTCGCGGTAATGGTAAGGCACGTAAAGCGCTGAACCAAGCGGAGACTGAACAAGAAATGATAGATATTTTACAAGCATTCCAAAAAGAAGTGATGGAAAAAGCATCACTACAACAAGCGTAAACAAACAAAAAGGAGAGTATAATATGTCCGAAGAAATGAATGACCAAATGCAGGTCCGTCGTCAAAAATTAGATGAGTTACGTGAACAAGGTATCGATCCTTTTGGTGAGCGCTTTGAACGTTCATCATATGCAAGTGATTTAAAAGCAGAATGGGATACATTCTCAAAAGATGAGTTAAAAGAAAAAGAAGACGAAAGCCATGTGTCTTTTGCTGGACGTTTAATGACTAAGCGTGGTAAAGGTAAAGCTGGTTTCGCGCACGTTAAAGACTTAACGGGTCAACTACAAATTTATGTACGTAAAGACCAAGTTGGCGATGAACAGTTTGAAATTTGGAAAGGTGCCGATCTAGGTGACATCGTAGGTATCGATGGCGTTATGTTTAAGACAAATACAGGTGAAATTTCTGTTAAAGCGAAATCATTCACACTTTTATCAAAAGCATTACGCCCTTTACCAGATAAATTCCACGGTCTTCAAGACATTGAACAACGTTACCGTCAACGTTACTTAGATTTAATCACGAATGAAGAAAGTACTGAGACATTCATCAACAGAAGTAAAATCCTTCAAGAAATGCGTAGCTATCTTAATGAAAAGGGCTTTTTAGAAGTGGAAACGCCTATGATGCATCAAATCGCAGGTGGTGCTGCTGCACGCCCATTCGTTACACACCACAACGCTTTAGATGCAACGCTTTACATGCGTATAGCTATCGAATTACACCTTAAACGTTTAATTGTGGGTGGCCTTGAAAAAGTTTATGAAATTGGTCGCGTATTCCGTAACGAAGGTGTATCTACGCGTCACAACCCTGAATTCACAATGATTGAATTATATGAAGCTTATGCGGATTATGATGACATTATGAATTTAACGGAAGAACTTGTTGCGCACGTAGCTCAAAAAGTACTAGGCACAACTAAAGTACAATATGGCGAAGAAACAATCGATCTAGAACCTAAATGGAGACGTCTACACATTGTAGATGCCGTTAAAGAGGCGACTGGTGTTAACTTCTATGACGTTAAGACAGATGAAGAAGCACAAGCATTAGCTAAAGAGCATGGCATTGAAATTGAATCACATATGAAATACGGCCATGTATTAAATGAATTCTTCGAGCAAAAAGTAGAAGAAACACTTATTCAACCAACATTCATTTACGGACATCCAATTGAAATTTCTCCTTTAGCAAAGAAAAACGCTGAAGACCCTCGTTTCACAGACAGATTCGAGTTATTTATCGTAGGTCGTGAGCATGCGAACGCATTTACAGAGTTAAACGACCCTATCGACCAAAGAGAACGTTTTGAAGCACAAATCGTTGAACGTGAACAAGGTAATGATGAAGCGCATGAAATGGATCATGACTTTATCGAAGCATTAGAATACGGTATGCCGCCAACAGGTGGTTTAGGTATCGGTATTGACCGCTTAGTTATGTTACTAACTGATTCACCATCTATCAGAGACGTTCTATTATTCCCTTACATGAGACAGAAGTAATCTGCTTAAATGTAAACAGTAGAATACATGAACTAGGTAGTAGCACATCACACTACTATCTAGTTTTTTTATTTTTGAAAAGCCTATTAAATTCAACATCTGAAAGAGTTATACTTAATTATCTCGAAAAAGTTTAAAAAAGTTTGGTAAATATGTTGACTTTTCCCTTGAAATTTATTACTATATAAAAGTCGCCGATAAACGACGTAAACGTTAAGTAAACACTTCGTAAAAAACTTTAATAAAGTGTAAAATTAACTATTGAAATCACTTAACAAAACAGTTATCATATTAAAAGTAAGTTAATTAATTGTCTGGTGACAATAGCAAAGAGGTCACACCTGTTCCCATGCCGAACACAGAAGTTAAGTTCTTTAGCGCCGATGGTAGTCGGACTTACGTTCCGCAAGAGTAGGACGTTGCCAGGCAATATTATAGATGGAGAATTAGCTCAGCTGGGAGAGCATCTGCCTTACAAGCAGGGGGTCGGCGGTTCGAACCCGTCATTCTCCACCATTTAAAACTAGCCGGCCTAGCTCAACTGGTAGAGCAACTGACTTGTAATCAGTAGGTTGGGGGTTCAAGTCCTCTGGCCGGCACCATCTTTGAGCCATTAGCTCAGTTGGTAGAGCATCTGACTTTTAATCAGAGGGTCAGAGGTTCGAATCCTCTATGGCTCACCATTTGAATATTATTGAGCAGAAGTAGTTCAGCGGTAGAATACAACCTTGCCAAGGTTGGGGTCGCGGGTTCGAATCCCGTCTTCTGCTCCATTATTTTTGCCGGGGTGGCGGAACTGGCAGACGCACAGGACTTAAAATCCTGCGGTAAGAGATTACCGTACCGGTTCGATTCCGGTCCTCGGCACCATTATTTTGCGCCCGTAGCTCAACTGGATAGAGCGTTTGACTACGGATCAAAAGGCTATGGGTTCGACTCCTATCGGGCGCGCCATTTTAATATTTACGGGAAGTAGCTCAGCTTGGTAGAGCACTTGGTTTGGGACCAAGGGGTCGCAGGTTCGAATCCTGTCTTCCCGACTCTTTTTCAAAACAATGGGGGATTAGCTCAGCTGGGAGAGCGCCTGCTTTGCACGCAGGAGGTCAGCGGTTCGAACCCGCTATTCTCCACCATTATTATTTATAAGAACATTGAAAACTGAATGACAATATGTCAACGTTAATTCTTGATAAATGTTGTTGTGACAGTCAGTCG
>NZ_JH815597.1:71145-90324 GCF_000298075.1 Staphylococcus massiliensis CCUG 55927 | reverse complement strand
TGACTATCTGTCACAACAACGTTTATCAAGAATTAACGTTGACATATTGTCATTCAGTTTTCAATGTTCTTAGTATATCTAAATGGAGCGGGTGATGGGAATCGAACCCACAACATCAGCTTGGAAGGCTGAGGTTTTGCCATTAAACTACACCCGCATTTATGAAATTTATTTGGTGCGGCCGAGAGGACTTGAACCTCCACGGGATCTCTCCCACTAGGCCCTCAACCTAGCGCGTCTGCCATTCCGCCACGACCGCTTACGTCGTTTGTTTTCTTAACTGCAACACAACTTATTGTAATATATTCTTAACGGAATGTCAACACTAAATTAATAATTTTAAAAATGCGTTAATGTTTCGTCGTTAATTTACTATATTATTTTTGCGACGCTATCTATATTACACCCTCGTCTATATAAAGTCAATAGGTCATTTCAACTTTTTTTAGAAAAAGTCTATATGATTGGATAAAAAGAGAGAACTATACGCATCATGCATATAGTTCTCCAAAAGAGCTCATCGAATTAACGTTAAGCACATCACTTATCGATGAACATGTTCCTTTATAATAAGTTTTCCTTTACACCTGCCGCATCTCATTTTTCTTGTATTAACCTTACGTATACGTTTAAAGGTTCGTTTACAATTTAAACATTGATAAATGTAATTAACACGGTCTTCATATTCTTCAGTGGGTTTACAATGTCGTTTAGCGCCAACTTTCTTGCATAATTGCTTAAAATCTTGGTCTCGATGTTGGTACCCCTTACCTTCTAAATGAAGATGATAATGACATAATTCATGTAGCACGATCTCTTTAACAGCTTGTTCTTTATAGACCTGATATTGTTTCGGATTGATTTCAATGTTGTGAGACTTTAGCAAATATCGACCTCCTGTGGTACGTAACCTAGCGTTAAAGTACGCTTTATGTTTAAAGGGCTTTTCAAAGAGTTGCAAGGAAAGTTGCTCAGTTAACGTTTGCAACGCTTGATCATTCATTAGGATCGACCATTGTTAGTGCGACTTTCTCTTTATCCTTATCAATATCAAGAATCCACACATCTACAATATCGCCCACGCTCACGATATCCATTGGTGACTTAACGAATTTCTTAGATAACTTAGAAACGTGAACGAGTCCATCTTGCTTAACGCCAATGTCGACGAAAGCACCAAAGTCTACCACATTGCGAACGGTACCACTTAATTTCATGCCTTTAGATAAATCTTCTAATGACAGCACATCTGATTTAAGGATTGGTGTATCGAATGCATCACGTGGATCACGGTTCGGTGCCTTTAAAGAGGCAATAATGTCTTCAAGAGTAGGCACGCCTACATCAAGCGTGTTACTCATTTCTTCAACATTCACATCACTTAACTTCTGCTTGATGTCTTCTGAACCGATATCCTCGATTGATAGCGACAGTTTGTCGAGTAACGCGTAGGTGATGTCGTAACTTTCAGGGTGAATAGATGTGTTATCTAGCGGTTCTTTACCATCAATAATACGCAAGAACCCGATACTTTGTTCAAAGGTTTTGTTTCCTAAACGCTTAATTTTACTGATTTCTTTATGATGCGTTATCGAACCATTTTCAATACGGTACGCGATAATGTTCTTAGCGATTTGTTTTGAGAGACCTGATACGTGTTGTAGAAGTGACTCTGAGGCTGTGTTAACGTTAACGCCAACTTGGTTAACGGCTGTTTCTACAACGAAATCAAGCGCTGATGTTAATGATTTTTGATTGACATCATGTTGATATTGGCCTACACCAATAGATTTAGGATCGATTTTAACGAGTTCACTTAATGGGTCTAACACGCGACGCCCAATTGAAACGGCACTTCTCTCTTCAACTTGAAAGTCTGGAAATTCTTGGCGTGCAATTTCAGATGCCGAATAAACTGACGCACCCGCTTCATTAACGATAATGAACTTAGCATCTAAGTTTTCTGCTTTGATTACTTCAGCTACGAATTGTTCTGTTTCACGACTCGCTGTACCGTTACCGATTGCAACGAGATCGATATCGTAGTCCTTAATGAATGACGTTAGAATCTTCGCTGCTTCTTGCTTCTTCTTAACTGGTGGGTGTGGATACATCACACTTTTAGCAACGAAAGTCCCAAGCGCGTCAATGACAGCTAACTTGCAACCTGTACGAAAGGCAGGATCGACACCAAGGATACGCTTTCCTTTTAACGGTGATTGTAAAAGTAAGTGTCTTAAATTCTCACTAAACACGTGTATCGCTTGTTCTTCAGCACGTTTCGTTAAATCTCCACGTACTTCTCTTTCAATTGACGGCCAAATTAAGCGTTTAATACTATCTTTAATCGCTTCCTGAATGAGTTCTGGCGCTTCATGATTTCGTTTAATTACATCTCGCTCAATGAAAGATTGAAAGCGTGTTAAATCCATTTCAAGTTTGACGTTCAGAACCTTTTCCTTTTCACCACGATTCATCGCGAGGATACGGTGGTTCGCTACATTCTTTATCGTTTCGCTGTAATCGTAATACATTTCATAGACTTTCTTCTCGTCATCAGCATTTTTCTTCACTTTACTTGTTATAAGTCCATGCTTGAACATATTTTGAAGCAGATTTTGACGATACTTAGATGTGTCAGAAATTTGCTCAGCGATGATATCTTCAGCACCTTTGATCGCATCTTCAACCGTTTTAACTTCGTCATTTAAGAATGCGTTTGCCTTCGTTTCAATCGCTTCATTTATTTTCCCTTTTAAAAGCCATTCGGCTAACGGTGCTAATCCGCGACGTTTAGCTTCTGTAGCACGCGTCTTTTTCTTTTGCTTATAAGGGCGATATAAATCTTCAACACGTTGAAGTTTCGATTGTTTTAAAATATCTTGTTTAAGTTCGTCTGTTAGCAAACCTTGTTGGTCAATATTTTTAATTACCTCATCTTTACGCTTTTGAAGTTGCACGGCGTATTGGTAATCATCTGCAATTTGTTTAATTTCAACTTCATCTAAACCACCTGTTTGTTCTTTACGATATCTCGCGATAAACGGTACCGTATTATTTTCTTCAAGTAGTTTTAAAGTTGATTCGATTTGTTTCGTTGTAAAATTGTAGTTTTGTTCGATTGTATGTATTAATTGACTATCCATAATGACCTCCACTTTCTTACTCTCCATTTTATCACAATCATTATGCGTGCTAAATGACTGTCACAGTCTCCTCACATATAAAAAATCAGCTAAGTCACCTTAGCTGATTCCAATTATTTATATGCTGCTTCTTGTAATTTTTTGATTGCAATGCGTTGTAAACGTGAAACATGCATTTGACTTAATCCAATACGTTCGCCAGTTTCCTTTTGACTAAGTCCTTCAATGAATGTGCATTGAATAATTTCACGTTCTCTATCAGATAGAATTGGTAGGATGCGTTCAAGAATCATACGCTTTTCAGTTAAGTCATAACCACCATCAGATTTACCCATGATATCTAGTAGGGTAACTGTTGAGCCATCTTTATCCGCTTCAATCGAATGGTCAACACTTAACGCATTGTAACTTTGACCCATTTCCATGGCTTCAAGTACTTCTTCATCGCTAACTTCAAGTTTTTGTGCGATTTCTGAAATTGATGGTGAGCGTTCTAGTTCATTTGTAAGCTCATCACTTACTTTTTTAATTCTTGGACCAATTTCTTTGATACGTCTTGGAACATGTACACTCCAAGTTTTATCACGTAAATAACGTTTGATTTCACCAATTACAGTAGGTACTAAAAATGCTTCAAATTTTCTCTCAAAAGATATATCAAAACGGTTAATTGCACCAATTAAACCAACCATTCCGACCTGAACTAAATCTTCATGATGAGATTGACCCTTTGAGTATTTGTACGCGAGGGATTCAATTAGCTTTTCATAATGCCTAACTAATTTCTCTTGCGCCTCAGGATTTCGTTCTTGTTGATGTTGTTTAATCCATTCATTTATTTGCTCAGGTGTTATTTCATTAACTGATTTCGACTCTTTCGCCATTATTTCGCACCTGCTCTTTTCTAATATACTTTATCATACTGATTGTCACGCCTCTATCTTTATCAACCGTCACTTCATCCATTAAAGATTCAATAAGAAATAATCCTAATCCACCTTCACGTAAGAAATCAATATTTTCATCATCAGTATATGGGCCAAGCATTTCCTTCGTTTCTTGGTAATCAAAGCTTTCGCCTTGGTCAGAAACGATGATTTTAATTTTATCATCAAATATTTCGAAACACAGATTAATTGTACCATCTCGTACGTCATCTGAATACGCATGTTTTACAGCATTTGTTACTGCTTCACTAACGGCAATTTTTGCATCTTCGATATCATCATATGTCGCACCAGCTCGTGAAAATACGCCTGAAAGCGTTAAGCGTATTAGGCTCACGTATTCAGCAGATGCTGGTAATCTCATTTCAATAAAATCTTTTTGTTGCATGCTAATCAACCTCCGTTCCTTCATTAACATGCATCAAATCACTCAAACCTGTTATTTCAAACAAGCGTTTGATACGATCAGATACACCTAAAATGTATAATTCTTTATCATTTTTATTGAGTGCTTTTAACGTTCCTACAAATAGTCCTAGGCCTGTGGAATCCATATAGCTTACCTTTTCAAGATTAACATGGATATCACGGTCGCCTTCTTGTCGCATAGGAACAAGAACTTCTTCGAGTTGTGGTGCTGTATATACGTCTAGCTCGCCTTCTACAAAAATTTCATAATGGTCTTCAAATTTATTCGTATCTATATTTAAGTTCATGTTAATAACACTCCTACCTAAGTTGTTTTCAAACGTTAAATACCCTTTTAATCAATCGATTAATCAAAAATGAATTAATTGACACGTTTAATTATTAAAATCGTTAAATCATCTTTTTTACCAGGATCTTGTAGCGTAAGTAATTCTTCATATAACAACTGTACAATATCTTGAGGATGCATGTGTTTATAAGCATGTATTATATTTAGTAAATACTTCTTATCAATAAATTCGCCATCAGGCTTTCTAATTTCTGTAACACCATCTGTGAAAATGATAACCATATCTTCAATATGTATCTTAATTTCATCTTGCTGGTATCTCGTCTGCTGACTAACTCCTAGTACACGACCTCGTACATTAATCTCTTCAAAGTCATCGTCTTCTGCTCTGAAAATGTAACCAGGTTCATGTCCAGCTGAACTACAGTATAAAATGTGATTCATTTCTTCATATAAGCCATAAAACATTGTAACGAACATATTGGTATTAACGTTCTTTTCAACAACGCGGTTTAAACGCTTGAGACCATCACTTGGTAATTGAGAATGACCATAAGAGTCCATTCCGAACTTAATCATACTCATGGCTAGCGCCGCTGGAATACCCTTACCAATGACGTCCGCAACAGCGAAACTCATCGTACCATCTTTATGGTCGATTAAGTTGAAGTAATCCCCGCTTACACGTTGTGCCGCGACTGAAATCACACCGATTTGAATACTATCAAACTGCGGAATTTCAGTTTTAAGCATCGTTTGTTGTAAACGTGCTGCTAAATCGACCTCTTTATCATGAACTTCAACACGGTCGATTAACTTTTTATAATCACGGTAACTATAACCGAAATATTTTACAATTTCATGTAAAATGTCGAAACTACGCTTAATGTCTGTTTCACTCAATTCACGCTCATCTACATATTCTCTATGTAATTTAACAATCTCTTCGGGTGGGATATCATCTTGTATTACATTATTTGCGAATTTTTTACAATCATCATAAATGCTTAAACCTGGATGATTGTTCAAATAATTATCTAATAACGCATGATAATAATCGACTAATTGAATACTCATATATCAACACCCTCCTTTCTTAACATTCAAAAAGGCTTTAGGTTATATCCTAAAGCCTATTAATGATGATTAGCGTGTAATCCTAAGCTGATTCTCAAAGCGTTATTAACTTCTTTCATTTTTTCATCTGAAAGATATGTTAATTTTTCCTTTAATCGTTTCTTATCGACTGTTCTGATTTGCTCTAGTAAGATGACTGAATCTTTATCAAGCTTGTATTTCCCCTTATCAATTTCCACGTGAGTGGGAATTTTAGCTTTGTTGATTCTACCTGTTATTGCTGCAACAATAACTGTTGGACTATATTTATTACCAGTATCATTTTGAATGATTACAACAGGCCTTACTCCCCCTTGTTCAGAGCCCTGAACTGGTGATAAATCAGCTAAGTAGACGTCGCCTCTTCTCATTATTCATCCTTATTTTCAGGAATCAAATATGATTCATTACAATCACATGCTTCACATTCCACAGGGAAGGCTTCAGTTGCTAGGGAGAGATTTAAATCCGCCATTTGGGCGTAACCTTCCTTAAGTGATTGTTCTAAGCTATGGTTTCTACTATGATTAAATGCTGACATAATTTAACCTCCATATCGAGCGAATCATTGAACATTTCATCTTCAATTTAACTTAATAATAACAAATCTTGTAAACGAAAACCATACTATTTTAACAATTCGTTATAAATTTCAAAGGTGTCACCAGTATGGTAAACCCGTGGGATTCTGCGTGATAAGTTACAAAGAATTTCGTAGTTAATCGTATTCTGAATGTCAGCTAGATGCTCTGCAGATTGCTTATTATTAGCGTGATGATCAAGCAGTATCGCTTCGTCGCCTGCTTTCACATTTTCTGAAACGCGCACTACAATTTGATCCATACAAACGCGTCCAACAACTTCACATTGTTCACCATTAATATTGACATAAGCACCTTGCATACATCTTAGGTAACCATCTGCGTAGCCAACTGGTAAGATGGCAATACGCATATCTTCTTCAGCTTCATATGTATGTCCGTAACTTACACGTTCACCCTGTTTAAGGTCTTTCGTTTGTAATACACCTGCTACCCATTGTGCACTAGGTCTTAAACGTAATGATGTATTTTCTTCGATGAATTTAGATGGATAGTATCCGTAAAGTGATAGGCCAACACGTACGGCATTACAAATAGGCGCATCGAAGCGTAAAGTACCTGCTGAGTTTTGAGCGTGAATGTATTCTGGCGTCTCATCTTGCTCGATGACTTTCTTAAAGCGTTTATATTGCTTCTTCGCTGAATCATCGTCTTCATCCGCACAAGCAAAATGCGTAAAGACACCTTCAAATATGAATCGGTCGGTCTTTTTAATCATTTTAATAACGTCATGATATGTATCAGGCTCTTTAATACCTAAACGATTCATACCAGAATCAATTTTAATATGCATCCATAATTTCTTTTTCTTCTTTTCATTGAGATGCGTGATCGCTTCTTCGAGCCACTCTTTTGAAGCAACTGTAATCGCAACGCGATGTTGAATCGCTTTATTAATAGATTCAGGTGGAATTACACCTAGAATTAATATTTTAGACTTAATACCGTGCATTCTTAGTTCTATAGCTTCATCTAGTGTTGCTACAGCTATAAATTCGGCGCCTTTATTTACAAGATGCTTCGCAACTTCAACACTACCTAATCCATAGGCGTTTGCTTTTACAACAGGCATCACAATTTTATTTGGATGTAGTCGTCCCAATGCTTGATAATTTGAATGAATCGCATCCAAATCTACATTTAAATAATTGGGTCTATAAAATTTTTGTGACAAATAAAGCACCTCCATAATATTTCAATTTCTATTATAAATCAGATACAACTATTTTTCTAATACGACCTGACTCATCGCGTAATGTTTCGTATGCGTAATCGAAACATGTACCTTAAAACCTTTAAACTTAATGACCGGTTTACCACGGTCATCATTTTCACAATGAATGTCCTTAAAGGCTACTTCTTTACCTATACCAGTACCATACGCTTTACTAAAAGCTTCCTTACAAGCGAAGCGCCCAGCTAAAAATTCAACTTGACGCTTTTCACTCGTAAACTTTAAAAAGCGTTCTAATTCCGCTTCAGACAATATGCGTTCTGGCAACCGTTTTTGACGCTTTAAGGTTTGTTTAATTTGATCAATTTCAACAAGATCTATGCCAATGCCATATATCACGATTCGTTACCATCCGTTTCATCTTTAGTGTCATTGATATACCCTTTTATTGTATTTTGTATACGTTTTGCTTCTTTTTTATTAAGGTAAATCAACTGCGTATTGCCGCCTGCTGTCGATAATGTAATATGTGCAACATCATATTTGCGCATGATAAATCCTTCATTAATATGCACGTTTTGAATTCGAAATGTTGGAATTTCAGCTTCTTTAATTTCGATAAAGCCTTTTCTTGAAAGAATCGTTCGTGGATTCACTTCATATAAGTTGACGTGATACTGAAACTTAGGATTTATAAAAAATGTCACTATAAAATAAAGTGCTATCGCTACAGAAATTAAAACTATGACTAATGTTGAGAAGAAAGGTGCTAAAAAGATGTGAAGACTAAGTAGTCCCCCAAATACAATGAGCATCAATAAAGTCTGTATAACTGATGTCACACGCATTACTTTAATTCCATTTCGATCCATCTTACCGCTATACATTGTGCTCACCTCGCTTTAAATACCATGCTTCGTAATGCTTAACTTTATCCGCATCTTCAAATCTCAATCCAGCAGTACTTAAGCCCATGCCATCAGCAATCAAGAATTGATAGTTGATTAATCCGGCACGCTTTAAGAATGGATGTTGGATTTGATTCATCTCTAGAATCTTATCGCGCTTGATATACGTTGTTTCTACACTGAATGCTTTAACATCTTGAATCGTAATTTCATCGTCTTCGATGGCTGAACCTGAATGCTTATTTGATATGAACGCATGAAATATTATCCATATACCTAAAACTAATGTTAATAACCAAAACCATGGTGACACAAAATAATGTAAAACAGCACATACTACGATCACCAATAATAAAGGTATTACGATACGGCGCGGTAGTGCCTTTCCTGGCATCCCCCTATTAGCAGCCTTAAATTGATAATTCGGCACGAGCGATTGACGAATTACTTCCATGTCCTTCTTCTTAATAAAAGGAAGGATTGGCACCTTACTCATATCTTGATTCACATCATTGATATCCATATCCGATGTAATGACGAATGATAAACTCGTATACCCCATTAGACTTCGAATGAATGAGCGTTCAACCTTCACTGCCTGAAGACGTTCTAATGGGACGGTTACCTGACGTACTTTAAACAGCCCATACTTCACAAAGAGGTGTGTGTCATCACGACGTAGCCTAAACCTAAAATATCTAACAAACGTAATCATTGAGCCTAGCACATAACTCGCAATTATGATTACAGCGACAATCATGAGAAGCGGAATGATAGGTAATATATGCGCGAGTACGCCAAATTGCTCAAATACTTTATCAACCATGTCATCTGGTAGCGCATTGAAAAGCGTTCCCAGAATCGGAGATAAAGCAGCTAACGCTACTCCAATTGCACCGCTAGTTAACGACATATAAATAAGATCTTTCTGACTTAAATGGTACACTTCTGTTTGCTTGACCTCATTGCGAGGTTCTTCTGAGGAAATTTCTGTCGATGGTGCCTCGCCTGTTAGACTGTCCTTTTGAGATTGAATAGCCTTTTGTATCGCTTGACTTTGCGACTTCGTAACCGTATCCAACGTGATTCCATCACTTGGTGTCTTAATTGATAGTCTTACGCCACCAACAATCTGATGAACCAAGTCTTGCGTCGTATCCATTGATTGAATACGTTTGATATTAAGTTCAGTGCGTGATTTATTCAACACACCCTCAGTTAATATAAAATATGAATCCTCAATCCAGTATCTCGTTTTGTACACTTTAAAGCCGTTGTAAATAAAAGAGACAAGTACTACGATGCTGTAAACGATAGGGATAATAAAGTCTGTCCAATCCTCCGGCCTTAATGATTGCGGATTAAGTACCATAAGTAAAATGAACGGGAAGAGATTCGATTTAATTGTTTTGAATAATCGAGATAAATACGAAATCCAATGTAATTTACCTGGCTTAGACATCACTATCCACTCCTTCCAAATATGCGATAGTCGCTTCTTGAATGCGTTTCGCCTCATCTTGATGAACTAGTGGAAATTTCACTTCGTGACCCGCTGTATAAATTGTGACCTTTCTAAGCTTGAAATAGCGCATCAAAGGCTTTGACGTCACTTTAATATACTGGATACGGTCTTGTTTCATAACTTGGTACTTTCGAAACCATAAATTCGAACGCACATAAATATTCTGAGCGTCCAATTGATATGTATGATAGACGTAATGCCGAATTGAATCGATAACAAGAAAAATTAAATCAATGATTAATAAAGCAGTCGCAACGTAAAAGACATACTCAGGCCACTCTAGTTGATGCTTGAGGAATATAACACCTAAGTAAATCAACACACCGAGTAAGAAATATAAGAATGATTTGATCACATAGTATGACTTAGCTACACGTGGACTTCTTTGAAATGTCATAAACAAGCTCCTTGTACTGAGATGGTTATATTATAACATGTATCTCATATATTTTAGTTTCTGAATTTAATTTCGTGACTCTTTATATAAATCTTTCAACAAAAAAGACGCAAGATAACTTGATACATTATCTCACGTCTAAATAATTGAAAAATATTCTATATGATTAACACATTACGTGCTGCATTTATTTCTTATGGTCTGCGAATGTACGACCTTTTAAACGTTTACTTTCACGCTTCTCTTTTTTAGCTGGCTTTTTGTTAAAAGGCTTGTTAGATGGACGACGTTTCTTATCGAACTTATTATTACGTTTACCACCACGACGTGCGTTCTTCTGATGACGGCTCTTACGCGCAAGTGGCTTTTCAAATGTTAATTGAACTTCAACTTCGTCATTAGACTCAACTAACTCTTGAAGTAATGACGTTACAAGGTTTTCATGATCATATTGATCTAATAATTGTGACGCAATTTGTTCTAAACGTGGTTCGTTCTCTTTGTCAATCCAAGTTTGTACTTTGTTCTTGATGTCGTCTTCACGTGCTTTTAATACTTCCTTACGGTGTGGCGGACGAAGCGCACGCATTTGACGTTTATTTACCGTTTCAATTTGGCGAATGTAATCCATTTCGATTGGGTTAACGAATGTTACCGCGCTACCCTCTTTACCAGCACGACCTGTACGACCGATACGGTGCGTATAACTTTCTGGGTCTTGAGGAATGTCGAAATTGTATACGTGACTCACACCTGAAATATCTAATCCACGTGCAGCAACGTCCGTAGCAACTAAAATATCAATTTGGTCGTTCTTAAATTTCTTTAACACTTCTAAACGCTTAGCTTGTGTGATATCACCGTGTAAACCTTCAGCTTTATAGCCTTTAGATAATAATGCACTTGTTAATTCATCAACACGGCGTTTTGTACGACCGAACACAATCGCTAATTCAGGTTGATGTACATCTAAGAAATTAGTAAATGTTTCGAACTTCTCAAGTTCTTTAACAATTGTATAATATTCATCGATCTGAGGATCTGACATTTCATTATTCATCGTCTTAATGATTTTAGGTGATTTCATGAACTTCTGAACAAGCTCTTGAATCGCTTTAGGCATTGTCGCAGAGAACAACATCGTTTGACGTTGTTCTTTAGGTAATTTACTCATAATATAACGCATATCATCAATGAAGCCCATGTTCATCATTTCGTCTGCTTCATCTAGGATTAACGTATGGATATCATTCGTTTTTAACGTACGGCGATCTAAATGATCAATAACACGGCCTGGTGTACCTACAACAATTTTAGGACGACGTTTCAGCGTTTTAATTTGGCGATCGATTGGCATACCACCGAATACTGTCGCAACTTGAACATTTTGTCCTTTACTAAATTCACGAATCTGTTCTGCAACTTGCATCGCAAGCTCTCTTGTAGGGGCTAGAATTAATGCTTGAATACCCTCTTTATCGACTACTTTCTCAATTAATGGAATCCCAAACGCACCTGTTTTTCCTGTACCTGTTTGGGCTTGACCTAATATATCTACACCTTCAAGTGCATAAGGTATACTGTCATTTTGGATGGGCGTCGGTTCTTTAAAGCCCATAGCTTCTAGGGTTCCAGCCGTCTTGTCTGAAATCCCTAATTCTTTAAAATTTTGCAAGATAATTCTCCTTTTTCTCCGTTCTATAATTAACGTGTTTCGTATATATAAAATTTCTTCAACTTCTATATAGTACCACCTTAGATTTAATATCGCAATCAACGATGACCTTAGTCGGAATAATTTTCCCCCTTGAAAAGCCCTATCCAATTACGACGCGACTCTAACGCTTATAAACAAGCCTTAGCTATAACAACAAATAAAAGCCTGGGACATCGTTAAATCATCCCAGACTTATGATTAAATGAACTTATCGTACTAAAAATTTATTTCAAAGCTTCCACTACTTCTTCAAGTTTCATGCCGCGTGACCCTTTGACTAAAATGACATCTTCAGACGATAGTTGCGCTTTCAATGTTTCAATGAGCTCTGTTTTATCCGTAAAATGCGCACATTGATTCACATGGGCTTTTCCTGAATGAGAAATGGATTGAGAGGCATCACCAAACGTATATAAGACGTCAATTCCCTTGCCATCAAGATACGTACCCACGGAGGCATGCATCGCTTGACTATCAGATCCTAGTTCAAGCACATCGCCAAGAATCAAGATACGGTTACCTTTCATATTCGCCAATGTATCTATCGCTGCTTTCATGCTCGTAGGACTCGCATTATATGCATCATTAATCACTTTCGCACCGTTATCAAGCGTTGATTGTTCCATACGCATGCCAGTCAATTGAAGCTTACTTAAGTTAGTTTGAACGGCTTCTTGAGGTACGTTAAAGAACTCTGAAATGACGATAGCATAAGTCGCATTCTTCATATTGTGCGCGCCAAGAATTGGTAAGTCATACGCCGTCTTGTCATTAACCTCAAATGTGATACCTGACTCGTGCACTTGAGCGATACGGCATTGAACCTTATTGTCTGATTCAATACCAACACTCACTTTATGAAAGCCATCCGCTTCACGCACAAGTGGTTCTAATAGCGGTTCATCACCATCGTATACAAGTAAACCATCAGATTTCAGTCCAGATACGATTTCGAACTTAGCTTTCGCAATGCCTTCTCTAGAACCAAGGTCTTGCATATGTGATTCACCGATATTCGTTATAACGGCAACGTCCGGTTGTGCAATGTCAGATAATAATTCAATCTCGTTAAAACCTGACATACCCATTTCTAGAATTGACACTTCCGTATCTTGGTCTAAATCAAGAATTGTTAACGGCATACCGATTTCATTATTGTAGTTACCTTGCGTTTTCTTAACTTTGAATGTAGAAGCTAAGACATTCTCGATAATATCTTTCGTCGTTGTTTTACCATTAGAACCTGTCACCGCAACAACTTTAGGGTTAACATGCTTTAAGTATGCTTTAGCAAGTTGTTGTAAAGCTGTAAGCGTGTCTTCAACATAAATGACTGGCTTATCCTTTGGTACTTCGTATGTAGAGCCCTTTTCATAAAAGGAAGCGCCCGCACCATCTCCAAAGGCTTGTTGAATGAATCGATGTCCATCCACATTCTCCCCTTTAAAAGGAATAAACAGCATACCTTTTTCAATTTGGCGCGAATCAATCGTCACGCCTTCAATACTTTGATCTAAAAACTGTGCTTCAATGTCACAATCTATCCATGCTTTAATATCGCTTAAAGTAACTTGAATCATGTTTTAACCTCAATCAATTTTGTATTTGTTTTGTTGTTTATCTTCGTAACGTGCTTTAGCAAGTTCAATTAAACGTGTAATTAAATCTTGATAACTTAAGCCCATGTTCTCCCATAAGCTAGGGTACATACTGTAAGCTGTGAAGCCAGGCATCGCATTCGTTTCGTTAATGAAGATTTGTTGGTCTTCTGTAACGAAGAAATCAGCACGTAATAAACCTGAACAATCCGTTGCTTTGAATGCTTCTACAGCCATATTACGAAGTGTCATTTTAGTATCTTCGTCAAGATCTGCAGGAATTGATAGTTCAACTTTGCCGTCTTTATATTTAGATTTATAATCATAAAATTGAACGTCTTTAACAACTTCACCAGGCCAAGTTGTTTCAGGATAGTCGTTACCTAATACCGCTACTTCAATTTCGCGTGCGTCAATCCCTTGTTCAATCACAAGTTTACGGTCAAATTGAAATGCTTCGATAATACCTGCTTTTAATTCATCTTCATTTGTACACTTACTAATACCTACACTTGAACCTAAGTTAGCCGGCTTAACGAATACAGGAAATTCTAATTTATCATGTACTAATTTAATAATATTATCTTGGTACTTTTCATACTCGCTACGTAAGAAACTCACATATGGTAATTGAGGTAATCCACGATGTGCAAATAATTGCTTCATCACAAGTTTATCCATAGAACTTGATGCAGATAATACACCATTACCTACGTACGGGATATCAAGCACTTCGAACAGACCTTGAATCGTGCCGTCTTCACCATTAGGTCCATGAAGTAATGGAAATACTGCGTCATATTTTTTGCCTTCACTGCTTTTCAGTAAAAGTTCAGAGATGGCACCTTCTTCAACATCGTTTAATTTTAATGTCTCAATATCTTTGATTTCATCAGTGATATTTTCTTTCTTTTTCCATTCACCATCATTCGTGATGAAAATAATATCTACCATATATTTAGATTTATCAATCGCATTTAAAACGTTTTGTGCTGTAAAAATAGAAACCTCATGTTCAGCACTTTTTCCTCCGTAGATGATACAAATATTTTCTTTACTCATCCGACTTCCTCCATAATATTAAGCTTAAATTATATTTTAGCATGATTATGAGGTGATATGCATGTAAGAAATATTCTTATTTTAGTAATTCTCTTTATAGCAAATTACTGTGTTCTACTGTACAATCATATTATAATTATTAAAGAGAAATCGTTTTTAAAGGAGTTCCTTATGAAGTCTATTAAAAAGTTAGCGAATAAGAGTATTTTCAAACGTATTGATTGGGTGCTCATTGGCCTGTTAACAACGCTCTGTGTGATCAGCGTCATTATCATTAATTCAGCCATGAGCGGCGGACAATATAGTTCAGACTTCGGAGTTAGACAGATTCTTTATTACATACTCGGTGGCCTCATCGCTTATGCGATTATGATGGTATCACCGAAACGACTCAAAGGTATGACTTACATACTATACGGAATCTTGATGATTCTACTTTTAGGTTTACTCATTTTACCGAGTACACCACTTACCCCGACTATTAATGGTGCTAAAAGTTGGTATAAACTAGGACCCATAAGTGTACAACCATCAGAATTCATGAAGATCGTTTTAATACTAGCTTTAGCTAAAGTCGTCTCACAACATAATAAATTCACATTTAATCGCTCACTTGAGACAGATGTTAAATTGATTCTTAAGATATTAGCTGTCGCAGTACCACCAATGTTATTCATTCTCCTACAGAATGACTTAGGTACAACACTAGTTATTTGTGCGATCTTAGCTGGAATCTTTATCGTTAGTGGTATTTCCTGGAAGATACTCGGACCGATATTTATCACAGCGATTGTTATCGGTGCTTCGTTAATCTTATCCATCATTTTCAAACCGAGTCTTCTTGAAAATATTTCAGGTATTAAAACTTACCAACTAGGACGTATTAATTCTTGGCTTGATCCTTATACATTTAGCTCAGGCGACGGTTATCACTTAACCGAATCTTTAAAAGCCATAGGTTCAGGACAACTTGTCGGTAAAGGTATCAATTCTGGTGAAGTTTACATTCCAGAGAACCATACCGATTTCATCTTCTCGGTTATAGGTGAAGAGCTTGGCTTTATTGGATCAGTTCTAATATTACTCGTTTTCTTAGGTTTGCTGTTACACCTTGTAAGATTAGCTTTAAAGAATAACTCAGCGTTCAATAAAACATTCATTATTGGTTATACTGCTTTGTTACTTTTCCATATCCTTCAAAATGTGGGTATGACGATACAACTACTACCGATTACGGGTATTCCATTACCTTTCGTTAGTTATGGTGGTAGTGCTCTATGGAGTTTAATGACCGGCATCGGTGTTATCCTATCGATTTACTACCATGAGTCAAAACCATATGAACCTAACAAAGCATTTTCAAGATTAAAGAAATAGACATTAGAAAAAGGTGCATCATACATAATAGACCATGTACGGTGCACCTTATTTTTGTAATGAAATAACGTCATTCCATTTCTTAGAACGCCTTGTACCTTCAAAAAGACCTACAATTATTTTAATTGATTCGTTGAAGTACTTGGTAAGGTTCTCATAATCTCTAGTCGTGATTTTGTCTTTTTGATATTAACGCCTAATGATGATAAAAGTTTCACTACATTTTGAACTTTATCTTTATTTTTGCTCATATCAACACCTCAAATTCGCTCCAGATTATCTTTATTCTACCCTAATTTGCGTCATATAACTACCCAATTTCAAAATTTTCATACTTTATTAACAAATTATTGAACAAGAATTTAACTTTTTGCAGAAACTAACAGATATGTAACCATATTAAAAAGGTCTGTGACCTTAATGAATTACGCGTCACAGACCTCATTGAATCGATTAAACAACTTCGTATCCTGCGTCTTCAATAGCACCTTTAATACCATTAATTGAAGCTGGATCTTCAAAAGATACAACTACTTCATCTTTTTCAGGTGTTGCTGTTACTTTCTTAACGCCTTGTAAAGCACCTACTGATTGCTCTACCGCTTGTTTACAATGTGCACAGCTCATGCCATCTACTCTTAAAACTTCTTCGTTCATGATATTCACTCCTAAGATATAATATTATAACCTAAATCATAGACTTCTTTTTCTAAAGTATTGAGATTAGCAGGTGTTTCAAATGAGATATCAATTGAAGTCTCATTCACATTAATCTCTTTAACACCAATTAACGCCTTTAAATGAGAAATAATTTGTGCTTCATCGTCGTGCGTTAACGTGTTTGAAACTTTAATCGTTGCTTGTTGCATAAGGTTCACCCTAATCTTTCATTAACTTATTAAAAGTTACAAGTAATTCTTCCATAGCCTCGTTTTGTTGACCATCTTCAATCTTATGAAGGATGCAACTTTTCATGTGATGATCTAACAATTTAGTTGCTACACTATTGAGCGCTGAACGTGTTGCTCTAATTTGTGTGAGCACATCGTCACAATAAACATCCTCATCAATCATTCGATTTATCGCACGCACTTGACCTTCGATACGATTCAATCTTGATTTAAGATTAGCTTTAACTTCTTCAGAATGTTGAGCTTTATCTATATTTGACATGATTGCACCCCTACTCATCGTTTATAAATTAATTTTATCCTTGTAGTAGCAGGTGGTCAAGTGCTTGAACATGCGATTCATGGTACAATATTTTCATTAGAGGCGTTTGATTTGTGATAAAACACTTCTATTTAAGATATACCCCATTACACTATTTTAAAATGTCTTCCAAAGAAATTTGTAAAAACAATCAGGAGGTCAGACATGGTAGACTTATACGGCTTATCTGTGTCTCATACAAATTTGGTGTTTAATATCATCTTGATATGCGCCTTTATTTTAAACTTAGCCTTTGCTTTTACGATTATTTTTATGGAACGTAAAAGTGCTGGATCAATATGGGCTTGGTTATTAGTTCTTGTTTTATTTCCAATCATTGGATTTATTCTTTATTTGCTTTTCGGCAGACAAATCCAAAATCGAGACACATTTAAGGTTAATGAAGAAGATAAAATTGGTTTAGAAGATATCGTAAATGAACAATTAGAAGCATTAATGAATAACGCTTATACGCAACGCGAGAAACATCTTGTTCACTATCGCGACATGATTCAAATGTTGTTATTTAATAACTCTGCGTTCTTTACAACATCTAATGAAGTTCAAATATTTACGAATGGTAATGATAAATTTGAAGCGCTTTTAAAGGATATTAAAAATGCGAAAACATATATCCATATACAGTATTATATCTTTAGAAATGATTCGTTAGGTAATCGTATCATCGAGGCTTTAACAGAAAAATTGGAAGAAGGTTTGGAAGTTAAAATGCTTTATGATGATATGGGTTCACGTGTACTGACGATGCGTGACTTTATGAAATTTAAGGCTAAAGGCGGTAAAGTAGCTGCTTTCTTCCCATCAAAATTACCGCTCATTAATTTGCGCATGAACAACCGTAACCACCGCAAAATAGTAACAATAGATGGTGAAATTGGATACGTTGGCGGGTTTAATGTAGGTAATGAATACCTCGGTTTATCTAAGAAATTTGGTAATTGGCGTGACACACACCTTAGAATACATGGTGATGCGGTTAACGCGCTTGAATTACGTTTTATAACGGATTGGAACTCTCAATCATCACGTGACAGCATTAATTACGACGATAAATATTTCCCTGATGTCGATGTGCATACTACAACAGGCATTCAAATCGCTTCAAGTGGACCTGATGAATCTTGGGAACAAATTAAATATGGTTACATGAAGATGATATCTATGGCTAAATCATCTATCTATATTCAAACACCATATTTCATCCCAGACCAATCGTTCATGGATGCGATTAAGATTGCTGCACTTGGCGGCGTTGATGTTAAAGTGATGATACCATGTAAACCTGATCACCCCTTTGTTTATTGGGCAACGTATCAAAACGTCGCTGATTTATTAGAGGCAGGCGTTAAGGTATATACCTATGAAGATGGTTTCCTACATTCAAAGGTTGTACTCATTGATGATGAGATAGCAAGTGTTGGTACAGCAAATATGGATCATCGTAGTTTCACTCTTAACTTTGAGGTTAATGCCTTTCTTTATAGTGAATCGATAACCCAACAACTTCGTGAAGCATTTGAAAAGGACCTTGAAGTATCAAAACCTCTTACTCAAGAACGCTACGAACAACGTGGCACTATAATCAAAATCAAAGAAGCTATGAGTAAACTTATATCTCCAATATTATAGAAAAAGACGCGACTATCGAAGTCGCGTCTC
>NZ_JH815597.1:63066-70513 GCF_000298075.1 Staphylococcus massiliensis CCUG 55927 | reverse complement strand
GAGACGCGACTATCGAAGTCGCGTCTAATTATTGTGCTTATTATTTTTTCTTCTTAGATTTATTTTTTGAAACTACTTTCGTATTCTTGCCTGTTTTCTTAGCATCTTTCTTCTCACGTTCAAACTTCTCAATCATAGGTGCAACTTCTTCTTTAGCTTTCTTACCATAGTATTGGTTAGCTAAGTAAGTTTGAAGTACTAAGAATGCCGCACTGACTGACCAATATAAACCTAATGCCGCTGCAGAAGTAAATGAAATCCAAATGATCATGATTGGTGAAATAATCATCATCATATAACCCATTTGCTTTTGCTCTTGAGGCATAGATAAACTTGATACATAAGCTTGGATGAAGTAAAGAACACCCGCGATAATTGTAATCGCGATATCAGGTTCTGTTAATTTAAACCATAAGAAATCAGGGAATTCTTTAATACCGCCGTCTGATGGGAATTTAAGTACGAAATATAAGCCCATTACAACAGGCATTTGAATAAGAATTGGTAAACAACCCATCATGCTTTGAACAGGGTTCATATCATATTTCTTATAAACCTTCATCATTTCTTGGTTTGCGGCCATTTTTTCTTCTTGTGTACGCGCGCGCTTAACCTTCTCTTGAACTTCGTTCATTTCAGGTTTCGCAATCTTCATTTTCTCGCGCATCATATGAGAATTCTTATAAGTTGATAACATAAAAGGTAATAAGATTAAACGAATTGCTAATACAAGTAAAACAATTGCTAAACCATAGTTGTTACCAAGCATACCACCAAGCCAGTGGATTAAGTTATCCATAGGCTGAACAAACGTGTTAAAAAAGAATCCGTCTCTATTCTCAGGCTTCGAGTAGTCACAACCTGCTAAAAGAACCACTACACCTAACAACATAGGTAGTAACGCTTTTTTCTTCATTTTTCCACCTCAATTGTATTAATCACATAGAAATAATTCTATCATACAAATGTTGAGTGTGAAACAAAAATTAACATTTTGCTAATCATTTCATTTGTTCGAGATATCTTTGAACTGTTTCTTTAATGTTTTGGCTTTTCGTAATGGAAGAAATCGTCGCTACACCATCGGCACCTTGTTGTATAATAGGTGCAATGTTCTCTTCATGAATACCCCCTATTGCTACAATAGGAATTTCCGTATCATACTCTCTCATTTTACGAATTCGTGTAACGCCACCTGGCATCTTCGCATCAGGCTTTGAAAATGTTGTATAAACAGGCCCAACACCAATATAGTTAACATGCGTTAAGTCAGATTGATCATACTCCTCAAAGTTACCAACGCTAAGACCAACAATTTTATCCTCAAAGTCACGGTAAAATGCGCTGACATCCTCGTCATCTTGACCTACATGAATACCGTCCGCATCAATATCCTGAGCGAGTTTTACATCATCGTTAACAATGAAAGGTACTTGATAATCTTGGCATAATGATTGTAGTTCGAGAGCGAGTTCACGTTTAACGTCACCTGTTAACGCGCCCTCACCTTTTTCACGAAATTGAAACATCGTGATGCCCGCTTCTAGTGCTTCCTTTAATATATCTTTAATGGTAGCACCAGACTTAACATCTTGTGTTCCACAAATAAAATATAATTTAAGTTGTTCTCTATGAAACATGAGTCACACTTCTTTCTCTATAAGCCCCATTTTATAAGTCTCTTCGCCTAAACGGTTGAGTTCGTCAATTAAAGCTACTTGAAATGTACCAGGAAGCGTGGCACCTTCAGTCATCTCAGCTTGTTCTGCTGCGATGTTAAATACAGATACCGCTTCTTTTAACACATCAAGTTTCGGGTGTGTTTCTCGAAGTAAAAAGCTTGCGACTACAGCACCTAATAAGCAACCTGCACCTGTAACTTTAGTTAACATTTCAGAACCGTTTTTAAGCACAATCGTTTTTCCGTCTTGGACAATAACATCTTCCTTACCAGTTAAAACGATAGCCGTATTATACTGCTTATAGGCTTCTTGTGCAATTTTAATGCTATCTAAATCCTGACTACTATCTGTACCTTTCATCGTAGTCGTTTCATCAATTAGTGTCAGAATTTCTGAAGCATTCCCTTTAATGACACTCACATCAACGTCATCTAAGAATTTACGCACAAAGGATTTCCTAAATGATGATGCACCAACCGCTACTGGATCAAAGACAACAGGTACGCCTACACGATTTGCGATTTTACCGAGTTCTAACATGACGTTACTTTTATCTTTTGTCATCGTACCAATATTAATGAGCAAAGCATCTGCCACTTTGTAAAAGTCCTCAGCTTCCTCTACTGCTTCACTCATAGCAGGACTGGCACCTAAACTTAATAGACCATTGGCAGTAAAGTTTTTTACAACGTCGTTTGTGTAACAAACTACGAGTGGTGCCTTTTCACGAAGTTCAAGTAATTTATTCATCATCTAACCCCTTTAATTTCTGATAAGCAAAATGATTAACAGGGCCACGACCTTGGCCAATTTCAGGTGTGTATTTAATAGCTAGTGAGATGAAGGATTTCGCTTTCTTAACCGCTTCATACATCGTTTTACCTTTAGCAAGCTCAGCTGTTATCACACTTGAAAATGTACAACCTGTACCATGAGTATGCTTGGTATCATAACGTTCTTGTTCGAACGTATAAGATTGATCTTTCGTAAATAGGTAGTCCGTTGCATTACCTTCTAAATGACCACCTTTGATAATAACGCCTTTAGAACCAATATCTTCAATGAATACTTTGCCTGCTTGATGAATTTTTTCTTCACTATCAAGCTTAAAACCAACGATTTCTTCAGCTTCTGGTATATTAGGCGTCACTACGTCTGCAAGCGGTAATAAAATATTTTGAAGTTCAGATTTACCTTTATCGTCCATGAGTGAATCGCCACTTTTAGCAATCATGACTGGATCGATTACATACGGAATTTGATAATTCTTAACGTAAGAAGCGATTACTTCCATCATTTCTTTCGTTGGAATCATGCCCGTCTTCATCGCGTGCGGTACCTCGTCTGTGAAGACACTTTCAAGTTGTTCTTCTAACCAGTCTACCTCTAAGTTATGAATATGTTGAACACCTTTAGAATTTTGAGCTAAGACACTTGTAAAGGCTGCCATACCATAGACACCGCAAGCATGGAATGACTTTAAGTCTGCCATCGCACCAGCGCCGCCAGTCGGATCTGTACCTGCAATCGTTAAAGCTATTTTAGGTTTTCTCATCATTTAACCTCCATAGTTCCATTCTTCTTTATTGTATGCCATGTTGAAGAAGCGTCTTTCATGATTCGCACTTTGTAAGAAATTCTTTTCAAGAACTTGCTTCTCTTCGTCAGTCATATTTTGAGTACGTTCGTCTAACCATGAATCAATTTGTTCGATAAGCGGATCCATCTCAGTATCATAGAATTCAAACCATTTCTTAAATGGATTATCATCACTAAATTGATGGTCTTTCATCGCACGTTTACCTACTTGTTGATATACATATGGGCATGGCGCCATTGCAGTAATTGTGTACGCCACATTATCAAAAGCATAAGCGTTGTAATACATATGCTTAATATAGTGGTCTGCTGTTGGGAACCATTCCCCTTTTTCAATGATGCTTTCATATGATTCGCCTACATATTCAGCTAACGTGATGTGCGCATCAACTTCGCCTGAGCTCGCAAAATTAATTTGTTCTGTTAAAAATTGAATTTCTTCTTTTGAATCAACCTTAGGAATCAATAATGCATAAATCTTTGCAAATTCGTTTAAATAACGTGAATCTGCTTGAAGGTAATGTTTAACTGCTTCTTTATCAAGCTCGCCTTCAATCATCTTTTGAATAAACGGATCTTTGTAAATTGCCTCTACAATTGGTTCTGCTTTCTCTTTAAGTTCTTTTGCAAATGACATGATTATGCATCCTTTCTATTTGTATATTTAAAAGGACTGCTCTTTAAAAGCAGTCTAACGCATTGTCATTTGTTATTCTTTCCGACTCATGAATACGTTGACTACTTTCCTACGTTGGTATAAACCAAATCAGGTTCGAAAGGGTTTAGTAAAACTATCTCAGCCTATTCGGCACCCCTAGCAGTCTTTTATTGTCTTCAATTTAAAGTTAACAGACATTGTTGTCCGATTCAAATTATCAATCTTTAAAAAGGCTTGATTGACGTATTTTTACAATAGGTAGCTTATTTGCTCATAAAAAAAAGACCCGGAATAAATCCAGATCTTTTATAGTCGGCTTACCACCAATTGTTAGCTAAACGGAAGTTAACAGCGTTTTCTACTGAACCGTAACGTTGTACAGCGTAGTTAAGCATACCTTGAGTTTGGTAAGCTACTGAACCTGTACCCCAGTGTTCTTTAGTTTGACCTAAACCACGGTAACCATACAGGCTTACGATATTAGGATTACCACCAGATTCAGGTAATACGATATTTCTCCACATAGAATCAGTACCACCAGCAGCGATGAATTGATCATATACTGAACCGCCAGTTGAAACAGCTTGTGTTTGAACTTGTCTTTGAACTGGTGCTTGAGTAACTTGTGGTGCTTGGTAAGTAGTTGTAGATGTTGTTACATTTGAAGTCGTATTACTTACTTGATTGTATGATTGTGTATGAGTAGTTTTTGGCGCTTCATAAGAAACTGCAGATGTTTTAACGTCTGCTTTGTATCCTGGTAATAATTTTGAAGCGTCTTGTTCACCTGCACCATAGCTCCATGCCCAGTAAGTACCGTCAGATACGAAGCTATAGTTTAATCCGTTGCAGTTAAAGTTAATATTGTATGCACCTTCTTGAACTGGTGCGTTATTTAATTGGTCTTGGTGATATAAAGCTAAGTTAACTAATTTGTCTTGGTTTACAGTGTATTCGCTTGCTTCAGCTGTTTGACCAGCAGTTACGCCAGTAACACCTAAAGTTAAAGCTAAAGTTGATGATGCGATAAACTTTTTCATAATTTAAGGTTTCCTCCCATAAAGTAATGATTTTAGCCTTTAAATTTATTACTGCATTTAATTTAACACATTATTTTTTCAAACATATTACAGACACATAAAAGATAAAAGTCTTTTTTTACATATGTATTACACCGGAAATTATTTTATAGTTTAAACTAAAAATTGTATTTATTATTTATTAGAGTTTCTAAATATTGGACTTTTCTAAAGAAATCGCACTCGATACTTTCACCTTTATTAAGGGGTTTATAGCGATGACATTCTATAAAAGAACGCAAAAAAGCACGAGACATTGATTTGTCCCGTGCCTGAAAATACGATATATATTATGCAGTTACCCAGTGATGTGCACCTTGACCATTGTTATATAATTTTACTGCTGTTGCATCTTGAACGTGTTCTGGTACTTGTGCTGGAGAAACACCAACGTATTCAGCTGGTGCTACTGAGTCCCAAGTAGATTGTAAGAATTGATATTTACCTGCTGCACCTGATGTAGGGTTAATAGCTGTTGGGTCACCGTTTGATTCACGTTGCGCGATAGTTTGTAAGTGTGCAGGAATTTGAACGTTTTGAGTAGCTGCTTGTTGTTGTGCTACTGCTTGTTGTTCTGCCGCTGCTTGTTGCTCTGCTGCTTGTTGTTCTGCTGCCGCTTGTTGTTCTGCCGCTTGTTGTTCTGCTGCTTGTTGTTCTGCTGCTTGTTGTTGTGCTACTGCTTGTTGTTCTGCTGCCGCTTGTTGTTCTGCTGCCGCTTGTTGTTCTGCCGCTGCTTGTTGCTCTGCTGCTTGTTGTTCTGCTACTGCTTGTTGTTCTGCTACTGCTTGTTGTTGTGCAGCTTGTTGATTCGCTACTGCAACTTCTTCTTGTTCATGATTTGTTTGTGCTGCAACGTTTTCATCAACGATTAAGTCATCGCCAGCATAGATTAAATCTGATGATAATTCGTTCCAATCCATTAATTCTTGAACTGATGCATTGTATTCAACACCTAATTCACTTAAAGTGTCTCCCCATACTAATTTGTGTACACCATCGTTTTGAACGTCTGTGTTAGCTTCTTGTCCTGAATTTGTTCCACCTGCGTGTGCCTCTTCATTAACTCCGATACCAGCTGCTAATAGTGCTGCTGTCGCTGTTGAAGCTACAAATAATTTTTTCATCAAAAAATCCTCCCACATAGGTTTTATTCAATGACTTATTTTGCTACATTCATCGTATCAAAAGATTATTGATTTGAAGTTACAAGTAAATAACGAAATCTATTTTGAGTTAATACTAATTATAAAAAATTATTAGTTTCTTAATACGATATTTTTCGCTGAATTCCATCATGCAACGCTATATCGTTAAAGTTTTCATATTATAGAAACAATTTTTGTAATTATATTGTAATAATATACATCATCATTAAGTTAATTTGTTGAAACCGTTGAAAGAATTTGTTCCAGATCATCTGTTTCTTTTTTCGGTTTCTGATCTTTTTTGGGATTTAATGGTGACATAAATTTAATCGTATCAACTACCAGTTCAGTACTATAATGTTTTTTATCATCCTTCTCATATTGTCTAGTTTGCATTTGCCCAGTAACGCCTACGATAGAACCTTGTTTCGTATACTTTTTAATATTTGTTGCTGTCTTACCGAAAGCTTTACATAAATGAAAATCATAAATCATTTCATCATCTTCATTTTTATAATTTCGTTCAGTTGCTACACAAAACGAAACTACGCGTTTATCCTCCTTTTCAAAAAGCTGTGGATCCTTAGTTATACGGCCTACGATTACAATTTTATTAATCATTGAGGCACCTCCTTTTCGATATTATGTAAGATTTATGTATAAGCCGTCAAAGTGCAAAAAATCCATTTTCGGACTTAAATTCACTCAAAATCAGGGAAAATTTGAGTTTTCAGACAAAAAATGCGTTATAATGGTTACAGAATCTAATTTTTCGTAAACTTTTAACTTTTGTTATGGGAAGTGATTAACATGAAAACCTTCAAAGCAGTAAGATTTCAAATTATTACAGATGATGAAAGAATAAATGAATATGAAATTAAAGATGGCGTCATTATAAATAAAGAGAATAGTGGAACAGGATGGTTACTTGAAATCGTTCTTTCTGACATTCATTATGAAACAATGAAAGCGTATATGGATGATGAAACGTTATTAGATATCAGGGTAGTTATCACTAGACCTTCAAACGATCCAGCATTATTTGATGCGACGATTAAACATATTACAAAGCTAGAAGATACGATATCAGTGGTTTTTGAGTGTCATATCTATACATTACGACAAGTTTATGCGGAAAATTTATTAGAGCAACTCGTTGATGAAGGTAAAGACGGTGAAGAACTTGTGACGACCTTTAAACGCATGATGCAATCTAAACCAAGACTTAAAGATGAACGTGTATAAAAAAAGTGGTTAGGACGAATATCCTAACCACTTTTTATT
>NZ_JH815597.1:22972-62247 GCF_000298075.1 Staphylococcus massiliensis CCUG 55927 | reverse complement strand
TTTTTATTATGCATCTTGTAATGCGAACGTAATTTCACATGAACAAGCTAATTGGCCATCTACAGTAGCTTTAGCACTACCTTTTCCGATAGGCCCTTTCATTTTAGTGATTTCAACTTCTAATTCAAGTGTATCACCAGGAACAACTTGTTTCTTAAAGCGACATTTATCGATGCCTGCAAATAATGCAATTTTACCTTTGTTTTGTTCATTGTTTAAAAGTGCTACCGTACCTGTCTGAGCTAATGCTTCAGTGATTAATACACCAGGCATAACAGCGTAATCAGGAAAGTGACCTTGGAAGAAAGGTTCGTTACCAGATACTTGTTTAATCGCTACACACTTTTGACCTTCTTCAAAACCTACAACTTTGTCGATTAATAAGAATGGTTGACGGTGTGGGATAATGTTTTTAATTTCATTATAATCGAAAATTGTTTCCATAATAGAGACCTCCGAAATTACTTAAATAGAATTTCTATTAAATAATGCCATGTTTCAAAATTAAATATATCAGAAATACTTTGGTGATTGATAATAAAACCTATTGCAATTCCTACAATAAATAAAAGTACCATAAGAATTACAATAATGAGTAGTTTAAAAGATGCATATGACCATAATAACTTGAACTGTTTCATTATCAATCAACCCTTTAATTAATCGTTTACACGTTTAATATTAGCACCTAAGTCTCTAAGCTTACCATGTAAGTTAACATAGCCACGGTCTAAATGTTTTAATTGCGTCACTTCAGTTACGCCATCAGCAACTAACCCAGCTAAAATAAGTGCTGCCGCCGCTCTTAGATCGGTTGCTTTCACTTTAGCACCTTGTAATTCACTTCGTCCTTCAATTTTAGCACTACGACCTTCTACGGAAATGCGTGCGTTCATACGTTGGAATTCTCCAACATGCATAAATCTGTTCTCAAATACAGTTTCAGTAATAATTTTATGACCTTCTGCAGTTAATAATAATGCCATCATTTGAGATTGCATATCTGTAGGGAAGCCAGGGTGCGGTAACGTCTTAATGTCAACTGGTTGTAATGTATCTTGAGCTCGAACACGGATACCTTCATCTAAGAAGTCTAATTCAACGCCCATTTCTTCTAATTTATAAACTAGGCTTGTCATGTGCTCTCTAATCGCGCCTTGTACGAGTACATCTCCTCGTGTGATCGCTGCAGCAATCATGAGCGTACCAGCTTCAATACGGTCAGGAATGATAGAGTGTGTAACGCCTGTTAATTCTTCAACGCCGTTAATAATAATCGTATTCGTGCCTGCTCCAGATATATTACCGCCCATTTCGTTAATATAATTAGCTAAGTCAACAATTTCTGGCTCACGAGCAGCGTTTTCAAGAACTGTTTTGCCTTTTGCTAAAGAAGCAGCCATAATAATGTTTTGTGTCGCGCCTACACTTGGGAAGTCAAAGTGAATGTCAGTTCCGATTAGACCGTCCTTCGCTTCAGCAAAGATGAAGCCGCCTTCTTGATGAATATCAGCACCTAGCGCTTCAAATCCCTTAATATGTTGTTCAATTGGGCGTGTACCGATTGCACAACCACCTGGTAATGCTACTTTCGCATATCCTAAACGCGCTAATAAAGGACCCATAACTAGGATACTTGCACGCATTTTACTTACATATTCATAAGGTGCTTCTTCATTAAGTTTATGCGTAGCATCTACTTCTACTGATTTATTCTTCACATCATAATATACTGATGCATTTAACGTTTTAAGTACGTTATTGATCGTCGTAACGTCGCTAAGCTCAGGTACATTTAGTAACTTACTTTCACCTTTGCTCGCTAATAATGAGGCAGTTAGAACAGGTAGTACGGCATTCTTAGCGCCCTCTACTTTAACACTACCTTCTAATTTATTTCCGCCTTTAATAACTATTCTATCCATATTTATGCCTCCACTTATTACTTCTCATTCGTTTTTCTATATCTGTTAAAGAAATAAGTATGTTCTAAATTTATGTAAATTTCATTTATTCTTCATTTCAAAAGCCACTTAAAAAAGGTGCTGTATTTGAGATGAATACTTGAGTAAATCCACTATAAAATTACTTACACTAGTACCTAGTAGTATTGCTATAAATATCATACATACTTGAATCTGTGCATTGTAACCTTTTTTAAACCATTGGTCAAGCCTAATCGCATGCAGTGCCCAATACGCTATACATATACAAATGACATGCATTACTAAACTGATTAATGCATATTGCCCTAAATACGCCATATTTTGCACTCCTTAACAGATTTTCTGTTTCTCATTTTACACGATTATAGCGCTAAATGATATATTTTATGCTTCAAAATTAAAAATATTACTGTTTAAATGACATTTCGCCTTATCTTTAATAAACGATTATGAAAATAACTCAAAAAAAGGTTTGGATGAGTTACATCCAAACCTTTTTAATAGTCAATTATTTAAATTTAGCAACTTCAATACGATTATTCGCACGTTCTAAAGCACGTTGAGCACGGTTAATATCCGTATCGGCTTTATCACCGTCTAAATAGAATGTTGCACGTTGTTTAGCTGACTTAGCGCGTTCAACATCAATTTCATCAGCAGTTTCAGCTGTTTGAACAAGGATGTTGACTTTATCGCGTCTAATTTCGGCAAAGCCTTCTGTGACAGCTATAAAGTCCGAATCGTTATCAAAGTTAACTTTAATGTGACCTACCCTAAGCGGTGTCACTGTTGGAATATGTCCATGCATGACACCCATCTCGCCTGCAGTCGTTTGAAGTACTGCAAGTTCAACATTTTCTTTTTGATAAACCGATCCATTAGGAGTTACGATTTCAAGGGTTAATGTATTCATTATCCATGCCTCCTAATTGTTTATACTTCCACACCCATGTCTTTCGCTTTAGCTAATACATCATTAATGCCACCAGCTAAACGGAAAGCATCTTCTGGAATATGGTCATATTTACCTTCTAAGATTTCTTTAAAGTCATTAACAGTATCTTTAACTGGTACATAAGAACCTTTTTGACCAGTGAATTGTTCAGCTACGTGGAAGTTTTGTGATAAGAAGAATTGAATACGTCTTGCACGCTCAACCGTCTTCTTATCTTCTTCAGATAATTCATCCATACCTAAGATAGCGATGATATCTTGTAATTCTCTATACTTTTGTAATGTTGATTGAACACGACGTGCTACGTCATAGTGTTCTTCACCAACAACAGCTGGTTCTAATGCTCTTGAAGTAGATGCTAATGGGTCAACGGCTGGGTAGATACCCATTTCACTTAATTTACGTTCTAAATTAGTTGTTGCATCTAAGTGAGCGAACGCTGTAGCAGGTGCAGGGTCAGTATAGTCATCGGCAGGTACGAATACCGCTTGGATAGATGTTACAGAACCTTTGTTAGTTGAAGTGATACGTTCTTGTAATTGACCCATCTCAGTAGCAAGTGTTGGTTGGTAACCAACGGCTGAAGGCATACGTCCAAGTAACGCTGATACCTCAGAACCTGCTTGCGTAAATCTGAAGATGTTATCGATGAATAAAAGTACGTCTTGACCTTTTTCATCACGGAAATATTCAGCCATTGTTAAGCCTGATAAAGCTACACGCATACGAGCACCAGGTGGCTCGTTCATTTGACCAAATACCATGGCAGTTTTTTCGATAACGCCACTGTCTTTCATTTCAAAGTATAAGTCGTTACCTTCACGAGTACGTTCACCAACACCAGCGAATACTGAAATACCACCATGTTCTTGGGCGATATTGTTGATTAATTCTTGGATTAAAACGGTTTTACCTACACCGGCACCACCGAACAAACCAATTTTACCACCTTTAATGTAAGGTGCTAATAAGTCTACTACCTTAATACCTGTTTCTAAAATTTCAACTTCAGTTGAAAGTTGATCGAATTGAGGTGCTTCTCTGTGAATTGGGTCTCTACGTTCTGAGTCACCAATTTTTTCATCTAAATCAATCGTGTCACCTAAAACGTTAAATACACGACCTAAAGTGTTATCACCAACTGGTACACTGATTGGTTTACCTGTGTCTTTTACTTCTGCACCACGTTTAACACCGTCACTTGAGTCCATTGCAATTGTTCTTACAACATCATCACCAAGTTGAAGTGCAACTTCTAATGTTAAAAGTGACGTTTGTCCGTCTTCCTGAGGAACTTCTAATGTTAAAGCATTATTAATCGCTGGTATTTCTTTATGTCCGAAACGAACATCTACTACAGGACCCATAACTTGAGTTACACGGCCTACTCCCATGTTATTTGCCTCCTTTAAATTATTATTCTAACGCTGCAGAACCACCAACAATTTCAGTAATTTGTTGTGTGATAGCTGCTTGACGTGCTCGGTTATATTCTAATGATAAATCATCAATTAAGTCAGTTGCATTATCCGTTGCATTCTTCATTGCAGTCATTCGTGAGGCATGCTCACTTGCTTTAGCATCTAAGATCGTACCATAGATAAGGCTTTCGATATATTGAGGTAAAATTACCTTTAAGATACTTTCTTTGTCAGGTTCAAATTCATATGAAGACATTTGACCATGACCTTGACTAGAATCTTCCGGAGATAATGGTAATACTTTCTTACTAACCGGTTTATTTTCAAGTACACTTACATAATGACTGTAATAAATAGATAATTCATCTATTTTCTCTTCACTATATAAATCAATAGCTTTTTCAGCTAGTGCTTGAATGGATTTAAATGAAGGTTGATCAGGAATCTCAGTCATTGATGATTCAATCTCAAAACCTCTATTCTTAAGGAACGTTACGCCATTCTCACCTAATACAAGTAGTGTGTATTCTTCTTTACTGTTATGTTTCTTCTCAATATCTTGTACAAGTTTTTTAATAACGTTTGCACTATAAGCACCCGCTAAACCTTTATCACTTGTGATTACGATGTAACCACTTCGCTTAACAGGACGCTCGTTTAACATAGGATGTGAAGAAGTTTGATTAGCACCAGCAATGGCAGTTATAGCATCTTGTAACTTCTCCATGTATGGCGTGAACGTTTTAGTATTACGTTCAGCTTTACGAAGTTTAGAGTTAGATACCATGTTCATTGCACTTGTAATTTGCTTCATTTTCTTGGTTGATTTTATACGTGAATCAATATCTTTAAGTGAAGCCATTATCTCACCACCTTTTTATTAAACTAAGATTTATTCAGTGACTTTGAAACTTTTCTTGAATTCAGTAATTGCTTTGTCGAATTTATCTGCGTCTGGTAATTTACCAGTATCTTTAATTTCTGAAAGTAAGTCGCTAGCGTTAACTTTAGCCCACTCAGTAATTTCTTCTTCAAAACGAGTGATATCTTCAACCGGAATATCATCTAAGTAACCTTTTGTTAAAGCGAAGATGATTAGTACTTGGTATTCAACCGGTACTGGACGGTTTTGAGGTTGTTTTAAGATTTCTACAGTACGTTTACCACGTTCTAATTTGCTTGCTGTAGCTTCATCTAAGTCAGAACCAAATTGTGCGAATGACTCTAACTCTCTGAATGATGCTAAGTCAAGACGTAGTGTACCAGCTACCTTTTTCATCGCTTTGATTTGCGCAGAACCACCTACACGTGATACTGAGAAACCTGCATTGATCGCTGGACGTACACCTGAGAAGAATAAATCAGATTGTAAGAAAATTTGACCGTCAGTGATTGAGATAACGTTTGTTGGAACGTATGCTGAGATGTCCCCTGCTTGTGTTTCGATGATAGGTAGTGCAGTAATCGAACCGCCACCTAATTCATCATTTAACTTCGCAGCTCTTTCTAGTAATCTACTATGTAAGTAGAACACGTCACCTGGGTATGCTTCACGGCCTGGTGGACGACGTAATAATAATGAAAGTTCACGGTAAGCCGCAGCTTGTTTTGTTAAGTCATCATAAATGATTAAAACTTGTTTACCGTTGAACATGAATTCTTCACCCATAGTTACACCTGCATATGGCGCAATGTAAAGTAATGGTGAAGGTTGTGCAGCTGATGCTGATACAACGATTGTGTAATCTAAAGCACCTGCTTGACGTAATTTCTCAACGTTAGCACGAACTGTTGATTCCTTTTGACCAATAGCTACGTAGATACAAATCATATCTTGGTCTTTTTGGTTAAGGATTGTATCAATAGCGATTGTCGTTTTACCTGTTTGACGGTCACCAATGATTAACTCACGTTGACCACGACCGATAGGTACTAACGCATCGATTGCTTTGATACCAGTTTGTAATGGTTCATCAACTGATTTTCTGTCCATTACACCTGTTGCTTTTTTCTCGATAGGTCTTGTTTTAGAAGTTTTAACTGGACCTTGACCGTCGATTGGTTGACCTAATGGGTTAACAACACGTCCGATTAAGTCTTCCCCTACTGGAACTTCCATGATTCTTCCAGTTCTTTTAACTTCATCGCCTTCTTTAATGTCTGTGTAAGGACCTAAGATAACGATACCAACACTAGATTCTTCAAGGTTTTGAGCTAAACCTAGAACACCGTTATGGAACTCTACAAGTTCACCAGCCATAACATCATTTAATCCGTGAACTAATGCAATACCGTCACCAATTTGGATAACTGTTCCTACATCAGTAACAGACATTTCTGACTCATAATTTTCAATTTGTGAGCGCAGTAATGCACTAATTTCTTCAGCTTTGATGGCCATCTATGTCACTCCTCTTTATTCTTAATTGGCTCTATTAATTGATTTTTCTAAATTTGCTAAGTCATTTTGAACTGTACCGTCAAAGACTTTTGTTCCAATCTTAACTCGAACACCACCGATTAATGATGGGTTAACATCGTTGCTTAAGATAAGTTTCTTTAAACCAGTACGAACGAGTAATGCTTTACCGATTTCATCGATTTCGTCATCAGATAAAGGATACACAGATTCAATCACTGCACGTTCTTGCTGATGAGCTGCATTGTATTCTTGTTCGAAAGCTACATAAATATCTGGAATTAATGCCAGATGACGATGATTTGAAACAACCATTAACATATTATGTACATATACATTAACGTCTTTAAAAATTTCATTGATCATCTTTTGTCTATCACTTGCTGTTAATTTTGGTTCTAAATCAATCTTTCTAAAGAAAGAGATATCGTCATGAGTACCTCTGTAAACTTCTCTAAACGCTTCGTACACTTCGTCAATAGCATCGTTCTTTTCTGCTACCTCAAAAAGTGCTTGAGCATATTTCTGAGCAACCTTGGCCATTACTTATCGCCTACCTCTTTAATATACTTCTCAACTAACGCTTTTTGATCTTTTTCTGAAATTTCTTTATGAAGAACTTTAGAAGCTATTAAAACAGATAGCTCAGATACTTGGTTGTTAATATCAGATAATGCACGTTCTTTTTGCATGTTGATTTCACTTTGAGCAGTTTCAATCATGCCGTTAGCTCGAACATTTGCTTCATGAATAATGTCCTCTTGTTGTTTACGAGCTTGTTGTTTCGCGTCTTCTAAGATTCTGTGAACCTCATCTTGTGTCTTTTTAAGTGTTTCTTTGTTTTCTTCTTCTAATTTTTGCGCATTAATTTTTGCTTGTTCAGCATCGTCAATATCTTTATTAATTGAACGCTCACGTTCATCCATTACACTTTTTAATGGTCCCCATGCATACTTTTTAAGAAGTAAAAGTAAGATGATAAATGTTATGAGCGTAACTAAAGCTGTTCCGAATGGTACCCCACCTTGTGCTGCACCAAGAACGAATAAATTGGCATTCACTGTTTATGTACACTCCTTTCATCAAATTGTATCAATCTACATAAAATGAACGGCGAAAGCCCTTTTGAAGACTTCGCCTTTAAAGTCAAACTACTATTACTTCATGAACATTACGATGAATGAGATAACAACACCGATGATTGGAAGTGCCTCAACTAAACCGATACCAATGAACATAATTGACATTAATTGTTGACGTGCTTCTGGTTGACGTGCAACACCTTCTACTGTTCTAGAAACGATTAAACCGTTACCAATACCTGCCCCTAATGCTGATAAACCAATTGCAATTGCTGCTGCGATTAAATTCATGTTTTAAATCCTCCTAAATTATTTATATATTATTAATCAAATTTTTATAATTAATGGTCTTCTGCCACTTTGTGTGCCATATATACCATTGATAACATAATGAAAATATAGGCCTGGATAGAACCTACGAAAATTGAGAAACCTTGCCAAATAATAAGGCCTGGAATACTTACAATTAAACCTAGTCCCATACCTACGAATGCAAGCTTAGCTAATAGGCCTAGTAAAATCTCACCGGCATAAATATTACCGTAAAGACGTAGACCTAATGTTAATGTTGATGCAAATTCTTCAAAGATGTTAATTGGTAATAACATAGCGAAAGGTGAAACAAACCCTTTAGCATAGCCTTTTGCACCTTTAAGTTTAATACCATAATAATGTGTTAAAAGCACCATTAATGTAGCTAATGTAAGTGTTACCGTGGCATCAGCTGTAGGTGATTTCCACCAAAGCGTATGTCCATTAATAATTTGGAAAGGTAACCCAAGCATGTTTGCTACAAAAATAAAGAGGATTAATGTAACAGCTAGGAAATGAAACTGTCCTCCTCTTGACCAAGCAAGGTTACTTTCGATAATGCCGCGAACAAAATCGAATATCCATTCGATAAAGTTTTGCTTACCTGTTGGTCGTTTCTGTAAATTGCGGGTACATAAAATCGCAATAAGGAATACAACTGCTGCTGTAATGATAACCATCATGATGGATGATAGGTTAAATGTGATGTTAATTCCAAACACATCCCAACTAACAATTGGATCTTCGTGCTGCATGTCTTCACCTCTTTTCAAATATTCAATTCTTATTCATGTTGTTAAATACTGGTCGCATAACGATTAAAATGTAAGCGATTAAAATGCCAAATAAAATACCTATGATACTTACAAATTGTTCTGTACCAATAACCCATACTAAACACGCTAAAATCACGACTAAATAGCGCCAAACACTACCTGTTGAAACCCTACTTGTGTCGTTTTTCGTTGCTCGACTAAGATAAATCTCAAATATATATGTATTAATCAAAGAAGCAATTGTTCCAACAATGAGGCCTAAAACAAGATTGTGAAGCGTGAAAATATAGATTATTGTAAGCGTTACCACTAAACAAATATAAAAAAATATATATCGTTTAAATACCGAATCGAAGGATTTCATAAGCGCCTCTTTTCTCATGTTAGACAAATTTATGAAAGCCGTTCCATTCATACAATTTTCATAATAATATAGGGTATAAATTGTGTCAATTCAATCAAGAAAACGGTTAACGAATCGCAATCTTTCGTTCACAAAATTGACACAATTATACCTTCGAGCTATTCTGCCTTGAATGGTGCTGGCTTTTCAGAAATTAGATTGTAATAAAACTTAATATTTTCACAAATTCGTTCTGATGCTTTTCCGTCACCATATGGATTTTGTGCAATACTCATACGTTTATATAACTCTTGATCGTTTAAGAGTTCTTTCGTAAGTCGATACACATCCTCTTCATCGGTACCAGCAAGCTTCAATGTCCCAGCTTCTACACCTTCAGGGCGCTCTGTAGTATCACGAAGTACTAAAACAGGCTTACCTAAAGAAGGCGCTTCTTCTTGAACACCACCAGAATCTGTAAGAATAAGGTGTGCTTGATGTGCGAAGTTATGGAAGTCAATAACTTCTAGCGGTTCGATAAGTTCGATACGATCGTGATCATCTAAATGACGTTTCGCAATCTCACGTACTTTAGGATTTTTATGCATAGGATAAACGACTACAGTATCCTCTTCTTCTTCAACGATGCGTCTAACCGCTTTAAAAATATTTTCCATAGGTTCACCAAGGTTTTCACGACGATGCGCTGTTAACAAGATGATACGTTTATCTTCATGTTTATCGATGATTTCTGACTTGTATGAGTCTCTAACAGTTGTATTCATCGCATCAATTGCTGTGTTACCTGTAATCACTACAGATTCCTGAGGTTTGTTTTCATTTAGTAAGTTTTGTTCTGATTTATCTGTAGGTGCGAAATGTAAATCCGCCATAATACCTGTCATTTGACGGTTCATTTCTTCTGGGAATGGTGAATATTTATTCCATGTTCTTAAACCAGCTTCAACGTGACCGATACTTACTTCGTTATAAAAAGCAGCTAAGCCGCCAGCAAAAGTAGTTGTCGTATCACCATGAACAAGAATCATGTCTGGTTTAGCTTCTTGAATGACTTCTTCTAAACCATTCAATACTTTTGATGTAACTTGAGATAACGTTTGACCTGGTTGCATAACATCTAAGTCATAATCAGGTGTGATATCAAAAGTTTCAAGTACTGAATCTAACATTTCACGATGCTGTGCTGTCACAACAACGATAGGCTCTAATTGTTCATCTTTTTTTAGTTGTAAAACAAGTGGTGCCATTTTGATCGCTTCAGGTCTTGTCCCAAAGATAGTCATTATTTTCTTCATAACATAGGCTCCTTAATTAACTTTATTTTGTTCCAAATAAACGATCTCCTGCATCACCTAAACCAGGTGTGATATAAGCATGATCGTCTAATTTTTCATCAAGTGCCGCAATGTAAATATCCACATCTTCATGTGCTTGTTTCATTTTTTCAACGCCTTCTGGAGCAGCAATCAGACACATGAATCGAATGTGTTTAGCACCTCGTTTTTTAAGCGAATTAATTGCTTCGATTGCTGAGGCACCTGTTGCAAGCATAGGGTCTACTACAATGATTTCACGTTCTTCGATGTCTTGTGGTAATTTCACAAAGTATTCGACAGCTTGTAAAGTTTTAGGATCTCTATATAAACCTACATGTCCAATACGCGCTGCTGGCACAAGGTTTAAGATACCTTGAGTCATACCAAGCCCAGCTCTTAGAATTGGTACGAAAGCAAGCTTTTTACCTGATAAACGTTTAGCTGTCATTTTAGTTACAGGTGTTTCAATTTCAACATCTTGTAATTCTAAATCACGTGTAACTTCATAGGCCATGAGCATGCCTACTTCATCAACAAGCTCTCTGAACTCTTTCGTACCTGTACTTACATCTCTAATGTAACTTAATTTGTGTTGAATTAATGGATGGTCAAATACATGAACTTTTCCCATAATGATGCCTCCGGATTATTTTGTGTATAGAGGGAATTTTTGCGTAAGTTTTCTTACACGTTCTTCGCCTTCTTTAAGTTTTGCTTCATCTTCATGATTTTTTAATACAAGGCTCATGATTTTAGCAACTTCTCTGAATGCTTCCTCATCAAATCCTCTAGTTGTAGCAGCTGGTGTACCTAGACGGATACCGCTTGTAACGAATGGTTTTTCTTGGTCGAAAGGAATGGCATTCTTGTTACAAGTAATACCGATTTCATCTAAAGTCTCTTCAGCAACTTTACCAGTTAAACCTACAGAGCCTTTAACATCAACTGCAACTAAGTGGTTATCTGTGCCGCCAGATACGATTCGGAAACCTTCCTCAGCTAGCGTTTCAGCTAATGCCTTAGCATTTTTGATAACTTGTTCTTGGTAATCTTTAAATTCAGGTTTTAAAGCTTCACCAAATGCGATTGCTTTAGCAGCAATTACATGCTCTAAAGGTCCACCTTGGATACCTGGGAAGATTGTTTTATCAATTTGCTTTTTATATTCTTCTTTACATAAAATCATACCGCCACGAGGACCGCGTAAAGTTTTATGTGTAGTAGTTGTAACGAAGTCTGCATATTCTACTGGATTTTGGTGTAAACCTGCAGCAATTAAACCAGCGATGTGTGCCATGTCTACCATGAATTTAGCGCCAACTTCATCCGCGATTTCTTTAAATTTCTTGAAGTCAATTTCACGTGGGTAAGCTGAAGCACCTGCTACAATTAGTTTAGGTTGTTCTTCTTTAGCTACACGTAACACTTCATCGTAGTCGATTCTTTCACCTTCTTTATCAACACCGTACTCTACGAAGTTGAACATTTTACCACTGAAGTTCACTTTAGCGCCGTGTGTTAAGTGACCACCATGGCTTAGGTTCATACCTAATACCGTGTCACCTTGTTCTAGAGCAGTTAAATATACAGCCATGTTCGCTTGAGAACCTGAATGTGGTTGTACGTTAGCATGTTCTGCACCGAATAATTCTTTAGCACGGTCAATCGCTAATTGTTCTGTAACGTCAACAAATTCACAACCACCATAGTAACGACGTTTAGGATAACCTTCTGCGTACTTGTTTGTCATTACTGAACCTTGTGCTTCCATTACTGCTTCTGATACAAAGTTTTCTGATGCGATTAATTCAATGTTATTGTTTTGGCGATTAAACTCGTCTTGAATAGCGTCGTATACTGCCTTATCTTGTTTTTCAATAAATGACATATATAAACTCCTCACTTAAATTTATTGGTATTGCGCACGTTCTCCACCTATTTTCTTAGGACGTGATGATGCTATGGATACAATTGCGTCTCCGATGTACTTAACCGACGTACGTACGGGAATCGCAACATGATGAATGTGCATACCGATTAAAGTTTGCCCTATATCAATACCCTTTGGCACTTTAATGTACTCAACAACCACAGGTTCGTCCATGTGCTGATAGGCATATGTAGATAAACTACCGCCAGCATGACGCGCTGGAACAACATCTACAATCTCCATTGTATAAGGGTCATAATCACGTCGTTCAATTGTCACTGCGCGGTTTATATGTTCGCAGCCTTGAAAGGCAAAGTGAACACCTGTATCTCTTTCAACAGCTTTGAACGTATTAAATAACGTCTCTGCCACTTCCATAGAACTATTCGTACCTATCTTAGATCCTGTAATCTCTGATGTAGAACATCCAATAATGCACATTTCACCCTCTTTGAAAAAGCCCTGTGCGTTCAGTTCCTCAATTAATTGATCTAAAGCTTCCATACATCCACCTCCATCATCCGCGTATCCTAATGATAAGTTTTAGAATATGCTTTATAGCTACATTATAACTTATTTTAAGTTCAACTTATACTAATTCATGAAGTTTTAAGGATTTCAAGCCTTGTCGTTAGCTAGTTTAGTTTTCATTTTCATGATGTAGGATTCAAGTTGCTTGAATGTGCGTTCGTATGTTTCAAATGAACCACCGTACGGATCTTGCACTTCGTATGGCTCTTCTATGAATACATTAAGGACATGTATATTGCTATGAGGACCATAGAGATGTTCAAGTTGTTCTTTATGCGCATGTGTCATGACTAAAATTAAATCTGCCTCTAAATCTACCTTTTTAAAGGAAGCGGACTTCGTTGGATCAGGATATGAATTCGCCTCTAACAACTCATAAACAGATTCACTCGTTGATGCCCCTTCCATCGCCATCACGCCACGTGAAACAACTTCTACAGACGCTGGTAATACTTTCTTACTAATACTTTCAGCCATCGGACTACGGCATGTATTACCTGTACAAACAAATACGATTTTCACATTACTCCCCCCTTATAATGTTATAATTTGCTGCTTTTTCCATGCGGTTCATGATTGCCTCATTATCTTCATTTCCGTCAAATCCATAGATAAACGCTTGTTCAATGGATGGTAATGCGTCAAGTTGATGTAAGGATGCATAGAGATTTCGATTAGCACCTGTAATATCAGTTTCATCCTTACATAGTGGAATGAAAATCGCATCTTGAGGTAGCGTATCTCGTAAGCGCTCTGGATAAATGAACGCAACCTTCTGCCAATCATTCATTTCAAAAGGTAGCTTTGAACCCGCATTAAGCAATATCGTTAACGGTACATCAGGCGCGTAATGCTTATATTTCATGCCTGGCGCAATGGGCTTTTCAAGGGAGAGCGGTTCATTAATATCGACACATCCTGACACAATTGAATTAAGCATGTGCTTGGTGATGACTCCAGGTCGTGCGATCTTAAATGGGAATGTGCGACAATCAACGACTGTACTTTCGAGTCCAGCTTCACTTTGTATGGAACGGATGATGCCATCTACGCGACCGTCCATGTCGTGATAAACGTGTTCAAATGTGGTTGGTGACGGTCTGCCACTAATATTAGCGCTTGGTGCTGCAATTGGTAAATCTACGGCTTTCAATATTTGACGACATACGTCATCACTCGGCATACGAACGGCGATTGAATCGAGCCCTCTTGAGACACCTTCGCTTAAAACGCCTTGCTTTAATGGCACAATAAATGAAATAGGACCCGGCCATAGGTGTTTCATTAAAGTTCGAGCCTCAGGATGGATGCTTGTCGTAAATGCATCTAATTGGCTCAAGTCGTGAATATGAACGATGAGTGGGTTGTCTTGAGGACGCCCTTTCGCTTTAAATACGTTTGTAATCGCTTCGTCATCGTAAGCATTTGCGCCGAGTCCATAAACTGTTTCTGTCGGGATACATACGAGACCTCCGTTATTAAAGCATTGAATGATTTCTTCTAATTGTGGATAGTCCTGGACATTGGATTGATAGTCGCTTAAATCCCAAATACGTGTCTCCATGAATTATCCCTCCTTTATGTTTTATCTTATCGTATAAGAAAAAGTTATGTATAGCATAAAACTACACATAACTTTTAATTACCATTTAAATTTAATGATGCGATCATTTTGATTCATATCTTTTAGCACTTGAACGTGAGTAGACGGATACATGTTCTGAATCATAGCTTTCAGACGTTCGCCTTGTAGATAGCCGATTTCGAATACGACAACGGCACCTTTTTTCAACACTTGTGGTAAATCCTGAAGTATACGTTCATAGATGAGTAAGCCATCATTTGCTGCGAATAATGCGCTTTCTGGTTCATATTCAAGTACCGATGACGACATGACTTCGACTTCGTCTCGTGAAATGTATGGCGGATTTGAAATTAGACCGTCCAATTTCACGCCTTGGTTAATCAGTGGTTTTAAGACGTCTCCTTGATAGAACGTGATATCCGCTTCGAGTCGTTTAGCGTTGTCTTCAGCTACTTTGAGCGCTCGTTCACAAATATCCGTTGCGATAACATTCAAGTCAGGCTTTAACCGTTTAAGCGTAATCGCGATAGCACCACTGCCTGTTCCGGTGTCTGCGACGGTATCCCCGTCACGCACTGATTCAAGGAAACTTAACGTAACCTCTTCAGTTTCAGGTCGTGGTATTAAGCAGTCTTTCGACACGACAAAGCGTTCACCATAGAATTCTTGAAATCCCACGATATACTGTACTGGCTCGCCTTTTACCAATCGAGCAAAAGCCACTTCAAACCGATGTGCGTCTTCAGCAGGTACGTCTTCACTTTGATGCATTAAGTAATCGATGGATTTCCAGTTCATTAAATCAAGTAGTAATGTTTCGACACTGTGCGTATCGACCTGATGTTCTATAGCGATTGCTTGGTGCTTTTCCAAAAGAGACTTAAAGTTGACCATCATTCAATTCTTTCAATTTCTCAGTTTGCTCATGCATTGTCAGTGCATCAATAATTTCGTCTAACTTACCTTCCATAATTTGATCTAACTTCTGAATCGTTAAACCAATGCGGTGGTCCGTTACACGTGATTGTGGATAGTTATACGTACGAATACGTTCTGAACGGTCACCTGTACCAACAGCTGACTTACGTTCTGATGCGTATTTAGCTTCTTCTTCTTTAACTTTCATATCATGAACACGCGCTTTTAATACTTTCATCGCTTTTTCTCTGTTCTTAATTTGAGACTTCTCGTCTTGTGACGTTACAACCGTTCCAGTTGGTAAGTGCGTAATACGTACAGCTGAATCTGTTGTATTTACGTGCTGACCACCTGCACCACTTGAACGGTACGTATCGATTTTAATATCTTCGTTACGAATTTCGACTTCAACATCTTCTGCTTCAGGTAATACGGCAACTGTTGAAGTAGATGTATGAATACGACCACCTGACTCTGTCTCAGGTACACGTTGCACGCGGTGTGCACCATTTTCATACTTAAGTTTTGAGTAAGCACCTTGACCTTGGATCATAAAGCTGATTTCTTTATAACCACCGTGGTCACTTGCGTTCATTTCAACGACGTCTGTTTTATAACCGATAGACTCACTATAACGTGTATACATACGGAATAAGTCCCCTGCGAAAATTGCAGCCTCGTCACCGCCTGCTGCCGCACGGATTTCCATGATAACGTTTTTATCATCGTTAGGGTCTTTCGGAATAAGTAAGAATTTAAGCTCTTCTTCAAGTTGAGGTACTTGAGGTTTAAGATCGCTTAGCTCTTCTTTAAGCATATCAACTTCATCTTTGTCTTTAGTCTCACCTAACATGATTTCGATCTCAGAAATATCTTCTTTAACTTGTTTGTAGTGACGATAGACCTCTACCGTTTTTTGTAAGTCAGCTTGTTCTTTAGAATACGCTCTTAACTTATCTGAATCATTAACAACGTCAGGGTCACTTAATAACTCATTCAATTGTTCATATCTTTCTTCTACTATATCTAATTGATCAAACATTAATTTTCCTCCTTACAAGATTCCTCTTTAATCACGACATGATGTGCGCGACATCTCGGTTCATAACTCTCATTAGCACCAACTAAAATGATTGGTTCATCATATCTCGCGGGTTTACCGTCGATGAGTCGTTGTGTACGACTTGAAGAAGCACCACATACAGAACAAACAGCTTGTAGCTTTGTTACGTGTTCGCTCACTGCCATCATTTTAGGAACTGGGTCAAATGGCTCACCTCTAAAGTCCATATCTAACCCTGCTACAATAACGCGATGACCGCGCTCAGCTAGTTTCTCTGCAATGTGTACAATTTCCTCTTCGAAAAATTGAATTTCATCTATCCCTATAATATCAACACTTTCTAAATCTTGTAACAATATATCTCTCGCAGATGAAATATTGATTGCTTCGATTGCATTGCCATTATGGGAAACAACTTTCTCGTCGTGATATCTATTATCGATAGCTGGTTTAAATACGACGACCTTTTGTTTAGCGTATACACCGCGTCTTAAGCGTCGAATTAATTCTTCAGACTTTCCGCTAAACATACTACCAGTAATACATTCTATCCAACCAGAATGGTATGCCTCATACATGATTGTTTCCACCTTTACCAAAAACATAATCGCTTTATTATAACATAATATATTCAATTCTAAATTTTAATCTAATGCCCTTATGTAAAAAAATAAGCCGAATCAAAAATGTTAAGACATTCTTGTTCGGCTTAATTGCACCATATTCAACATGCTTCTTTTTCAAACCTAAACAAATTAGTTGTTTTTTGATTTGAAACCAAATTTCTTGTTGAAACGTTCCACACGACCATCCGCAGCAGCGAATTTTTGACGTCCTGTGTAGAAAGGATGAGAATCAGAAGATACGTCTAAACGTACTACTGGGTATTCGTTACCGTCTTCCCATTCCATAGTTTCATCAGAAATTTTTGTAGAACCACTTAAGAATTTGTAGTTTGTAGTTGTATCTAAGAAGATTACTTTACGGTATTCTGGATGGATTCCTTGTTTCATTTCTATTCAGCTCCTTTGCCCTGAACCATCTGGAACAGAGTTATTTGTGAGTTTTTTACCCAATACTTAGGTATTATATCGGTTTACCTTTTAAAAAGCAACCCCATATGGAAATCCTTTTCAAAGAGATTAAATTATAGGCTTGCCTGTCTTCGTACTGTCTTTAGCCGCTTCTTGAAGTTGATTAAAGAAATCTTTATTATCTTTAGAACGCTTAAGTCGACGTAAGAAACGTTCTGTAAAGTCTTGAGAATCTGTAAACATGTTACGCAGTTGCCATAACGTATCGAGCTCTGATTTCGAAATCAATAATTCTTCTTTACGCGTAGAACTACGACCGATGTCAATTGCTGGGAAGATACGTCTTTCAGATAAACGACGGTCAAGGTGTAACTCCATATTACCTGTACCTTTGAATTCTTCGTAAATCATGTCGTCCATGCGTGAACCTGTTTCAACTAAAGCTGTAGCTAAGATTGTTAAACTACCACCTGCTTCAATATTACGCGCAGCACCAAAGAAATGCTTAGGCTTATGAAGTGAAGCTGGATCTAAACCACCTGATAACGTACGTCCACTTGGCGGGATAACTAAGTTATAGGCACGCGCAAGACGCGTAATTGAGTCCATTAATACGATGACATCTTCACCTATTTCTACTAAGCGCTTAGTACGCTCGAGCAGTAATTCGGCTACTTTAACGTGATGAATAGGTGGTTCATCAAATGTTGAATGTACGACTTCAGCATCTTCAACTGAACGTTCAATGTCCGTTACCTCTTCCGGACGTTCACCTACTAATAAGATGAATAGCTTAGCGTTAGGTTTATTTACACTAATCGCATTTGCGATTTCTTTTAATAATGACGTTTTACCAGCTTTAGGAGGTGCAACGATTAAACCACGTTGTCCAAGACCAATCGGAGTGATTAAGTCCATAATTCGAGTAGAGTAATTCTTAGTAGTTGTTTCTAAAAGGATGCGTTCTTCAGGATAAAGTGGTGTTAAAGCTTGGAAGTGAGGTCGTTGTTTGACTTCTTCGGCATTGTGATCATTTACGAAGTCAACTTGAAGTAAACCGTAATACTTTTCATTGTCCTTGGGTTTTCTAACTTTACCAGTTACTTTGTCGCCGCGTTTAATTTCGAATCTGCGAATTTGACTCGCAGATATATAGATATCTTTTTCACCTTTGGAATAGTTTACCGTTCTTAAAAAGCCATATCCATCAGGTTGAATATCATCTAAGATACCTTCCATATAATAATTTCCGTCTTGTTCCATTTGGGCTTCCATGATAGCGAGAACAAGCTCTTTTTTATTTAATTTACTATAATTAACTAATTTTAATAATTTTGCCTTCTTTGTTAGTTCTTTCGTAGTATAATTTTTATACAACTCGTGAAAAGATTCATACTGAGGTGACGTTCGTTCTTTTTGAGGCATCTATTTTACACCCATTTCATCTAAAAAGTTTTAGTGGCGAGTTGAATAATCTCTCTACCAACATGATAACTATAGCAAATTTTCGATTTGAAGACAAAAGGATTTTGTGTTTTGTACATACATAATCTTTTTAAAAATTTACTATGACTAGTCTTAAATAGACCTATAAAAATATTGCGTGGTGTAGGTGTAGATTTAGTGGTAATTTGGAGGAATTTTGGTTTTTTGAGAGTTTTATGTGAGGGGGGGATCGGAGGGAAAATTTAAGGGATTTTCCTGGGGGAGATACGGAGTAGATTTTAAGGGTTTGTTGTAGGGAATCGCCCTTGTTACATTGTTTGCCTCAGTCTTTGTAACATGGCTTCTTTGTTACATTGTTTGCTTTAGTCTTTGTAACATGGCGTCCTTGTTACATTGTTTACGTCAGTCTTTGTAACAAGTGGGCCATGTTACATTGTTTGCCTCAGTCTTTGTAACATGGCTTCCTTGTTACATTGTTCGTCTCAGTCTTTGTAGCATGGCTTCCTTGCTACATTGTTTGCCTCAGTCTTTGTAATAAGGTAAATTTTCGTAATCGAAAATTTTTCGATATTTTTATTCACCCAAATAATTCTTTATAGATGACGATATCGACGGCATCGTTATGCGATTGTTTTTATTTTCTTTCGCGTAACGACGCCGTTATGCGATTGTTTCAATTTTCTTTCGCGTAACGACACCCTTATGCGATTGTTTTATTTTTCTTTCGCATAACGGACTCAACCTCAACCTCCATCCCCCAACCTAAAAATGGCCGAGCCCACCCGTGGACTCGGCCAATACCTATACCTAAACCTAATCAATCTCTAGCCTTATTTAAAGTAACCTGAAATTGATTTAATTTCTAAGAACTCTTCAATACCATAGTCGCCCCATTCACGACCTAAACCTGATTGTTTATAGCCGCCGAATGGTAAGTCTGCAGCACGACCTGCTTCATTAATTTCAACCATACCTGCTTCGATTGAACGGGCAACATGACGTAAGTTATCTCTATTTTCACCAAGGACATAACCAGCAAGTCCATACTTCGTATCGTTCGCAATTTCAATCGCGTGGTCTAAATCTTTATACGTGATTACTGACATCACAGGACCAAAGATTTCTTCTTGCGCGATCGTCATCTTGTTATCTACATCCGTAAAAACTGTTGGTTTCACGAAATAACCTGTTTCTAAGCCTTCAGGTTTACCTTCGCCACCATAGAATAACGTAGCACCTTCGTCGATACCCTTCTTGATATAATCTTGAACTTGATCAAATTGTTTCTTACTAATAATAGGACCAACTTCAATGCCTTCTTCGCGTGGGTCACCAACTTTAACATTTTCCATTTCACGTTTAACCGCTTCTAAGAATTCATCCTTAAGAGATTCAGGAATTAACGTACGCGTACCTGCCGTACAAACTTGACCCGTATTATTCACAACTTTACTTACAGCAGCTTTACTAGCAAATTCAATATCTGCGTCATCAAGCACGATTAACGGTGATTTACCACCTAACTCAAGAGAAAATTTCTTGAAGTCCTTACTAGCCTTTTCCATAATTTTAGAACCAGTAGGACCAGAGCCAGTAAATGACATCATGCGCACTTTAGGGTGTTCGCTTAACGGATTACCTACACCTTCACCGTCACCATTAACTAAGTTAAATACACCTTTAGGTACGCCAACTTTATCAAAGATTTCAGCTAAGATAATTGCAGCATACGGTGTTTCTTCAGAAGGTTTTAAGACAACCGGGCAACCTGCCGCAAATGCTGCCGCTAATTTTAATGAAGTTTGGTTCGTAGGGAAGTTCCAAGGCGTTACTAAGCCTGCAACACCAATCGCTTCTTTAACGATTAAGTTATCTTCACGTTGTTCTTCAAATTCAAACGTATCTAAAGCTTCACGCGCAGCTTTAAAGTGTTTTAAGCCCGCTTCATAGTGAACATCCTCAGACTTTTGTAACGGTGAACCTAATTCATCCGTCATCGCTTCAATTAAATCATCTTTGCGGTTTTCATATTCTTTCACAATTTTATCTAATAACGCTTTACGGTCTTCTACACTTGAATTGCGGAATTCTAAATATACATTGTGAGCAGCCTCTACTGCTTTATTCACGTCTTCTTCGTTACCATTCGCTACCTCGCCTAACACTTCTTCAGTAGCTGGATTGATTACTTTAATTGTTTGACCACTTGCACTTTCAACCCACTCGCCATTGATATATTGCTTTGTTTGGTTTCTCATTAATGGTCACTCCTTTATTCATCTGATACTTTCATTTTAAGACGATTCCCTCGAAAGTTTAAATCATCTGCTTTAACTTACTTTCCCTCTTTGAAAAGTCCTATGCTTATAAAGTCGTTAAGTCTCCTAATTTCTCCTCAACATCACTCTTACTTTTTGAAAAGTCCTACGCTTATAAAGACGTTCAGACTCCTAATTTCTCCTCAACATCACTTTATCTTTTTTTAAAAGCCCCAACCTCTTAAAGTTCTGTTACAGACCTATAATTTTCACTAAGCCAATTCAACCCTTTCTTGAAAAGCCCTACCTTGCTAAAATTCCTAAATTGACCTTAAAACGTTCCTAAGCCACATTCGATCCTTTCGAGAAACCAAAAAACGCAGGACCCGTATACATTTCGTATCACGATGACAAAGTATCACTTTACCTATCGTGTAAACGAAACGAGGCGTCCTGCGCTCATCATTCGTATCATTTACTTGTTTTTGATTCGAGTTCAATATATTCTTGAGCCCACTCTTCTACTGGTAAGAGGGCTTTTGCTAAGGCTAAACCTTTATCAGTAAGGCAATATCGAACTGAATGAGGCGCGTTGGAAATGACTTCTTTCTTAACAAGCCCCCACTCGGCTAAATCAGTCAATTTGATTGATAAGGCTCTCGGTGTAATCGGCTTTAAATCACGCTTCATGTCAGAGAAATGTGCTGCATGATTATGACATCTGGATAAATAATTAACGATTAAGCCATTCCAACTGCGTCCTAGAATCTTAAACGTTTCTTCTAAGTATGGACATATTTCCATGTGTATCCACCTCTGTTATGACATTGCACGTTCGTGTTTAAAATAAAGGTTTTATACTTCTTCCGTCCACACATCGGCACCGAGTTCACGAAGTTTTTCAACGATGCCGCTATAACCACGGTAGATGTGTCTTACATTGTGAATTGTTGTCACACCTTCAGCAAGTAATGCAGCTACGATTAAGCATGCGCCAGCACGTAGGTCACTTGCATATACTTCAGCACCTTTAAGTTTAGATGGTTTGATTGTAGCTGTACCTTGATCAACAGAAATATCAGCACCCATCTTTCTTAGCTCATCCACGTGTTTAAAACGCTTTGGATAAATTGTATCTTTAACAAAGCTTGGTCCTTCAGCTAAGAATAATAAAGGCGTAATCGGTTGTTGAAGGTCAGTTGCGAATCCAGGGTATACAAGTGTCTTAATATGAACACTTTGATATGGTTCAGAACTTGAAATACGTACGCTATCTTCATCGATATCTACATCGATACCTAATTCGCGTAATTTAACTGTAAGTGGGTCGATATGCTTAGCAATAATATTGTTAAGCTCGATGTTATCACCACATGCAGCCGCAATACACATATACGTGCCCGCTTCGATTCTGTCTGGAATCACACTGTGACGGCTGCCGCCTAATTCAGGCACACCTGTAATCTTTAAAGAACTAGTACCAGCTCCTGATACTTTAGCACCTAAACTATTAAGGAAGTTCGCGACATCTACAACTTCAGGTTCTTTAGCTGCGTTCTCGATTACTGTTTGGCCTTGTGCGCGAACGGCTGCAAGCATAATATTAATCGTCGCTCCTACACTTACGACATCTAAATAAATGTTCGCACCCTTTAATTCTTCAGCTTCAATCTTCATTGAAGACGTACTAGATTCATCAATTTTAGCACCTAAAGCTTTGAAACCTTTAATGTGCTGATCAATTGGACGAGGTCCTAATGGGCAACCTCCTGGTAAACCGATAACACATTTTTTAAAACGACCAAGCATTGCGCCCATCATATAATAAGACGCTCTTAAAGATTCAACTTTATTATTAGGAAGTGGCACATTCTCTATTTCTTTAGGGTTAACTTCTAGTGTGTCCCCTTTAAGAGATGTTTTGATATTTAAGTCACCAAGAAGACTTACGAGCGTTTCTACATCTAAAATCTCAGGTAAGCCATCAATTGTAACTTGTTGTTCAGCTAAAATTGTTGCGGGAATAATAGCGACGGCACTGTTCTTAGCCCCACTAATTTGAACTTTACCATTTAAACGTTGGCCGCCTTTTATTTTGATAACTTCTTCAGCCATGCTTGAGTTCTCCTTTTATATACGTTCTTAATAAACTTTTATCACTTCATAAAAAGCGCATCTTAGTTTAATCATTTTGAAATTGCAAAATAACTTTCAGTCATTATATACCCAAAATAATCTAATAATATTTACGTAAATTTTACTTAAATATATGTAAAAAGTCACTATACAATCGTATAGTGACTTTTGATATAATTATTATAGCATTTCAAACATTATTTTGCTCGATTAGTCGTCCCAAACATTTCAATTTTTTCTTTAACAGTTTCGATAATTGCTTCACGTGCAGGACCTAAGTATTTACGTGGATCATACATATCTTGATCCTTTTCAAGCGTTTCACGAACGGCTTTTGCTGAAGAAATCTGATTCTCAGTGTTCACGTTAATCTTAGCAGTGCCAAACGAAATCGCCTTCTGAATATCATGTGTAGGGATACCAGTTCCGCCGTGTAGAACTAGTGGAAGTCCAGTTGAAGCTCCAATTTCTTCCATCTCTTTAAAGCCTAGGTTTGGTTCACCTTTATAAGGACCGTGTACAGAACCTAACGCTGGTGCAAGCGTGTCGATACCCGTACGTTCAACAAGCTCTTGGCATTCTTTAGGATCAGCGTAAATAACCCCATCTGCTACAACGTCATCTTCTTGGCCACCAACCGTACCAAGTTCCGCTTCAACAGATACGCCTCTGTCGTGCGCATAATCAACTACTTTCTTCGTGATTTCGATGTTCTCTTCAAATGGCGCATGTGACGCATCAATCATGACTGACGTGAAACCTGCATCAATCGCTTCTTTACACTTTTCAAAGCTTGAACCATGATCTAAATGAATTGCTACAGGTACCGTGATGTTGTAATCATGTAATAAACCTTCTACCATTTTAACGACTGTGTAGAAACCACCCATGTAGCGCGCTGCACCTTCAGAAACACCTAATATAACTGGCGCTTGCTTTTCTTCAGAAGCCTTTAATATGGCTTGTGTGAATTCTAAGTTATTTAAATTATATTGTCCTACCGCATAACCTTCTTCTTTTGCTTTAATAAGCATGTCTGTCATTGAAACTAAAGGCATGACCGTTCCTCCTCGCGTGCATATTTTGCACAATGTATTCTCAATTAATTATACCTAATTTTGAAATGAAATGGTACTTTAAATCGCTCAATGACAGTATTTATATGCGCAGGTGTTAAACAAATTTACCATTTTCGCCACTTTTTTTGAAAAGCCCTCCCATATTGCAATTACAAATGCCATCGCTTACAATTTGAGACGTACAGAAGAACGGAGGTTTATCATGTCTAAAATACTCAACACTCAAATAAACGGTGTATTTAACCGTATCGAAAACCAAGATTTAGACATTCAAATGGCAAGTCAGTGCTTAATTCAAGCAATCGGCGGCGAAGGTCATGTTTATGTAAAAGGCTATGATGATTTAAAATGTTTTGAAAGCTATGTTACATCAAGCAGTGAAAAATTAGAATCAAGTAAACTACTAAGTTCATTAAATAGCCTTGATGAACTAGACACTACAGATCGTGTATTCTTATTTAGCCCATTTTACACAGAAGACATGCAAGCTGATGTTAAAGCTTTAATCGATAAAGATGTAGATTTTGTTGTTGTGTGTAATAAACCTAAAGAAACGACAATGCCAGATCATCTCATGCACTTTATCGACTTAAGTACGCCACGTCCAATCGTATTTACTGAGGATTATGATAAAGTCGTGACACCTCACCCGATTGCGTTTAGTTATATTTATTATGAAATTTACACACAAATGGTAGAAATGATTCGCGATTTAGATTTATAAATCTATGTAAAAAGCCCAAGTTACGCATCATGTAACTTGGGCTAAATTTTAGTTTTCGCGGTGATTAATTGCCGCTTCAATAAATGCTTTAAAGATTGGTTGAGGACGGTTTGGACGTGATAAGAACTCTGGGTGGAACTGACAAGCTACGAAGAAATCATTTTCTTTAAGCTCAATCATTTCAACTAAACGTCCATCCGGACTTGTACCTGAGAAGATCATACCATTTTCCTCTAAACGCTCTCTGAAGTCGTTGTTAAATTCATAACGATGACGGTGACGTTCTTCAATTAATGAATCTGTATAAATTTCACTAGCTTTAGTGCCTGCTTTAATTTTACATGGATATAAACCTAGTCGTAATGTGCCACCTAAATCTTCGATGTCTTTTTGTTCAGGTAATAAGTCAATGATTGGATAAGGCGTACTCGGATTTAACTCTGCTGAATGTGCACCCTCTAAACCTACGACGTTTCGCGCAAATTCAACAGTTGCAAGTTGCATACCTAAGCAAATACCAAAGAATGGTACATTGTTTTCACGCGCATAACGAATCGCAGAAATTTTACCTTCACTCGCACGGAATCCGAAGCCACCAGGTACTAAGATACCATCTACATCTTCTAAGTATTCTTTAGCATTAGAATCATTCACTTCGCTAGAGTCAATCCATTTAATTTCAATATCTTTATGGAATGGATAACCAGCGTGCTTAAGAGATTCAGCAACTGAAAGGTACGCATCTTGAAGACTTACATATTTACCTACTAAAGCAATTTTCACACTACCATTAAGGTTATTAACCGTATTTAATAATTGATTCCAAGCGTCAAGTTGTGTGTCATATTTAACGTCAAGATCTAAACGTTCAATTACGATATCATCCATATCTTGTTTACTTAATTGTAATGGAATTTCGTATAACGATTCCGCGTCACGACACTCAATAACACTTTCTTTATCAATGTCACAGAATAAAGCAATTTTATCTTTTAATTCTTGACCCATTTCGTATTCAGTACGCACTACGATTAAGTCTGGTTGAATACCTAAGCCACGAAGTTCTTTAACACTATGTTGTGTTGGCTTCGTTTTCATTTCGCCTGCTGCTTTAATGTAAGGTAATAACGTACAATGAACATACATTACATTGTCGCGACCTAAATCACTTCTAATTTGGCGAATTGCTTCAATAAATGGTAATGACTCAATATCACCAGTCGTACCACCGATTTCAGTAATCACCACGTCGGCATTTGTACTTTCACCAGCTAAAAGTAAACGTGATTTAATTTCGTTAGTAATGTGTGGAATAACTTGAACTGTACCACCTAAGTAATCACCACGACGTTCTTTTTTAAGAACTTGTGAGTATACTTTACCAGCTGTCACGTTTGAATATTTATTTAAATTAATATCGATGAAACGCTCATAATGTCCTAAGTCAAGGTCAGTTTCAGCGCCATCATCTGTAACGAATACCTCACCGTGTTGATAAGGACTCATAGTACCTGGGTCAACGTTTAAGTATGGATCAAACTTTTGAATCGTTACATTTAATCCTCTATCTTTTAAAAGTCTACCTAATGACGCAGCTGTAATACCTTTTCCTAATGAAGAAACAACGCCACCGGTAACAAAAATAAATTTTGTCATTTGTTCTCCTCCTCATGAAATCGAGCCATCTATCTATTCATTCTTAAAATAAAAAAATCGCTCCCTCTCACATGTTTGTAAGGGGAGCGTATATTAGTTTATACACATCGTCCTATTAAAAGGAGCCCAAATAAAATTTTATCACGTTAGAAGAAAAAGTCAATTAAATTTCTATGACTTACTCTTCTTCGTCTTCAGTTTCTGTTTCGTCGTCTTCTTCTTCGATATCTTCGTCATCTTCTTCATCAACAACAAGATCTGATTCATCAATTTCTTCTTCAACAGGTTCGTCTTCAGGATCTTCAATTTCGTTTGATTCATTGTTATTACTTTGAGATGATTCGCCCTCTTCTTTATCATCTTCACCTAGCAACGTTAAATTTTTATCTTCTTCATCGTCTTCATCTAAGATATCAAACTTTTGGATTGTTGGCGCAATCTTCTCTTCAATGTCATCAACTGAATACCAATCTCTAAGTCCCCAAATATTATCGCCAACACTTAAGAAACGACCATCTGTATTTAAGTCTGTATAGAATTGAACAACACGATTTTCAATTTCGCTATCATTATAGCCACCGATTTTTTTAAATTCGTCAATCATGTCATATAAATTCATCGTTGAACCTTTTTCATTTAATAACGTATACGCCATATCGATAAATGATTTTTCATTTACCATCTCTTTTGTGTAATCCTTTAATTTCATTTACGCATTCTTCCTTTCAAAGGCATTATCCAATATCTTTTCATATCTTAACAAAAATAAATTATAAATGACAAGAACGGATTTATCAATCAACTAATAATTAATATATTTCTCAAACATCGTGAAATCATCGTTTGCATCAACGGTAACGAAGTTACTTTTTTCAAGAAGAGGCCTGAACTGATTACGAATACCAAATAAGGTACATTCGATTACCGAAGTTTTATCAAATGTCTTACGTACGAACGTAGCAAGTTGACGTAAAGCATTCTCAGCAATACCTGAGTCACGTCTATCACTTTCAACTTCAATCGCACGAATAATAATGCGATCACGATTCGTTTCGAGTGCGATAAAGCCTACTTTCTCTTGATCGAGCATTAAGTCAATAATCGTTAAATGATCACGGCTTGTCGATTGGTTAACTTGTATGCGTAACGAAGATACGTATTTAGTATCTAAGTCTAAGTAATACAGACGTTCCTTACCTATAGGGCCTGATTCTTTCGTCGCTGCATGCATGAAACCTGAGCGCTCATATAAATTCCATGCCCCTTCATTCTCAGCGTCTACGACTAAATATAAATGATTAAATTCAGGATAAACATCTTTAACATAGTTCGGTAAGTTCATCATAATTTTAGTGCCATAACCCTTACCTTGGTATGCTTCGTTAATCGATAATGAACGAATGTATATGACTTCATGCGGTGTTTCATAACCCTCGTGCTGATAAAACTGATGTAACACAAAAAAGCCAATCACTTCACCTTGTTCGTTAATCGCGATGTTAGCAATACGATTTTCGTCATTTAACGCTTCATCTAGCACTTCTTTAGGAAGCGATGAATAAACGCGTTGACGTTCACTTAGTTCAAAAGCCTCTAATGCTTCTCTATAATCTTCACTAAATGTTCGAATCGTAATATTTTCAAATTGTTTTTGATAATTCATTAATTACATCCTCTAAGTATATTTTACTTAAATTATACACGTATTCTTAAAAATTGAAACTTGAATGTACAATATAAATTATGTAAGGTAATTAATTGTAAAGGAAATGAAAGGGGATTTTATGGAAACTGAACATCAAACTAAAAGAAGACACAGAAATATCGTCTATGGGGTTTCACTGACGATACTATTGATTTTGACATTGATTGCTGCTATTTTCCCTAAAATTTTCGGAAAATACGCACAATTTGTTTACGATTCACTCTCACAGGGGTTTGGGTGGTTATTTCTAATCATCGTATTTGTACTCGACATCTTTCTCATAGGATTAGCGATGTCACGTTATGGAAGATTTAAACTTGGTAAGGATAACTCAGAACCTGAATTTTCCTTCCTATCATGGATAGGTATGCTATTCTCAGCCGGTCTTGGCGTGGGGATCGTATTCTGGGGTGTTGCCGAACCATTGACACACTTCTTACACTCACCTTCTCCCGATATTGCTAAAGATGCGACACAAGAATCTGCACGTGTCGCAATGGGATACACATTCTTCCACTGGGGTATCTCACAATGGTCTATCTTTGCAATAAGCGGGCTAATCGTTGCCTATTTTCAATTTAGAAAAGACCGTGACGGTCTCATCTCAACTGCTATGGAACCTGTCCTCGGTGAAACGTATGGCAGACCATGGCGTAATATTATCGATATATTAGCTGTTATCGCTACCGTAATGGGTATCGCAACTTCTATTGGTTTAGGTATTATGCAAATTGGTGGTGGCTTAAACCATGTATACGATTTACCAAATGCGAATCCAACTAAAATAATCATTACTGTAGTGATGACATTGATCTTCTTAGGATCAGCATTAACTGGTTTAGACCGCGGTGTTAAATGGTTAAGTAATTTAAATATATTTGTAGGTGCAATATTATTAGTATTTGTACTTATATTTGGAGATATTCTATTTGTTGTTAAATCTTTCACATTAGCTATAGGCGATTACTTAAGACATTTCGTCGAATATAGCTTACGCATCAATCCGTACAAAGGGAATGATGGTTGGACGCAACAATGGACTATTTTCTATTGGGCCTGGGTTATTTCATGGTCACCTTTTATTGGCGGATTTGTGGCACGTGTCTCAAAAGGACGTACGATTCGCGAATTCGTCATTGGTGTACTCATTATTCCACCAATAATCTCATTTACTTGGATAGCTGGCTTTGGTGGTACTGCTTTAAAATACGTGTTAGAACACGGCAAAGGAATGGCTACAATCGTTGATAAAGATTATAGTGTTGCTTTATTCGAACTACTATCTAAATTTCCTTTATACGAAGTCACAAGCGCACTCGCAATTGTCTTAATTTTCACATTCCTTGTTACAAGCGCTGACTCTACAACACATATCGTTTCAGGTATGGCAACTGGCGGCGTTAAGAATCCTAAACGTAAACATAAATTAATTTGGGGTATTTTAATAGGAGCTATTTCTGTAGCAATGACGATAGCGGGTGGTTTAACAAGTTTACAAACTGCAGCTGTCGTAACGGGCCTACCATTTTCGATTATATTACTACTTATGATTATTTCATTAATGCGAGCTTTAAAACGTGAAGATATCAAACACTTCAAGATGAAGCACATTGATGATGACAAAGATTTCTCACTTACATTAGAAGAACGTGAAGATGAAGCTAAAGATTAACTTTAATAAGGATGAGACCTTGAAAAGTCTCATCCTTTTATTATGCGTTCTATTGTATAAAGCTGTTCATTAACCAATTAACTTTGTATTTATCTTTAACTTGCCCATGCATCGCGTTGAAGAACGTACGTTCAATCGGCATGTGTGGATTCCCTTCTTCAGCTAGCGTGTCATAAGCCTTTCGCTCTGCTTCAACTTCATCAAACGTTAAAATAATATTCGAATTATCATTTGTCGTCTCTTGACCATAGTCAGAAGAAATGTGCAAAATCACGCATTGATTGACGTGTAATTCCGCGTGTAAAATGTCATCCTTTTTCTTATTTAAAATTTTAACTTCCCCACCAAAAGCCTCTTGATATAATTCTATTGCATCTGAAACGTTATCAACGATAATGTACGGGCTTAGAGAAACCATTTGTCCATCTCCTTAAAATTTATGGTTGTTTTTGTGGCTTATTCATATACTATAAGAGTAACGGAAATTTTTTTAGAGGTGAAATAAAAAATGAAAATCGGCATAGATGCTGGCGGTACACTAACAAAAATTGTGATAGAAAAAGAAGGAGAACGTTCGTATCAATCCCGTTTAACTACGGAACTTGATGATATTGCAGTTTGGCTAAATCAACAAGACTGTGATTGTATTCATTTAACAGGTGGTAACTCTAAAGAATTAGCTAAACGTCTTAATTGTGAGACTGTATCTTTTGTAGAATTTGATGCGGCGCATAAAGGATTAGAAATCCTTTTAAAAGAGCAGGATATCAAACTTGATACATACATATTTACGAATGTAGGTACTGGAACTTCGATCCATTTAGCCAATACGCATGAGCAAAAGCGTGTCGGAGGTATCGGTACTGGTGGCGGTATGATTCAAGGTCTTGGTTATTTACTTACTCATATTAAAGACTACCAGAAGTTAACAGACCTTGCACAACAAGGTGATCGTGAATGTATTGATTTAAAGGTTAAACATATTTATAAGAACAGTAAACCACCGATTTCAGGTGAATTAACTGCGGCAAACTTTGGTCACGTGTTACACAATTTAGACTGTGACTTTAGTGATGCGGATAAGCTTGCATCTATGGTTGGCGTTGTCGGTGAAAGTATTACAACTGTGTCTATTCATAATGCCCGAGAATTTAAAACTGAAGATGTGGTTTACATCGGTTCGTCTTTTTATAACAACCCACTGTTACGCGAAGTTATTGAAAACTATACACGCTTACGTGGTTTCAATCCACACTATGTTGAAAATGGTGCCTACTCAGGTGCACTCGGTTCAATCTATCTATCATAAAAAAACGCTTAAGTCATTACATGTTATGTGTAAGACTTAAGCGTTTTAATTTTTTTAAAATGTAAGTTCGTTAGCTAAACGTTGTGCTGAAACGATTGTTCCTACGACACCAGGCTTTAAATCAATCGCGACATATTTATCGTCGTCACGTAAACCGTCTAACCATTCACTAAAGACTTCGCCTTCAACATCGATTAAGTCACATTCTTCAAAGTCAGCGTCTTTAACAGCTTCGGCTCTCTTACTTAAACTCCATACTGGAATAAAATCTACATTATAATCACTTTCTGTAACCGTGATAAAGTTGCGCGTTTCTTTATTCGTTAAACCAATCACGCGGTCCGTATTCGCAACGTCTTGTGTGAATTCGCGTAGTCGAATATCATTTAACACTGTTACAATCTCATCTGTTGCTTCTACAACGTTAATAAAGTGACCTTCAAGCGTATTCGTTACGTTTACTAAGATTTCGTCTTCTTCATCGAAAATATTACGACGTTCATAAGTTGTAAACGCATCAATATCTTTAGGCACGACTTTATCAGCCTCGATATTATAATGGTCTAAATATTTATGAACAAGTGCTTCTTCAGTCCAAATCACAAATACTTCTTCACCATTATATTGATGTTTAACGAACTTTTTATCTTTAATAGCAACATAAAATGTTTCATGTTCCACGATATCTTTGAAAAATTTCTCTTCGCGTAAATTCAAAACATTCACCCACTCTTTCTAACATATCAATATTTTAATTACCCTTGAATTTCATTTAATACGCATCCTTATATCAAGTACACCATTTAATTAAAATATTAAAACATGTAATGTAAAGCGTCAATCAAATCAATTTTCAAAAAGATTGCCTACGCTTTATTCTATGGCTTTTAAAAAAGCGGCCTCATGCGCATCCACTGCCTCTTCAGTTTCTGCATGCCAAATACAGGCGAATCGTGAATTTACGTGGCGATCTTGGTACCAATCCCCGTCGTAATAGGATAGCGGATACAGTACACCCTTCTTAATAAACGTTTGAATCGCTTTAAAGAATTTCGTATTATCGCCCTTCGCGATGTAGCTATAAAATTTGTGATAACCCTTAGTTAGATAAGGCTCTAGCAATAACATGCTCGTTGATCCGTTCTGGCGGAAGTTTAAATCAATCGCGAAGACATCACCGTTATGATCTTCGAGTAAATCGAATCCTGCTACGCCGTAGAAACCTTTCTCGACACCGATCTCCATAATCTTTCGGCCCGCCTCAACCACTTTCTCAGGCACATTTATCGCGTTCACGTTTCCATTGTAAAAGCCATACGCATTGGTAAGTTGTTTCGCTGAGCCTATATACGTAACGCCTAAAGATTCGGAATAAGCAAACTGAACACAGTAGTTCTCTTTAGCTTCAATCATCTGTTCGATGATTATCGTATCCGTTTCATCTTCTGCGGCGTGGATACGCTTGATAGCCTTGTCTAAGTCCTCATCGTTATAGCAAATCATAACGCCATAACCACCAGCTGTCGGTAGGTCATCGCCTGGTTTCAATACGAATGGAAAGTCCCATTCCTTCACGCGGGCATCAACGTCCGCAATTTCTACAATTTCACGCTCAGGCATAAAGTTGCCGTCTGTCCATTCCTCAATACGTGATTTATTATTAAGTGCGATGAAAATATCTTTGTCTAACGCATAATGCATCGGGCTTAGTACATCATCTCCATGAACGTATTGGAAATAAATCTTCTTATCTTCCTGACGCGCTAGTCTTTGAATTAAGGATTCATACGTCTCTTTACTGTTGAAGCGGTAAAGATTATCAGGCACTTTTTGATCGACGAGACTAAATAATGTTTCAAGCTTATCTGTAACGCTAGCATCATGTACGATTACTGGCATGTCCGCAATCAAGAGTTCGCGACCAGTTAGAAAGTTTGATTGATGTTCATCAGGCTCTAACCAAGGATTAGATGTGTATGAAGTTCTTGAGCTATATACCGTAGAAGGTGTATAGAGTTGACCTAGTGTTAGTTTGGCTGCCTTTTTCATTTCTTGGACTCCTTAATCATTTTGTGTTGCTTAATGATTGCTTGACGCAGGTCGTGATCTTGAATGAATGCTAGACCCATACAAGATAGAATTTTAGCCCCTTTAATTACCGCTTCATCTCCCATACGGCTAGCTGCTGTCTCACGGAAACGATGTGTGTGACCGACTAAATGACTTGGACCGATTTTTAGATGTGGGTGGATGGTCGGTACGATGTGACTCACGTTACCTGTATCTGTAGAACCAAACCCAAAGTCACCTTCTCGCACATCCTCATCCATTTCTTTCGCATACTTAACAAACAATTCATCTAATTTAGGTGTAATCACGAATTCATTGACGCCATTTTGAATCGGTTCGAATTCATAATCACAACCTGTTTGAATAGCTGCACCTCTCGCTATTTCACGTACGCGGTGTGTGAGTATGTCTAATTTCTTTCGCGTGAGCGCTCTTGTGTAGAAACGCGCATGCGTATAATCAGGAATAATATTCGCCGCCTTACCGCCATCTAATATGACGCCATGAACACGTTCATCCCTTTGAATGTGCTGGCGCAACTGCGCGACACCGTTGAAATAACTTAACATCGCGTCTAGCGCGTTCTTAGCTTCGTAGGCATTTTCAGAAGCGTGGGCACTCTTACCAAAAAATTTAATATCTAATACGTCAACGGCTAAGGTTGGAATCGTCGTATATGTGTCGTGCCCTGGATGTACCATTAAGGCTACATCCAGCTTGTCGATATAACCTGCTTTAACATAAGACGCTTTCGCACTACCATTCTCCCCGCCTTCTTCAGCCGGACAACCGAGCACTTTCACAACGCCTCCTACTTCATCTACAACTTGCTTCAGTGCCATACCCGCACCTACACTTGCTGTTCCAATGATATTATGACCACAAGCATGTCCTAATCCTGGTAATGCATCATATTCTGCTAAAAAACCAATGGTAGGACCTTCCTTATTAGAATCATACGTCGCAATAAAGCCTGTAGAGTGACCTGCAATATCTTTCTCAATGTCAAAGCCTTCTGAATCAAGTAATTCACGCAATACACGTGAAGCAAAAATTTCTTCGTTACCAAGTTCTGGTCGTCGGTGTATATGTTGACTCGTTTCAATAAGTTTCAAACGATGGTTATCGATGTAATCTTTAAGTCGTTGTTTTATATGTGTCATGAATACGCCCCTTTGATTCCATTCATTGTTTCGAATAGTAAATATGATGTTAACGATTATACGCAATATTCGGAATATTCACGTTACGTTTACCCATCCAATAAATTATTATTCATTTTATCGGAATTAAGGACAAATGTCATTATTATTTAGTAAATTTCTTCTGAAAATTAAAATAAATTTTTAAACGAGTGTAGGGCGTTACGGGGAGGATGAGATTAGAGCGTCGGTACATTGCGGTTTTGCTTTATTTTATGAAAAAGAGTTGGAGCGCGAGGCGCCCCCAACTCTATAAGTTATTGTTTACTTTTTAATATCCATTTCTTTAAGGTAACTTCTACCATACTCCGGTAAGTCAACTCCGAAGTTATCAGCAATTGTAGCACCTATTGAACTAAATGTTGAGTCCGACGATAACTCATGATATTGATCAATCTTCTTACTGTACATCAGTAATGGAACGTATTCACGCGTATGGTCTGTACCATCTGCAGTAGGGTCATTACCGTGGTCAGCTGTGATAATAACTAAGTCGTCTTCATCTAAAGCTTCATATAACTCTGGTAAACGATTATCAAAGTCTTTTAGTGCTTGTTGATAGCCTGGTTTGTCACGACGGTGACCATATAAGGCATCAAAGTCTACTAAGTTTAAGAAACTCATACCATTAAAGTCAGATTTTACAACGTCGATTAATTGGTCCATGCCATCCATATTGTTTTTAGTTCTGATTGCTTTTGTAACACCTTCACCGTCATATATGTCATTAATTTTACCAATCGCAATGACATCATAGTCTGCATCTTTTAACGTATTCATGACTGTCTTACCAAACGGTTTTAAAGCATAGTCATGACGGTTTGACGTACGTGTGAAGTTTCCTGGCTCACCGACATATGGTCTAGCGATGATACGACCGATTAAATACTTAGGATCCTTCGTAAGCTCACGTACCTTTTCACAAATGTCATAAAGCTCTTCAAGTGGAATTACATCTTCATGCGCAGCGATTTGTAACACTGGGTCTGCAGACGTGTAGACGATTAAGTCACCCGTCTTCATTTGATGTTCGCCCCACTCATCAATGATTTGAGTACCTGAAGCGGGTCTATTTGCAACGACTTTACGACCTGTCATACGCTCGATTTCATCAACTAATTCTTGAGGGAAGCCATCTGGATAGACTTTGAATGGTTGCATAATATTTAAGCCCATAATTTCCCAATGTCCAGTCATCGTGTCTTTTCCTACAGAAGCTTCACTTAACTTTGTATAGAATGCTTGAGGTGCTTTCGTTTCATTCACAACTGGTAACGGCGCAATATTTCCGAGACCAAGTGCTTCTAAATTTGGTAAAGTGCCTTCATAGCCTTCTAACGTATGGCCAAGTGTATGCGAACCTTGGTCGTTAAAGGCCTTTGCATCGGGGCCTTCACCAATACCGACTGAATCCATTACAATAAGATGAACTCTTTTAAATGGTGTAGTCATATACATTCACTCCTATTTCGTAATCACTTTATGAATAAGGTCTGGTTTCGTACCTTCTTGTTCAATCTTAATATTGTCATAAAGCTTCGTTTTAACTGCTTCTATATCTGTTTGATTACAGTGAATCGTTAATAGAGATTCGCCTTCTTTCACAGTGTCGCCCACTTTCTTGTTTAACACAAGTCCAACGCTTAAATCGATTTCATCATCCTTCGTCTTACGGCCGGCACCCAACATCATCGAAGCAACGCCGATTTCGTTCGCAATCATTTCTGTAATGATCCCTTCAGAACGTGAAGGTAACTCTACTTTATGCTTTGCTTCTGGTAGCAGATGAGGATGGTCAACAACGTCACCATTACCACCTTGATTTGATAAGAACGTTCTAAATTTCTCTAAAGCTTTACCATTCTGCATGACTTCCATTAATTTCTCTCGAGCTTCTTCTAATGATTTAGCTTTCTTTGCTAAAAAGACCATTTGAGCACCTAATGTAAGTACGAGTTCGGTTAAATCTTCAGGGCCTTCGCCTTTTAACGTGTCAATCGCTTCTTTAAGTTCAAGACTATTACCGATTGCACGTCCTAATGGCTGGCTCATATCTGAGATAATCGCCATTGTTTGACGACCGACATTGTTCCCGATTTGAACCATAGCATGTGCAAGTTCTTCTGCATCTTCTAACGATTTCATAAATGCACCATTACCTGTTTTAACATCTAGTACGATGGCATCAGCACCCGCTGCAATTTTCTTACTCATAATTGAAGATGCGATTAACGGAATTGAGTTAACAGTACCCGTTACGTCACGTAATGCATATAATTTTTTTATCGGCTGGCGTTAGGTTACCCGTTTGACCAATAACAGCAATCTTGTCTTTATTTACAAGTTCTACAAACTCTGACTCTGAAATCTCAACGTGGAAACCTTCTACAGATTCGAGTTTATCGATTGTACCGCCTGTATGTCCTAAGCCACGTCCACTCATTTTTGCTACCGGGATATCAAGCGCGGCAACTAATGGCGCGAGTACTAACGTCGTTGTATCTCCGACACCGCCAGTTGAATGTTTATCAACCTTGATGCCTTCAATTTCTGATAAATCAATAACGTCGCCTGAACTTACCATAGCCATCGTTAAATTCGCACGTTCTTCTTCGTTCATGTCTTGGAAGAATGTTGCCATCGCAAAACTAGAAGCTTGGTAATCTGGAATATCGCCATTTGTATACCCTTCGATAAAGAAGTCGATTTCTTCTTTCGTTAATACTTTACCGTCACGTTTCTTTTCAATGATGTCTACCATTCTCATAGTTATTCGCCTCATTTCACTTTATATCAGCATGCAGAATTAATAGTCAGAATCAGAAGTTAAGCCTTCCATAATTTGAATGCCAGCACTTGCGCCGATACGTGAAGCACCGTGATCAATCATCGTTTTGAAGTCTTCTAAGTTACGTACGCCACCAGATGCTTTAACTTTTAACGTATCGCCTACTGTGTCATGCATTAGCTTAACGTCTTCTTTAGTAGCACCGCCTCCAGCAAAGCCTGTTGATGTCTTAACAAACGTCGCACCTGCTTCTTTACTTAATTCGCATGCTTTAACTTTTTCGTCATCAGATAATAATACTGTTTCGATAATGACTTTCGTTGTTTTACCATTAGCTGCTTCAACAACTGCTTTAATGTCTTCTAAAACTTCGTCATAGCGACCGTCTTTTAAAGCACCGATATTGATAACCATATCAATTTCATCAGCACCATTTTGAATCGCGTTCTCTGTTTCAAAAGCTTTTACTTTAGAAGTAGTCGCGCCTAAAGGGAAACCAATTACAGTACAAACTAGTACATTACTATCTTGTAATTGTTCACTCGCGTATTTAACATGTGTAGGATTTAAACAAACTGATTTAAAGCCATATTGCTTAGCTTCTTCAATAATTTGGTCGATTTGAGCTCGTGTTGACTCCGGCTTTAATAATGTGTGATCTATATATTTTGCATAATTCATGTAAAATCCTCCTAAATTTATATCTTCCACAGTTTATGTTGACTGTGAATTATATTTACACTCACTTATATATTACAAAAATTCGCAATAATAATAAACTAATGTTATCTTAAAAGGGATAACGATAGTAAAAGGAGACGATTTTATGTCAAAAGGAACACCGCATATTCAACCAAAAGAAACTAAAATTGCTAAAACAGTTTTAATGCCTGGCGATCCACTTCGTGCAAAATATATCGCTGATAACTATTTAGAAAATGTAGAACAATTTAACGAAGTACGTAACATGTTTGGTTACACTGGTACGTATAAAGGAAAAGAAATTTCTGTAATGGGTTCAGGCATGGGTATCCCAAGCATCGGTATTTACTCATATGAACTTTATAATTTCTTCGACGTTGATACGATCATCCGCGTCGGTTCATGTGGCGCTTTACAAGAAGACGTTAACGTATACGATGTTATTATTGCGCAAGGTGCATCTACGAACTCAAACTACGTTGACCAATACAACATTCCAGGTCACTTCGCGCCATTAGCTGACTTTGATTTAATGGTTAAGGCTAAAGAAAAAGCAGATGAACTTGGTGCTACAAGCCACGTAGGTAACGTATTATCATCTGACACGTTCTACAATGCAGACGAAACATTTAACGACAAATGGATTGAAATGGGTGTACTTGGTGTAGAAATGGAATCAGCAGGTTTATACTTAAACGCAATTAAAGCTAAGAAAAAAGCATTAGGTATCTTCACTGTAAGTGACCATATTCTACGTGACGAAGCGACTACACCAGAAGAAAGACAAAATTCATTTACTCAAATGATGGAAATCGCTTTAGAAATCGCTGAATAAATTGATTCATTAAGTGGAGGGCTCCCTTTAGTGGGAGCCTC
>NZ_JH815597.1:8413-21715 GCF_000298075.1 Staphylococcus massiliensis CCUG 55927 | reverse complement strand
GGGGCTCCCTTTAGTGGGAGCCTTTTTATAGTGGGTAAGATATGAGTGAATATGTTCTTTATGAATTTTTGAGGGAGTTTGAAATGATCGTTTGATTTACACGTTTTTGAAGTCTTGTAAATTTAGAGGCTGTTGATTTACACGTTTTCGATTTCTTGTAATTTTGAACGGCCTTGGTTTACACGTTTTTGAAGTCTTGTAAATTTGAAGGCTGTTGATTTACACGTTTCTGATTTCTTGTAAATCTAGAGGTTGTTGATTTACACGTTTCTTAAGTCTTGTAAATTTAGAGGCTGTTGATTTACACGTTTTCGTTTTCTTGTAATTTTGAAGAGCCTTGGTTTACACGTTTTCGTTTTCTTGTAATTTTGAACGGCCTTGGTTTACACGTTTTTGAAGTCTTGTAAATTTGAAGGCTGTTGATTTACACGTTTCTGCAGTCTTGTAAATTTGGAGGGCCTTGGTTTACACGTTTTTGAAGTCTTGTAATTTTAGAGGCTGTTGATTTACACGTTTCTGCAGTCTTGTAAATTTGAAGGCCTTTGATTTACACGTTTCTGATTTCTTGTAATAGAAGGTGTAATACTTATGTTTATCACGTTTCTACTTTCTTGATAAACCGACCCCCTGCTCCATCCTAATTTACCGCTACAATACTTAAGCTCAACTGAACTATAGGCATAGCCTATGATTTTCAAAAAACACAAACAATAGAAAAACCTTCATTGAAAGCGCAACTACGCTCAATGAAGGTTTCTTTATTTTATGCTAAATATGATTCTAACATCCAAACGTGTTTATCGATGCTTGTTTGCATACCGATGAACATATCTTCTGAAACGTCATCGCCTGCTTCACCAGCAACTTCAATCGCATGTGATAATTGTTTAGAAATATTCTTAAAGTCTTCCGCTAAGACTTCAACCATTTTTTCAGCAGTTAAATGTTTATCTGCTTCGTCGACAATTGAAAGATCTAAAGCTTCACGAAGCGTGCCTACCGGGTTACCGCCTACAGCTAAAATACGTTCTGCAAGTTCATCTACGTATTGACTTGCTTCATTATATAACTCTTCAAACTTCGTATGAAGTGCGAAGAAGTTCGGTCCTTTAACATACCAATGGAAATTGTGTAATTTAGTATATGCAACAGTCCAGTTTGCTACTTGTTGGTTTAATGCTTCTACTACTTGATTTTGATTAGACATAATTGATTAACTCCTTTGCTACTTTGTAATAGTTATTATATTATAATTATTCTAATCTGTAAACACTAAACACCTATTTATTTATAATTATTCTAATTTAGACAAAGCCTCATCTACGACTTCACGTTCTGGCATACCGCTTTGTGCGCCAACTGCAGTAACCGCATATCCCGCAGCTACATTTGAAAACCGTATCGCTTGCTCTAGCGTTTTATTCTCAGTTAACGCTACCGCTAAAGCACTGTTAAACGTGTCGCCAGCACCAGTCGTATCAACAACATTCACATCGTATGCCGGAATGACTTTTAAACTATAATCCCAATATACCGCACCTTCGTCACCACGCGTTACAATCAACTTCCGAGGTAATTGCTTGAGCGTGATAGATTGTGCATCACAAAATAACTGATCATGTTCATTCTCATTTGGCGTTAAATACGTGACTTTTTCTATCAATTCACGCGGTAGCTCACGAAACGGCGCTGGATTCAAGATAACCTTAAAGTCCTTTTCAGAGGCAAAACGAATCACCGCCTCAACAGTCTCACTTGGAATTTCCTGTTGAATAAGCAGAACGTCCCCCGCTTCAAACCTTTCAAGTTTAGGCAAAACGCTATCTGGAGTCACATGATGATTAGCTGCAGGCACGACAATAATGCGGTTGTCATTGTCAAAGAGGGTAATATGCGCGGTACCGGAATGCGCGTTCTCAATCACATCGATCAAGGAGGTGTCGACGCCGTGATGATTAAAGTTAGCAATAATCTCCTGACCAAAGTCATCATCGCCGACAGCACCAATCATATAAACCTCACCGCCGAGTTTAGCTGCAGCAACCGCTTGATTCGCGCCCTTACCACCAGGCGTCGTGACAAATGACGTCCCAAGTACCGTCTGACCTTGCTCTGGAATTGTATCCGTCTCAACCACAAGGTCCATTGAGGCGCTTCCAACGACTATAATTCGATTCATACGTTTACGACCTTTCTGATTACGCTTTATCTTCAGTGAAAAAAGCGCGCTCTTCTTTAGTAGGTTGGTGCCATTCCGCATGCCACATCTTATCACGGTTATTCGCAAATAAATTATAGCCGAAATCACGAATTGGTTTCGGAATCATCCATAACGCATACCCTAATAATTTAAACGAAGATAATGATTTGATAAGATGCGCAATCGCAGTAGATTTATAATATAAGTGGTCACCTTCTTGCACGATGACACTATTACGATTTTTAGCTTCAGGGTGCAGGTCAAATAAATGCTGTGCAGCGTCACCTTTTAAAGACATGATTTCATAGTGCTTTGGTAAGCCATTCTGAATCAACCAAATAGCGAAATTGTAACAATACACACAATTTTTATCATAATAAATAATTGCCATAGTCCATCACCTTTCAAATTGAGTTTAACTTCATTATACGTTGTCGCCTATAGATGCTCAATCAACTCCTATATACCCTGTTGTGTGATACACAGACACGCTTAGTTTTCTCTTTTTGAAAAGCCCTCTAAGTTTACGGTTTGACAGGGCCGCTTCGAAAGCCTTTGTTCAATCACAATCCCTCCTCTTGAAAAGCTCTCTAAGATAACGCTCTAATTGGGCCACTTAGTTAACCTTTGTTCAATCGCAATCCCTCCTCTTGAAAAGCCCTCTAAGATTACGGTTTGACAGGGGCCAATTCGAAGCCTTCGTTCTATTCCATTTCCCCATCCTTAAAAGCTCTCTAAGAAACCTTAGTTTCTTCTGTTTCATAAAGCTTCAACTTTCTCTTCTTAAGAAGTTTCAATCAGTACGCTCTGACTATGCCACTACGAATTCCCTTGAAAAGTCTCAATTCACCACGTTTCGAAAAGACTTTTGAAAAAAGCAAGTTATCGCCGCAAAACCTTACCTATCATCGACTCGCGCACAAACCCCTCACTAAACACAAATAAGCTGGAACACGGGCGTGTCCCAACTTCTACATATATTAAGCCATTTTTTGTTCTTCAATAAAATGTGCTTTTTCAGATTCAGTTAATTTAATAATCTTGAAGCCAATGTAACCATAGATGATTGAGATAATTGGCACGAGATAGTTTAGAATCGCGAACGGTGCGTATTCTGCAACACCAACACCTAAAGTAGTCGCTATAAATACACCACATGTATTCCATGGTACAAATACTGACGTTAACGTACCGCCATCTTCAAGTGCACGTGATAAGTTCTTAGGATGTAAGTCATACTTCACAAAAGTCGCTGCGTACATACGTGAAGGTACAATGATTGAAATATATTGTTCTGAACACGTTACGTTCGTACCTACACAAGATACGATAACTGAAGCAATTAAAGAACCTGTGTTCTTCGCAAACTTTAAGATAACTGTAATTAAAGCCTTTAACATACCTGAGTACTCAAGTAGTCCACCGAATGTCATCGCAACAAGCGTTAATGAAATCGTGTAGAACATCGATTCCAGTCCACCACGGTTAAATAATTCATCAACTAATTTATTGCCTGACTCAAGTTTATAACCTGTTTGTAATGCTGTAACCGCTTGTTCTAAGTTATCCCCTTGAACAAAGATTTGCGCAAAGAAGCCTAATATAATACCCACTACAATTGCCGGTATTGCTGGCATCTTAAACATAACTAAGATGATAACGATGATTGGAATCAAGATTAACCAAGGTGATATCGTGAAGGACTTTTCCATGGCACCCATAATCTTATCAATCTTGTCGTTGTTTAAATGATCCTTACCATACACCTGACCAAGCACGAAGAAAGCAATCAAACTGATCACTAACGCTGGAACAGTTGTATAGAACATATGTTTAATGTGGTCGAATAAATCTACGCCAGATAATCCACTCGCTAAGTTCGTCGTATCTGAGAGCGGGCTCATCTTATCACCGAAATATGAACCTGAAATGACTGCTCCAGCAACCATACCTGGTGATAACCCCATACTTAAACCAATACCCATCGAAGCGACACCAACCGTAGCCATTGTAGACCAACTACTACCAATTGCGAGCGCAACGATACCACAAATTAGCACGACCACTGCTAGAAAATATGTAGGCGAAATTAATTTAAGTCCGTAATAAATCATCGAAGCGACAACACCACTACCTATCCATGAACCGATAATTAAACCAACTAATAAAATAATGACGATGGCTGGAAGTGCATGACGGATCCCCTTATACATCATCTCTTCCACTTCATCCCATTTATAGCCGTGGCACATCGCTACAATAATTGCTACAGAAGTACCGATAATTAAAGGCATGTGTGGTGCTTGTTTTAAAACAACTACTGTAAAAAGCATGCATCCGATCATAATCGCTAAAGTTAACAATGCATACCATACATTAATATTCTTTTTCTTAAACTCCAATTTTCCCATCCCCTTGTCTAACTAATATGTTTAGTATAACGATTAAAAGTGTTAAATACAAGATGAATTTTCATAATATTCATATTATTAAGTAAAATTGATGGAAATTAAATCATATTCTGATTGAGTTAAGAATATTATTATAAATATAATCGAATTAGTCCTAATGTTTAGCACTTTCACCCATAAAAAAAATACCTAGCACGTGTTGAAATTTCAACTACGTGCTAGGTATATCTCTTAATGATTAACTTTGATAATACGCGTATATTTTAGAAATTGCTCGGAATACTTAGACTTAATCGTGTCAGCGGAATCGTAAGTCACACCAATAATGTGCCAGTTAGGATTAAAGTGATAGAACGAATCTTTCTGCTTACTCCATTTAACCATCTTTCCAGTTTTGTCATAACGCGGTAACGTCATTTCGTAACCTTCTAAAACATTGATATACGTTTGGAAAATTTCAGGATCAATGCGATCAAATTGATCAATGACTAAAAAGCTACGATCCGTTCTAGGCATTAACTTGGTGATAAAACCTTCTCTATAGTAAAGTGCGCCTGTCTCGTTCGGTAAATAACACCCATATAACATTTCTTCACTGAAATCTTTATGACCTGTCGTAAATACAGGATTCGCTTTCGTCTTCTGAAGTAAAGTTTCAGACGCTTTTAATCCTTCTTCTTTTTTATCAACCATTAATAAGATAAATGGTTTCAACTGGTCATCGTTGTCGTTAGCAAACGCTTGTCTTTGAGAGACTTGAGAGAAGTTCTCTTTGAGACCACCGTTTTCACTCATTTCAAGTATCGCATTGTATTGAGACTTCGTTAAACTAGCGATAGCTTGCTTCGCATTTTCCTGTAAGAAATAAAGATTCTTAAGTTTAGGATGCTTGTTTAAAGCAAATAATGAAATTGGTTCAATATCTTGTTCATAAATCACTTCTATAGCCGTGCTATTCGTGCGACCTTGAATCGGTGGTTTATCATGAATATGAGCACTCACTTCACCAGTTCCAATAACGGATTGATTCGCAAACTTATTATAGAAGATCACTTTATCTCCAATTTCAAGTTGCGTGTAATTGTAGTAGCCGTTACGTTTAATACCGTTAATCGTATGGGTATAAATCGTGTACTTTTCACCTGAAGTGAAGTCATCTGTTTCAGATAAGAAATAGTATTTCGGAATTTGAAGTTGGCCGCTTCCTAAGCCATAAATAATATCAAATTCTTCTTTAGAAATTTTATTAAATAATGTTTCTTTCATATTATTGATTCTAAATTCTAAACGTTCACTGCGTTTAAGATAATCCGCAGAGATACGATAGAATGATTCATTAAATTTAAATTGTACATGTGTCTTATTGGATGCACCTGTTTCAACACGAGTAATTTCACCACAACCTAATAAACAGGCATTTGTTTGAACTTGATAAAAGATCACTTTATCGCCTACTTGAGCTTGTTTAAATGCTCTGTAACCTTGACTCGGATTAAAATGTGCACCTGATTCAAATGTTGTCGTTTGACCTTCAAGTGGTTCATTATGATTAAAGCGATTATAACCACAGTTTAGCCAAAAGTAATTTGTTTCCAAACCCATTGAAATACTCCCTTGTATGTCGTTTTATTCATTCTATTTTACTTATTATAAAGGTTAATGTGAGACACGACAATTGTTAAATCATGCCCATTAAAAATAAACTTAGGAAACTTGTTAATATCACGACAAGCCACGTGACTAAACCAAGCATAATCGGTTTCATACCTGACGCTTTTAACTGTTTAAAGTTCACAGATAAACCAATTCCAGCTAGCGCCATACTGATTAAGAACGTTGCGATCGTTTTAAATACATTGATCCATTCCTCTGAGAAGCCAAACAGCGTACTAATCAATGATGCAAATAAGAAATAAAGTATAAACCAAGGAAAAATCTTCTTAATTGAAACGTTAGACGCTTGTGCCTTTTCACGCTGATACATACGATACGTAAAAAATAGTACAACTGGAATAATCATTAATGTACGCGTCAATTTAACTACTGTGCCGTATGTTAACGCTTCATCGCCGTAATTAGCCGCTGCCGCTACAACACTTGATGTGTCGTTAATAGCCGTACCACTGAAGTAGCCAAACGTCTCTTGTGACATATGAAGTAAATGGCCTAACGGTGGAAAAATAATGACCGCGAGTAAGTTAAAGAGAAATACCGTTGAAATCGCGTACGCAATTTCTTGTTCCTTTGCTTTAATAACTGGACTTGTAGCTGCAATTGCTGAACCCCCACATATTGCAGTACCTACACCTACTAAAATACTTAAATGTTTATCAATATGAAAAACCTTCATTAAGATGTAAACAGCTAAAAATGCACTTATTAAAGTAATCAGTATAATAGGTAAAGATTTCAAACCAGTTTGACCGATTTGATTAAAAATTAATGTAAAACCGAGACATATAATACTGTAATGAAGAATTTTCTTACTGCTGAATTTAATGCCCTTTTCAAAGGACTTTGGAATACGCATCGTATTATTGATAATAATACCGATGATGATTGCGAATATCGCACTGCCTACTAGAGGTAAAAAGTGTCCTAAAATCGTAGCCAGTATCGCAATTGAAAGTGTTAATAAGATACCTCTCAATTTGTTCATACAAAAACCTCCAATACCGTATAGTTTATCATAAACATATTTCAAAACTGATACATATATCAGAGGTTCTATTTAAATTAAGTTGAATTTAATGAATATATGAATAATTGCCAACTTCACTAGCTGGAATCGTACGTGTCGACATAATGCCAGGTGGGTTATTGAAATTCATTTCTGAAACGACTAAACTACCATCAGCATTGATACGCTCGATGAAGGCTACATGACCCGCCCAACCAGCAGTTGTATGAAGAATCGCACCTACTTCAGGTGTTCCATTAACAAGGAAACCATTTTGACTTGCTGCATTCGCCCAGTTATTCGCGTTACCCCAGAACTGACCAATTGTACGACCGATTTCTTGTCGGTGGTTGAATACATGATAAGTACAATTTCCCCAAGCATACGTATTGTTTAAAAATTGACGATTTTGATTCGTAACCGACGTTACAGGCGTTGTGACAACTGGTTGAACAGGAGTAGAAACAGGTGTCGTTTGAACAACAGGTTCTACGTTCGGTTTAACACTAGGTTGTGGTGCTGGTGTTTCAACTTTCGGAACCGCTTCTCGCTTCACTCGAACTTTCTTAATAACCGGCTTCGTCGCAGGTTTTTCTACAACATGCTCAGTAGTTTGAGATTGTACATTTTCAACCTTAACAACAGGTACTTCAGGTTGTTGAACGTTTACGTCTTGACGTTTAACGTATGTCTTCTTAACGATAGGTGCTACTTGAACTTCAGGTTTTACGACCTCAGGTTGAGGTTGAACTTGAGGTGTTTGAACCAGCACGTTTTCAACCTTAGTTTGATCATTTTGACTCACTTTAAGTGCTGCACTTTCTGAAAGTCGTTTACGATTCAGGTAATTCGTTACCGCTTGCTTAAGTGTTAAACGTTTTGGAACTTGCGCTACTTCGACATGGCGTCTTACTTTACGAACTTTCTTAACACCAACTTTAGCTTTTGGGGCTTTTGCAACATGGGTAACTTGAGAAGTTGTTGTCAGACTTAATTGTTGTCCAGGATGAATAAGTGAAGATGATAAGTGATTATTTCTCATAATGTCATGGTAATTCATGTTAAATCTTCTACCGATATCAAATAACGTATCTCCTGCTTTAACGGTATAAACATTTGGTGCATGACTATTTTTATAGACATGTCCATTGTCTTTAGAATGAATGGATGGCACACTCAGATACTGATTGACATAAATTGTATCGCCAGTTAAACCATTCATTTCTTTTAACTTTGCAACAGAAGTATGGTAGCTTTGAGCAATACCCCAAAGTGTGTCTCCCGCTTTAACTTTATAAGATGTAGCAGCTTCTGACTCAGATACAGCTGCTACGCCAGCAATAATTGATGTTGTGAACAATGATGTAAGAACTTTTTGCTTCAAAAGGATAACCTCCATTTTTACTGTATCATCTACACACTCATTATAATATAAAATCACTTTTATATTTGTTACAATTACATTTCATTTTATATACAAATTCTGCACAAAAAAATAGACAAGGCATAAAAAATTGCCTTGCCGACTCAAGAATTATATAAAACTAATGATTAAAGTCAGTTCACCTTCAAAGACATTGTCTAAGTTCTCAGACGTTAAAATAAAGTGATCACCTTTTTTAATATCATTTATAACGCCGTCCGATATCACTTGTCCTTCACCTTCAAGTACAGTTACTAAACAAAACTCTCTCGGCTTCATATAATTTAAAGTGCCACTAATTTCCCATTTAGAAACCGTAAAGAATTCATTGTTTACAAACGTTGTTCGCTTTTGATTCTCAATAATATCCGTTTCAGGAATCACATTAGGACTTTCGTTACCTAGCGTAATCACGTCTTTACTTTTATCAAGATGTAAATCTCGTTTATTACCATCTTTATCAACACGATCATAATCATAAATACGGTAAGTCGTATCAGAAGATTGTTGTGTTTCAAGAATCATAATACCTTCACCAATGCCATGTACCGTACCTGCTGGCACATAGTAAAATTCGCCAGGTTTCACATTAATCTTCTTAAACAATTGATCAAAGTCTTGGTTATCAATCATCTCATTAAGCGATGCCTTATCCGTTGCAGTAGTACCATAAATAATTTCAGCATCTTCTTTAGCATCAATAATATACCAACATTCCGTTTTACCAAATTCACCGTTTTCATGTTCATATGCATAATTATCATCCGGATGCACTTGCACAGATAACTTATCATGCGCATCTAAAATTTTAGTCAATAATGGGAAACGTTTAGATGGGAAATCACCAAATAATTCTCGATGCGACGCCCACACCTCATCTAACGTCTGTCCTTTAAATGGTCCTTGAATAATTTTATTCGCGCCATTAGGTAATGCTGAAATACCCCAACATTCACCCGTATGATCACTCGGAATATCATAATTAAATTGTTTAAGACGGCTACCGCCCCATATGCGCTCTTGGAAGATAGGTTCTAAAAATAAAGGCATAGACTCACTCCAATCTTTATGTAATTTCCATTGCTCTGGTTGTGTCTATTAAATAAAGAAATGTTTCCTTATGTATCATCATATATTACTATGTAAATTTAAATTTTTTATAAAACTTATAAACCGAATACTTCTATTGCGATTGTACCACATTTAAATTTGTTATGAGTAGTTAAATTTAACACGCAACCCTTATATCATGCATCTTTACAAAACCTTAACGTTCACAACTTCTACAAAATAAAACAGGGTACGAGCGTGTAAATCGTCAATGACTTCACGCACTCGCCCCTTTAATATCTAACATTTAATCATTAATTTTTCCTACTTTTCCTTATTGAAAAGCCCTCTAAGATAAACTACCGATTCCTAAATATGCTTTAACAACGTTTCCTTAACATCATTTAAATGCTGCTTCATATGCTTAGATGCAAGCTCAGGATCCCCTTTTAATATCGCTTCAAGTATATCCACATGTTCTTGATATAATTTTTCCTGAGTCTTTTGCTGATGATACATAAACATCTTTCGTGTTTCCATCATCGTGTGTTGCATCAAATCAGAAATATTCTCAAGTAACTCATATAACAGTTTATTATGCGAAGCTTTCGCAATCGATAAGTGAAATTTAAGATCACCTTCTTCACCTGAGTAACCCTTTTGGACAGCCTTCTCCATAATCTTAAGCGCATCTTTCATTTGCTTGATATCAGCCTCAGTGTGTCTAGATGAAGCATAATACGCCGTCGCATATTCAACAACATGACGCAGCTCAAGTAAATCTTCAATATCCTTCCTTGAAAAGTCATCTTGCTGCAACTCAAAAAATGTCGGTTCCTTTTGCTTCACAAAGGTACCATAACCGTGCTTAATCTCAATTAAGCCTATCATACGAAGTGCATTAAGTGCCTCACGAACTGAAGCAACACTCACCCCGTAATTCTGAGATAACGTTTGAATAGATGGTAGTTTATGACCAGGCTCAAGTTCACCTGATTTAATTTGTTTAATAATTACATTCGCGATTTGCTCGTATATTTTTTCGTTAGAAATCTTCATAATTACCTCCGTAAGTTATAGCTATTATATCAAATTTTGGAGGCTTAATTATAAAGGTTTCGTAATTTTATCATTTATGATTCATTAAATTTCGTTAGTGCTTCTTTGATTGGCATATCACCATTTAATACTTGGAATTCTTGGCGCTCAGGTTGTCCAGTCGTAACAATTTCACTAAGCACTTGCGCAACGTTACTTCTAGAAACTTCGCGTTCCACTTGGTCTTCCTTTTCAAAAGGAAATTTAATAAACACTTCGCCAGTGCCGTCTTCGTCTGTTAAAGCACCTGGGTGCACAATAGAATAATTGAGTGATGATTGTTTTAAATACGTATCCGCATAATGTTTCGCAATGGTATATGGTTTAAGCGGTTCATAATCATCGAAAGCTTCACGTCTTGAATCATAAGTTGAAACCATCACATAACGTTTAATATCTGATGCTTCGCTCGCTTTCATCGTTTTCACAGCACCATCTAGATCAACAATAAGCGTTTGGTCGTCTCCAGTACTTCCACCAGAGCCTACTGAAAAGACAACTTGATCATAGTCTTTAAATTTAGACGTCAATGTTTCAATATCATCTTTTTCTACATCTACAAGTGTCGCTGCAATACCCGCTTCTTTAAGTGCTTGAAGTTGTGATTCACTTCTAACACCTGCTGTAAATTGAGCATCTTGTTTCTTTAAAGCATCAACTAATAAGCGACCTACGCCGCCATTAGCGCCTAAAACTAGCGTACGCATCGAATCATTCCTTTCTTTAAGATTGTACAAGTATTCTAAATCAAATGAATACTTATGTCATTTAATTGATTTATGAGATTAATCGTACTATCATATGAATATATTTTCATATGAAAGGATATCAATATGTATCACCACTCACAGATTAAACATGTTTCTAAATTCTTTAAAGTATTAAGCGATGAAAACCGCTTACGCATGATGTTGCTTTTGCTAGAAGAACCATGTAGTGTCGGACACATTTCACATACACTTAAGCTTTCTCAAAGCGCAGTGTCGCATCAATTGAAACTTATGAGAGAACATCATTTAGTGATAGGTAATCGCTCTGGCAAGTCCATGATATACGAGATTTCTGATCACCATGTCAAGACGTTGATTAACCAAACCTTTACGCATCTTAATCATTCTGAGTGGGAGGTTGATGACAATGAGTGAACATCATCACGTTCATACTAATAATAAGAAAGTGCTCGCGTTGTCAGTCATCCTAATCGGTGGCTTTATGATCATAGAGTGTATCGGCGGATTCCTAACAGGCAGTCTCGCCTTATTATCCGACAGTGTTCACATGTTAAGTGATACCGTCTCACTTCTCGTTGCACTTCTTGCATTTATCTTCGCTGAGAAAAAGGCCAATACGGATAAAACGTATGGTTACAAGCGTTTCGAAATTCTCGCTGCGCTGTTCAACGGCGTAACATTGATAATCATTAGTGTCTTTATCATCATCGAAGCAATTAAACGTTTCTTTTATCCACCTGAAATCATGTCTCTTGAGATGTTCTGGATCAGTGTAATTGGTCTCGTGATTAACGTTATCGTTGCGATGTTAATGTTTAAAGGTGGCGATACGAAACATAATATTAATATGAAAGGTGCATTTCTACATGTAATTGGGGACCTCCTCGGCTCTATCGGCGCAATTATTGCAGCACTACTTATCTTTGCTTTCAATGTTGTGATTGCTGATACCATTGCGAGCCTTATCGTAGCGCTATTAATCCTTAGAAGTGGATGGTCGATTACTCAAACAAGTATCAACATTCTAATGGAAGGTACCCCTAAAGAAGTTGACGTTGAAGCGGTATTTGAAACGATTCTCACATATGAAGAAATTAAAAGTGTACATGACTGTCATGTTTGGAGTATTACGAGTGGCGTCAATGCATTAAGTTGTCATGCTACTGTATCACAAGACTTGAGTACGTCTGAGGGCGAAGCTTTGTTAAATGATATTGAATCATCTTTAAAAGCACTTCATATTCATCACATGACCATTCAGCTCGAAACAATCAATCATCAACATGACGATAATTTCTTATGCACGCACATTCATTGATAATTTCACATTTTATAAATAAGCACTTAATTAGAATACCTATGTTATTGATTTTCAAAAAGTCTTACTTTTGATATTGTATTACTATCACACAAAAGGAGTGCTTATATTGTTTTCATTTCATAAAGCATTTTTGAGAAATGCTAAAAGCGCGATTCCAACATTGATTTTAAGTATTATAATTTTTTCTTTATTAATCGGTTTACTTAAAATGTTATATCAACTCGCCTATCGTGGTGTCGTAATGCCACTCATTTTATTCCCATTAATGATGGGTCAATTAGATCCAGTTAAAATGGTATTAGGCATTATAGGTATCATCATAGCTATATTGATACTTTATACATTAGTCATTGTACCGTTAGTATCCGGACTCACTTATATATTTAAG
>NZ_JH815597.1:0-8170 GCF_000298075.1 Staphylococcus massiliensis CCUG 55927 | reverse complement strand
AAGATAGCCAATGGTGAAAAGCCACACATTAAAGACTTATTTCACGCTTATAAAAAACGCCATTTTGGTAAAATAATCAAATTAGCATTAGCTACGATTTTACCTTTATTAATTGGTTATATTTTATTATATTTATTCCAACAACTACTTACTTTAATCGCTACAAAAGCATTGGTTCCTTTAATTAAAGGTATTTCAAATGATGTAGTAAGTTATATTGTTCAGACAATCATTAATCTAGCATTTATGTTCATTTCATCTATTTTATTAGCATTAATTGCGATATTCTTTATTAATACATTATTGTCATTCTGGAACAATCCAAAAGGCAAAATCATGCAACATTTTAAAGAAGCAATTAAACGCATTAAAAATGGTAAGAAAACATTCATGAAATTCTTAATAGGTGTATTATTAATTTCACTGTTAAACTCAATTTTACAAGGACCTATCTTCGAACTATTACAACTTGCAACAACGAATATTTCTCAAAACGTTGCTAAAATATTAATCACGATATATGGTATCCTCGTTGGTTTAATAACAACACTGTTAAACTACTTAAACCTTGGTGCCATTACACAATACTTTGAACGCTTCGGAGAGAAGATAAAATCATAATTTAAGAATAGGCAGGCTAAGACATGAGTCATGAAATAGTACTTTTAACTTTATTTCATGCAATTTCCAAAACAGCTGACTCCTAGGGGAGTAGCGTGCGTCCTGAGACTACAGGCTCAGGCCACGCCCCAGGAAAGCATGCTGTTGATGGAAATTGAGTAAAATGTCTAGCCTGCTTTTTAAATTGACTTTAAATTAGAATTAAAGTAGATGCTTTTCTAGAAATTTCGCAGCACCGTCTTCGTTATGATCATAGTCTGTCTCATATGACGCAAGGGCTTTTACATGAAGAGGCGCATTCATCATAGCGACCGTATAATGGCCAAACTCAAACATTGCGCGATCATTGTCACTATCGCCTATCACAAGTGTCTCAGACTGATCGATGTTAAGTTTCTTGATCATTGTTTGAATGCCAGTCCCTTTGTCGATGCCATTTAACATTGTCTCGACATTATGAGGAGATGAGTTTGATATCGATATATTTAAATCTTCTTGCTGTGCTATGACGTCACGAAATTTGTCAATTTGATCAAGCTGAGGTGTAAACATATAAAGTTTTGAAAACGTCGTGTCCGGTAACGTATCCACCCAGTTTACCTGATGTATCAGAGCGTATAAGCGAGATTGCCACTCACTTTCACCGACTCCCTCAGGTTTATCTTGATTGAATAACTGCGTCACAAAATCCTTATCATCATTTAAAATCATACGATTGTCATTAAAAGGGAAAACCTCATAGTAGATGTCATGTGACTGAGCGAGATCAACAATCTTCTGAACTTGCTTTAAATTTAAACCGTGTTGAAAAACGATGTCATCTTGATATCTACCATCTGCGCCATTAGATGAAATAATACCGTCTACTTCAAATTCGCTCGGTACAAGATTCGCGATTTCATTATGTGCACGTCCTGTTGCGATAAAGACATAATAGCCATGCTCTCGAAGCGTCTTTAGCGTCTTAGTCGTATACATGCTAACTTTATTTTCAGTATGTAATAAAGTGCCGTCCATATCTAAAAAGATTGCTTTTACATTATCCATTTTGATCCTCCAAATTATGCATTTCATATAAATTATGTCACGTTTAACATACTTTCACAATAAAACCCATTATAAAAAAGGGCGTGACAGATAAGCGATAACCGCTCATCTTCACGCCCCTATTTCGATAACACGCTAAACATCTATGCGCGTCATGTCATCTAAAGCTTGTATAAATAGTTAGATTTTATAATTAAATTTCTAAGTTATTATTCAACAGTTACTGATTTAGCTAAGTTTCTTGGTTTATCAACATCTAAGTCTCTGTGTAATGCTGCATAGTAAGAAACAAGTTGTAAAGTCACAACAGATACTAGTGGTGTAAGTAATTCGTGTACTTGTGGAATTACGTACGTATCGTCTGCTTTATCTAAACCTTCCATGGAGATAATGCATGGACGTGCACCACGTGCTACAACTTCTTGAACGTTACCACGGATTGAAAGGTTAACGTTTTCTTGAGTTGCAAGCGCAATAACTGGTGTACCATCTTCGATAAGCGCGATTGTACCGTGTTTTAATTCACCACCAGCGAAACCTTCAGCTTGGATGTAAGAAATCTCTTTAAGTTTTAACGCACCTTCTAAACTTACATAATAGTCTAATGTACGACCGATAAAGAATGCATTGCGTGTTGTTTCTAAGAAGTCTTTAGCAATGTCTTCCATCTTAGGCGCATCGTCAACGATAGCTTCAATTGCTGTCGTTACTTTAGCAAGTTCGCGTAGTAAATCTAAGTCAGCTTTGCGACCAAGTTCACGTGCAACAACTTGAGATAAAATTGATAATACAGCGATTTGAGCGGTATAAGCTTTAGTAGATGCTACCGCGATTTCTGGACCAGCATGTAATAATAACGTATGGTCTGCTTCACGAGATAAAGTTGAACCTGCTACGTTTGTAACCGTTAACGCTTTGTGACCAAGTTTTTTCGTTTCTACAAGTACTGCACGGCTGTCTGCAGTTTCACCTGATTGAGAAATAAAGATGAATAATGGCTTTTCAGAAAGAAGTGGCATATTATAAACGAACTCTGAAGAAACGTGTACTTCAGTTGGAACGCCTGCCCAGTTTTCTAAATATTGTTTACCGATTAAACCTGCATGGTAACTTGTACCTGCTGCGATGATGTAGATGCGGTCTGCTTCTTTAACATCTTTAATAATTTCTGGATCAACTTTGAGGTCACCAGCATCGTCTTGATATTCTTGAATAATACGACGCATAACAGCTGGTTGCTCGTGAATTTCTTTAAGCATGTAGTGATCATAAACGCCTTTCTCAGCGTCAGACGCATCGATTTCTGCTACATATGTTTCACGATCTTGAACGTTACCTGATTCATCTTTGATGATCACTTCATCACGTTTAACGATAACTGTTTCTTTATCGTGAATTTCTTTATATTCATTTGTAACTTGTAACATTGCTAACGCATCTGAAGCGATAACGTTGAAGTCATCACCAACACCTACTAATAATGGTGACTTGTTCTTAGCTACATAGATTGTCTCTTCATCTTCATTATCTAAAAGACCTAAAGCGTAAGAACCATTTACAAGTGAGATAACTTTACTGAATGCATCTTCAGTTGATAGCCCTTCATTAGAGAAGTATTCAACTAATTGAACGATTACTTCTGTGTCTGTTTGAGAGATGAAGTTAACATCACTTAAGTATTCGTCACGTAATTCTTCATAGTTTTCGATAACACCATTATGTACTAACGTAAAACGTTTAGTAGCTGATTGATGAGGGTGAGAGTTTTCAAAGCTTGGCACACCGTGAGTCGCCCAACGTGTATGACCAATACCTAAAGTACCATCTACATCATTATCTGTTTCTTTTCTTAATTCTGAGATACGACCTTTTGCTTTGAAGATATGCGTACCTTCATCATTGTTAATTGCGATACCAGCTGAGTCATACCCACGATATTCTAGTTTTTCTAATCCTTTTAAAAGTAACTCTTTAGAGTTCTGTGAACCAATATAACCTACGATTCCGCACATATATAATTTCCTCCATATCAAAATAACGGTGTTTGTACGCATCTTTAAAATTGAGCAACTACGATACGTAAAACATCGTTTAGTTGTATTTTTTATGATGGCTATCTTATTAACTTTGGACATTAAGTTACCTTAATGGTTTAATTAATAAGCTACGAATGAGCCACATCCGGGATAGCATCCGCCGAACTAATTCGATAACTATCCTCCTCGTCTACAAGTTTTAAATATAATTAGCTTTGATTTCTGATATAAACCAAAACCTGACAATTACATTCAACACTTGTTCAGGCGCTTTATAAGACTTATTTCTTCGCTCAATATAGCCAATTGTACAATGGTAATGTATATAAATGCAAACAATATATATTAAAAATTCAGTTAATAGATTTTAAGTAACTTGAGCAGAAGTAAACTTCTTTGAATAGATATTAATAATATTAATTTAAATTTAATTTGTTTTGATATTTCAACTAAAAAAAGCTAAGGTCTTTCAACCTCAGCTTTTAAGTAAGTATTATTTTAAGCCCATTTTGTCATCAACAACAGTAGCAATACGTTGCGCATATTCTTGAGCTTCTTCATCTGTTTTAGCTTCTACCATGACACGTACTAATGGTTCTGTACCAGAAGGTCTTACAAGAATACGACCTTCACCGTTCATATCCGTTTCAACTTCTTCCATAATAGCTTGAACGTCGGCATTATCTGTTACACCATGTTTATCTTCAACTTTAACATTGATTAACGCTTGAGGATATTTCTTCATTTGACTCGCTAATTCACTTAGCTTTTTACCAGAGCGTTTAACGATTGCTGCAAGTTGAACACCTGTTAATAAACCATCACCTGTTGTATTGTGATCCATTAAAACGATGTGGCCAGATTGTTCGCCACCTAGGTTATAATTACCGCGACGCATTTCCTCTACAACGTAACGGTCACCTACTTTAGTTTTGTTAGAAGCGATGCCTTCGTTTTCAAGTGCTTTATAGAAACCTAAGTTACTCATCACTGTTGAAACAATCATGTTATCATTTAACTCTTGATTCTTAGCCATATCTTGACCAAGGATGAACATTATCATGTCACCATCAATAATATTACCCTTTTCATCAACAGCGATTAAGCGGTCTCCATCACCATCAAATGCTAAACCAAAGTCACTCTCAGTTTCGACTACTTTCTCAGCTAATAATTCAGGATGTGTAGAACCTACACCTTCATTGATATTATAGCCATCAGGATTACAACCGATTGTTTCAGTGTCAGCTTCTAAATCACCAAATAAGAATGGTGCTAAAGAAGATGTTGCACCATGAGCGCCGTCTAAAACAATCTTTAAGCCTTCAAGGTTAACATCTACTGTAGACTTTAAGTAACTAATGTATTTTTGAGCACCTTCAAAATAATCAGAATAATGAACAATGTCGTTACCAATTGGACGAGGTAGTTCAGTGTTTTCATCATCTAATAGTGCCTCGATCTCAGCTTCTTGATCGTCTGATAATTTAAATCCATCTGTACCAAAGAATTTAATGCCGTTGTCAGCAACAGGATTATGTGATGCAGAAATCATGATACCTAATTCTGATTCCATCTCTTTAGTAAGGTAAGCAACACCAGGTGTTGAAATAACGCCGAGTCGCATTACTTCTGCGCCGATTGAAACTAATCCAGCAATTAAAGCGGATTCTAGCATCTCACCAGAAACACGCGTGTCACGACCAACTAATACTTGCGGATGTTTTTTACCTTTATTATGTGCTAGAACATAGCCCCCATAACGTCCTAGTTTAAAAGCTAATTCCGGTGTTAACTCTTTATTCGCTACACCTCTAACACCGTCAGTACCAAAATATTTACCCATATTACATATCTCCTTTTTCTCTATATAAAACTTTATTTAACTTTTACTTTTGCAAATACCTCTTCAGGAGTAGCTTTTTTTACCCCATCAGGTAGTTTTAATTTAACCTTTTTAGTGTCATCTTTACCTATGTCACTTACATCTACTTCTGCTTTAATTGATTCAAGTGATTGCAACTTATTACGATCACCAAAGACTTCTACTTCTTCTTCATCTAAATCAACATCTTTAATTTCCTTGTTATCTTTTGGTTTACCCGTTAATTCGGGTTCTAATTTTATCTTTTTACTATAAGGTTCAACTTCAACACTTAATTTAACATCTTTTGGTTCAATTATGACATCGAGTTTGTTTAAATTGCGGTCAAAAGCACTTACTTCACCAATATCTGTAGTATTATCACTTACATTAGGTGATTCCTTAAAGTTAGCTTTTAAATATGCAATCTTATCAATTTGATGTTCTCCACCAGTAACTTTGACTGACTTTGGATTAACCTCTTGATGTGAAATTTGATAGTTAGGATTGATATGATTACTACTTACATCTGGTTCTACCTTCATCGTCTTAGAAACACGCTTTTCGATACTTACGTTAGCTGCTTTAGGTTTAACTTTCGCGTTAATGTCCTTGCTTAAGCCTTTAACTTGAAACTCAACACGTTTTTTACCTGGCTTCACTTCAGTTAAGTCGGCAACAACTTTAAAGTCTTGTGTTTTTTCAGCTTGTAAGATTTGTGATTGCGGTCCTGTTACCACTACATCAACCTTCTTAGGTACACCAGATACATAGTAACTTTTATTATTGTATTGTACTTCAGTAGGCACATTACTAATCGTATGTGCCGAATCATTACTTAGTTCATCAGTATTAAACATATTGCCAAAAACGTTATTCACTGAAATAAAGAAGAATACAGCTAATATTAAGGAAACAAAACGTAGTCCCCATTTGCTATCTAGCATATCACTTCACACCTTTCTGTTTAAGGTGCGTACCAAACCAATGTTCAGCAAGCAATTCTTTAAATACATCAACAGATATATCTTTACGTAACTTCCCATCAAAAGTAACAGATATTGTACCTGTTTCTTCTGAAACGATTACGGTAAATGCATCAGATACTTCAGAGATACCAACTGCAGCTCTATGACGCGTACCTAGACTTTTTGCAATTTTAGGGCTATCAGATAGAGGTAAATAACTTGCTGCCGTAACAATTTTCTCGCCCCTTATAATCATTGCGCCATCGTGTAATGGCGTATTTGGAATAAATACATTTGTTAAAAGCTCTTGTGAAATATCGGAGTTCATTGGAATTCCTGTTTCAACATAGTCTTGTAAACCAGTCTCTTTTTCAAAAACGATTAAAGCACCAATACGGCGTTTAGCCATATATTGAATCGCTTTAGTTACATGATCTACAAGTTGATTCTCTTCCTTAGAGTTGGTTTGCGTATAACGCTTAAATAAACTACCTCTACCAAGCTGTTCTAACGCACGTCTAATTTCTGGTTGGAAAATAACAATAACTGCTAAGAACCCCCATTGTAAGACTAAGTCGAACAATCTAGAAGTAGTAGATAACTGTAGCCAATAACTAATTTGCCTACCAATAAGTATAAAAAATATTCCTTTTAATAATTGTATAGCTTTTGTCCCTTTAAAAACGGTGATCAAAAGATATAAAACATACCATACAATTGCTAGGTCAAGGATTCCCGTAATAATATCAATTGTGTCTAAATTTCTGAAAATATTGGAAATCTGCATAGCATCTCCTCCGATAAACTTTTCCCATAAACTATATTATAGCAATCATCACGTTCACTGTCATATAAGAATCTGTAAAGGTATAAAAAAACACTGTATCGATTGATACAGTGTTAAAAGTGAGCCATAGAGGATTCGAACCTCTGACCCTCTGATTAAAAGTCAGATGCTCTACCAACTGAGCTAATGGCTCAAAATGGCTGGGCTAGCTGGATTCGAACCAGCGCGTGACGGAGTCAAAGTCCGTTGCCTTACCGCTTGGCTATAGCCCAATAATATGAATGGTGGAGGGGGGCAGATTCGAACTGCCGAACCCGAAGGAGCGGATTTACAGTCCGCCGCGTTTAGCCACTTCGCTACCCCTCCGTATGTATACGAAAGATAAAATGGTGGAGAATGACGGGTTCGAACCGCCGACCCCCTGCTTGTAAGGCAGATGCTCTCCCAGCTGAGCTAATTCTCCAATTAATGACTCCTACGGGACTCGAACCCGTGTTACCGCCGTGAAAGGGCGGTGTCTTAACCGCTTGACCAAGGAGCCATGGCTCCACAGGTAGGACTCGAACCTACGACCGATCGGTTAACAGCCGATAGCTCTACCACTGAGCTACTGTGGATTAATATTAAATAGCTTGGCAACGTCCTACTCTTGCGGAACGTAAGTCCGACTACCATCGGCGCTAAAGAGCTTAACTTCTGTGTTCGGCATGGGAACAGGTGTGGCCTCTTTGCTATTGTCACCAAACTATTTTTAACTTGTGAGAAGCGTTCATTAAAAAGCTTCAAAAGTTAATGAATGTACATTATACATTCAAAACTAGATAGTAAGTAAATGATAAAACCAAAA
>NZ_JH815596.1:68914-108484 GCF_000298075.1 Staphylococcus massiliensis CCUG 55927 | reverse complement strand
GAGAAAGACACTAGTAGTGTCTTTCCCATTTTCTTTAGGCATTCAAACAATTTAAACGTACATTATCATATATTTAATGAAACTTATGACAAGTTTTGAATGTTGAATAGTCGAGCGTAAGCGCCCTCTTTTTGAAGTAGCGTCTGATGGTCGCCCATTTCAACGATTTCACCATTCTCAATGACAACAATTTTATCTGCGTGAGTAATCGTAGATAAACGGTGCGCCACGATTAATGTCGTACGGTCTCGACTTAAGATATTTAATGCTTCTTGAATAATTGCTTCACTTTCAAGGTCTAATGCACTTGTTGCTTCGTCTAGAATTAATATTGGCGGATTATTTAAGAAGATACGCGCAATTGATAAACGTTGTTTTTGACCGCCTGATAATTTAACGCCACGTTCACCAACTTCTGTATCATAGCCATTCGGTAAACTCATGATAAAATCATGCGCATTCGCCATTTTAGCCGCTTCAACGATTTCATCATCGCTCGCATCAGGCTTACCAAGTAAAATATTCTCTTTTACGGTATCCGAGAATAAAATGTTATCTTGCTGTACGAGACCGATTTGGCGACGTAAGCTTTCAGTGAAGAAGGATTTTATATCATGATTATCAATCGTAATATAACCTTCTGTCGTATCATAGAATCTCGGTATTAAGTTAATTAATGTCGACTTACCGCCACCACTCATACCAACGAATGCGACAGTTTCACCTTGATGAATGGAAAGATTAATGCCGTTAAGTACGTACTTTTCATTTTGATTGTATTTAAATGAAACGTCATGTAACTCGATATTACCTTCTTTAATTGGAATCTTCTTAGCGTCATGCTCGTTTTTAATATCATACTTTTCATCAAATAATTGGAACACACGGTCCATTGACGCAAAACTTTGTGTAAGCGTCGTGAATGATGATACAAGTCTACGAAGTGGACCAAATAGTTGTTCAAGGTAACTTACGAATGCTGCAAGCGTACCAACTGTAACGGAACCTGTAATTGCTAAGTAAGCACCGTAACCAATAACGATTAATGGGCCAACATCCGTAACGGTGTTAATAGCTGAGAATGAATACGCATTCCATCTCGTATGCTTAAAGGCCTTTTCAAGGAAGTTACGGTTTTTACGATCAAAGTTCTTAGCTTCGTTACGTTCAATGGCGAAGCTTTTAATTACAGACATACCTTGAACGCGTTCATGTAAGAACCCTTGTACTTCAGCTAATGCTTGAGAACGTTTACGTGTTAAGGCACGTAAACGACCGAAGAAGAAATATACGGTTAAAATGTAGAATGGGAATATGATCATCGCCGCGAAAGTAAGTCTGATGTCCAAGAAGAACATGACTGTCAGTGCGATACCAATCGTAATACAATCTAGCCATATATTCATGAGACCAGTTAAAATGAAGTCTTTAGATTGCTCGACGTCATTAATGACGCGTGAGATGATTTCCCCTGCCTTGTTATTCGCGTAATAACGAGTACTTAAGGCTTGTAAATGACTATATAACTTCTTACGAATGTCATATAAAATTTTGTTACTTGTCCATTGCGCGAGATATTGTCTTAAATATTCAATCGGCGGTCTAACAATCACGAATATAAACGTCGCAATGGATAGTGCTATAATTAAACGTTGAATTTTTTGATCGACGACTAAATCTGGATTATTAATGACGCCATCAATCACGTACTTGATCAGTAGTGGAATTAATAACGGAATCCCAAATTTTATGATGCCGACGATAATCGTACCAACAATGAGCCATTTGTAAGGTTTAACGAATTGTAGGTAACGTCTTATCATATTCTGCTCCTTTCTCGTCTCAAAACGAAACAGCCCAAGACAAAACGCTTAGGCTGTTGATGACTTAACATGAACAATCTGATTTATTGGTTATGAATTTTTTTGAAGCGTTCACGCCATACTTTAATAAAGTCAGGCGCAAATGGACCTTTCTTTTGTTCGATCCATTGTTGTAAGATATCAACACTTCGTCTCAAAATATGATCAATGTCCTTTGGATAATTCATTTGTTTCATATGTTGTTCGTACTCATCTTCGTCGAGTAGATGGTATTTACCATTCGGATATACTTTTACATCTAAGTCATAGTCGATGTATTTTAAAGCTTCTTCATCACATACGAATGGTGAAGAAAGGTTACAGTAATAATACACACCATCTTCACGGAACATACATATCACATTAAACCAATATTCAGAATGAAAATACACAATAGCTGGTTCTCTAGTTATCCAAGTGCGACCATCACTTTCTGTGACAAGTGTATGATCATTTCCTCCAATAACGACATGGTCAGTTCCTTTTAGAATCGTTGTTTCAGACCAAACACGGTGTAAGCTACCATCATGTTTGTAACTCTGAATTTTAAGTACCTGACCTTCCTCTGGTATGGATTCTTTGACCACTTTCCACACCACCTTTATATTTAGTATTCCAAAATTAGTATATCATGAGCGTCAATTTTTCATAAATAGTATGCCTATAACTTTTTACGTGTAAAAGTGATTGAAAACCTTCGTCATAGACACTGGGAAATTAAACGTTTCTTTATCCTTTTTAGGCATGTATGTCATGTTTTCAGGCAAACTTCGTTGTGTCACACGTGTATCTTTTAGCTGAAATACATACATATGCCATGTTAAGTGTGTAAACTGATGCTTCAGTTTGAAATCAGGTTCACGGTCAACATGAACTTGTATATCAAGCTCACTATCAAGCAATGCTTCCGCATAATCATGTTCATACATTGGAAATTGCCACATATCTTTAAGCAAACGTTCCGTACGCTTCTCTACAAGCAGGTCGCCTTGTTCATTTTCAATGAGAAATACATATTGTGTGATCGATTTCTTCTTCTTTAACTTAGATTTAACCGGCAATTCCATGACGACGCCCTTGTCAAATGCTTCACAATGTGATTGTATCGGACAGAATAAGCATAAGGGTTGCTTTGGCGTACACACCGTTGCGCCGAGTTCCATCATCGCTTGGTTAAATTCACCTGAACGATCTTGAACATATGGTTCTAAGTCACGTTCAAACATTTTACGCGTTGCAGGCTTTTTAATATCCTCATAAATCGTATTAAGACGTGACCAAACTCTGAACACATTTCCATCGACGGCAGGAAGCGGTTTGTTAAACGCGATACTCAATACCGAAGCTTTCGTATAAGGACCTACCCCTTTTAAGTCGCCGAACTTTTTCGCATCACTTGGTACCACACCATCATAGTGGTTCACGACATCTTTCACAGCGTGATGAAAGTTTCTTGCTCGACTGTAATAGCCGAGACCTTCCCACATTTTAAGAACATCATCTTCTTTTGCTTCGCTTAAAGCTTCCATTGTAGGAAAAGCCCTTGTGAAACGATGATAGTAATCAATGACCGTATTCACTTGTGTTTGTTGTAACATGACTTCACTAAGCCAAATATAATAAGGATTCGACGTATTGCGCCACGGCATTTCTCTTTTATTTTCGTCATACCATTTCAACAAGTCTGACTTAAACGTTGATGCATCATACATAAAATCACTACTTTCAATATGTGTTAATTTTGTTATCGCCCTTTTTCGATTATAATAAGTTATAACAACTTATAAAGTGGGTGTATAAAATGGATACTGCGACACACATAGCTATCGGTGTTGGCTTAACCGCAATAGCTACCCAAGACCCAAGTATGCATGATAACTTTCCAGCGATCATGACGACTTTAGTGGCAGGTTCATTAATTCCTGATATTGATACCGTTACGAAACTTAAAAATAATGCAACGTATATATCAAACCATAGAGGCGTCACACATTCAATACCTTTTACAATCTTATGGCCCTTAATCTTAACATTGCTCATTTTCACATTCTTTCACGATGTACATCCAATGCATGTGTGGTTATGGGCACAACTCGCTGTATTCTTACATGTCTTTGTAGACATCTTTAATTCATATGGTACGCAAGCATTAAGGCCTTTATCAAATAAATGGATACAACTCGGCATCATCAACACGTTCGACCCAATTATTTTTATTATCTTACTCATCGGAATCGTGTTATGGAGTATTGGCTTCCATCCATATCTCGTGTTCTTTCCGATACTCGGAATCTTAGTGGCATACTACATCATACGCTATATCATTCAACAATCCATCCGTAAAAAGGCACTAGGATTAATTGATAATAGTGATAAACCGGTTAAAGTTTTCGTCATACCAACGTTACGCTTTATGCAGTGGCGTGTCGCAATTCAAACAATTGAAAACGATTATGTTGGCCGAAGTTATGGTGGCAATATCGTATTCAGTGATAAAGTAAAACGCCAGCCTTATCCAAGCGAATCATTGATGCATGACGCTAAGAACGATGCGAATATTAAAGCATTCCTTAACTTCTCTTCAATTTATAGATGGCATACAAGACGTGTAGATGACGAGACCATTGAATTAAGATTCATCGATTTAAGATATTTAAACGATGATCATTATGCGTTTACGGCGATTGCGCACTTAAACAACGATCGTAAGGTATTGAATTCATATACAGGATGGGTCTTTACCGAAGATAAATTACAACGTAAGTTACATGTATAATTCCTTTATTCCTATTTTTGAAAAGCCACATCGTACCAATTAAATGAATTTAGGTTCATTTTAGATTGGTAAGTTAGTACAGATTTCCTTAACAGCATGCTTTCATAGATTGCGGCTGGAGCCTGAAGCCTTACTCAAACTTTCAGTTTGTTAGTAGGACAAGGGCTTAGGACATATTACACAATTCACTTAAAACAGCATGCTTTCCTGGGGCGTGGCTGGAGCCTGTAGTCTCCAGACTCACGCTACTCCCCTAGGAGTCAGCTGTTTTGAGAATTGTGTGTAGTAAAGCTTAAAATCTATATTTCATTACTTTTCAATTAGCTTAATTCGCTCAAGCCCCGGCTATAATAGCTTGATAATTTGAATGCGTGTAAAGTTCAACTCGAATTTTCAATTCGTTAGTTGAACTTACAAAGAAGCACGAGCTTCTTTGGTCTTTAATAACTGCCGGGCCCCGCCCTCTGAGTCAGCTGTTAGGAAATAAATTTACTTTCGTAACTCCATATTGAGAACCACAAAAAGTCCAACTCATATTAAGTGAGTTGGACTTTTCTTATGTGTATCTTATTTAAAAAGCGACTGGTAATACTAGCGCTTCACAATTTTATTTCTTTTGAGGCGTTTGATTCACATCAAAGATTGTAACTTGCTTTTTAATCGCGTATATCAACATCGTAATTAAACCTAAAAAGCTTAAGAAATATAAATGATAAATGACGTTACCTATACTGCTTCTACCAATAAGCGTTGCTTTTTCAACACCATCTACGAGATAAAATAAAGGATTTATCATCAGTAAGTGTGTAATTAACGCATTCTCATTATCTAAAATGAAAAGTATTGGCAGTGTGAAAAATGATAACACCGCTAAACCAATGAAAAAGTAATGAATCTTTTTAAATTTAAGCGATAGTCTACCGAATAAAATTGAAATCAATGTCGCAAATAATAACATCATGATGTGATATAAAATCATACTTAAAATAGAACCATCTGCGTTCGCTGGTTTTAGTACTAAAATCACAAGATGTATAATAAATGAACTTATGGTAAATACAAGTGCTGTCACAAAGTTTTTAACTGATGGTGACACATTCAGTAATCGCGTTACCTGAAAGTCCTTTCGGAATGACTTGATATTTTTATAGATGGCTAGTGTCGTAAACATAAACATTGTTAATCCACTTAATCGATAGAACATTGTAGCTGAAAGTATTTCAGTTGAATTGAACTTCCAAAAAATCAATCGAATCACAAATGCGAGTAATAACCCTACTAATAACGGAACTAAATAGTATGCCCAATTGTTCTTAACACTTTGCAGTGCGTGTCGAAGTAATTGCGGTGCGTTTTTAATATAGTTTTTTATTTCCACTCTTTTCACCTACATTTCTATATAAGTCCATTTATCATTTTCAAAGTCCGCTAGTAAGTATCCGTCTCCAGACTTCGTAATCCAAATGTCGCGATCGATATTAAATTTATCCTTTAATTTCTTTTCATCAACAATCGGGAACGTGAAACCAATCACTTTATTCTGATCATCGAAAAGCATATTGATTGGTTGCTCTGTTATCGGTACGTTAAAGCGGTTATCTTTGTCCTTTTCAGGCACTAATGAGTCCGTAACTTCTTTATGTTTCTTATGCAAGTGACTATTGAAATATGAGAATGAGTCGACATAGTTTCGTTTCATATAAGGATGTAAGTCTTCTACATCGTGTTCTGCATAGAGACCTGCAGGATTGAAGAATCGGATTGGATTCTTCTTAACAGTATACTGCTTACCATCAACTTCTACTTGGTATCGTTTAGAGTTCTCAGCAACAATTGAAAGGACACTGCTTTCTGGAACAGTTAGACCTTTACCACCTTTAGTTGGCTTTAGCTTAACATTTTTAGCTTCTACAATACCGAAAGCAAGTTTTTCTTCATAAGGGTCCTTTTGCTCAGTAGAAATTGCAGATTCATTCATTTCTTGCTCGATATCGACTTTTCCTAAATTGTTAAAGGACAAGAGACCTGTTAAAAACATGCCACTTAAAAATAAGAATGACCATAGCCAAATTGTCATTAAGAATTTAGGTGGTTTCGCATGGTTATAACGTTCAATACGTTTAAAGTTATAGTCCTTTTCAGGAAGACGCGTGCGCCCATTCTTCCAATCCATATCAAAGCGTGCTTTCTCTTCATCTGTTTCAAGAGATTGACGATCCGCTTCATGGTCTTTAAACATCGGGATCACTTCACTAAGAGGTCCTTCTTTACGCAGTTGTCCGTGTGATATCCATGCAGCGTAGTTACTCACCTTAACGACACGATCTATATTATCGTCAACATTAACGAACGTCTGATTTAAACTGATATATTCATGCACAAGACGCTTTAATTCAGAGAAGTACTTTTCAGGGAGAGACGATGCAACCTGATTAAGAATGATGATCTTCGCTTTAGATGCACGTGCTAGGACGAATAATAATGTACTATACGCTTCGTCTGATAAATCACTAATATATGTATGCTTATCCTTATCAAGTTCCGCTTCCTTTAATAACTTCGTAATCTTACGCGTGCTCACGCGCTTATCATACAAACTCAGCGCATTACGCACAAAGCTCGACACCTTGATGTCTTCATGAATCTTATCCAAAGCATTCGCATAGAAGACTTGTTCACGACGCGTCACTTTCCCTTTATCAGGCTGAATTTGACCAGCAAGTAAGCGTCCGATTAAAGTCTTTGAAGAACCAGGTTCCCCTATAATACCAAGCGCCTCACCTTGATAAATATGTAATGTAACATTATTGATATCAATATCGTCTTCACCATAGCCAAATGGTTTATACCATGGTCGTGTCTTATTATTACGATAATAATGTGTAACATCTAACAGCTTTAATACAATTGAACTCACCATTTATATTCATCCTTCTATATTTTTAATAATGCAATAGGGATTCCTTCTTCACGCTCGCTACTGTTAATTCTAAACCCCCAAGCAAACACACCTTTCAACCTTTCCACCTTGAAGAAGCAGTCCGTACCGTCATCGAGTGGATAAATGCGACCAATTTCAATTTTAGAACGATCGATTAGGTAGCTATTTGCAACGATGAGCTTACTTTGATAAACATCATACTCATTTAATATCCCATTCATTTCTGCTTTACGCATTTTCTCGCGATATTTACCGATTTCATCTCTAATTTCGTGTTCTGTCATCTCACTAAGCTTTTTATTCATCATCAACTCCACTTTCTTCTAAGATTTGATTAATTTGTTCCATTTGATACCCTTTTCGAAATAGCGCTTCTTTCGTCTTCAAATTAACCATTGCACCATCATATTTCTTAGCGTATTTCTTGTAATATTTTTCGAGGTCCTTCTGAAGCATTTGCTTCACAATATCTTCATCCATTGAAAAGTCCAATGCGTTCATAACCTCATTTATCGTTTCAAACGTGTAACCTTTCTGAATTAACGATTGTTTCACCTTAGTCTCAACCGTTTTAACAGGTCCTTTTTTCTGCTTTTTAATTTTTTCTGCTATGCTTACTATTTTATCAAATGGTTGTTCTTGTTCATATTTATTTACATACAAATCAACTAAATGATCTTCAATACCCGCTACAATCAACTTTTGCTTAAAGATTTGAGGACCTTTGTCCGTAGTATTAATCATCGTACGCATTAAACTTTGCGTATAATCATCATGGTTAATGTAACCTTCTTTAAGACATGTATGATTAACAGAATCTATAATCGACGGGTCGAATTCCTTCTTTAGGAGGTGCTGTTCAACCTCTTTAAGCGTACGTTTACGAATGGAGATATAATTAATGGCAGTATTGAGCGCCTTACGATACGTATCATGATGCTTGATATCTTGTAATAAAGCTTGATCAACATCCTGACCTTTACGTAAATTAAAGTGAACATATGTATCCATGTCGATACCAGTTACAAATTCACCATCAATATATAAATTAAAGCGTTCCTTATTACGCTTCTGAACTTCAATTTTAGTTAACTTTCCCATCATATCACTCCACTATAAAGGATAACTTATTATAAAGATAATTTAAATGTATCTTTTTTAAAAGCCCTTTAAATAACTATAGCCTAACTCAATTGAGATTCGAGTTAGGCCATAGACAACTTCTAAGAATGCATATGGCTCTCGCCTTATACGCCAAGTTGTTGTAACGCTTCGGTATACTGTTGATCATTAATATATTGTTCTTGCTTCATCTTCTCTAATGTAGATTTAACCCGATTGATGAAAGCTGGTGAATATTCTTGACTATCATATACGCTTGGTGCATTGATTTTACTTGCTAGAATCGCACTTTGTAGCACTGTGACTTTTGGTAACGATGGATTATTCTGATTCACCGTTGCACCAAAGTAATAGTTTGCTGCGGACTCTATGTCGTATTGATTATTACCATAATAAATATTATTCATATAATAACTTAGAATTTCGTTCTTATTATATTTCCGTTCAACACGAAGCGCTACAAAGAATTCTTTCAGTTTTCGCGTAATCGATTGTTCGTTATCATAGTAATAATTTTTAACTGTTTGTTGTGTAATCGTACTGCCACCTTGTAGGTTCTGAGTACGCACTGTCGTGAATAACGCTCTAAAGGTACCTCTTAAATCAAACCCGTTGTGGTCATTAAAGCGTCTATCTTCAAGCGCAATAAAGGCCCCTTTTGTATAATGCGGCATATCTTGGCTACTCACGAAGTTGGGCTTTTCCTCAAGGGACTTTAACTCATCCACATCTGCACGCAATGATAATAAATACATCGCGCCAACAAAGATGAGTCCTAGTATGAAGATAACTGCGAAGATACCGCCTAGAAATTTCATACCTCGCTTCTTACTAGGTGGTTGCCCTACTGGATGTTCGTACGTGTTGTAGTACGGTTCATCATAGCGCGCATCGTATTGTGCACGTGACGACTTGGCATATTTTTGTGATCGTTTCATGATTCGTCTCCTTAACGTAAGCTTTAACTTACGAACAACTTTCCCTTTTGTTAAAAGTCAAATCCTGTCAAAATGTAAGTTTCCTAAAATTTACATATTGTTGCTAATTTGTCATTTAAAACCATGTTTAGTTCCTCTCATTATAGGTAACTTTACCAGTAGATAAGTGTATTTTCTATAGGAAATGAGAAATATCGGTCTATAGAACGAGCAAAAATTTAACTACACTTTCGGAAGGAGATTATTTAAATGGCTAAAATAAAAGCAAACCATGCTTTAATTAAAGCGCTTAAAGCTTGGGACATCGATCAAATCTTCGGTATTCCTGGCGATTCTATTGATGCTGTCGTTGACGGGTTAAAAGCGGCAGAAGAAGATATGAACTTTTATACAGTGAGACATGAAGAAGTAGGCAGTTTAGCTGCTGCAGCTTATACTAAAATCACTGGTAAAATTGGTGTTGCACTTAGTATTGGTGGACCAGGTGCAATCCATTTATTAAACGGTATGTATGATGCGAAATTAGACAACGTACCTCAACTTATCCTAGCTGGTCAAGCTGATAGCGATGTACTTGGCACTAAGGCTTTTCAGGAAGTGAATTTACCTAAATTATTCGAAGATGTAGCTGTATATAACAAGCAATTAAGTGATTCATCAGACGTGTTCGAAATTGTTAACGAAGCAATCCGCACAGCTTATGAGAAAAAAGGTGTGGCCGTGTTAACGTTACCAAACAATCTACTTAACACGAAGATTAAAGATACGACGCATCAAATGTTTGATAAATCATTTAAAGAACCTAAAAAACCTGAAGTGAGCCAAATTGAGAAAGCATCTGAACTGCTAGCTCAAAGTAAAAAACCTGTCGTATTAGTTGGTCAAGGTGTGGACCATGCACGTGACGAGGTTAAAACGTTCATTGAGAAGTTCAAGATTCCAGCTATCGTATCTCTACCATCTAAATGTATCATTTCAGATGATCACCCTTATAAATTAGGTAATCTCGGTAAGATTGGTACTAAACCTTCTTATCAAGCCATGCAAAGTGCCGACTTACTTATCTTAGCGGGTACCAACTACCCTTACGTTGATTACCTACCTAAGAAAGATATCCCTTGCATTCAATTAGACATTAAAGAAGAAGCAATTGGTCATCGCTTCAATGTAGATGCGCCTATTGTAGGAGATGCTAAAGTTGGACTTCAAGCGCTAATTGAAGCGACACCAGAAGTGCCTGAACGCGATTTCTTAAAAGAAATGGTGAACCATAAAGTAACTTGGGATAAATGGATGGCTGAAGATATGAAGAGTGAAGCTGAACCTATTCGTCCTGAACGCTTAATGCATGCCATTAATAAAGTTACGAATAAGGATACGATCTTCTCTATCGATGTTGGTACAGCAACAGTTTGGTCTACGCGTTATCTACAATTAGATGTAACGAATAAGTTTATTCTTTCTAGTTGGTTAGGTACGATGGGTTGCGGATTACCAGGTGCGATTGCGGCTAAAATCGCACATCCTGAACGCCAAGCAGTTTGTATTAGTGGTGACGGCGCATTCGCGATGGTTATGCAAGATTTCACAACTGCAGTTGAGTATCGTTTACCAATGGTTATCTTCGTACTTAATAACCAAGAGCTATCATTCATTAAGTATGAACAACAGGCTGCAGGTGAGTTAGAGTATGGCGTTGATTTCCATGACTTAGACTTTGCTAAGTTCGCTGAGAATTGTGGCGGTATTGGTTATACGTTAAAAGACCCTAAAGACATTGATGCAGTTGTTCAAACAGCATTCCAACAATCTAAACCAACGATTGTAAATGTTCATGTGGATCCTAATGCTGCACCACTTCCTGGTAAAATTCTTCCAGAAGAAGCTAAGAACTACATGAAGTGGATGTATCGTTCAATCACTGAAGATAAAGAACTTAAGATTGATGAACTACCTCCAATGTCCGAAGCAGTAAAACGCTTTTTATAAGTGAATTAAGAAAAAAATCGGCGGAACGCATGACGCGTTCCGCCTTTTTCAATGTCATTATTTAGTTGATTGACGTCTACTTAAAGCTACCATAGACATACCTGCAATTAATAAGAAAGCACTAGCACCTACAAACCATGGTGTTACATGTTCACCTGATTCAGGTAATGTTTTATCTTGAGCTTGTTTCATTGCAGCATCGTCATGTATTGAAATTGAACGTTCAGCAACTGTTGTCTCATATTGGTCAAGTTGTCCTTTTTTAAGGTAATCCATAAATGCCTCGTTCATAGATTTTCCTTCTTTAAAGTTACGCTCAAACATATCGTAGCCGCCACCACCGCGAGCTGTAAAGTCGTCTGTAGCAACTTTATACGTACGCTCTAAGTTAAGTGGTTCAAAAGTGTTTGTTTCTTTATTTAATACTTCAATTTGGTTAACGCGTTCGCCGCTTGGTTTAGAGGCATCGTATTTAACGCGAATTGATTTAGAAATCTGTAAGAAGCTTCCGCTACTTTTTAGTTTAGGGTTGTCTAAGATGTTATGAACATCAGCATCTAAACTATGTTCGAATGCTTCTTTAACCGTTGAACCTTTTACGTCCATTTGAAGTACAGATGAACTACCATACGGCATGACATCTAATACGTCTTTCTTCGTGATATCACCAGGTTCGATGTTCTTTTGGATACTACCGCTTGTCATAAATGCAAAGTCAGTAGGTTCTTTAAATTTAACGTCTTCCATTGAATCTGCAATTGCGTTACCTAAGTTCGTTTCATGAGAGAAGCCTTTATCTTCTGGCTTCTCGAAAAGCACTTCATTACCCTTAACAAGAACTTCTGACGCTTCTTTTAAAAATGCTTTGTTAGCTTTATTAACTTGTTGTTCTAATTTCTTGTTAGGTTTGATATCACGTGTTTCAGCTTCTGGAATTAATGAAGCTTCTGGGTTCGTTGCTTGATCATTTTTGAAATCAAAATCAATTAAGCCAACGTTTGATAACCATTTGCCTGTTTGAACTAAAGGGTTACCTTTATAATATTCACCATTTTTAAGTACTGTGTGTGAATGACTGTCAATGACGTATACAGGCTTCTTGATTTCAGGATTATCTGTAAGGGCTTTTAATAAATGGTCACCGCGCTCGGCCTTTTCAGACGTATCGTTCACACCTAGATGAGATAACACGACGATGACATCAGATTGATCTTGGATATTCTTAATTTCTTCCGTGGCACTTTGAACAGGATCTTTGAATTCAACCCCTTCTAAACTGTCTAGACGTGTTAAATTTTCAGTTTCATCAGATGTTACACCAACAATACCGTAGTCTACATCGTTTTTATTCACGATTGTTGATGGCTTGAATGGACGCTTACCATCTTTATAAACATTTGTACTAATCATTGGTGCATTGATATTGTTCTTGATTTCCATTAAACGATCGAAACCAAAATCAAATTCGTGGTTACCTGGCGTAATCGCATCATAACCAATTTGATTGAATGCTTTAACCATTTCACGACCTTCTGTAGCATCTGATGGTGCATAACCTTGGAATGTGTCACCAGCACTTACCATTAAATCTGGTTTAACTTGCTCTTTCATTGTCTTAAGTTTAGGCATACCAATCACTTCGCCCTCTTCACTTAAGAAGTGACCGTGAATATCATTTGTATGCATGATGGTATGTTCGTCTTGAGACGCACCTTTTTCACTAGCTTCTGTGTATGTAATCGTTTGAGTTGATGCAAGTGCTAGAATCATTGCTGAAGAAGTTACAACTTTACCAATATTAGATTTCATAATGAACCTCCCAAAATTGTATTTCCAACTATCATTCTAGCACCATATAATTTATAAAATTTGTTTTTTAAGTTAAAAAGTTGTAAAAATCAAAATATCTCATTTATTGGTATATTAATCAAATATATAAAAAACTAGGGTTAAATGAGTTTATCTCATCTAACCCTAGTGGAATAATCTAATTTTTAATTTAATTAAGCTTCTAATTGTTTAGCAATTTCATGATTGAAATCATCTAAATCGTCAGGTGTACGGCTTGTTACTATGTTTTTATCTACAACTACTGATTCATCAACAACGTGCGCTCCTGCATTTGATAAGTCTTTACGGATGTTTAATACAGCAGTCATTGTACGTCCTTCTAGGTCATCTGTATCGATAAGAATTTGAGGACCGTGGCAAATTGCGAATACTGGTACATCATTAGTTGTGTAATATTTAGCAAAAGCACCAAAGCGACCTTCACTGTCACCACGTAGTAAGTCTGGCGCAAATCCGCCTGGTAATAATAAAGCGTCATAATCTTCTGCTTTAGCATCTGCAATACCTACATCTACTGTTACTTTTTCACCATGTTTACCAGTAACTTCTTCATTAGCGTTCTTACCAATCACGACAACTTCGTGACCAGCGTTTTCAATAGCTTCTTTAGGACTTGTAAATTCGATATCTTCAAATTCGTTATCTAATAATACTGCTACTTTTTTAGCCATTATAAAATCACCTTTCGTTTTAAAGTCTTACTATATAATTTTCCGTTAAAAGTGATTTCAAAACATAAGAAATTATGAACGACGTACGTGACTCATCTTTTCCTCTAATTGATCGAGTAATTTAATCCATTCATCAATATCATCAACATTAACTTGGTCAGGATCGACATGGTCGATATCCTCGATAAATTGGTTTAATTTCGTTTTAACTTGATCAATCGTTTGTGGTTCATCCATTTATGAACGCTCCTTTTTCTAGAATATACACTATCTTAACATGAATTTGACAAAAACGTACAAAATCCTAATAATTATCTGTGTAATTTATATTTAGGAGAATGTTCATGCCAATTAGAAATAAAAAACCGATTTCAATTTCAAATGATCCTTGGGAAGCTTATGTGGATCTTGAAAAGTACGGGGAACTTACGTTAAGTAACATTGAATTTACAACGACTAACCTGTGTAACATGCGTTGTAGTCACTGTGCGGTCGGTTACACGTTACAAACTAAGGACCCTGAATCCTTACCTATGGATTTAATATTTAGACGCTTAGATGAAATTGAAACATTAAGAACGATTTCTATAACTGGCGGGGAGCCAATGTTTTCAAAGAAATCAATTAAACAAATTGTTAAACCTTTAATCAAATATGCATATGAACGTGGCATCTATGTACAAATGAATTCAAATTTAACGTTGCCACTAGATCGTTACTTAGATATTGCTGAATATATTGATGTTATGCATATTTCACATAACTGGGGAACAATCGATGAATTTACTGAGGTCGGGTTTGGTGCTATGGACAAGCAACCCCCTTTAAAAGCAAAGTTAAAACTATATGACCAAATGTTATCGAATGCAAGTACATTATCAAGCCAAGGTATGTTTATTTCAGCTGAAACAATGTTAAACCAAAGTACGAAACCATATCTTGAAAAGATTCATAACGAAATCGTACACGATATGAAATGTAGTCGTCATGAGGTACACCCTATGTATCCAGTAGACTTTGCGAGTCAGTTAAATGTACTAAGTTTAGATGAAATGAAGGATTGCATGCATCATTTATTAGATATTCGTGACGAAGATGTATGGATGTTATTTGGGACGCTTCCAATTTATCCTTGTATCGATAATCCAAGTGATCAAGCATTAATGAAACGTTTAAATGAAGCGAAAAACGTTACTGTACGTAATGACCCTGATGGCAGAAGCCGTTTAAACGTGAATGTATTTAGCGGGGATGTTATTGTGACAGATTTCGGAGATGAAACAGGTTCAATTTCAAATATCCAAACTGATAATTTAAATGATGTCTTCAATAAGTGGCTAGCATCACCACTTTCTAAATCATTAAACTGTCATTGTCCAATGGTGAAATGCCTAGGACCAAACCTTTTAGTTAAAGATATGTATTACAAAGATACAGACTTTAAAGAAAAAGAACGCAAGATGCATGATAAATACCAACTTCAACATCATTAAACAAATAAAAGACGGTACCAAGATCCATTGCCAACAAACTCAACGAGTTACTAAGGCATATCTTGTACCGTCTTAATTTTATTCTTCTTGTGCTTTTGATTCAATTTCAGTTAAGAACTTAAGCGTCTTTTTACTTTCTTCACGACGTTCTTTGCGTCTTTTAACACGTATATCTGCTGTTTCATGGAACCATCTTTCAACTTCATTTTCAGGATAAACATCCGGAACTTCAGTCGGTTTACCATCTTCACCTAAAGCTACAAATGTTAGAAAGCTTAATGTTGCTAACTTTTTAACATCCTCTTCTACATCTTCAATAAAGATTTGAACACAAACTTCCATAGAAGATGTACCAGCATAAGAAACCATGGCTTCATATGAAAGGATATCACCTGTCATAATCGGTTTTAAAAAGTCTACAGAATCTGTTGAAGCCGTAACCACTTGATGACTACTATGCTTCATAGCAGTAATTGCTGCGATTTCATCGATATTTTCCATTAGTGTACCACCAAACATCGTGTGATGGTGGTTCGTATCTTGTGGAAATACTTGTCTACTTTTATAACTCTTTGCTGCTTTCATAGATTTACGTTTAGTCATCGTTTTCCCCCTATTTGCTATATGAGACAATTATGCCCAGTTACCTTTTACAAAGACAGGTTCTTCAGAGCCATCTTGTTTAACTCCGTAGATATTTAAATCTTGACTACCAATCATAAAGTCTACGTGAACAAGTGAATCATTTAAACCATGCTCAACCTTTTCATCTTCAGACATTTCAGTTCCGCCTTTTAAATTAAATGCGTAAGCAGAACCAAGTGCAATGTGGCATGAGGCATTTTCATCAAATAATGTGTTATAAAAAATTGTATTACGGTTTGAAATTGGTGAATCATCAGGTACTAAAGCAACTTCCCCTAATCGTTTAGCACCCTCATCAGTTTCAAGTAAATTTTTTAACACGTCGTAACCTTTACCCGCTTTATAATCAATTACGACACCGTCTTTAAATGTTAATTCAAAATCATCTATAATATTTCCATTATGGCTAAGTGGCAGCGTGTTTCGAACGACACCATTGACGCGCTTAACATCAGGTGCTGTAAATACTTCTTCTGTCGGTATATTAGCAACGAATGGTACGCCATTATCTAAATAGCTCGTTGCATGTTCCCATAAATGACCTTTAGGTAAACCAATCGTTAAATCAGTACCTGGACCTTCGTATCGTAATGCATCATATTCTTTTTCTTGAAGTTGATTCGCACGTGCTTTTAAGTTCTCAGCGTGCTTTTTCCAATTTTCGACTGGGTCATTACCGTCAACACGTACAATTTCATAAATATCTGCTAAAAACGTGTCGAACGCATCTTGATCGTCTTTTTCTGGATACACACGCTTAGCCCATTCTATAGATGGATAAGCAGCTACACACCATGGGAAATCATTACGCTGAGTCATCAACATAACTTCTTTAAATGCTTGTGTGCCACGCATTTGGGCTTTTGCTAACTTGTCTTGATCAATACCATTAAGTAAATCTGGATCTTCAGTTAGAATCGCTAAGTTAGCGGCACCTCTCTTGGCATAATCCATACGTTCATATACGACATAATCCTTAACCTCTTGGTCAAAGAATGATACGTCCTCATATTCAAATTTAAGTCGTCCTAATTTACCATCTGCGTATTTAACCGCTACGTCCGAAGCACCTTTCTTATATGCTTCTTCAACAATGCGTCTTGTTAAATCTATTGCATCAACTGATGATCTAATGTAAACAGGTTGACCTTCTTGTACATTTAAACCTACATTAACGAGCAGTTCTGCATATTGTTGTAATTTATCTTGAGTTGCCATATGAAACCCCTCCTATTTTCTAAGTTGGCCAAGCGCTTCAGTAATCGCTGACATTTCACTTGGCGTAAAGTTATCCTTTGAAGACACAAATGAATGAATTTCTTCGATTTCACTTTTGTCTTCTTCTGAAAAGCTCTCTGGATCAAGTACGCCTTGATTAACGAGATTTAGACGTTCTCTGATATCAATAATCATATCTTCTATATTTTTAGCCATAAACGTTCACCCTTTCAACGAATCATTTTACCAAAATGCACCACTTTTGAAAAATTTTTGTATTATTGACACATTTCTAGTTTGTATTTGGTTTAAAAAGACTTAAAATGGGGATATAAGTACATATGTATGGAGGATAATAAATGGTTACAGTAGCTTTTGTATGTCTTGGAAATATTTGTCGTTCTCCAATGGCTGAAGCAATTATGAAACACCGTTTAAAAGAAAGACATATAGATGGTATTCATGTTGAATCTCGTGGCACTGGAGAATGGAACTTGGGAGAACCGCCCCATCAGGGTACGAAAGACATTCTTGATCAACATCATATTTCTTACGATGGTATGATCAGTGAGTTGTTCCAACCTGATGATGACTTTGATTACGTTATTGCGATGGATCAAAGTAACGTTGACAACATTAAACGTATTAATCCATCACTAAAAGGTAAGTTATTTAAGCTTCTAGAGTTTAGTGACATGGATGAAACAGATGTTCCAGATCCATATTACACAAATAATTTTGAAGGTGTCTATGAAATGGTACAATCATCTTGTGACCATCTCATTGATTTCATAATAGAAGAAAGGGGAAAATCATCATGCAAAACAAATTAATTCCAGGAGTTGTAATTGGTGCGATTGTCGGAGGTGCGATTGCATTAGCTGACAAAAACACACGTCAATCTCTTCAAAAAAATTACAAAGACATTAAAGAAGGTAACTATGCTAAAAGTAACTCACAAGGTCCTTCTAAATTAACTCAAGTTAAAGATGAAGTTTTATATTGGAAAGATACTATCGAAGAAATTCGTCGTAACAATCCTGAATTAGAACGTTCAATTAAAGATGCTAAAGATACTTTCATCGAACGTAAAAACAACAAACAAATTGGTCTTTAATTTTTAAGTAATAAAACTATAGTTATGAGCAAGTAAAGGGTCAAGTCTTTGTTGTCTTGACTCTTTTGCATTGTCTATTTCAATAGTTTTTTTAAAATATTGAAAGGAGATAAAATATGTCGAAAGATAAATATGATTCGCATATAGACAGCAACAATGAAAGCAACATCAATGAAGGTAATAATCAAACACAAACTTTAAGCGACGAAGAAAAGAACAAAAAAGAAGGCCCTGAAAAAGGCCTTGAAACTAAAAAACGAATGGTATATCCAATTAAATTTAATACGAAAACATCTAAGAAAGATGATATTACATTCTTTACATCTAAGATTAATAAACCCGCTAAATATAAGCGTGGTTCAGGTATCTTACCTACATTAATTTATCGTATTGGTAAAGATGATGTATCAGGTTTAGCAGCTCAACTTGCTTATTACTTTATGTTATCGCTATTCCCAATGCTTATCTTCTTATTAACGTTACTACCTGTATTTCAGGTGGATACAAAGAAGATTACGAATTTAATTTCAGAAAATGCACCCGCTGATACAGCGAGCTTACTAACAGGTATTATTGAAGACGTTATGCAAAATGCTAGTGGTGGCCTATTATCATTTGGTTTAATCGCGGCACTTTGGTCTGCATCTAACGGTATGACAGCTTTAATGAACGCATTTAACGTAGCATATGATGTTGAAGATAACCGTAATCCTATCTTACTTAAGTTATTAAGTGTTGTATTTACTGTTATCATTAGCTTAGTATTAGCAGTTTCAATGGTTCTACCAGCATTCGGTCAACAAATCGGTGCCCTTTTATTCGGTCCGTTAGGTCTTGACTCAGCGGTTAGATGGGTATTTAGTATCGTGCGATTCTTATTACCATTTATCTTATTACTTGTAGTATTCTCAACACTTTACGCTTTAGCACCTAACATTAAAGTTAAATTACGTTCTGTATTACCAGGTGCCCTATTCACAAGTGTAGTTTGGATCTTAGCTACATTAGCATTTGGATTCTTCGTATCAAACTTCGGTAACTATTCTAAAACTTATGGTAGTATCGGAAGTATAATCGTTCTGATGTTATGGCTATACTTAACAGGCTTTATCATTATCTTAGGTGCTGAGCTTAATGCAATCATCCACCAACGTAAATATGTTAAAGGTAAAGTTCCTGAAGAAGAACAGTTTGATGACATCCTTAAGACATATAAAAAATAATTGGAGGAATCAAAATGACTTTACTTGATAGCATATTATCTTTTAATGAAAAGTTTGTTTCAAGTGGTGAATACAAAAATTACGTTACGAGTAAAAATCCAGATAAAAAGGCTGTACTCCTTACTTGCATGGATACACGCCTACTCGATTTATCAACAAAAGCACTTGGTTTTAACAACGGAGATTTAAAAGTAGTTAAAAATGCCGGTGCCACAATTACGCACCCTTATGGTTCTACTATGCGCAGCTTACTCGTTGGAATTTATGCGCTAGGTGCCGATGAAATTATCATCATGGGTCATAAAGATTGCGGTATGGGTAACTTAGATGCCGATGCTATCATGAAAGCAATGAAAGATCGTGGCATTAAAGACGAAACCATTCATACCTTAGAACATTCTGGTATAAGTGTTTACAACTTCTATCAAGGTTTTGATGATGTTGAAGATAATGTCCGTTCAAATATCAATATGGTACTTAATCATCCATTATTTGATAAAAAAGTACCTGTACATGGACTAGTTATTGATCCACATACAGGTCAGTTAGATTTAATTCAGAATGGTTATGACCATATTGAAAAGTAATTTAAAAAAATAGACCCGGAATCCTTTGTTTAAGGACTTCGGGTCTTTTTTGTGTGTTGTAAGAGCCATGTTATATGCTCACTTGGCTCTTATGACCGTTTTACAGCCATGTCGACTCTTCACTTGGCTCTTATGACCGTTTTATAGCCATGTCACATCTTCACTTGGCTCTTATTCCTGTTTTACAGCCATGTCACATCTTCACTTGGCTCTTATTCCTGTTTTACAGCCATGTCGACTCTTCACTTGGCTCTTATTCCTATTTAACAGCCATGTCACGTCTCCACTTGGCTCTTACAGCCGTTTTACAGCCATGTCGACTCTTCACTTGGCTCTTATTCCTATTTAACAGCCATGTCACGTCTCCACTTGGCTCTTATTCCTATTTAACAGCCATGTCACGTCTCCACTTGGCTCTTATTCCTATTTAACAGCCATGTCACGTCTCCACTTGGCTCTTATTCCTATTTAACAGCCATGTCACGTCTCCACTTGGCTCTTACAGCCGTTTTATATCCAAGTGCGATGACCACTTGGCTCCAACTCACATAAGCCGATCCTTATCTCAACTCCACAACCACATTTACTGAATTAAGTTATGTTGGAAAGCATAAATTACCGCCTGCGTACGGTCTTGAACCTCAAGCTTACTTAATATATTACTAACATGCGTTTTAACTGTCTTAATCGTAATGTGAGAGGCACTTGCAATTTCCTGGTTAGAGTACCCTTTTGCGATTAACAACAGAATTTCCATTTCACGTTCAGTCAGCATTTCATATAGTTCAGCACGTTGCTTCATACGGTTACGCATTTTAACTAAAACTTCCGCTTCAAACACGGATTCACCTTCATACGTCTTACGAATCGCATTCGCGATATCACTAGCGCTCGTAGTTTTGAGAATATAGCTATCAACGCCAGCATCAAGCGCGCGGTATACTTCTTGATCTTCAATGTAACTTGTAAGCATCAACACTTTTATATGAGGCATTTCCTTTTTAATATGAGTCGTAGCTTCAACTCCATCCATATCGTTCATAACAAGATCCATCAAGATTAAGTCAGGCTTTAATGTCTTCGCTTTTTCAATCGCATCGTTACCAGATTCACCTTCACCTACAACCTCAATATCAGATTGTGTCGATAAGTAACTTGATATTCCAATTCTAACCATTTCATGATCGTCTACAAATAATACTTTAATTGGCATAATTTTCCTCCTTGGTAAACGGTGCTTTAACTTCGATTCGTGTACCAGAATCAGGTAGTGATACGATGTGGAATGTTGCACCGATTTCTAACGCGCGTTCTCGCATATTCTTTAAACCATAACTTTGTTCGAGTTTATCATCAACATTAAATCCAATTCCATCATCATGAATACGTAATAGAATATAGTCTTCTCTATTTAAAAGCTCTATTGTAACTTTGGTACCTTTAGCATGACGTAAAGTGTTCGATATCGCCTCTTGTGTAATACGGAACAAGTGGTCTTCGATACCTTTAGGTACATCAAATTCTTCGATATCTTTCACTACTTTCATTGGTACTTTCTTCTGAAGGTCCGTTACTAAGTCTTTAATACCTTCACCTAGTGACTTATTATTTAAGCCAATTGGTCTTAGGTGTAAAAGTAGCGCACGCATTTCAAGTTGAGAATCTTGAACCATCTTTTCTAAAGTGACAATTTGTTGGTCTAATGGTGGCTCGAGTTTCGTTTCTTTGATTGCAGACAACATTAAACTTGCTGCGAAGAGTTGCTGACTTACAGAATCATGCAATTCTCTAGCAAGTCTTTGTCTTTCATCTTCTATTATTTTCTTAACCTTAACATCATTCAAGTTATAAGACTCATTCGTTAAATCTTGCGTCTTTAAACGCATCTTGTGTAGCTCTTGATTTAGAGGAACAAGTACTTTATATAAATCAATTGTTTCATGATAAAGTTCAATTTGTCGGTCATTAATTCCAACCGTTTCCCCTTCAATCGCGCGTTCAATTTGACGTTTAATCCAATCATTTTGTTGATTGATTTTATACGCTAAAATACTACCAAATACAATGCATAGTAGTATTACTAAGATATTTAGAAATAAAAATACTGGAAGTCCAAAGATTTGTTGATAGAACATCCCTTGGAAATAAATGATATTTGCAAATACCTTATCTATGAAAAAGAAAGCAATAAAAACGCTATAAACAAGTATCAAGAGACTTCCGATAGATCGCACATAGTGGTTCATCGATAAACCACCTCGACATCTCCGATAAAGGTAGAAACGTAAACGTTAATATTATAGTTTTCTTCTTTGATTTTTTCATCAACTTGAATATGACTATTCTCGATTTTATATTGATTATCACCGACATGAGCTGTTCCATAAAAGGCTGCTACATGTAAATTCACATTATAATTAAGCGGTACGATGATTTTAACTTTACCGATCATATGACGCGTAACGATCGTGTTATTTTCCTTTATGTTCGCTGCTTTCGTCATATCAATATGAATATCACCGATACCGTGTTGAATTTGGACATCTTCCCATTTATACACATAAACAGGAGTCTTTTGATCACCAAACCACTTCTGCTTTATAAATTTAGGTGATTGAATCGCTTCATCAGATGATAAAACCTTTAGCGGTTTCCTTTTATAAATAATATAACGAATCACCACTATAATGATGAATGCGAATAAAATGATAATCGTATATTTATTGGACAGCAATGTAAAAGCTACAATCAATACACCGATCCAAAAGGACAAGAGCCCCCGAACTTTGTGGAAATAAATTACACCCACATAGATTAAAATACTACCTAATAATAAAACGAGTAAGAATCCTATCTTTTCAAAAAAGATATAATAGAAATTCGCGATTATCATCAAGGCAGTAAATATAATCAACATCTCAGTGGAAATGTATTTCTGATTCATGCTTCACAACCTTTCTAAGATACAACAGCAATACGTTCTAATAAATCACACTCTTGTTCCATTGTTAACTTGCGACGGTTTTGTTCTGATAAATGATCTTCTAAGCGCGCATAATCCGCTTCGATTTCATTTAAATGATGTTTCATGGATTCAATATCTTGGCCGCTAAGATTCTCTGCATAACGAATTTGATGTTGTTCCATCATATCAATATATTTATTTTCTAATTCAATCGTTAAACTGTCAATTATTTCTTTGATATAGTCTTTTTTATCTTTCAAGTAATTTATATAATCATTAATATTCTTCAATTTAGTATCTAATACGTCTTGGTAATGATAAATGCTCTCTTGATACCATGACTGCATTAGTTTTTGTAAGTAGATTTGCATAAAATTCATATCTATCACCTCAAGCCTAGTACCTCCATTATAAAATGGTTCCGAAACCATCGTAATAGGCTCCGGAACCATTTCAGTTTAAGACTTAAGTCTTAAGATATATTATGCTTCATCAAGCTTAGTTGTAAGTAAAGGACCATCTTTCGTCACGATAACAGTATGCTCAATTTGAGCAACGAAACTTTTATCCTTCGTTTCAAAAGCCCAATCGTTCTTACCATCTGTCACGAATGTCGCGTTAGTTGAAATAAATGGTTCTACCGCGATAACAGTACCTTCTTTAAGTAACGTTTTGTCTTTAGGGTCAAAGTAATTCGTAATATAACTAGGTGATTCATGAAGTGATTGTCCCACACCATGACCAGTTAAATTTTTAATAACTGTCAGTTCATTTTTACGCGCAGTAGCGTGAACGGCACGACCAATTTGGCTTAACTTCGTACCAGGTTTGATTTTAGTCATCGCTGCTTCAAAAGCCTCTAAAGCAACGTCACAAACCTTTTGTTTAAGTGGATTATCAGGTTCACCTACTACAAATGAAATACCTGTATCTGCATAATAACCATCTTTTAACGCAGAAACATCGATATTAACTAAGTCACCTTCACGAATGATACGTTTACCTGGAATACCGTGCGCAACTTCTTCATTCACACTGATACAGGTTTGACCAGGGAAGTTTTCATCATGAATAGGCGCTGAAATCGCACCATGCTCTTCAAATAGTTTCTTAGCGATATCATCTAATTCTTTAGTAGTCACACCTGGAACTGTCGCTTTTTTCATTTCTTCACGAACAAGCGCACAGATTTTACCAATTTCTTTAAGAGCTACTAGTTCTTCTTCAGTTTTAACAATCATTCTATCCCGTTCCTTCTCTGAGTTTTAATATACTTTCATTATTATAACAAAAACGCGTTAAAATCACATACGCATTAAAACATTTAACAAAGCCTTATTTCGTTCTTCTCTAAATAACTTACCCTACTCAACTTAAATCATTTACAGTATAATGGAGACGAATATTTTTAAATGGAGTAGGCATATATGAAACAGAAATGGTATCACAATTTTATTGGCGCACGTACACTTAAGACCGGTGTCGCAACATTTTTAACGGCATTGTTTTGTCTTTTGCTAGATCTGAATCCTATCTTTGCGATACTCACAGCTGTCGTAACGATCGAACCTACAGCAAAAGCATCGCTAAGAAAAGGCTACAAAAGATTACCAGCAACTGTAATAGGTGCTTTAGTAGCAGTCGTAGCAACGTTCTTCTTCGGCGACGACTCTGCACTCGCATACGCGCTAAGTGCAACGCTAACGATTCTATTATGTACGAAACTTAAACTAAATGCGGGTACAACTGTTGCTACATTAACATCTGTAGCAATGATTCCAGGTATCCATGATGCTTACGTCTTTAATTTCGTTTCACGTTTATTTACGGCTATCATAGGTCTTATCACTGCTGGGTTAGTTAACTACTTATTATTCCCACCTAAGTATTATAATCAACTTCATGAAAAGATTAAGGAATCAGAATCACATCTTTATTTATTATTTGATTCGCGCATGAAAGAGTTAATGATTGGACTTTACAAATCGAAGTCATCTGATAAAAAACTTGAAAAGCTACTTAATCTGAACACTAAAATTGAACAGTTAATCGGCTATCAACGTGACGAGTTAAAGTATCATAAACATCAAAAATCTGATTGGGTTAATTTACGAAAGATCACAAACCGCGCGCATGAAAATCGTATGTTAATGACCCATCTATCCAATATCATTTATTTACCAAATGACACCGTGCTTCATTTTACTGATGAAGAAAAGGTCGCTATTATCGAAATAGTCGAGCACGTGGCGGAAATTACAACAACAGAGCGCTTTGTTCCAACACCTACAGCCGCTACAACTTTGAAGAATTCGGTAAAAGGTTTAGAAGAATTCGATAATCACCAACTTAAAAGTCATGTTATCTATGAAATACTATTACTTTATCGTATTCTCTTACAACGCTATAACCCTAAAACCTTATCAAAAGAGAGCGTCGGCCCTCACCACGATTAATGATCTAAAAAAGCCCTTGCTAAATTACCTTAGCAAGGGCTTTAATTCATACAATTCTCATAACAGCTGACTCCTAGGGGAATAGCATGAGACCGGAGACTACAGGCTCCGGCCATGACCCAGGAAAGCATGCTGTTTAAGAGAATTGTAGTAATATGTCCCAGACCTTTAATTCATATAATTTATTTTTCTTTACTTACGCGTTTGATGATATATTGTTTGGCCGCTTCTTCTTCTGTATTATCCAGTTCTTTTGGCTCAAACGGAATGCCTTTACGCTTACAAGCTTGTTCTAAAAGGTAATCTGAAATTTCATGGTTCTTAGGTAAAATTGGTCCATGTAAATACGTACCTAATAAATTCTTATAATGTAAGCCTTCTTTTTTATCATCATCGTTATTACCGTATCCGTTAACGACAGATCCTAGCGTATCAAAGTTGTGATACGTACGACCACCGTGGTTTTCAAAGCCAACGATTTCACCAAAAGTCTCACTTTTAATGACGATATCTCCGATTAGACGGCCTGGCTTTGATTCTGTATAGAAATCAAGAATATTGAGACCTTCTAATTCAGAACCATCAGCTGAGATGTACTTTTTACCAAGGAACTGATAACCACCACAAATTGTTAATCCTGGCATACCATCTTCAATCGCCTTTTTAAGTTCATCTTTTATTTTACTAAGTTCTCTAGTTGCGATAGCTTGTTCGCGGTCACTACCACCACCGATGAAGAAGATGTCACAACCATCAAGTGTTACACCTTCTGTTTCATTAACTTCAACGACATTAAGTTTTATGTTTCGTTTCTTAGCGCGTTGCTTTAAAGCTATGATGTTCCCAATATCACTATATAAGTTAAGTTTATCTGTCATGAAATGATAGATTGTTAATTCATTCATGCTGCTTTACACCTCCGAAAACGAACGATTCAATTGATCGAGCATTGGTTCTAATGACGTATAGTTAGGAATCGCTACTGTGAAGCTAGCGTATTTCATACTTAAAGCTGTAGCTTTATGAATGTCATGTTCTAACGTAATTGGGAAATCAACCTCTGCTAATTTCAAGCGTAATTGTAATTCCGTAGCGCGCGTACCTGTCACGATAATGTGTTCTATATCTTGTTGGCTTAACTTTTCAAAGTCAGCATCATAAATCCAAGAAATGTCACGTCCGTCTGCTGCATTATCGTTTAAGCTAATCAGATAAACTTTTTTACCCTCAATTTGGTCACCTACTGATAAACTCGCGTTCATACCAGCAGGGTTTTTAGCTAAATTAATCATTGCTTTCTTATTTGGCTTTTCAAAATATTGCATTCGACCGTTATCTGACGTGTACGTTTCGAAGCCTTTACGGATACTATCTGCATCTAAGCCGAGTTCCTTAAGAACGCTATATGCTGCGAGCGCATTATATGCATTAAAATCTCCAGCGATTTTCATATTGTAGCTTTCATTGTTAACTTTGAGTTTGATGAACGGTGAGGTTTCAAAGTGTTCAACTTCGTATTGAGGTGTGTCACGTTTAAAGCCACATTCGCACTGATAGTGACCGATTTGATTGTAATGAATATGACTGTAGTTCAGTAAACGACCGCAATCAGGACAGTATTTACTTTCATTCATCGTACTTTGTTCGAATTCGTGAGCGTCCTTCTGCATGCCGTAATAAACGCGCGTTTGACTTGCGATCTTAAGGCGACTTACGAAAGGATCATCTGTATTCAAGATTAATTTGATACCTTTATTCTTAATTGCGTCCGCAATTTGGTTCACCATAATATCAATTTCACCAAAACGGTCCATTTGGTCACGGAAGAAATTCGTAAAGACCATCATTGTTGGTGTCACTTCTTTAAGCACACGAGGGATTGACCCTTCATCTATTTCAATTATCGCAATACGTGTATTATCTTTAAGTTGCATAATGAACGAAGATGTAATACCCGCTGCCATATTCGCACCCTCATTATTATGTATAATTTCGATGTTATTTGCTCTTAAAGTGTGACCGATGAGATTAGAAGTTGTTGTCTTACCATTTGTACCGCTAATAAATACGATATCATCAACTTTAGTAGCTAGATTTTTTAATATATTAGGATCCACTTTTCTAGCGATTTGACCTGGTAAATCTGTTCCGCGTTTACCTATAGCACGACTAGCCATACGTGCCATCTTCGCTAGGTGGATTGCAGTCCACTGTCTCATGTCTTTCCTCCTCAAAATTTCACGTGATAATTATAACACGGTAAAGTAAGCTAAAAAAGTAGAAATATTGTGTACGACGGCTCATACTTTAGACCTACTGATTGACAATAATTCTCAATTAGGCGTGAGTATTATTAATTAGTTTTACGTTTACTATTGCTCATGTGTGCGCATTCTAACCTTTCGCCAAAATTCCTATTTCACTATTATCATAGTATTTTATTTATGTTTCTAAATTTAATTTAAATATATATATAATGATAATCATTCTCTCTAGATTATAATAATTATCGTTTATTACTTGAGTTCTTTAGTCGAATTCGTTATGATATATGTATCACTTAAAAGGAGGCATTAATCATGTTAAATAAACAATTATTAGATGCACTTAATGACCAAATGAACCACGAATTCTACGCAGCACATGCGTATATGGCTATGGCTGCTTATTGCGATAAAGAATCTTATGAAGGTTTTGCTAACTTTTACATCCAACAAGCTAAAGAAGAACGTTTCCACGGTATGAAGATTTATGATTACATCAACGATCGTGGCGAGCATGCTGAATTTAAAGCAATCGAAGCACCTAAAGTAGAGTTTAATTCTATTTTAGAAACATTTGAAGACGGTTTAGCTCAAGAAAGAGACGTAACACGTCGTTTCTACCATTTATCTGAATTAGCGAACGAAACGAAAGACTTCGCTACTATTTCATTCTTAAATTGGTTCTTAGATGAACAAGTTGAAGAAGAAGCTACGTTCGATACGCACATCGATTACTTAAAACGTATTGGCGACGATTGCAATACATTATACCTTTATGAAAAGGAATTAGCGAATCGTTCATTTGACGAAGAAGCGTAATTCTTCTCATAACGGCACTTAAATTGAAAGTGCTTTTGAAAAGTAAGTTAAGTGAACCATAACTTGACCTACTCTTTATAAGACATGTCGATAAGACGTGTCTCCTACATAGGATGAAATCCTTAATTCATAATTCATATTTAGACTAATCTGCACATATGAAACCTATCATGTTAAATGGTGGGCTTTGTATGTGCTTTTTGATATGATGAATCTTAACTCTAATATTAAAAGATGGGTTGTTAGACGATGGAGAAACAGACATTTATCGCGCTAGATTTTGAAACTGCAAATTATAAAAGAACGAGTATTTGTTCTGTTGGCATGGTTAAAATTGTCGACAATGAGCTCATGGAATCGTTCTACACGCTCGTTAATCCTAACGATTACTTTTCACAAAATAATATTCGCGTACACGGCATTAGACCTAAGGATGTGTTCAACGCGCCAACATTTGATGTGGTCTTTCCTCACATGTTGGATTTTATCGACGGCCATCCAGTTGTTTGTCATAATGCAGCATTTGATATGGGGGTCTTACATCAAAGCATCAAGGCGCTTAATCTAAAGACGCCCGATATTACGTATTTCTGCTCCGTGCAGCTCGCTCGTAAGACACTTCAAATGCCTCGTTATGGTCTGAGTCATGTGATGAAATTCTTTAATCTCGATTTCAATGGTCACCATAATGCGCTAGCGGATGCTAAAACGTGCGCCATGATAACGTATCGCTTATTACGTCATTATCCGAGCTTGGATGAGGTATTACTCATTTATGGCGAATCGCTTCAAGATAAGGATTACTAAAGGTAGTCAAATATCGTTAAGTTTTTAAAATAATGCGGTCTTAGATTCCCTACTGTTACGCCAACTAGCCGAATTGGAATGTTTGGATCTTTGACTTCGTTGTAAAGCCCATAGGCTATGTTGTAGATATCAATTTCATCCGTTACTGGCTCAGGTAAGGTACGCTGCTTAGAAATGGTCTCATACTTATATGTTTTAATCTTGACGGTTACCGTACCCGCAGATTTCTGCAATTTACCTAAGCGTTCCGATGTCTTGTGACTGAGCTCCCTGATCTTTTGTAGGATTAAAGCATCGTCATTTACATCCGATTGAAAGGTTCTTTCCGTACCTACTGATTTACGTATGCGTTCTGCTTTTACTTCCCGGTGATCGATGCCTCTGACTTTATTATAAAAGCCAACACCCCTTTTACCGAACCAACGAATTAACTCATCCATAGACTTTTGGTATAAGTCAGCACCTGTATAGATTCCGTGGTGATGCATCTTTTCTTTACTTCTCGATCCAACGCCAGGAAAATCTCCGATATCTAAATTCATCAAAATCTCATGAACATGATTATAGTCGATAATCGTTAAGCCATTGGGTTTATTCATACCACTCGCTAATTTAGCTAAGAACTTGTTGTAAGATACTCCAGCTGATGACGTTAGCTGTGTCTTGTCATAAATATCTCTACGTATATATTCCGCTATGTGTGATGCTGGTAAATCAGGGCGTACAAGCTCGGTGATGTCGAGATAAGCCTCATCTAGTGATAGCGGTTCAACTTTCTCTGTATAACTCTTAAAGATATCCATGATGATACCAGAAGCTTCTCTATAGGCTTCGAAACGAGGTTGCACGTAATAGCCGTTTGGACATAATTTATGCGCTTGAACCATAGGCATCGCAGAGTGTACGCCATATTTCCGTGCTTCATAAGAAGCTGTTGAAACAACCCCGCGGTGACTTGCTTTACCACCTACTATCACAGGTTTTCCACGTAATTTTTCATTATCTCTCACTTCAACTTGTGCGAAAAAGTAATCCATATCTATATGAATAATACGTCTTTCACCCACGCGTTTTCACCTTCTTTTTCTCTTAAAAAAGAGCGGTAACTGCTCGTTTCCGCTCGTTTCGTATGAATCTATTTAACCACATTGACTTTAAAGGGCTTTTCAAGGATGAGACAAAACTATAAACTAAGCGTCTTTACGCTCGAATAACGCAACCGTCTCAATATGCGTTGTATGCGGGAACATATCAACAGGCGTAATCTCCTGTAAATCGTATGAATCGCTCAAGCGTTCCGCATCTCGAGCCTGGGTACTCGGATTGCATGAGATGTAGACAATACGTTTCGGTTGTAATTCGAGTAACGTGTTAATGAACGTTTGGTCACACCCTTTACGAGGCGGGTCGACCATCACTACATCAGGCTTTAAACCTTCTTGTTGCCATTTAATAATAATTTCTTCAGCTTTACCCGCTTCAAAGTCGATGTTCTGAATGCCATTTCGCTCACGATTGAGTTTCGCATCTTCAATTGCGCTTTCAACCACTTCAACACCGTAAACATGGTTGGCATGAGGCGCCATATAGAGCCCGATTGTACCAATGCCGCAATATGCATCTATAACTATTTCATTACCCGTAAGACCTGCATATTCGATAGCCTTACGATAAAGTTTCTCCGTCTGTGTAACATTAATTTGGTAGAAGGAACGATCGCCAATCTCAAATGTTAAGTTGTCTAGGTCGTCCTCGATAACAGAATCGCCGTACATGACTTGAGACTTCTTGCCCATGATGACATTTGAATGTGAGGTATTGATGTTATGGATGATGCTTTTCACACTAGGATAATGCGTTGAAATACGCTTTATCAGTGTATCGAGGGCTTTAAACTTCTTACCATTCGTTACGAATATCACCATTTGAGCGTCCTTATAATGACTCGCACGAATAATGACATGGCGTACTAAACCTGACTTAAGTTGTTCATTATAAATACTCACGTTTAATTCATTCAGCCACTTCTTAATGCTCACCATAAGCGCGTTCTGAACATCGTGTTGAATGAGACATGTATCCATATCAATAATGTCGTGACTGCGTTGTCTGTAAAAGCCCATTTTAACATCGCCTGATTGGTCAGTACCTACTGGAATTTGAGACTTGTTACGATAATGCCATGGATGCTCCATACCAATCGGTTGATTAATTTTAAGGTCCTTAAACGAACCCTTTCTTGTAAAGAGATTATAAACTTGGTTAAATTTCATCTCGAGTTGAGACTCATAGTTCATATGTTGTAGCTGACAACCACCGCACTTTGAATAGTACACACATGGCGGTGTTACACGGTTGACGCTCGCTGTTGTAACTTCATTTAGTTTTCCTATCGCAAAGTTTTTCTTAACTTTGATGACTTTAAATTCTATATCTTCATCGATTAATGCATGTGGCACAAATATCGGGTATCGATCAACTTTAACAACACCATGTCCTTCGTGCGTTAAGTCTACGACCCTACCTTGCATGACATCGTTCTTTTTAATTTCGTTCAACTAGGTCACTCCATGAAAATGCGCGTTTACGCATTATTTTTGTTCTAACGATTCATTATCGTCATTGTTAGGTGTAAAGATCTCAATATGACGTTTTAAATTTAAGAAATTCGCTGGTAAGTTACCGCCATATTCACCGTCTACATTAAGTTGCATTTCTGCAAGTGAGGAAATGTTTACAGATTGTGCTTTAATATAATGCACTTTAGGGTGAGAAGTATGTTCACCTCTAGAAGCAAGCGACATAATGTGTCCAAGTTCCGCTAGGTTTGCCTTTTCAACGATAATTAATGTGAAATAACCATCATCGAGTTTCGCATCAGGCACAAGCTTCTCAAATCCTGCCATTGAGTTCGTTAGACCTAATAAGAAGACCATCACTTCGCCTTGAAATACCTTATCGTCATATTCAATGCGCACGTCTACCGCTTTCATCTCTGGTAACATTTCAAATCCTTTAATGTAATAAGCAAAAGGCCCCATTAAGGATTTCAACTTACTTGGCGCTTCGTATGATACTTCAGTTGGCTTACCGCCACCTGCTAGGTTAATGAAATAACGACTATTCATCTTACCGATATCGACTTTAACAGGCGTACCATTTATGATGATATCAACGGCATCTAAGATATCGTTAGAGATATTAAGCGCACGGCCAAAGTCATTAACAGTACCTGCTGGAATTAAACCGATTCTTGGTCGATTTTCCTTCTCAGCGATACCATTTACAACTTCGTTTAACGTACCGTCACCACCAGAAACTACGATGAGGTCGTAGTTCTCTTCGTCTACGATACGTCTCGCTTCTACAGTAGCATCTCCCTCTTTTTCAGTGACGTAGGTACTTGTTTCATAACCTGCTTTTTCCATTTTAGCGAGTACATCTGGCAATGCACTTTTAAAGGCTTCCTTCCCTGATGTCGGATTATATATAATTCTTGCACGTTTTCTCATTTTCATCCCTCAATTTTATTAGAATCATCTGTAATAACAATTTATCTCTTAACATCAATGTTTATTTGCATTTCGAAATGCGTTGTCATGTGAGTTTCATTTTAAAAGTTGATGCATACTTTGCACATTTACAAAATTTTATATCATTTAAAATATAACACATTTTTCGAGTAGTTTAAGAACAAGATGATTAGTCTCGCTCTCAAGATAAAAGAGTTAGTAATCCTATTACAATTATATCCATAATTGACAAATTGTAACAATCATACTAACTCTATTTGAGATAATGATTAATTTAGTTTTGAGTTGTCGTTTTAGTGATCCTGAATGCCTACATCGAGACTCCCATGGCACTGTGAGGAAGGAAGATCCAAGCGTATTAGTTATTAAACAATTCCTATAAACAGCATGCTTTCCTGGGGCGTGGCTGGAGCCTGTAGTCTCCAGACTCACGCTACTCTCCTAGGAGTCAGCTGTTTAGGAATTGTTAGATCTATAATTTTCCAACTCACTGGCAAAATTCTTATATACTCTTGGGTCCCTTGCACAAAGGATTACGTTGGCAATCCTACAAGCTAAGAAAGCAAGGCATAGCGAGATGTATAAGCATGCTCAAATATATTTAAATGATTATCGATTCTCTAATTCTTGTTTTAGTAATTGATTTACTTTTTGAGGGTTAGCTTGACCTTTAGAAGCCTTCATAATTTGACCTACTAAGAAGCCCATTGCTTTACCTTTACCATTTTTAAAGTCTTCAACTGATTGAGGGTTGTTGTCAAGTGCTTCGTTAACGAATTTCAGTAACGTTGCTTCATCAGAGATTTGTACTAAGCCTTTATCTTCCATAATTTGCTTAGCGTCCCCACCATTTTCAGCAAGTTCAGGGAATACTTTCTTCGCAATCTTACTACTCATCGTACCGTCTTCGATTAACTTAATCATACCTGCAAGATTTTCAGGTGTTAATTGTGTATCTTGTAGCTCAACTTGATGCTTATTCAGATATTCGTTAACGCCACCCATTAACCAGTTAGAAGTTAATTTAACGTCGGCACCGTTGTCTACTGCACCTTCGAAGAAATCAGACATTTCTTTCGTAAGTGTTAGTACGTGCGCATCATATTCTGGTAAGCCATATTCAGATACATATTTCTTTTTACGTGCATCAGGTAATTCTGGAATTGTTTGACGTACGCGTTCTTTCCATTCTTCATCAACATATAATGGAACGATATCTGGTTCTGGGAAGTAACGATAATCATCTGAACCTTCTTTAACACGCATAAGAATTGTTTTACCAGTTGATTCGTCGAAACGTCTTGTTTCTTGTAAGATTTCGCCACCATTTAAAAGCTCATCTTCTTGACGTTTTTCTTCATATTCAAGACCTTTTTTAACGTAAGTAAATGAGTTTAAGTTTTTAAGCTCGGCTTTCGTACCGAATTCTTCTTGGCCTACTGGACGTAATGAAATGTTGGCGTCACAACGTAGTGAACCTTCTTCCATTTTACAGTCTGATACGCCAGTGTATTGAATAATAGAGCGTAACTTTTCAAGGTATGCATACGCTTCTTCTGGTGAACGGATATCTGGTTCAGATACGATTTCAATTAAAGGTGTACCTTGACGGTTTAAGTCTACTAAAGAGTAACCTTCTTTATGCGTCGATTTACCCGCGTCTTCTTCCATGTGTAAACGTGTAATACCGATACGTTTTGTTTCACCGTTTACTTCAATATCAATATAACCATTACTACCGATTGGTTGGTCGAATTGAGAAATTTGGTATGCTTTAGGGTTATCTGGATAGAAATAGTTTTTACGGTCGAACTTAGATTCTGTCGCGATATCCATGTTTAATGCCATAGATGCACGCATTGCCCAATCTACTGCACGTCTGTTTACTACAGGTAGTACACCTGGGTAACCTAAGTCAATCACATTCGTATTTGAGTTAGGTTCTGCACCGTAGCCTACTGGTGATGATGAAAACATTTTAGAGTCTGTTTTCAACTCAACATGAACTTCAAGTCCAATTACTGTTTCAAAATGCATGTTTGCCACTCCTTATAAATTTTGGTATTTATCGTGTAAATTAAATTTCGTCTCATATTGATAAGCTACACGGTATAATGTCTTTTCATCGAATGGCTTACCGATAAATTGTAATCCAATCGGACGATTGTTAGCCATACCACAAGGTACTGAAATACCTGGTAAACCTGCTAAGTTAACTGGTGTAGTTAATAAGTCATTTGCATACATTGTTAGTGGATCGTTAATTTCTTCACCAATGTTGAACGCAACTGTTGGTGTAGTTGGTCCTACAACCACATCGTAGTCTTTAAAGATACGATCGAAGTCATTTTTAATTAACGTACGCACTTTTTGTGACTTTTTGTAATATGCATCATAGTAACCTGAACTTAATGCGAAAGTACCTAATAAGATACGACGTTTAACTTCTTTTCCGAAACCTTCACTACGAGATTTCTTATAGAGTTCTTCTAAGTTAGTCGCATCTTTTGAATGGTAACCATAGCGAATACCATCAAAGCGTGCTAAGTTAGCTGAAGCTTCTGATGACGCAATAACATAGTATGAAGGGATACCGTATTTAGTATTAGGTAAGGAAACCTCTTCTACAGTTGCGCCAAGTTCGCGTAGTGTTTCAGCCGCATTTAAGACAGCTTCTTTAACTTCATCGCGAACACCTTCGCCAATATATTCTTTAGGTAATGCTACTTTAAGGTCTTTAATGTCTTTTCCAATATCAGATGTAAAGTCACAATCTTCGACTGGCGCACTTGTAGCGTCATGCTCGTCAACACCAGTAATAGATTCTAATACGATAGCATTATCTTTAACATTTCGAGTTAATGGTCCGATTTGGTCTAATGATGACGCGAAAGCTACTAAACCGAAACGAGAAACACGGCCGTATGTAGGTTTCATGCCGACGATACCGCAATATGCTGCTGGTTGTCTGATTGAACCACCAGTATCTGTACCTAATGAAAATGGAACAAGACCTGCTGCAACTGCCGCTGCTGAACCACCTGAAGAACCACCAGGTACTGCTTTATGGTCGAACGGGTTCACTGTTTTCTTGAAGTAAGATGTTTCAGTAGAACCACCCATTGCGAATTCGTCTAAATTTAATTTACCAATTAGAACGGCATTTTCATCATGAAGTTTCTTCATTACAGTTGATTCGTAAATCGGTACAAATCCTTCTAGCATTTTGCTGGCACATGTCGTTTCTAGGCCTTCTGTAATGATGTTATCTTTGATACCCATTGGAATGCCAAATAACTTACCTTCCATTTGATCTTTTTCTTGTAATTCATCTAATTCTTGAGCTTTTTTAAGTGCGTTCTCTTTATCTAAAGCTAAGAAAGATTTGATAGTAGGATCAACTTCTTCAATAGCATCATAAATATCATTTACGATTTCAGAAGGTTTGATTTTTTTGTCTTTAATCATTTGTGTTAAATTCTCAATCGATTCGAAACGGATGCTCATTATTTTTCCTCCTCTTTCATTACTGAAGGTACTTTAAATTGTCCGTCCTCTGTTTCTTTAGCGTTCTTAAGCGCTAATTCTTGAGGAATACCTGATACCGCCTTATCTTCTCTAAGAACGTTTTGTAAATCTAATACGTGATAAGTTGGCTCAACGTTATCCGTATCACATGTATCATTTTGATGCGCGAAATCAAGTATACTTTCTAAGCTTGATTTCATTTCTTCAGTTTCTTCAGGAGATATTTCTAATTTCGCTAAGTTCGCGATATGTTCAACATCTTCACGTGTAACTTTTGTCATCAATAAAAGCCTCCTTAATATTCATTCATCACAAAATTGTACCAAATTTTCCCCTAAAAATCTAAAGTTTGATGGAATTTTCTCGTTTTATTTCCCTTGAAAAGCAACACCCCTTTAGTAAAGGTTTTAATAGATGTAACATATCTATTTCGCTTTAACGTGCCAAATTGTACGTATTTTAAGCGTTTTAGCGACTTTATGTAACTCATTTATAATATTTAAGTTACATAGTGGGTATCTTATTCAGTTATCGTATAAACATAGGGCTTTTCAAGAAAGTAGAAGAAATCTTACAAAAATTTTAAAATTCTAAAAAATTACTAAAAACGCCTTCATTTAGGTCTTTACAAACGATTGCGAAATATGCATAATTGTAATTATACATTTATGATGAAAAATCGAACTTTCATTCTAGATTCATTCATGTATAATACGGTATGTAACAAAATAATTAAACAATTTGGGGGTTGAGGAGAAATGTTTACACTAGGTTCAACATTGTCCAGTCAAGTAAACCCGGACTGGCAAACTTACGTGATGATTGCAGTGTACTTCATTATCCTTTTAGCTATCGGTTGGTATGGTTACAAACAATCAACTGGTGACCTAAGCGAATACATGCTTGGTGGCCGTAGCATTGGACCATGGGTAACAGCCTTATCAGCTGGTGCATCTGACATGAGTGGTTGGATGATTATGGGGTTACCAGGTGAAGTTTATTCAACTGGTTTATCAGCAGTTTGGTTAGCTATAGGATTGACAGTCGGTGCATACATAAACTATTTACTTGTGGCACCAAGACTACGTGTTCACACAGAAATCAGAGGGGATGCAATAACCTTACCAGACTTCTTTAAGAATCGTTTAGATGATAAAACGAATCTCATTAAGATTATCTCTGGTGGTATCATTGTAGTATTTTTCACTTTATATACGCACGCCGGTATTGTATCAGGCGGTAAACTTTTTGAAAGTGCGTTCGGCTTAAACTATCATTGGGGACTCTTGTTTGTTACTGCTATTGTGATTTTATATACATTCTTTGGTGGTTATTTAGCCGTATCGATTACGGACTTTTTCCAAGGGGTAATCATGCTTATCGCAATGATTATGGTACCAATTGTTGTAATGCTTAAATTGAATGGTTTAGACACATTTGGCCAAGTTGCAGAAATGAAACCTTCTAATTTAGATTTATTTAAGGGGACTTCTATAATTGGAATTATTTCATTCTTTGCATGGGGACTTGGTTACTTTGGTCAACCACATATCTTAGTACGTTTCATGTCGATTCGCACGCATAAGCTTTTCCCTTTTACTAGAAGAATCGGGATTGGCTGGATGGCAGTCGGCTTAATTGGATCATGTTTAGTTGGTTTACTTGGTATCGCTTTCGTTCCAGCACAAGGCGCGAAAATTAAGGACCCTGAAACATTATTCATCTTAATGAGTCAGGTTTTATTCCATCCATTAGTTGGTGGTTTCTTACTAGCTGCTATTTTAGCTGCCATCATGAGCACGATTTCATCTCAATTACTTGTAACGTCTAGTTCATTAACTGAAGACTTCTACAAGTTATTTAAGAAGAATAAAGATCCTAACAAGAATTACGAGAAAGAATATGTATTAGTTGGTCGTATTTCAGTAGTTGTAGTTGCGATTGTTGCGATAGCGATTGCTTGGAATCCTAACGATACAATTCTTAACTTAGTTGGTAATGCTTGGGCTGGTTTCGGTGCTGCATTTGGACCACTTGTAATTTTATCGCTTTACTGGCGTAAACTTACAAACATTGGTGCTATCGCAGGTATGGTTGCCGGTGCATTAACAGTTATCATTTGGATCGCATTTGTTAAACCTCTTGGTGAAAAGGTAGAATTCTTTAATCTGTACGAAATCGTTCCAGGTTTCTTAGTAAGTTTATTAGTTACAATTATTGTAAGTAAACTTACGAAAGCACCAGGTGACTTCGTAGATAAAGATATTACTAAGATGAAACATATCTTAAGCGAAAAGTAACGCTTAATTCATATAGTTATTGAGGGACGCTTCGAGAGTCTGAATTGGGTTCAGATTTTCGGAGCGTTTTTTTGGGTTGTAATGTAGCGATGTGGCGATTTCGCATATGTGGGATTACTATTGGGAAATTTAGTTGCGAGGCCGTTTGTAAGAGCCATGTCGTTAACGCACTTGGCTGTTATACGGCGATAAGAGCCATGTCAGTACTCCACTTGGCTGTAATACTGTGATAAGAGCCATGTCAACTCTTCACATGGCTGTTAATCGCCTATAAGAGCCTTGTCGCCTCTCCGCTTGGCTGTAAAACGGCGATAAGAGCCATGTGGTCACCTCACTTGGCTGTTACACGGCGATAAGAGCCATGTGGTCACCTCACTTGGCTGTTGCACGGCGATAAGAGCCATGTGGTCACCTCACTTGGCTGTTGCACGGCGATAAGAGCCATGTCGCCTCTCCGCTTGGCTG
>NZ_JH815596.1:44159-68560 GCF_000298075.1 Staphylococcus massiliensis CCUG 55927 | reverse complement strand
TGTGGTCACCTCACTTGGCTGTTGCACGGCGATAAGAGCCATGTGGTCACCTCACTTGGCTGTTGCACGGCGATAAGAGCCATGTCGCCTCTCCGCTTGGCTGTTAATCGTCTATAAGAGCCATGTCGCCTCTCCGCTTGGCTGTATAACGGCGATAAGAGCCATGTGGTCACCTCACTTGGCTGTTACACGGCGATAAGAGCCATGTGGTCACCTCACTTGGCTGTTGCACGGCGATAAGAGCCATGTGGTCACCTCACTTGGCTGTTATATTGCGATAAGACCGATGTAGTAATATGACATAGCTCTTCCGTCGATTTCAATAGGTAGTTCGACGCTATTCAGCTTTTGCGTCGGTTTCGACTTTTCATTCCGACGCTATTCGGCTTTTGCGTCGGTTTCGACTTTTCATTCCGACGCTATTTGGCTTTTACATCGGTTTCGACTTTTCATTCCGACGCTATTTGGCTTTTGCGTCGGTTTCGGTCTTTCATTCCGACGCTAGCGCCTCTCTTACCAACTTGTCACTCCTCAACAAGTCGGCAACAACACTTTTACCAACTTGTTACACCTCCACAAGTCGGCAACAACGCCCTTAGCAACTTGTCGCTCCTCAACAAGTTGGCAACACCCCCTTTAACAACTTGTCACACCTCCACTAGTTGGCAACGCCCCCAATGTCTACTACTATTACTTTTACCGTACGCCCTATCCACTCTAAATAACCTCCCTCACACAAAAAAGCAATGAAACGCGGTACACGTCCCATTGCTTTTCAATAGAATTAATTATTATTGTAAATATGAACTCGAGGCTCTTTATCGTCTTTAGATTTATAAATAAGTGCTCTCGATTTACTATCATCTTTAATATGGATCTCGTAATTGTTCAGACCACTGAAGTTTTTATCCGCAAGCTGCGTCACATATTGCGTAATACCAATTAACTCGGCTTGACCGTAGTAGTCGATTGGAACATCAATGCTCAGTGATTTCGCATCGTTACCAACGAACTTCGCTTTACCAACCGCTTGAGTAAAGTTAGAGAAGTAAGATTGTAAGTTATCATTAAACTCTTTAAAGCTGTTATTCAAGCCTTCATCTTTTTCCTTAGCTTCACTAGATGGAACGAGTACGGTTTGCTCATTAATTTGATTCCACTTCGTTAATTTCGTTTTATCTTCATCCGCAGTCGCATAAGCAACAAAGTGACCTGGTGTAATAGAGTTCTGGCCTGACTGCATATAAATCGCAAAGTTGATTGGAATATCATTTAATTCATTATGTTCACGTAAACGAGACAGAATCTCTTCGGCCATACGTTTACCTTCCTTTTCAACTTTCTTCTCATCAAGTTTCTCACTGTACGTTTCACCAAAGTCTTCCTTTTGGTAATAGTGCGTACTATTCATCGCAAGGCCGATTGTCATACCTTTAATCTCTTCACCTTTACTATCACTATTTTTGTAAAAGTCCTGCTCTAAAATATTCGATAAATAAGTAGGAGATTCTTTCGCAATTTTCTTAGGATCATCTTCACCTTTATGAGATGGGTTTAAACCAAGATTCGCTGTCGCTTTCTTTTGTTCTTTTTCTTCATCGTCCATTTTTTCAATTTCTTTTTTCGTAAATTTCGGACGTAAGTATGCTTTGATCGTATCTTTATCTAAGTATTGACCATCTTGGTATAAGAATTTATCAGTTGGGAAAACATTTTTACTGATATCTAATAAACCACTTTCGAAGTTTTCGCCGTTATAGCTATTCGCCATCTTTTCCTGAATTAAGCCACGCGCGGCACTTTCTTTAAAAGGTAAAATCGTTCTGTAATTATCACCAGACACGTTTTTATCTGTTACAATTTGTTTAATTTTGCTAGAACCATCTGATGTATCATTCTCTTGTGCTTCTTCTTGCTTTTGGCTATCTTTTTCTCCGCTTCCACAAGCTGTAAGTATTAATGATAATGAGAGAAGTACAGTTAATGATTTTTTCATGTCCCAATCTCCTATTCTTTAATCTCATTTTGCTTTGTTACAAATTCATCTTCAGACCAAACTTCAATTTCGAGTTCTTCTGCTTTAGACAATTTTGACCCAGCATCTTCACCTGCTATAACAAGATCAGTCTTCTTGGTAACACTGCTTGTAACTTTTGCCCCTTGCAGTTTTAACCATTCCGATGCTTCCTTACGTGTCATTTGATGTAATTTGCCTGTAAGTACAATCGTTTTGTCTTTAAAGTCTTCATGTCCTTCAACTTCGTTGTATTTTGGTCCTTTAAAAGTCATATTAACATCTTTATCTTTAAGTTTTTGAATTAAAGCTTTAATGTCCTCATTTTCAAGATAAGTCACAACAGACTGCGCAAGTTTCTCACCAATATCATGAATTTCAAGCAATTCTACTTCAGATACTTCCATCAAGCACTCGATTGAATCATAACGTTCAGCAAGAACACGACTCGCTTTAACACCTAAATGTCTAATGCCTAATCCAAAGAGGAGTTGTTCTAAGGAATTTGACTTCGATGTTTCAATGGCTTTTAAAAGATTCGTCACTTTCTTTTGGCCCATTCGCTCTAATGGTAACAAATCTTCTTCTGTAAGGTAATAAATATCTGCGATGTCCTTAATACAGCCTTGTTCGTAAAGTTGTTGGATAATCTTTTCACCAAGACCATCGATGTTCATGGCTTGGCGCGACACAAAGTGAATAAGCCCTTCTACAAGTTGCGCTTGGCACTTCGGATTAATACATCTTAATGCAACCTCGCCTTCGATACGCACAAGTTCATGGTCACAACTTGGACAATGCGTTGGCATATGATACGTCTTCGCGTCATCTTTACGTCTATCTTTAATTCTCTTAACAACTTCTGGGATAATGTCGCCAGCTTTTTTAATGACAACACTGTCCGAAATGCGAATGTCCTTTTCATGGATGAGGTCCTCATTATGTAACGACGCACGAGAAACGGTTGTGCCTGCTACACGAACGGGTTCAAGGATTGCTGTTGGTGTAACCACACCAGTACGACCTATACTAAGTTCAATATCAAGTAACGTCGTAACCACTTCTTCTGCTGGGAACTTATAAGCAATTGCCCATCTCGGTGATTTTGCAGTAAAGCCAAGCTCATCTTGTGTATCAAGTTGATTCACCTTAATCACGATACCGTCGATGTCATAAGATAGCGCCTCACGTTTATCCGTCCAATAGTCAATATATTCAATCACTTCATCGATGTTATTCACACTGCGACGTTCTTGGTTCGTTTTGAAACCTAGCGCATCTAATTCATTCAACGCTTCTTCTTGTGTTTCAGCATCAAGCTCCGTTAAGTCATTGATACTATACAAGAAGACATCAAGCTTACGTTTCGCAGCGAGTTTTGGATCAAGTTGACGTAAGGAACCAGCAGCCGCGTTTCTAGGATTCGCAAATGGTTGTTCCTCATTCTGTTCCTTTTCTTCATTTAATTTAAGAAAGGACTTTCTCGGCATAAAGGCTTCACCACGGACTTCAAAGCTAATGTCCTTTTTCAAAGTGAGCGGAATCGCATGAATCGTTTTAAGGTTCTCAGTAATATCTTCACCCGTCGTACCATCGCCGCGCGTCAAACCTTGAACGAATTTACCATTCTCATACTTTAGTGAAACGGCTAACCCGTCTATCTTGAGCTCACACATATAATTGACGTCGCCCACTTTTTCTTGAATGCGTTGGTCAAATTTGCGTAAATCCGCTTCATTAAAAGCATTACCAAGACTTAACATCGGTGTTTCGTGCTGTACCTTTTCAAATGAAGACTGAACCTCAGCACCTACACGTACGGTCGGAGAATCATCCGTTTTTAACTCAGGATGTTCACGTTCAATCCCAATTAACTCATGCAAAAGCTTATCATATTCACTGTCCGGTACACTTGGATCGTCTTTAACATAATATTCATAGCTATAACGATGCAGTAATTCGTGCAGTTCTTCTACGCGTTTTTTAACTTCAGACATGGTTTAGTCCTCCTTTTTTTCGATAGGTGCGAAAGATGCAAGTAAACGTTTAGGTCCCTCTTTTTTGAAAATGATATCAAGTTCAACTGAGCCATTCTTCTCATTAACTTGGCTGACCATGCCTTCACCCCAGCTCTTATGAACCACTTTATCACCGACATTCCAATTCGTTTCAGTCGTTTGACCTTTTGTTACACGCTTACTAAATCCACGTTTTTGAGGTTTTTTCTTTTGACCGATTTGAACACGATCTGACTGAGATGGTTTATTCATAAGGTCTTCAGGTATTTCATTTAAGAATCTTGAACGCATGTTGGATTGTGTACGTCCATATAACATACGGTTGGTAGCATGTGTTACATATAATTGTTCTTCAGCACGAGTAATCGCAACATACGCGATTCGGCGCTCTTCTTCCATCTCATGATCATCATCACTCTTAATTGCTCTGAAATGTGGGAAGATGGATTCTTCCATACCTATTATAAACACGACTGGATACTCTAAACCTTTAGCTGAGTGCATTGTCATCATTGTAACGCCACTCTCAGTATTCGCTTCATCAATATCAGCAACGAGTGATAAATCTGTAAGGAAGTTAATCAATGATTGTTCTTCTAGCGGTGTATTCTCTTCATAATCCATTGGAACAGATTTAAATTCATCAATGTTTTCGAGACGACTTCTTGATTCCAATGTTTGGGCCTTTTCAAGCATGGCACGATAACCTGATTTATCAAGAATCTCATCCACAATTTCAGTGATTTCTAAGAACTCTTGTTGTTTCATCAGATCATTAATCAGTTGATAGAATGACATACACGCTTGTGCCGCCTTTTTCGAAACGCCGATAAAATCTATCTCAGCAAGCGCATCAAACATACTGATGTCGTGTTCCGCCGCATACGCCGCAATCTTATCTACAGTTGTAGGACCAATACTACGTTTCGGCACGTTGATAATACGTCTAAAACTGATATCATCGTTACTATTCGCAATCAAACGCAGATAACTTAGAAGGTCTTTAATTTCCATGCGGTCATAGAACTTCTGTCCGCCAACCATCGTATACGGAATATTCGATTTCATAAACGTTTCCTCTAGCACACGAGATTGCGCGTTCGTTCGGTAAAGAATCGCCATATCATTGTAGTCCTTACCATTCTTACGATGCTTCATGACCTCGCGTACAACGTACTCACATTCATCACGTTCAGAAGTTGCTTCGTAGTATTGAATCTTCTCACCCTCAGCGTTCCCTGTCCAAAGTCCTTTAGGTTTACGCTCAGTGTTATTACGAATCACTTCATTCGCCGCATTAAGAATTGTCTTAGTTGAGCGATAGTTTTGCTCTAGGAAAATGGTTGTCGCATTCGGATAATCTTCTTCAAAGGATAAAATATTCTGAATGTCTGCACCACGCCAACCATAAATCGATTGGTCAGAGTCACCTACAACGCAAATATTCTCAAATTTCTTCGCAAGTTGATTCACTAGCGTATATTGCGCTTTGTTCGTATCTTGGTACTCATCAACATGTATGTATTGGAATTTATTCTGATAGTATTCAAGTACATCTGGTACGCGCTCAAATAACTTGATCGTCGTCATAATCAAGTCATCGAAATCAAGCGCTTGGTTTCGAAGTAACTGCTTTTGATAAGCGCTATAAACGTTCGCAACCATACTTGTGTAATAATCATTCGCTTCACGAGATGCATCATCAGGTGTTTTAAGCTCATTCTTAAGATTACTGATTGCACCGATAAACATACGCGGTTCAAACTTTTTACTATCGATATTCTTTTCTTTAAGTACTTGCTTGATTACCGACTTCTGGTCAGTAGGGTCTATAATTGTAAAATTACGTTCAAATCCAATGCGGTCAATATCTCTACGTAGGATACGTACACACATAGAGTGGAACGTTGACATCCATATCACTTCAGCCTCTTCGCCTACTAAAGATGCAACACGTTCTTTCATTTCTTTTGCTGCTTTATTCGTAAACGTAATCGCTAAAATATTGTAAGGAGATACATCCTTTTCATCCAGTAAATAAGCGATACGATGTGTAAGGACTCGTGTCTTACCTGAACCAGCACCAGCCATAATTAATAATGGGCCTTCTGTCGTGCGGACAGCTTGGCTTTGTTCATTATTCATATTTTTAATTAATGGATTCATTTATGTTACTCCTTTATTTTGACAGTTTTTAATGCATGTTTGATGTCGTCATAAATGACATTACCCACGATAATCGTATCCGCAATTTCAAATACTTCCTTTGCATCATCTAGATTGCGAATACCACCACCATAGAATAATTGTGTTGATTGAAGTTTTGATTTCGCTGCTTTGACCATTTCCATGTCGCCATAAGTACCACTATATTCAAGGTACAATATCGGCAACTTATACATCTCTTCAGCCATAAGCGCATAAGCTTCTAAATCTTCTGTAGTTAAGTCACAATTGGCTTTCGTCACTTGGCCAACTTTACTATCTTGATTCAGTACGACATAACCTTCAAATATCATCTCATCAAAGTCAATCGCATGTCCATATTCCTTCAACGCTTTATGTAAGATACCATTATGATATTGAACATCCTGACTATTTAAAACGGTAGGTACGAAATAGAAATCAAATCCAGGCATGACACTTTCAACATTTGCGATTTCTAATACAAGCGGCAGTGGATAACGTCTCACACGACTCATCAAATGAATCACATTATCAAGCGTAATATCATCCGTTCCACCAATCATAATCGCATCCGTATTGGACATGCAGATCTTATCTAAATCCTCATCAGATATCGTTTTAGCAGGGTCTAATTTAAATATATGTTGCCATTTTGTAATATCGTACATACGTCTTACTCCTTTAAATTTCGTACACATCATTATATCATTTTTACGATTTGAATTCTAAATGCGTGAGTCCAACTTTTCTTCCCTTTTGAAAAGCCCTTTAGAAATAAGTCCAACTTTTCTTCCCTTTTGAAAAGCCATTTAGAAATGAGTCCAACTTCTCATCCCTTTTGAAAAGTCCTTTAGAAATGAGTCCAACTTCTCATCCCTTTTGAAAAGTCCTTTAGAAATGAGTCCAACTTCTCATCCCTTTTGAAAAGCCCTTTAGAAAAGCGACCCCAAAGAAGCGTTGGCTTCTTTGACCCGAATTGAAGTGAAATACCCTTCTATGCGTGCGTATAGATAACTGAAGAAGTAACAATGTATGAACCAAAACTTGATCACAGTTCGCTCATCACGTTTTATCAGTCCTGAGACTTGATCACAGATTGCTCATCAAGTTTCAACCGGTCTGAGACTTGATCACGATTTCACCATCAAGTTTCAAAAGCCCTGAGACTTGATCACGATTTCACCATCAAGTTTCAACCACCCTGAGACTTGATTACGGTTCGCTCATCAAGTTTCAACCATCTTGAGACTTGATGACGATTTCTCCATCAAGTCTCAACCTCACCCTGTATCACCACCGAGGCTCACCCCCAAAAATAAAAAAAGAGATGACCGCAATCGGTCATCTCCACAGATGAAATCATTTATGATTCAGTTTCAATATTTAATCGATCTAGAATCATTGTATATGCATCATTTCCCCATTGTAACGAACGTTTCACGCGAGAGATTGTTGCTGTCGAAGCACCAGACTCTTCTTCAATCGTTGCATACGTATACCCTTGTTTAATCATTTTAGCGACTTGAAGCCTTTGAGATAATGACTGAATTTCATTCACAGTGCATAAATCATCAAAAAATTGATAACATTCTTCTTTTGTTTCTAAAGCCAAAATCGCTTCAAATAATTCGTCTAAGGCTTTGCCTCTTAATTTTTCGATTTGCATGTAAACAACCCCTAATTCGCATTTGTCTATCTCTATTCTAACTTAATCACGGGTTTAAGTGTAGTGAAATCTTATTCAAGGCCTGCGCGCTTAAAGATTGTATCCACTTGATTTAAGTGATGTTTAGGATTGAAACACTCGTCTAATTCATCTTTAGTAAGTACGTCTGTAATCTTAGAATCCGCTTCAATTAGCGTTCTAAACGGTGTTTTCGTTTCCCAAGATTCCATGGCTTTTGGTTGAACAGTATCATACGCTTCTTCACGCACCATACCTTTATTGATTAACGCTAAAAGAACACGTTGAGAATAAATTAAACCAAATGTTTTATTAATATTTGCTTCCATATTTTCTTCATAAACTGTTAAACGGTCTACGATATTTGAGAAACGGTTTAGCGCATAGTTTAAAGCGATTGTAACATCAGGTAACATAATACGCTCAGCTGAAGAGTGAGAGATGTCTCTTTCATGCCATAACGCCACGTTTTCATAAGCAGTTGTGATATAACCGCGAATCACACGCGCGATACCTGTAATATTTTCAGAACCGATTGGGTTACGTTTATGCGGCATTGCTGAAGAACCTTTTTGGCCTTTTGCAAAAGCCTCTTCAACTTCACGTGTTTCAGTTTTTTGAAGGTTACGGATTTCTACAGCGAACTTTTCAAGTGAAGTCGCAATTAAGCTTAATGTCGCGATATAGTATGCGTGACGATCACGTTGTAACGTTTGAGTTGAAACTGGTGCTGTACCAATTCCTAAACGTTCACACACATGCGCTTCAATTTCAGGTGGAATGTTCGCAAACGTACCAACAGCACCACTCATTTTACCAACTTCAATTTCTTCACGAACACGCTTGAAACGTTCTAAGTTACGTTTCATTTCTGTATACCATAACGCCATTTTGACACCAAATGTCGTTGGTTCAGCATGTACACCATGTGTTCTACCCATCATTAAAGTATTTTTATATTTTTTCGCTTTTTGTTCTAAAACTTCAATAAATCTTTCAAGGTCTTTTTCTAAGATATCATTCGCTTGTTTCACTACATAACTTAAAGCAGTGTCGACAACGTCCGTAGAAGTTAAACCGTAGTGTACCCACTTACGTTCTTCACCAAGTGTTTCTGAAACTTGACGTGTGAATGCGACAACATCATGACGTGTTTCTTCTTCGATTTCTTTAGCACGATCCACATCAACTTTAGCGTTCTCTCTAATTTTCTTCACATCTTCTTCAGGAATAAAGCCAAGTTTACTCCAAGCTTCACAAGCTAAAATTTCTACTTCTAACCAAGCCTCATAACGATTTTGGTCTGTCCAAATTTGAGACATTTCTTCTCTTGAATAACGTTCAATCATGATATAAGCTCCTATCTTTTATGGATTAAGTTAATTATAACAAATTCCCAAAACATGTACATTAAAATTTTAAATACTTTAAAAGTTCGTCTTTTACTTAAAAAGCCCTCTAAATTCTATCACTTCAAGATAAATATTCCCTAAATCCTAAAAAAAATAGAGCTCAGATTCTAAAGTAAATTTACTTAAAACCCAAAGCTCTAAACATTTCAATTACATTTTCTTGCCGGTAAAGACAATTTGCTGTCTCATAACTTCTACTGAACCATCCTTATTCTCTTTGAACACCGGCTTTTCAAAGCGCTTCACAGGCATGTAACCCGCTTCACGCATGCGTTTCAAACAATCTTGAATCGATTCATTCTCTTGTACTTCAAATTTCATCTGTATCATACGCCTTTAATCGTTTACTTCTAACACCTTTCACCCAGAAACCGCCGTGCAACGTTCTTGCTTCATAAGCGATAACAAACGCCTTCTCATCAAGTTGCTTCACGGTATCCATGAGTTTTCGTTTGTATTTTTTAGGTGTCAAGATATGCATCACGAGACGTTCACCATCTCGACCATGTGCTAAAAAGTGCGTTACACCATAACCTAAAGTTCTTAATTGACTCGGTATATCAGAATCATATCGCGTCGTCGTCACGTTGACAACCGAATATCCTAAAGCAAGCATTTCTTCAATCTTCATGCCTACGATGATCCCCACTGAAAAGCCAAATGCATACGCGATTACATTTTGAATCTGATCTAAACCTGACATAACTAAGCCTAAACCTACAACATAAATTATGACCTCAATAAAACTTACAATCGCGGCCATATAACGATAACCTTTCAATGTAAGAATCATACGCATGGTTAAACAAGTGACATACACAACATTAATTGTAAATATCGCAAGTATCATTAACCAAGGATTGTCATTAATATAAGACATAACATCCCTTCTTCCGTTAGTTAATTTTAAATTCAAGATATTTTACCAATTTAATTGTTAAATGTCACTAACTTTTTTATTGTTCGAACTCAGGTCCTTTATCATGCTTTGGCCAAGTATAACGTGTGTAAGCAAGTTCACGCTTATGCGCATTACGAATGTAATGCTTTTCAATCGTATCTTGATCTGCTTGACTCACGCATTTACCCTCAAGATAGTCATCAATCGCATGATATGAAACACCTAACGCTTCCTCATCTGGTAATTGAGGTTTGTCGTCTTCTAAATCCGCTGTCGGAACCTTTTCATAAAGGTGCTTTGGCGCTTCTAAATATTCAAGTATTTGACGTCCTTGACGTTTATTCAGGCCAAATAATGGTGCAATATCTGCTGCTCCGTCACCATGCTTCGTGAAAAAGCCCGTCACGTTCTCAGCCGAATGATCCGTACCAACTACGATACCTTTCGTATTCGACGCAATTGAATATTGAACTTTCATGCGTTCTCTTGCTTTTTCATTTCCTTTTTCAAAGTCACTTAACGTAATACCCGCTTCTTTAAGCGATGCGACGCTTTGGTCGACAGCAGGTTTAATGTTTACTGTTACCGTTTCATCAGGTTCAATAAATTTAAGCGCATCTTCGACTTCATCTGCATCTTTTTGCGTACCATATGGTAATTTCACAGCCACAAACTTACATTTACGACCTTCATCCTTAAGCTCGTTGACTGCTAATTGGACAAGTTTCCCTGCTAATGTAGAATCTTGCCCGCCAGAAATACCTAAAACGAGCGATTGAATGAAATTATGCGTCACCACATAATCCTTAACAAATTGGATAATATCTCTAGATGACGTTTTAGCGTCAATCTCAGGCTGAACTTTCATTTCCTTTACAATAATAGATTGAAGATTATTCATGTTCTTCCTCCATTTCTTTCACTTGTTCAGCAACTTCGAAGATACGTTTATGTTTATTCTCCCAACATGCTGTACTTAAATCTACAGGATAGTCTTCAGGATTTAAATAGCGTTTATTTTCATCCCATAAATAATTTAAATTATCTTTTAAATACATTTGTGATTCACGTTCAGTTGGCATATCGTAAATCAGTTTACCATCTAAAAAGATGTCGTGATGTAAATCAATCGCATCGAATTTCTTAATAAATTTCATTTTATATGTGTGTACAGGGTGGAACATTTTAAGCGGTGCGATTTCATTCGGATTTTCATGATCCAGCGTGATGTAATCCCCTTCTGACTTATTTGACTTGCGATTGATAATTCGGTAAACGTTTTTCTTACCTGGCGTCGTTACCTTTTCAGCATTATTAGATAATTTAATACGATCGATGTATTCGCCGTTTTCATCTTCAATAGCCGCAAGTTTATACACTGCACCAAGAGCAGGTTGTTGGAATGCTGTAATTAATTTCGTACCAACACCCCATGAATCAACTTTGGCTCCTTGGGCTTTTAAACTGGTGATAGTTTGCTCATCTAAATCATTTGAAGCAATGACTTTAGCATCCGTGAATCCAGCTTCATCAAGCATTCTACGTGCTTCCTTAGAAAGATATGCGATGTCACCTGAATCTAAGCGAACGCCGATAAAGTTAATCGAATCACCAAGTTCTTTCGCCACTTTAATCGCATTTGGCATACCTGACTTCAACGTGTGGAACGTGTCGACTAAGAACACACAATCTTTGTGGCGTTCTGCATATTTTTTAAAGGCCACATACTCATCACCATACGTTTGAACCATCGCATGTGCATGCGTACCTGATACTGGAATGTCGAACATTTTACCAGCACGTACGTTACTTGTAGAGTCAAAACCACCGATAAAGGCTGCACGCGCACCCCAAATCGCAGCATCAAGTTCATGCGCACGTCTTGTACCAAACTCCATTAACGTATCATCAGGCGCAATTTGCTTAATACGACTCGCTTTAGTCGCAATTAACGTTTGGAAGTTAATAATATTAAGCAAAGCTGTTTCAATGAGTTGTGCTTGAATTAACGGTGCTTCTACACGCAGTAATGGTTCATTACTGAAACACAACTCACCTTCTTGCATCGAACGAATATTACCTGTGAATGTTAAATCTTCTAAATAACTTAAGAAATCATCTTGATAACCTAATGATTTTAAATAGTCGATATCTGACTCTGAAAAATGAAAATCTTGAATAAACTCGATTACGCGTTTTAATCCATTAAATACTGCATACCCACTATCAAAAGGCATTTTACGAAAATATAAATCAAATATTGCCTTTCTTTCATGAATCCCATCATTCCAATATGTCTCAGCCATATTAATTTGATATAAATCATTATGCAACATTAAACTATCATCTTTATATAGCGCCATTTTTATCTCCCCAAATACCTATTTTTCTCAATCATACCATATTCATTTTAAATGTTTTAACCAATGGGTTTATTGCTTTCAATCTTGAAAATATAAGTTACGACAAAATCATGACAATTCTACGATTTATTCCTACAAAAATTTATTTCTAATATAATAGTGTTGAGGTGGCATATATATGTATAAAGAAGCAAAAGCTTTCATTAAAGAAATGTATAACGAACGTGGCTTTTCAAAACAAGATATCAAATCGCGTCTTAAAGCGATTAAGAAAGAAATTCGTAAGGCTGGTACGTACACGCATACTAAGGAAGAATTGACGTACGGGGCGCAAATGGCTTGGCGTCATTCGAATCGCTGTATCGGACGCTTCTTCTGGTCAACGCTCGAAGTTGCCGATCACCGTGATGTTCAAACAGAGTACGCGTTTATCAAAGCCATCGAATCACATATCGTGAACGCTACAAACAATGGTCGCATCAAGCCTTATATTTCAGTCTTCTCACACACGCAACCACCTAAAATTCATAACAACCAATTAATTCGTTATGCAGGCTATGAGGATTGCGGGGATCCTATGGAGAGAGACGTTACCCAACTTGCAGAACAGCTTGGGTGGCAAGGACAGCACACGGACTTTGACGTCTTACCGCTCATCTATCAAGTGCCAAACGGTGACCTGCATTATCATGAATTTGATTCGTCTATTATTAAAGAGGTACCGATTACGCATCAACGTTTCGAGAAAGTGAGTCAACTTAATCTCAAGTGGTATGCGGTCCCAATCATTTCGAACATGGATCTTAAGATTGGCGGCATCACGTACCCTACCGCACCTTTCAATGGTTGGTACATGGTTAACGAGATTGCGGTCCGTAACTTTACCGATACGTATCGTTACAACCTGATGGAAAAAGTTGCGCACGCAATGGAATTTGATACACTTAAAAATAATACATTTAATAAAGACCGTGTGTTAGTCGAACTCAATGATGCCGTGTATTATTCCTTCAAACAAGCTGGCGTATCGATAGTTGATCATCATACCGCTTCGAAACAGTTTGAACGATTTGAAGATCATGAACATCAAGCAGGCCGTAAAGTGACAGGTAAATGGTCATGGCTCATTCCTTCTTTATCACCATCACTTGTTTCGAACTATCATCATGGTTATTCAAATGAAATGCGTGACCCTAACTTCCATTATAAAAAGCCCTCTAAGAAAAGTCGTTGCCCATTTCATTCATAAAGGAGTAACATCATGAATATTTATTACTTAGGTCCTAAAGGTACGTTTTCATACCTAGCCTGCCAAAAATATATGAAACAAACAGACGTTTCGAGTACGTTGTCACCTAAGACGAATCTTTATGAAGTGATTAAAGCTACAAAACACGATTCGAATAGTATTGCGATTGTCCCGATTGAAAATTCGATTGAAGGTACGATTAACCTTGTGATAGACCGCATTACTGAAGAGGCTTTATATGTTTACGATGAAATTCATCTAGATATTCAATTTGCCTTGTATGGTAGAAAAGGCGCAACGTTGAACCAAATCAAGCACGTTTATTCCATTGCACCGGCAATTAGCCAAACCCAACATTTTATACATGAACATCAACTTTCATATGATTATGTAAATAGTACGGTTCAAGGTTTAGACTTGGTATCTGATACAGTTGGTGCCATTGCCCCACTTGGTAGTGGTGAAAGTATGGGATTAGAACCCCTTGCGAAACATATAGAAGATTATCCACATAATGTAACGCGCTTTTTAGTTATCGGTAACAAAGCGAAACATGTCGAAGCAGCGACGGATACGATTTTACTTGTGACGCCAAAGCAAGATAAACCTGGCCTACTCGCAAGCATATTAAACACATTTACATTATTTAATATCAACCTGTCTTGGATAGAGTCTCGTCCGCAAAAGACAGAACTTGGCATGTACCATTTCTATGTACAGGCTAAAACACCTGTTAACGACAAACTACGAAAAGTCATTACCATTCTAGAAACACTTGATTATCAAGTTAAATTAATAGGATCGTTCCAAAATCATAATTAAATTAAGCGAGGCTAGTTAGCAATTACGCCATCTAGCCTCGCTTTTTAAAAATCTATTTAAGTGGTAATGGTTTCATGATATCAATGCCAAGAACTGGCGGTAAGATAAAGTAAACGACAAGTACTAATAAAACGGCACTAATTAAGTTTAACCAAAAACCTGTAGTCGCCATTTCTTTAATGGAAAGCTTTCCTGTACCAAAGGCAATCGCATTAGGCGGCGTACCTACAGGCAGCATAAAAGCACAATTTGAAGCCATAGCGGCAGGTACCATAAGTAATAGCGGATGCACGTTGATCGCTACAGAAAGAGTAGCTAGTATTGGTAATATCATTGTAGCTGTCGCAGTATTTGATGTAATTTCAGTTAAGAATAAGACAAACACCGCAATTACGATTACGATAATTAACGGACTAACGCCATTTAACAATGACAATTGCTCACCTAACCACTTAGCAAGTCCACTTTCTTGGATGCCTTTTGCTAAAGCGAGACCCCCACCAAAGAGGATCAATACGCCCCAAGGTAGATCTTTCGCAATGCTCCAGTCAACAATTCTCGTATGCTTGGATTTATTTTTAGCAGGAATTAAGAATAGTAGAATAGCGATAAACATCGCGATAGTTCCATCAGCAACTTGACTCGTTACACTCCAATTCTTAAGTAAAAATTCTCTTGAAATCCAAAGTAAACTCGCTAAGATGAAGACCGCTTGAACAACCTTCTCTTCGTATTGCATTTGACCTAACTCATGAAGTTTATCTTGAATAATTTTCTTACCACCTGGTAAGTCCTTCATATCATGTTTATACGCAACATGTTTTAAATACAACCAAGCTAACGTTAATAACACGATAACGGTAGGAATACCAATGATCATCCATCTTGCAAAGCTAAGCTCTTCACCAAATGATGCATGGTATTGGCCTTTTAAAATAATAAGAGGTGGCGTCCCTATTAAAGTACCAAGGCCTCCTATTGTCCCTGCGTAACCAATCGCAAGTACTAAAGCACGTTCGAATTTACTCAAGGACTTTTCATGAACGCTATCATCCTTCAGTGCACGCGCCTCTTTAATTATCGCGAGACCAATTGGAATCATGATCATAACTGCAGCAGTGTTAGAGACGAACATAGACAGAAAACCTGTCGCGAACATGAAGCCTAATAAAATTCTTCCTGTACTCGTCCCTATCGCATTAATGATGTTTAGTGCGACACGTGTATGCAAATTCCATCTTTCCATCGCAATCGCTAGAATGAAGCCACCTAAGAATAAAAAGATAATGTCATTACCATACTGACTTGCGACGACTTTCGAGTCCATCACATGTCCAAGTGGTAATAAAACAATTGGTAACAAACTTGTTGCGGCAATCGGAATGGCTTCCGTAATCCACCAAGATGCAATCCAAGCCGTTATCGCAAGCACAAAGACCCCTTGTGATGATAGTCCTTCAGGTTTGAACAGCGTCAGAATTAACGTGAATAAGATTGGCCCGAGTAACAACCCAATCAGTTGCGCCTTCGTATAAGACGGTTTATCATCATGCTGCTTTGAAAAGAACGTGAGATATGCGTGGCGTCCCAATTTCTCATTCCCCATTTAAGTTCCCCCTTAAATAAATAAACGAAATATTAAGAAAATTATACCACATTACATATCTCTGTTGAATATGACAAAAATTAAAATTTATATCATTTGGTCACTTCTAAATGGTTCATCGTTTACATGAATATCTTTAGTATATGACTGTTTGAGATTTTGAATATGACGGTTCCCTACCACGTAACCGGTATCGACATTAGCTAACGTGATGTTGCCGTTTTCAGCATCGAATTGATTATTAACAATATACACTTCTTTATGATAGGCATCTAAGTAACTGCGACAATGTATCGCATCATGCACCATAGGACCTTCGAAGCGATTATTTTCAAACCAAGCAAAGTAACCCGCTTCAGCACCTCTATCGACATTATTACCATCAAACGCATTCTTACCAGTCTTAACACCTAAATAACGAATACCGCCTTTGCAATTTAAAAACGTATTATCTGAGATAACTAAATGGTCGCATTTGAGTGGCGTGACACCAAATTCACCTATCTCTTCAAACGTATTATGGCGTATAAAGATATTCTCGTAGAATTTTTGATGACGACTCGCATGAGACCCGATACCGCGATTCCAAGCTTTGAAATCCTTGTTCGTTGAAGGACCAAAGTAATTATGTTCAATCACGACATTCTTCGTAATCGTGTGATCGTTCACACCAAATTTTGGGAAAGCACCTGGGACATGTAAGTCGAGTTGCACCGCTTCTGAAAAGCCACGTTTACCCGTAACGTCTTTAAAACCTAAAAAACGACATCCTGAGATATGTAAGCCATCAATACCACACGCATCAATCGCATGCCCACCTACAACATCTTTAAAGGTAACGCCTTTAATCGTAATATGTCGCGTGTGTCCGATACTCATCGCTGTATTATTGTATGGAAAAACGTCCCCATTCATATCAAATGTACCGCCTTCAATGTGAATATTACCGTTACCGTCATGACCATAATATTTCTTCTTACTAGATCCATTTTTAAGTAACGCATCTTTACTACATCTAAGAAGCGTCGCATTATCATGAAGTATCATCGTAGCACCTTCGTAAATCTTAACCGCATGTCCAATATGATACGTACCTTCTGGTATATAAAGTGTGACGTGCGGATGTTTCTTTATGTATTTAAGTGCCTTTTGAAGACCAATCGTATCCTTACGTTTATGATGGCCTACCATTCCGAATGCACGACCGTTGATATGCATAAATCAACCCTCCATCAATCAAATATGTTTCGTGTTATATTAAGAGTATACCCCAATCGTTTAGGAGGAAATGTTTATGTCACAAAAGGCATTAATTGTTGTTGATTACTCTAACGACTTTATCGCTGATGATGGTAAATTGACATGTGGTGTAGCTGGTCAAGCCATTGAACCTTTTATTTTAGAACGCCTGAATGTTTTCAATGATGCGAAGGACCACATATTTTTTATGATGGATTTACACAACGAGAATGACCCTTATCATCCAGAGACCAAGTTATTTCCACCTCATAATTTAAAAGACACAACAGGCCGTGAGCTTTTCGGTCGAGTTAAGGACTTTTACGATGCACACGAAGACGACCAAAACGTGCATTACATCGATAAAACACGCTATGATTCATTCTATGGTACGAATCTTGATAGTTTATTACGTGAACGTGGCATCACTGAAATCGAAATTGTTGGCGTATGTACAGATATTTGCGTCTTACACACTGCAGTAAGCGCCTATAACCTCAATTATAAAATGCGTATTCCTAAAAATGGTGTCGCATCATTTGATCTAACTGGGCATGAATGGGCGCTACAACATTTTAAAAATAGTATGGGCGCTCAAGTGGATTAACGCTTTCATATCGTGATAAAATAGAATTAAAACACAATGACAATAAGGAGTATCAATCATGGCAAAAACTTTTATCTTTGGACATCAAAACCCAGATACTGATGCGATTTCATCAGCTATTATTATGACTGACTTTGAACAATCTTTAGGTAACAAAGAAGCTAAAGCTTACCGTTTAGGTGAAGTTGGCCCTGAAACACAATACGCTTTAGATTATTTTAAAGTAGATGCACCAGAACTTTTAAATGAAGATTTAACAGACCAAGAGGTTATCTTAGTTGACCATAATGAATTCCAACAAAGTGCTGAAACAATCGAAAAAGCAAACATTAAGCATGTTGTAGACCACCACAGAATCGCTAACTTTGAAACAAGTGCGCCATTATACTACCGTGCTGAACCTGTAGGCTGTACAGCTACAATCTTATATAAAATGTATCGCGAAGAAGATGTAGAAATTAAACCTGAAATCGCTGGTTTAATGGTTTCTGCAATTATTTCAGATAGCTTATTATTCAAATCACCTACTTGCACAAAAGAAGATAAAGAAGCATGTGAAGCGTTAGCTATAATTGCTGACGTAGACTTAGAACAATATGGTTTAGAAATGCTTAAAGCTGGTGCTTCAACTACAGATAAATCAGCTGAAGAATTACTAGACATGGACGCTAAGTCATTCAACATGGGTGACTATGTTACTCGTATCGGTCAAGTAAACACTGTAGATATCGATGAAGTATTCGACCGTCAAGACGAGCTTGAAAAAGCAATGCTTAAAGCAAGCGCTGAAGAAAAATATGACATCTTCATCTTATTAGTTACAGATATCATTAACAGTAACTCAAAAGTATTAGTTGTCGGTTCTGAAAAAGACAAAGTCGCTAAAGCCTTCAATGTGAGCTTAGAAAACGATACAGCATTCTTAGAAGGTGTCGTTTCTCGTAAGAAACAAGTTGTACCACCTGTTACGGATGCATTAACAGAAGAGGCTTAATCTTTTAGCGATACGTAAGGAGGCATTCCGATGAGTATTGAAGTTAAAGAAGGTCACAATAAATTTTATGTAGGTGACGAGTCAAACCCTACAGCAGAAATAACGTACGTTCCTTTAAACGACGAAGTTTGGGAAGCAGACCACACTTTTGTTGATGAATCACTTCGTGGACAAGGTGTTGCAGGTCAACTTTTCGATCACTTAATTGAAAAGGCCAAAAAAGAGGACGTTAAAATTAAACCTTCATGTAGTTATGTCGATTTAAAATTTAAGAAGGACCCAAGTCTTCAAGATTTACGTTACGAATCTTAGAGATTGTCAAAAATTGTTTATGACTCTATCCGACTTGGGTATGAGAAAAGTATCAATTGACTATTTTGCTATTGGGGAGATACATGTTTACATGTCTCCCCTTTTTTTAATAAGGAGGGCTAATTCATGACCCCTATTGAAAATGATTTCGACAATTTGAAAGCTTATTTTCAAACAGACGAAACAAAGGGTATTAAATTTAGAAAGAAGAAATTAAAGCAACTCGCTAAGTCGATTAAAGCGCATGAACGCGATTTATTAGATGCGCTTCAAACTGACTTAGGTAAGAACAAAGTCGAAGCATTCGCAGCAGAAATTGGTTTCACATTGCATAACCTTCGTCACATACGTAAAGAGTTACCGCAATGGGCGAAAACAAAGCAGGTTAACACGCCTGTATACTTATTCCCTGTTAAAAGTTACATCTATAAAGAACCACTTGGTACAATCGGTATCTTCTCACCATTTAATTATCCCGTTCAGTTAACATTCGAGCCATTAATTGGCGCGATTGCTGCAGGTAACACGGCGATGGTGAAGCCGTCAGAATTAACACCTAATGTCGCGAACGTCATTAAAGAAATAATTGAAGAAACGTTCGAACCTAACTACGTAAAAGTTGTATTAGGCGACGGTGAAGTTGCCGCACAAATGTCTCAGTTACCTTTCGATCATATCTTTTTCACCGGGAGCCAAGACATTGGTCGTAAAGTATATGAAGCAGCAAGCCGTAACTTAACGCCTGTAACGCTCGAGCTTGGTGGTAAGTCACCTGTAATCGTGGATGAAACCGCGAATATCAAAGTCGCAAGTGAACGTATTTGCTTCGGTAAATTCGTAAATGCCGGTCAGACGTGTGTAGCGCCCGACTATGTGCTTGTGCAACGTAACGTTAAAGATGACTTAATTAAAGCAATCCGTTCAACGATTAATGAATTCTATGGTAAACACATTGCGACGAACAAGGACTACGGGCGTATCGTGAACGATCGTCATTTTATGCGCCTAAATCAATTACTTGAAGCTCATCGTGACAAGATTATTCTTGGTGGCGATACGAATCGAGACGACCGTTTCATCGAACCAACAGTACTTGATCACGTAACTAACGAAGACGAAGTAATGGCGTCTGAAATCTTCGGACCAATACTGCCTTTAGTCACATATGACGAACTCGATGAAGCAATTCAATTCGTTAAGTCTAAAGATAAGCCGCTCGCGCTATACTTGTTCAGCGAAGATGAAAACGCTACGAACCGCGTACTCAAAGAACTCTCATTCGGCGGCGGCGCAATTAACGACACCTTACTTCACCTAGCCAATCACAACCTTCCATTTGGCGGCGTTGGTGGCTCAGGATTCGGCCGCTATCACGGTAAATACACATTTGATACCTTTACACACGAGAAATCCTACATATTCAAGACAACACGACTCGACTCAGGATTACTATTTCCACCATACAAAGGCAAATTTTCTTATATCAAACGATTCTTAAAGAAGTAATATCGCGGTTCATAAAGCTGTAAGAGCGGTGTCACCGGCATCGGTTTTACAGCTTTTTTTGGTTCGTGTCGGCAGTCGTTTTAGATTCGGTACGTCGTGCTATCGGTAACCGTTATCAAACTTGTTTATATAGCTTTATTATTTCGACCCATTACCGGTTCCCGTAATCATACTCTATTATATAACTTTATTATTTCGACGCATTACCGTCGCCCGTAATCATACTCTATTATATAACTTTATTATTTCAACCCGTCATGTTATCTTCTAGGAAAAGTCCTTTAAGTTGGAGTCGACTTCTTTAGCAAAGTCAGTTATCACGTTTGGATTAACGTGATAATCCTCGGCTCTTCGTTTATCAAGACTGATCAAACGTGATAATCTGAGCCACTTCGTTTATCAAGACTGAACAAACGTGAGAAACAAAGGCTCTTCGTTTATCAAGATTGATCAAACGTGTTAATCTAAGCCACTTCGTTTATCAAGACTTAGCAAACGTGATAATCTGAGCCGCTTTGTTTATCAAGACTACTCAAACGTGATAATCTAAGCCACTTCGTTTATCAAGACTGAACAAACGTGATAATCTAAGCCACTTCGTTTATCAAGACTGAACAAACGTGAGAAACGGAGCCACTTCGTTTATCAAGACTGAACAAACGTGAGAAACAAAGGCTCTTCGTTTATCAAGATTGATCAAACGTGTTAATCTAAGCCACTTCGTTTATCAAGACTTAGCAAACGTGATAATCTGAGTCGCTTTGTTTATCAAGACTACTCAAACGTGATAATATAAGCCACTTCGTTTATCAAGACTGAACAAACGTGAGAAACGGAGCCACTTCGTTTATCAAGACTGATCTAACGTGAGAAACAGAGGCTCTTCGTTTATCAAGACTGAACAAACGTGATAATCTGAGCCACTTTGTTTATCAAGACTACGAAAACGTGATAATCTAAGCCACTTCGTTTATCAAGACTTTGCAAACGTGATAATATAAGCCACTTCGTTTATCAAGACTGAACAAACGTGATAATCTGAGCCGCTTTGTTTATCAAGACTACGAAAACGTGTAATTCAAACCGCTCCTAATTTACAAGAAATTAGAAACGTGTAATTCAAACCCCCTCAAATTTACAAGACTAAGAAAACGTGTAAACCAAACCACTCCAAATTTACAAGACTATAAAAAACGTGTAATTCAAACCCCCTCAAATTTACAAGACTAAGAAAACGTGTAAACCAAACCACTCCAAATTTACAAGACTATAAAAAACGTGTAATTCAAACCCCCTCAAATTTACAAGACTAAGAAAACGTGTAATTCAAACCACTTCAAATTTACAAGACTACGAAAACGTGTAAAACAAACCACTTCTAATTTACAAGACTATAAAAACGTGTAAAACTAACGGCTCTTTATTTACAAGACTGCATAAACGTGTAAACCAAACCACTTCTAATTTACAAGACTACGAAAACGTGTAAAACAAACCACTTCTAATTTACAAGACTATAAAAACGTGTAATTCAAACCACTCCAAATTTACAAGACTACGAAAACGTGTAAAACAAACCACTCCAAATTTACAAGACTAAGAAAACGTGTAATTCAAACCACTCCCCCTACAACTAACAAACAATCATAACCACCTCATCTCTCCCAATAATGAAAAAAGTCTCGAGGCACTCCGCCCCGAGACTTTCCTTTTATTAAAAAAATTAATCTTGTAAAAACGTAACGCAAACGCCTTCGTTAGCTGTGTGCGTACGGTCTGTTAAAGTAAGTCGGCCTGAATCTTTGTCGCGCTTAAAAACTGTCACGACACTATCCGCTTCTTGATGCGCGACCACGATATAATCGTCAGATGGCGTAATATTGAAATCACGTGGGAATTCTCCCTCAGTCTTCACGATTTCTACAAGCTCTAAGTGGCGACCCGCTTCAAGCACTTCGTAAACCGCTATACTATCGTGACCACGGTTACTTACGTAAATAAAGTTGCCGTCATGCGACATACGAACCGCCGCTAATTTAGATTCACCTTCAAACGACTCAGGTAATGTTGAATGACGCTTAACCGCTTCAAATCGACCATCTTCGTATGTCATAACAACTACCGTGTTCGATAATTCATTTACTAAATACGCATAGTCGCCTTTACCTGAGAAGGTTAAATGACGTGGTCCGTCTCCTGCTTCAACTTCCGTAACATATTCCTCATGTAATCCTTCTTCGTCAAAGGCATACGTCACAACTCGATCCGTACCTAAATCGCAAGCTACTAAATAGTTACCATCAGGCGTCGTATCCGCATAGTGCGCATGAGCATGATCTTGACGTTCTTTCGGACCTAAGGGAAATTGATGCCATATTTCATCTACTAAACCTTCGATTTCACCTGTACGCTCGTTTAATTCATACTGTCTTAAAATGCCATTACCATAAACAGACTCGAATAAATACTTACCATCTGGTGAAATTGAAATATAACAACCTGTCCCGTCTTTAGAGGCAAGACAATCATTTAAATACGTTAAAGATGCATCTGCCTCTATTTTAAAAGCAGCGATACCGCAATCTTCGCCTAATTTCGTAATCGCATATAACGTTTCATTGTTATGTGCAAGGTATGTAGAAGCTTCGATTTCGTAACCAACGTCTATGCGATTAATCTTACCTTTAGCTTCATCTAATGAAAATTGGTAGATACCTTTACCTTCTTTCTTCGTGTAACCACCAATAAAACCTTTCGTAGTCATAAGCGTCCTCCTCAAAATAATCGTATACCTATCATATTAAATTTTAGGACAGAAACACAATAGTTATGATGTCGAAACATGGATACGACCTTGTTTAACGCGCCAAGTTAATTGATCCATCGTTAAACCTTGTATCCCCTCGAAGTACTTAGGTCCCACTGTCTGAATCATCGTTTCAGAACATAGCGGCCCAAAGCAATATGTACGTTTAGGATCAAATCTTTCGTTGCGGTATAGCCTCTTTAATAATCGGCTAAATCCTAGTGGACGTCCCATCACAATCCACACGTCAGGATCATACTGAACAAAAGATTTTTCAAATTTCTTCATAGATGTACTGTTTTCTTTCCATTTCACAATGTGAACCACACTTCCTTGAAAATCCTTGTCATTTAAAACATTTTCAAAAAGATGTTTAAACTGCTCTGCTTTTTCTAATAAAACAGGATCATCTGAAACGCCAATCGTGATATTTCGTATAAACGGGTAAGTTTCTTGAAGCTCTTGAACTAAGCAATAAATATCCGTCATCATTGGCACATCATTCGGTTTGTTACGATTTAAATCATTTAAAGTAACAACCTCATCTTGATTCAAACGATACGATAAAAGTGCATTGTCATTGTGATACAATCAAAAATCACCTATCCCCTTGTTTATTTTTAATCCCAATGGAAAAGCCCAACAGCAAAATAAAAACGAACACTAAGAAGTGTTCGTCCC
>NZ_JH815596.1:39842-43150 GCF_000298075.1 Staphylococcus massiliensis CCUG 55927 | reverse complement strand
GAAACGAACACTAAGAAGTGTTCGTCCTCATTTAGGCATTATTTGATTCAATTTCTGCCACAATTTTTTTAGTTTTATTTTCGATATCTTCAAAGTCTTTTTTGAAGATATATGCAAATACAACTGCTAAACCAGCTACTACTACAGATGTGATTGCAATAAAGCTTAAAATAAATGTTAATAGTCCTTTAATAAACTTGCACATGTTATCATTCACCTCAAATAGTTATAGTATACTTTATTATTATAATAGCATACTCTTTCAATACATTAAATCTATACCCTTTATTCATGTTTTTCATTCACCTATATATGGATTTCTGTTATAATGTGGTAAATTATAACTAATAATAGACTTTTATAATTAAAGAGAGGTTTTTATTGTGCCATATATATCATTTCTAAATGCTTGGCAACAAAACAACATTGATAAAGTAGATGATATGTTAGCTTCTGACGTTGTGTGTTATAAAATGGATAAGTCAAGAAAGAGTCAAATTTTGTCTAGAGAAGAACTCTTAGACCTATTTAAAACACGATTGGAAGAAGTTGAAAAAAGTGATTTGAGTTGGAGTTTCGATGTCATTCACAGAGCACGACTAGAAAATGAACAGCTAATCTTGTTTTATGTCTATGCAAATGATTTTACAGATCATCAAAAAAGACATTAATCACATGTACATTTAACTCTGAACAAAGCGCTGAACATCACAAAATTACATCTATCTACATTACTCAAAATGTTGAAGACATTTACGGAACACACTAAAAAATAAGCAAAGACAATAGTAACTGCACTATATGTCCTTGCTTATTTTCGTTTAAAATGATTATAGTAAATGTCCATGATTATTAGCTATACCACCATAAAATAATTTCTCTTTCAGCTGTGTTCCATGCATCTTGAAACATAGTAATCACCTCTTCCAAAATAGATTATCTCATCGTAAGTTAGTTTTATTTCGTTACATTCTAATTATATAATTTTTAAAAGTGCAAAGTCTATTAACTTAGTGTTACAAATTATTAAGATAACATTTTAGATGTAACTATTATTTAAGAAAGGATTACAAATCATGCAGAATGTTAAAGTCGATATCCAAACCCATCGTGGCTCGCATTATGATCTAGGTGTTGAGACAGCTAAATGGATGGAGCAAACTCGAATGTTACGTAACCGTGAAAAGGAATGGAAGAAACGTAACCCACGTTTCGATATAGATATTAATGAAACTTTTGATATATACCAACACTTTGCACCTCAAATATGGGAGGAAATCATGGCACTACGTGATGTGCTAAATATACCTACTAAACAAGCGATATTAAACTTCGCGCACTATCGTTTCACTGATTTAAAGGATAGCGGCTGTACAGTTTATGTAGGCGATGATTACCTTGTTCGTAATTATGACTACCACCCTGCCACATACGATGGTCGTTATTTGCTTTTCCAACCGAACGATGGTGGATATGCACAAATAGGTCCCATTTCAAGAATTACAGGACGCATGGACGGTATGAACGAACATGGTCTTGTAATGGCTTATAATTTCATGCATCGTAAAAAGCCACAGAACGGATTCGTGTGTTATATGATAGGTCGCTTAATCTTAGAGTTATGTAAAGATGTTAATGAAGTAATTGCTTTTCTCAAAACGTTACCACACCGCAGTTCATTCAGCTATATCGTTCAAGATAAACAACTCAATCACGCAATTGTAGAAGTCACGCCTAGAGGTGTAGAAGTTAGAAACCATCAAACGTGTACCAATCACTTTGAAATTTTAACCCATGAAAACCGTAACTATACGAAAGAATCTAAAGAGCGCCTGGCTCAATTACACGAACATTTAAAGGAACCACATCAACAATTCAATGTATATCGCATGTTTAATGATCCTAAGTACAATCTATATAGTAAACTTTTTAAGAGCTGGTCAGGTACGATTCATACGTCTATGTACGAACCAACTCGTTTGAAAGCATGGTTTGGACTTGGTGAAAACAGCACACCAACCTCAATCGACTTCAAGTCTTGGCTTAATGGACATCCTTTAACAATCGATCATTTCGAAGGTGTTATCGAGACTGACATCACCTTTGCTTCCCATTAAAAAAGCCCAGTGGCTAAAGCTTTGTTTGTTAGCTTTAACTACTGGGTTTCTTAGATTAATAGAGTTTAATATCACCATCGTGCGTATAGAATTCTAAGATATGTTTCGAGTATTTATCATCGCGTTTACGTAATGCCTCATTCTTAATATACGTTTTACCATTTTCAGGACTTAATTTAAGTTTGACGGATTTAGGTAGTCGATCATATGAGTAATAAATATTACCTCTTTTAGAGGAAGCTTTAACGGAAGTATCAGGGTGCATTTTATTTAATCTCAGTGGTCCTGAATTAATTACTACGATTCCACTTTGAATTAGCGAATTTGTTACATTAATTTCACCTGCATCGATATTTAACGATGTATCCTTCATATGACTATCATCAAGTTTTAAAGCACTACGTTTACCTTTGATGTCTGCTGAATCACAATTTAAGTGACTTAAGTCTAGTTTACCTGTACCACTATTCCATATAGTCAATGATTTGCTTGATGCGCCATCTACTACAACTTCACCTGTAGCAGTAGATAAATCAATTTCTTTTAATTTTTTTGGTGGTACTGTAATAGTTAAATGTTTATGTCTCGCATCAAAAGGATTAAAGTTCGCACGTCCTTTAAGCTTTTGTTCTTCATCATTTAACTTAAACGTACCATTTTTGGTTGAAATTTCAGGTTCAATACTACCTTGATATTTAAATTTAAAGCGTTTCCCTTTTTTCAAATGAATAGAAACATTGTTAGAATCGACTTCGATTTTATTGAACTTATCGGGGTCATACGTCTCACTGTATTTAACAACATCTTTATTTGGTTTATCAATTAAAAACCAGGAAAGTGTTCCTAATGCAAAGAAAGTCACGAACATGCCAATCCCGAATAAGAGTAATTTCTTCATGAGGATCTACCCCCTCTGATCATCTTAATATTCCATCTTAAATACTTTAGCGTTAAGCCATAAATGACATCGAATACTTTTAGCACAAGCACCATAAATACGATGCCTAAACCGCATAAAGATAAGCTAAATAAAATGTTAGAAAGTAACCCAAATGTTACACCAGAAAGAAATATATTAATGACAAGAATCGCAGGACTGAGTAACAAAACCAAAGAAATTAGTAATATTAGTACCATAAAAATTATCACGAAAAACATCGGAACGACGACGAAACATAAAGTAAACAAACT
>NZ_JH815596.1:0-39490 GCF_000298075.1 Staphylococcus massiliensis CCUG 55927 | reverse complement strand
TTCTATAATACGATTGGTATAGTCCTTATCAAAGCCTTTTCCTAGAACTTTACTAAAGAATTTCAAATTATACATGCCTGATTTATTCGCATAAAGCTTAGGATGTTCGATTAAGTAACCGATATTTTCATCATCACTTGTTATAACGTCACCTTGATAATTGATAATATTTCCGTTCATTACTTTCATTAACGTTGTCTTACCGACACCGTTCTTACCGATTAAACCGACGATACGGCTGTCATCGAATTTATAATCAATCTGGTCTAAAACAGTGTTTTGATTATATGTCTTACTAACTTGTTTTAACTCCATTGAATGCCCTCCTATTATTTTGTCCTTACGATTTGAACGACGTACGTGATGACCATCGCGATAATGCTTAATATAAACGCACTCCATAGCACGGTTGGTATATGAATGAAATGCCAATTTAACATTCTTTCACATATGAAAAGCACAATTAGTGCCACGAGTGGCAAGATGAAATTCACGATAATGATAAACAAGATATATGGTATTGATAGTGTCTTTTCCTCACCAAACTTATTAAACACAAAGATTAAGGTAACCATATTTGAAAAGATAAACATCATAGGTCCATCGACTTTCACTTGATTAACGGTTACGAATGAAAGGTTGACGTTATAGTTGTTGTATAACATCAGTACGACGGCTGCATATAATATCAAAATGATTGTGGTTAAAAAGTTAGCATTGATTAAATCTCTTCGACTTACAGGTAAACTTTGGTAGAAGGTTAAAGCGCCTCTTTTACCAAGGTTGCTTAAAGTAACAAAGCTTTGACCTGAATGAAGTAATGCGATGAGTACTAAGAGGCCGCTAATTATCATTTTTATGATGAAAGTGCTTTTAAAAAATAAATAATAAATAGGAAAGAATAACAACAGCATGGTGTATAGTAGTAACGACCATTTGCGTAATTCGAAATTCCTATATAACAATGCCTTCAATAAGGTCACCTCCGCTTCAATGTCGTTTGATAAAATGATTCGCGAATAGGTAAGAGCCGATGAATAGTACGGTCGTTACCGCAAAGAACGCGTATCCGAAATAGTCAAAGTACGGCATTCGGAATGTCAAATTGCTCATAGGTGCGATATGGAAGAAGAGTACCACATAGGCAATGATAAAATAAATGATTGAACTTATAAGTTTGTGCCAATGTTGTTCAAAACATATCGGGGCCAACATGATATTCGTTAGGAATGTTAGCCCTATGATGACAAGTAAAATTTCAAGTGTGTAAACAGTCTTTATCATAGGTAGTGATATGAGATATAGTACGATTTGAATGAGCGCGATATATAGCGAATATAAATACGTACTATTGATAAAAGCTGCATCAGTTAATGGTAAACTTCGGTATGTGATATGCATGTTATTATGGTGAATGCGTTTCTTGATAAAGATAAATGACGTACTTAAACATCCAATAAAGGTTAACATTACTAGGCTTAAGAAACCGCGAACACTATCTAGAAACTGAGCAAGCACCAGCCCTATTAGTAATGCCAATGCATAGTACTTAATAATATCGAGCTTCAAGTTTCTAAGAAAGAGTGCTTTCATAACGCTCACCCTCAATCGACGTATCCTTGTCCTTTTCAAAATGAACCATAATGTCTTCAATCGACGCATCATCAATCACTACTTTAGGTCCAAACAATTCTTTAAAGACTGCGCTGTCTTTCGTTAACGCTTCGTAGCCTGTGTGATTAACAGTCTTGTGAATCAAGAGTTGATCAAGTTCGGCATCTAAATCCTTATCATCACCGCGAACGATCTTGTACGTATTTAAGAGGTCATCTTTAGATGTTTCAAATTGAATCTGACCTTGCTTTAAATACACAATGTAGTCCGCTATGCGTTCTAAGTCTGAAATGATATGCGTTGAGAAAAAGACTGTCTTATCCTCGTTAATCAGCTCCTCTTGAATAATCGATAAGACTTCAGAACGAACGACCGGGTCAAGTCCTGCAGTAGGTTCATCTAATACAAAGAGTTCTGCTTCATGGCTAAAAGCAATGGTAATGGATAGTTTCATCTTCATACCCGTTGAGAAATTTTTAATCTTTTCATTATGAGGTAACTTGAAATAATTAAGGTAATGTTCAAACGTGTTTTCATTCCAATTTCGGTAAAACTTCGATAGCATGCGTGACACTTTCTTAACATGCCAATTGTCGTTTAAGTAAAGCTCCGAGTATACAAAGCCAATTTTATTCTTTATCTCAACAGGATCTGCTTTCATTCCCTTACCAAATAAATGAATCGTACCTGACTTAGGTCTAAGTAAGTCCATCAGCAGGCGAATTGTCGTTGTCTTACCAGACCCATTTGCGCCAATAAACCCCGTCACATAGCCTTTAGGAATCGAGAAATTCAAGTTTTCAAGTTCAAACGCTTTCCGCTGGTAACTCACATCTTTAAATTCAACTACATTCATTCATCTTCCTCCTCGTATATGAGGGCAATAATGTCTTGCAATTCCTCAAGCGACATATCGATTGTCTTAGCTTCCTTCGTTATTTGCTTCGACAACGATTCAATCACCATAAATTGTTTTTCCCTTAAGATAGCCGTATCTTGACCTTTCACAAAGGTGCCCTTTCCTCTGATTGTTGTCACAAAACCATCTTGCTCTAAATCTTCATAAGCACGTTTCGTCGTGATGACGCTAACACTTAAATCTTTAGCGAGTTCCCGCATGGAAGGTAAATGTTCTCCATGATATAACTTCCCTTTAAGGATTTGCGTCTTAATCTGCCGCTTAATTTGTTCATATATCGGCTGATCACTACTACTATTCAACAATATCTTCATGGCTGTCCTCCTTCGCTTGTGTATATACATAATATATACAATATATACAGATTTGTAAACCCCTCTTTTTTGAAAAGTCCTTTAATTACCTTTTTTTAAGTACTTTAGATTTCGTAAGTGTATATAAACAGTATATACACATAAATAAAGCGCTCAAACAATTTCGATTGTCTAAGCGCATTTTCATAAAAATGATCATGAATGAAGATGATTTATTTATTTCGTTTATTACGTTCATTATGTCGATTAATGAAAGCGCAAATAATAAATAAAATACTTGCGATTAAGATTTTTATGCCAGATCCCTCTTCGCCTACTGTTTGTAAAATGATGCCTACTATAAATAGTACAATAGCCAACGTTACAAATATCTTCGTTAAGTGTTTCATGCTTTCACCTCATATTTTTTTATCACTATAACGTTAACATATCATGCGGTATGAAGTATGGAACATTCTTAAGATTGCGGCTTATAATACAACGTGGTACAATTTAATTGTATCCACGGATTAATTACACTTCCCCATATCTGTTGCAGCAGATGTGGGGATTTTTCATGTAATTATTTCTTATTTTTCCAATTGATTTCTAACCAACAACGGAAAATAATGAGTAAGCCACCTGTAATTAAAGTCATTATAAAATTCTCCCACGGCATAATTACACCTCCATACGCTTTGTGATACTTATATGTTAAGTGGCCTGTTTGTATTCTAACACAAAAACTAGAACATATGTTCGTATATGTGTTCTTTTTTTGTAAATTATTTTTAAAATGGGTGACATGACTTTAAATTTTGGGCTTTTCAATATAAAATTAGTATTAAACGACTAAAAGAAAGAGGATGAACAATTAATGAATCCAATCGCATTAGAACTCAACGAAAAATTAAAAAAATCTTCTCCTAAATTATTGGACATGTTCTCTGACCTAGGTTCTAGTATGTATTATCCGAAGGGCATTCTTTCTCAATCTGCAGACGCTAAAGCGACTAAATATAACGCAACTATAGGCATGGCGACAAACGATAAAGGTATGATGTACGCGGATGACTTATACGACGTCTTCAACCACTTGCCAGAAAACCAAGTATTCCCTTACGCGCCGCCACAAGGATTAGAATCACTTCGCACTTTATGGTTAAATAAATTCCTTAAAGAAAATCCAGACTTAAACGAATCTCAAATTACGAAACCAATTGCTACTAATGCATTAACGCACGGACTATCTCTTGTTGGTGACTTATTTGTTGATCACCATGATATGGTCCTACTTCCAGAACACAACTGGGGTAACTATAATTTAATCTTCGGTGTTCGCCATAATGCGAATATGGAGACGTTTCCTATCTTTAACGAAGATGGTAGCTTTACTACAGAACACTTTTTAAACTGTGTTCAAAAGTTAGACGAATCGAAAGTTATTTTACTATTAAACTATCCAAACAACCCTACAGGTTACACACCTACTAAAGAACAAGTCGACGAACTTGTCGAAGGTGTTCGTATCCTAGCTGATAGAGGTACTTGTGTCATAACGGTCGTTGATGACGCATATTACGGATTATTCTACGAAGATGTATATAAGCAATCTATCTTCACAGCACTTACGCAACTTAATCACGAAAACGTATTACCAATTCGCTTAGATGGTGCGACGAAAGAATTCTTTGCTTGGGGCTTCCGAGTTGGATTTATAACATTTGGCTTAGAGAATCAAGATGCGAAAGACGTTATGGAAGCTAAAGTAAAAGGCCTAATCCGTAGTAATATCTCAAGTGGTCCGATGCCGTCTCAAGCTGCGATTACACACGTACTTGAAAACAATGAACAATTTGATAAGCAAATTGAAGCTAATGTTGAGACACTTAGAGAACGTTACGAAGTGACGAAAGAAGTCGTATATCGCGACGCATATAAAGAATTATGGCAGCCATATGACTTCAATTCAGGCTACTTCATGGCACTTCGTGTTCACGGCGTTAAACCTGAAACACTTCGTAATCACCTCATTGAAAAGTACAGCATTGGTATTATCGCTTTAAATAAGAAAGACATTCGAATCGCGTTCAGTTGCATTGAAAAAGATGATATCGAGTACGTGTTCGAAACTATCGCAAAAGCAATTAAAGAACTACAAGAATAGACTTTATATAAAGAAAGCTATAGGTGATACGACCTGAGTCGTATTACCTATAGCTTTTTTGTTTAAGTTGGCGGTTGGTAGTGTGTTGCGGCTACTATTAGCGTTGAAACTTGATGACAGTTTCGCCATCACGTTTCAAGTGTGTTGAGACTTGATTAGGGATCGCTAATCAAGTTTCAAGGGCTCTGAAACTTGATCACGGTTTCACCATCAAGTTTCAAACGCCTTGAGACTTGATGACAAATCATTCTTGATAAACCGTACGACCTTCCACCCTTAAATAAGGAAACGCGAGGTCCTTAACAAGCCTCGCGTCTCATATATCAACTCCGAATTATGCTTCTGCACGGATAATTCGAGCCATTTCTTCAATTTTACCTGTATGAAGTGGAATATGCATTGTATTTAGGATGAGTAAACCTCGAACCGTCTCTTGACCTACAATCGGTTCAGGTAATTCAGTCTCTAAATCTTCATCTGTAAGCGTATCTAATCTTTCAGGAATTGTACCTAGTAACTCTACAATTTCATTAACAGATGGAATTTCTTTGCCATCCCAATCTTCAGGCTTCGTGCCATTACCAAAGTTCTTATTATAAGCTTCAATATCTACTTTGTTTTTATCTACAAATGATAACGATAACTCAAATACCGTTAATATATGTCCGAGTTGCCAGTGGATGTTATTTGGAAAATGTTGATAATTTAATTCAGCAATTGGTTCCCATTCAAACTTTTCATATTTCTTAATTAAAAAATCCGTACTCATTTTTAATGAATCAAAAATATATTGCTTATTCATCTTATTTTCCCCCTATAAAAGTATATGATATTCTTTACTATGAAAGGAGAGCTTCCACATGTATTTTCGTCAAAACATTGAAACACCACTAGGCAAAATGATCGCCATAGCGGACCATCATTCAATCGTAGCTTTATACTTTGAAGACGCTACGTTTAAATTTGACTTCGTTCATAAATTAGCCCAATCTCATAGAATCGTTGATGAGGCTAATCCAATCATTGAAAAGACTAAACATCAAGTCAATGCATTCATTAACGGCGAACTTAGAACATTTACTATCCCTTTTTCAGTAGAGTTTGGCACGCCTTTTCAGCAAAAGGTTTGGCATACAGTTAAATCCATCCCTTATGGTTCCACTGTAACATACCAAGATATTGCAAATCGCATTCAAAAGGTTGATGCCTCTAAAGCAGTTATCACTGCAACCAACCAAAATCATCTACAAATATTAATTCCTAGTCATCGCGTGACAAATCTAGATGGAGATTTAAACACGTTTAATGGTGGTATAGATAAGCAAAGTGCTTTAATACAAATTGAACAAAATCCTAGTGAGGCCTAGCGGTAGAGAGACATTTGTACTATGTAACATTACATGTTATACTTTAGTTAACAAAGATGAGTAGTAAAAACCACCAATCCCCAACCTACGGCCATAGGTTGGGGATTTTTTTGGTGGGGTTATCGTCGCCTATTTATTGTCACGTTTTGATAACCAATGTTTAAATAACGCGACAACGCACCCTGAAATTATGGGTGCTATTAGTGAAACAAAGATGAATAGCAAAAAACCACCTCCTCTCATGCGGTATTATCGCCACATAGAGAGTATAGGCGACCTAATAAGTATATCATTTAAAGACTTTTTAACAAATACGATTAACCACGGAGGCGATTATATGCGTAAATTTTTTAATCCAATTATTTTATCTGTTATAACGTTACTAAATATCATTTGGTTTATTGTAATTATTTCTCTAAAGGATCTTTCTTTAAGGGAAAAGCTACTTATCATCGCACCAGCTTTCTTAGGTGGTACAGCCTACATCAAATCATATAAAGACTTTATGTAATACCATCCAAGCATTGAGGCTAATTAAGCCTTAATGCCTTTTTGTTTACTACTTTCCTAGTTGGTTTTAATGAAGCTAATAACGATACCATGTACTTAGTCAACAATTTTTATACTTCAATAAATCCTTATCATAGAATCTCCTAACTTCTCATTCTTTATTTAGCCCTAATCACGTAAATAATCATTAAAGTATGCCTAACTGTCTCATATATTTCTTAACTGTAAATGTTATTGCTTTAATGTGACAATTATTACCATACGAATACAGTTAGGAACTCAATAAGGACACCTAGGCAATTACCAAATATTTTATAAAAAAATATTTCCACAATACTCGTTTTCAAATACGATATTGTACTAAAATACCCCACCTTAATTGGTGGGGCGATTAATCTTACTTTCATACAAGTAGCTTAATGAAAACTACAACTGTTAAGGTCACTACTCCTTATACAGAGCTACTATTTTTGAGCAAGTAGTTCTTCTACAAACTTATCATCGATTTCATAAACAACTGGATTACTTTTTATCTTAATAAGCTTAGTATCATATTCCTTTATAACTTTGTTTATTTTATTTCTCGAAAAACCTGTAATTTCTTGAACACTTTTTAGGCTAATTCGAGCGTATTTGCTTCCAAATATTTTATCTTGCAATAGAACAAATAGAATACCGAAATCATAATTATCTTTTGATATTTTTTTTAATGCTAGGCCCAATTTATCGATAATGCGAATATTCTTTTCAAAACTTTCAATAATATTATTTTGTCCTATGATTAGTAAGTCTAGCATTTCTTTAATAAATGTAGTTAATTCACCTTTATTATAGTAATTAGATGCCTCTTCAAAAGCTTTATAGTATTTACTTTTATGGTTATTAACAGTATAAGAAAATGTAAGAGCGGTAAAACGATCTAAGCTATCATTCAACATTTTAGCTATCATACATCTTCCTACCCTGCCATTTCCATCGTAGAATGGGTGTAAGTATTCAAATATAAAATGACTGGCCATAATCTTAAATATCTGAGGCGCATCAAAATTTTTAACAAACTCCAACATTAGCGTTAAGTTTTCAAAAAGCTCAGGTTCAGAACATTCATTTCTGTGAATCCATTTGTTTTTAGATTCGTCATAAACCCCTATACCTTGTCTCCTAAACAAATCACCATCCGGTAAGTCTTTGTCTTTAATTTCACCTGAAACAATTGAATCAAAAATTTTTCTTATGTCTGAAATAGAGTTAATCCCAATATTATAATCTTCAATCATTAGATATTGGTTAACTAGCCCATCAAATCTTTTATGATACCCTTTTGTATTATTAATAGATTCTGCTATTTCTTCTTTAGTACTTTTAATATTTTCTATTTCATTCGTGCTTTGTAATTCATTAATAAGCAAGTGATTTATATATGAATGATTAGCTACTTCTGGCAACATAGATGACAATAGCTTAATTTTTTTTGTATTAGTCAAAACACTTTCTAAATTTGAAGCTAGTTCTTTATTTAATACAAAGAACAATGGATAACAAGTTTCAGACTTTTGTTTCCCGTCTTGAATTGGATGAATATGTATGTTCATTAAATAAGAGGCAAAGCTATCTCTTCTCGTTTCGTATTCTAATTCAAACTTTTTCCAATCATACATATGAAATAATATTTTTAAAGGCTTATATTCCATTCAATCACACCTTTATTAGGCATATTTTGTAAATATGACTTTTATCTTTTTGATTATAACTAATTTTTTTTAATAAAATAAAGGATTTTCAAGTTCAATATCTATATAGGTGGTTAAATATACGAGTTATACATCATTAATACCTCTAAGCTTTTCAAGCGTATCATTAGTGAAAAGGCCAAAAATATATTTTACAGCTTAAGCGAATGACGCGATAACATATCAATAGACTGTCATAATTCATCGAAATCATCTTCCAATAATGATTCGAGAATCTCAGGCTTGCTTATCAAAGAGACACAGGAACGACTGCCCCATAAGGAAATTTAAACAGCTAAACTTAAACAAACGTTGCATAAAGTTATAAAAAGACGCCTCCCACTTCAAAACATGGAAAGCGTCTCAACACCATAATATTTGATATATTTTTATTTATATTCGACCAAAAGTAACCACTTAAATTCAGTGCTTACGGCCTATCTTACATCATACCTGGCATGCCGCCCATTGATGGACCTTCATTACCACCGTTCTCTTCTGGTAAGTTAGCTACAACCGCTTCAGTTGTTAAGAACATTGCAGCCACGCTTGCCGCATGTTGTAAAGCAGAACGTGTAACTTTAGTTGGGTCTACAATACCTGCTTCTAACATGTTAACCCATTCGTCAGTAGCAGCGTTATAACCTACACCGAGTTCAGCATTTTTCAGACGTTCTACAATGATAGAACCTTCTAAGCCAGCATTTTCAGCGATTTGACGCACTGGTGCTTGAAGGGCTTTTAACACGATATTAATACCTGTTTCAATGTCGCCATCAGCTTCAATTTCGCTAACTTTCTTGTAGATATTTAATAATGCAGTTCCACCACCTGCTACAATACCTTCTTCAACTGCAGCACGTGTTGAGTTTAATGCATCTTCAATACGTAATTTACGTTCTTTTAATTCAGTTTCTGATGCAGCACCAACTTTAATAACTGCTACACCGCCAGCTAATTTAGCTAAGCGTTCTTGAAGTTTTTCACGATCGAAGTCTGAATCTGTTTCTTCGATTTGTGCTTTTAATTGATTAACACGTGCATCGATGTTTGTGATATCGCCATCACCATCTACAACAGTCGTGTTATCTTTCGTAACTTCAACTTTATTAGCTGAACCTAACATATCGATTGAAGCATCTTTTAATTCTAAACCTAACTCATCTGTAATTACTTGAGCACCTGTAAGAATAGCTAAGTCTTCTAACATAGCTTTACGACGATCACCGAAACCAGGTGCTTTAACCGCTACTGCAGTGAATGTGCCGCGCATACGGTTTAATACTAAGTTTGTTAATGCATCGCCTTCAACTTCATCCGCAACGATTAAAATTGGACGGTTAGATTGAACAACTTGTTCAAGTAACGGTAGAATGTCTTGGAATGAAGAGATTTTCTTATTTGTAATTAAGATATATGGTCTTTCAAGCTCCGCTACCATCTTGTCAGAGTCAGTAACCATGTATGGTGATTGGTAACCACGATCAAATTGCATACCTTCAACAACTTCTAATTCTGTATTGAAACCATTAGATTCTTCTATCGAAATAACACCGTCGTTACCAACTTTTTCCATAGCTTCAGAAATGTAGCGACCTACTTCTTCGTCGTTCGCTGAAATTGAACCAACTTGTGCAATTTCTTCTTTATTTTCAACTTTTTGAGAAATTTCGTGTAACGCTTCAATCGCTACGGCTACAGCTTTATCGATACCTTGACGCAGACCAACTGGATTTGCACCACTTGTTACGTTTTTTAAACCTTCTTGAATCATTGCTTGTGCAAGTACTGTCGCAGTTGTAGTACCGTCACCAGCGATTTCATTTGTTTTATTCGCAACTTCTTGAACAAGTTTAGCACCCATATTTTCATAAGGGTCTTCTAATTCAATTTCTTTAGCAATTGTTACACCATCGTTCGTGATTAATGGTGCTGTATATGTTTTATCTAATACAACGTTGCGCCCTTTTGGACCAATTGTTACTTTAACTGCGTTTGCAAGTTTATCAACACCACGTAGCATTGCTTGTCTTGCATCTTCTGAGAATTTAAGTTCTTTCGCCATGAATCATGACCTCCTAAAATTTCGTATTACGATGTATATCAGTCTATTTTATTCGATTACTGCAAGTACTTCTTCTTCTGATAAGACAAGATATTTCTCGTCTCCTTGCTTAATTTCAGTGCCAGCATATTGTTGATAGACAACATGATCACCAACACTTACTTCAGGTTTAACACGCTCACCATTGTCTAATAAACGTCCTGGTCCTACAGCGACGATTTCACCTTCATTGGTCTTCTCTTTAGCAGTATCAGTTAACACAATACCACTTTTAGTTGTTTGCTCTTGTTCTTTCTTTTGAATAATCACTCGATTTGCTAATGGTTTAAGCATGATGTTTCCTCCTTCAGGTTCACATAATTTAGCACTTTCAAGTTATGAGTGCTAATATAATTTTATAATAATCAAAATTGGTCAACAATTCAAGTCATACGATTCGACAGAAACTTTGTTAAATGAATCTTTCTACGATAAAATGAAAACGTTAACCAAAATCTTATGGAGGTCTTTTATGAGAAGAGGCATCGTGGCACTACTCACTGTCGCAATATATTTATGCGCGCAATTTATACCAGGCTTATTAGTCGGTTCAGGTCTATTTGGAGATATGAATAAGATGGAACTGTCTAAATTAGCTATCTTTATGCAACTAGGCTTATTTGTGATTTCTATCCTAGCTGTTATTTTCTTACATAAAATGGTGAAGAACAGATTACCACTTGAAACTGAGGCATCAAGGTTAAAGCCAGCCTACATCGTGCTTGTAATCGTGCTTGGTTTCATCACCGTAATCTTTTTCCAAATTATCGCAAGTTTAATCAATACATTCGTATTCCAAATTGAACCTTCAAACCAGAATACACAAAAACTTATGGAAGTAGCGAAACAAATTCCATTATTCATCTTCTTAATTGCGGTTATTGGCCCAATATTCGAAGAATATGTATTTAGAAAGGTCATCTTTGGCGAATTGTACAGCCGAATGAAAGCACCTAGAATCGTTAAAATCATAATTGCTACAATTATAAGTTCTGTCATATTCGCAATTGCACATCAAGATTTACCTAACTTCTTAAATTACTTCGGCATGGGTGTAATTTTCTCATTATTATACGCGTACACAAGACGCTTAATCATTCCTATCGCCGTACACATTTTAATGAACTCAATCGTCGTTCTGATTCAACTGAACATGCCAGAAAGCCTTAAACAAGAGGCTATGGAGAAGACGTCATTCATTATAAATTTCTTATTTTAATATGATAACGAGACTGAGATGCACACATGAGTGTGATGCATGTCAGTCTTTTTTATGTCTCATCATTTCGGTACCTTATCGAAAGGCCTTTTCCATTATGAAAAGCCCTATCCCAATGCCAACACTTTGAAAGTTGAGATGTAATTTTATACAGTAAGCTTAAGAGGTGAACATATATGAAGGTACAATTATTTCAATTTAAAATAGAAGCAGCACAATTTGAACTTAACAAAGAGAAAATTAAAGATTTATTTGAGTCGAAACTAGATGCTCAAACAGAAGTCGTGGTGCTACCTGAAATGTGGAATAACGGTTACGCACTTGAGGCGTTAGACGAACTCGCAGATGAAAACTTACAAGAGAGTAAAGCGTTTATTGCGCAACTTGCGCAAATGCATAACGTAACTATTGTAGCAGGATCAGTAGCCAATAAGGTTGACGGACATATTTACAACACGAGTTTCACCGTTAATTCAGATGGCGAGATATTAAATCAATATGACAAAATTCATCTCGTACCAATGCTTGATGAACCAAAATTCTTAACGGGCGGTACAAAGATGCCTCAAACCTTTCAACTTAAAGAAGACGTGCGCGCATCACAAATTGTTTGCTATGACTTAAGATTTCCTGAACTCAATCGTTCCGTCGCGCAACATGCAGCGATTACATTCTACGTCGCTCAATGGCCACTAGCCCGTATCGACCATTGGATTAAGTTACTTCAAGCACGCGCAATTGAAAATAATATGTACGTTGTAGGTTGTAATGCATGCGGTGAAGCATTAGGTACGACGTATGGCGGTAATTCTTGTATCATCAATCCAAATGGAGATATCGTGAAATCACTAGATACAAACGAAGGTCATATTGTCGAGACACTTAACCTATCTGAAGTCGAACGTCAGCGCCAACAAATCCCAGTATTAGACAATCTTCGAAACGACCTCTATTAGCATAAAAAAAATAAACCCGAGCTTGGGAGGGACTCGGGTTTTTATTATTAAGGGAATGTTTATTTACAGTTATTACTCTATCTATTTTGGGGATGTTTTATTTAATTATGAAAAAATTTAGTGAATTTACCGATTGTTTAATGATAAATTGAATGATGCTTACGATAGCTTTTATAACTACTTGCTAAACTTTACGGCATTAGCTTCCAAATGATACATATCAAATATTATCATAGGGTAACCCTATGCTTTTAAAAGGATGAATTATTTTTTGAATTTTTTAACCATGTCTGCGATGAAACGACCTAATTCGATTAAAGCTTTGAAGATATCGCCTGCCATTATAAGTGCCTCCCTTCTCAATTGAGATAAATTAAGATTAGATATTCAAGACTAATTATTTTTTGTATTTTTCAACTGTGTCGATGATCCATTTGATTAAACCGTTGATTGTGTTCATGATATCGCCTGCCATTATGAGTCACTCCTTTCATGTGTTTATTTAGGAAAAATTAAATCTTTAAGCTTCAATTATTTTTTATATTTTTCTACTGTGTCAGCGATCCATTTGATTAAATCGTTGATTGTACCGATGATATCTCCTGCCATGATAAGTCACTCCTTTCTCAATTGAGATGAATCTTAAAAATTAATTTAAAAGACTAATTATTTTTTATATTTTTCAACTGTTTCAGCGATCCATTTGATTAAGTCTGTGATTGTACCCATGATATCTCCAGCCATGTTAATTCACTCCTTTTATATTTGTTGTTGAAATTAAGAACATTCTAAAATACCTTCAAAATAATAATGACTTATTATTTTTGAGTGTATTTGTCGATAGTTTCACCTAACCATTTGAAAAAGTCCATGATAGTTTTACCGATATCGCCTGCCATTATAATGTCCTCCTTCCTACAATTTGTTTCAGGAATAACACCTACAAATTGTTTCACAACAATAATAAACGTAGTAGTTACCTCAAAAATAATCCTTTGATTTTGTATCACTTATCTGTGATATGTCTATATTGAAACATAGAAATTCAAAATAAAAAGAGTTAGTGCCTAACTCGAAATTTTAAGTTCTTACTTGTCATGATTTTTATGTTAAAATGTATTTATCATCATCAAGATGACAGTTTAGAATTAAATGTTAACAGTTAGGCAATAAATACACAGTTTGTACTTTTTTCTATATAATAAGAATTAAGGAGAGTGGTGCAATGCAAAAGCTATTAGATACATGGATTGATAAATTTGCATTGACCCTGCAAAAGAAAAACAATTTAGATCGTATTTCATATCTGAAAATACGTTTAGGCATCCAGATAGTACTGGGGAATTTGTTTAAAGGAATTGTTGTTTACGGACTCGCTCTCCTATTGAATATATTCTTTTACACACTAACTGTTCATTTATTTTATTTCGTATTGCGCTTTTTCGCGCATGGAGCTCATGCAAAATCATCATTTCTGTGTCATGTACAGAATCTTTTAATTTTCATTCTGTTGCCATGGCTAATTGTACATTTTGAAATACCTTATACTTTCTTTTTCGTATTGAGTTTGATTTCTTTAATAATGGTTATTCTATTAGCACCAGCTGCTACAAGAAAGCTACCTATTAAAGAAAGTCGTAAGAAAGGGAAAAAAGTTAGAGCAATTATAACTACTATAGTAGTTATTGCGCTTTCATTTTTTGTGCAAGAGCCGTACCAACAGTTAATGTTAACTGGAATTGTTATTGAAGCCATAACGCTATTACCAATATTTTTTCCTAAGGAGGACAAATAATTATGAATATCTTTTCTATCTTCGCAAAAGTATTAGCTGACGTATTTTCTAAAATTGGAACTTTCGGTTCAATCCGTATCTGCTACGGTTTCTTCGATGAAGCTGAAGTACCTCAAGAATTAATCGACGAAGCAAATAAATAAAAGTTAGAAAGTGTGTAAAATTATATGGCAGTTTTATCGACATTTCTATTAGCTTTATTTCAAGCAGCTATTTTGTTCATAGTTGCCAATATAATTTTAAGTATTGATTATTCTAGAAGGGATTATATTTCTATTGTATTAGGGGTAATAGTCCCTTCTACTATTTTATTCATCTTCTTAAAGCAATATACGCTTATACTCCTTATAGTCCTCTTTATTATTTTCTTTTATAAAAGAGCAAGTATTATAGGCGTTATATCTGCCCTATCAAGTATACTTATTTTATATTTGAGTAACGTCCTAACTGTTGTATTAACTGTAGAATTTGAAGAATATTTTCATGTCAAATGGCTATCATACATAATGTATGGTTTTTGTTACTTAACCATGTCTATCGTACTAGCGTTTTTAATACGATTTATCATTTATAAATTTAAAGCATCAATCTTGTATATTAATAAATATTATTTATTTGCGATGTGCTTCCTTTTAGCTATTACAATATTTTTAATATATAGATTTATGCCTGATACAGTATCTACTATCGAGCAATTTGATAATATAACTTTTGTATTTTTAGGTTTTATTATAATAATGCTTGTCATCATCGTTATTATTACTATTAATGTAGCCAGAGAACTAAAATATAGACACTACAAAGAAGAGTTAGAAACATATTATAAATACACACTTAAAATCGAAAGTGTTAATAATGATATGCGTAAATTCCGTCACGATTACATCAATATTTTAGCTACACTCTCAGACTTCATTCGCGAAGATGACATGGAAGGTTTAAGAGATTACTTTAACAATCATATTTCTCCTCTACAAGATAGCTTTCAACAGAAGAACTTTAAATTAAATGGTGTCGAAAACCTCCAAGTTAGAGGTATTAAAGGTTTACTTACAACCAAGGTTTTACAGGCTCAAGAAAAAGATATTCAAATCAGCGTGGAAGTTGCAGATCCTATTGATTATATTAATATGAATATGGTTGATTTAAGTCGAATACTTGGTATTATCATGGACAACGCGATTGAAGCATCAGAGCAAATTAAAAAACCTATCATTCAAATCGCATTTATCAAAACGGATAGTTCTATCATAATAATCGTGATGAATAAATGTTCTAGTGACACCCCTCGTGTACACCAATTATTTAAAAAGGATTTCTCTACTAAAGGGAAAAACAGAGGTGTCGGCCTTTATACACTTAAAGAGATTACAGATTCAACTTCAAATGTACTACTCGATACAACGATTGAAGGCCAATACTTTATACAAAAATTAGACATTTTAAATGAAGATGTATAAGGAAGTGTTGAGATGAAAATTTTAATTTGTGAAGATGATGAGCGTCAACGTGAACGCATGGTTTCAATCATTGAGAATTACATCATGATTGAAGATAAACCTATGGAAATCGAAATTGCCACAAATGATCCTTACGAGTTACTCGAACACTCTAAAAACATGACTGATATTGGATGTTACTTTTTAGACATTCAACTCGAATCAGATATTAATGGAATAAAATTAGGTAGCGAGATCCGTAAACATGACCCAATTGGCAACATCGTATTTGTTACAAGTCATAGTGAGCTCACGTATCTCACTTTCGTTTATAAGGTTTCAGCAATGGACTTTATTTTCAAAGATGATATTGATGAACTTAAGACGCGTGTTATAGATTGTATCGAAACTGCACACTCTCGATTAGACTTATTATCTAAAGAAAGTAACGTTGAAACAATTGAATTAAAACGCGGCAGTAATTCAGTATATGTGCAATATGACGATATTATGTTCTTTGAATCATCAACCAAATCACATCGTTTAATTGCTCACTTAGACAATCGTCAACTTGAATTTTACGGTAATCTAAAGGAACTCGCTCAAATCGATGACCGCTTCTTTAGATGCCATAACAGCTTCGTGCTTAACCGTAATAATATAGAACGTATTGATTCTAAAGAACGTATTGTCTACTTCAAGAATGAAGAATATTGTTACGCTTCGGTTCGTAACATCAAAAAAATATAGGTATTATATAGATGCCTTGAACACACTTAAAGCCAAGATGAACTTAGGATTCATCTTGGCTTTCTTCTTGTTCAGGTTCTTCAATAATCGATTTTAAATCATATTTTGTTAACTTCATGTACACTTGTCCAGATTCTGTTGAAGTACGTATGTACTTCGAATCTTTCGATGGGAAGATACGACTACTTAGCACACGCTCACCATCATTGCAGAATATTTCAATACTTGATGCATCAACAAAAATACGTAATTGTTTAAGTTCTTCCTTAAGCGTGGTTGACGTTCTTGTTTCACACGGTTCAGGCAATGGACCACTTTCAGAACGGTCTAACGTTAATTGATTTAAACGTTTGTTATAAATAATATGCGTTGCTTCGAATTTTGAAGCACGTAATTCAAAGTACAATTCTGTCGCATCATTTTCTAAAATATCTACAATGAGTTCATACTCTGTACCTTCAAATGGGTGTAATTGGCGATTAAATTTCGTTGCATAACCTAATGCGGTTTCTTCGTTATATCTCAGTGATTTTAAATCCTCTAAAGGACGCTGTTTGAGATCCCCATTTTCAATCGTTAACACTCTAGGGACTGTTAAGCAATTACGCCATTGGTCTTTATCTGAAAGATATGTGACGTCAGGCATAGACATATTCGCAAATAAAACGCGCGCTTTATGTTCATTTAAGAATGTTTTCGGTGCGTAAAAATCAAAGCCATCATCTAACGTTTTAAAGTCACTATGGGTAAATGTCATATCGTTAAATTCAAGCATACCCTTCGCATAACCCGTTAAGTAGCGCGTAGACGCTTGGTGCTTTTCCTCGAAGCCATAAATAATGAAGTCGAGATGATTCAGTCTAAAATAATCTGGTGCGACACGTCTTATACTCTCATCAACGAACGACGTTTGAACTTCACCAACATACGTCCATTGAAACGGATGTACTGCCTTGTAAACAATAATTGTACCTTTGCCCTCTTGATTCTGACCACCAAGAAATGCATACATACGACCTTCATGCATCACGACATTCGGATCTCTAACCATATTGAAATCGCCTTGATCATGCGTAATCACAACTTCTTGTTGCTTTAAAATCGAGCCATCATTCGTAAGCTTAGCAACGTGTTGTTTATAAATTGGTTCGTCATCATTAGATACAGTTGTGAACATCATATATAAATCATTATCATAAATAAATGATGAACCGTCTCCTAAGCGACGATCTTGGTCGATGATTTCAGGTGTCATATATGTATGATGCGGTTTAAGATGCGTAAGTTGATCACCTTTGAAATGGTACCAATATGGTAACTGATGATCTGTGCCATTAGGGAAATTAACCGTTTGAATGAAATAAGTATGGTTATAGAATATTAAGCCAGACATCTGCTGCATAACGCCTGTAGGTGGTTGAATATGGTAGGTTTGTCTATAAATAGAGGTATTCACTTTCTCTTTTAATGCTTCTACTTCTTCAGGTGTTAAATCTTCGTAATGTTGAAATTGTTCTTTTTCTGTCCATGTGCGCATTGTCAAAACATCCCCTCTTTAAAAGTCCAGTCAAACCTATTTCTCATTCCGATTGAAATAGTACGTTTATCCTTATTTTATCACATCAACAGGAATGTAATCATTATTTCACGTATATTAAATCAAAAAGCATTAATATATCGTGATTAAAATTAGCGTCAACACAATTTCTAAAATTAGAAGGGTCTGAAACATAAGTCGTGAAATAAAGCATTTAAGCTTTATTTCATACAATTCTCAAAACAGCTGACTCAGAGGGCGGGGCCCCGGCAAAGAAATTTGCGTAGCAAATTAACAAGCTATGCAAGCTGGGGCTCTTTATTATGAACAAAGAAGCCTGAGCTTCTTTGTAAGTCCAACTATCGTATTGAAAATACGAGTTGGACTTTAGAAGACTACAGGCTCCGGCCATGCCCCAGGAAAGCATGCTGTTTAAGGGAATTGTAAATTATGTCCCAGACCCCCATTTAGCTATTAAGCTTTTTGAATTGTAATCGTCCAAGAAGCATCTCCTAATTGCTCGTAGTTCGTAACGGGATAGCCGTTCTCAGCTGCGAAGTTAGGTAAAGCTTCTGTTGCCTGTGTACAATCGAAATCTATTTTAAGTTCGTCACCATTTTCGAGCTCATTCATTTTTTTCTGAGCTTCAATTAATGGAAACGGACATACCATTCCTACTGTTCCTAATTCATATAACATAACAAATCCTCCTATTAAGCCGTTTGTGTACCACGACTTGAAGTCGCTGTAGATGATTGGTGCTGTACTTTCTTCATAGGTCTTACAAACATGAAGTAACTCATAAACCATGATCCTACAATCATTGAAGCAAGTCCAATCCAACCTTGCCAAGACATAGCAGCTGTTGCAACTAAACCGTTACCAATCGAGCAACCGCCTGCAACTGCTGCACCAAAGCCCATACATACACCGCCAATCACACTATTACGGATGGTCTTTTTATCGGGTAAACGCCATTTAAATTCACGTGAACCTTTAGCTGCGATGTATGAACCAATAAAGATACCTAATACTAAGGAGACACCCCAATCAAGCGCGCTCATATCACCTGACACAAGGAATGTAACGATATTTGATGATGGTGTCGTAATACCAAGTCCACCCTCACGACCAGTAGACGTACTCATCGGCCACGCGATAAACGCGATTAAGCCAACTCCTATTGCCGCAACAAATGGGTGGAAGCGCTTTTCAAAGAGAATATGTCTGAAACCAGTATACTTTTGCTTCAGTTTAGGCATCGGTATCTTAGGTTTCGGTTTACGTAACGTCTTAACGACAAAGAATAATGTGATTAGCGTTAAGAGTAGCACAAATACCCACATTGGCACACCTGTAGACGAAGCCATATCTGCGTTCGCTACGGTATGCGTATTAATCTTATCCATTAAAGGCTTTAAAACACCATGTTTCGTGGCTGCTGCACTTAATGCGTAAAAGACAAGTGCGACAAAGCTCCCTATGAGACCTTCGCCAGCTCGGTACCAAGTACCTGTAGCACAACCGCCTGCTAGGATAATACCTACTCCAAAAATAAACGATCCAATAATCGTTCCTATAATTGGAAATGTTTCATTATGAATCGTAAGTAAGCCTGTGCGAGTGAGAATAAGTAATCCGATACTTTGTATCGTAATCGCAATCAGTAGTGCATAAAACATCTTATTATTTCGTTGAACGTACATATCTCGAAAGCCGCCAGTTAAGCAAAAGCGCGTTCGCTGCATGACGAATCCTAGTAAGATACCAACGATCAACCCACTTATAATGATCCAAGTCATAACTTATCTCCTTTATATCCGACTTATATGATAAGTTTAATAATAATAGAGACTTGAAGAAACTTCAACCCTAAATTTAAGACACGACATAAATGGTTTTCACCACTTACCTCGTGTCTTAAAATCGCGCTTTATTTACCATAATTCTTCATAAAGAATAGTAAGGATTGTAATTCGATACCTAAATCAATTTGATGTACTTGTACCTTTGTTGAAGTTGTAATACGTCTTGGCGTGAAGTTTAAGATACCTCTTACACCTGCTTTAGACGCATAATCCGCTACCTCTTGGGCAGCCTTTTCAGGTGTAGTAATAATAACCACTTCAATACCTTCTTCTTTAATAACCTTTGGTAAGTCATCTAAATGCTTAACATTCACATTACCGATATCACTACCAACAACCGCTTCATCTATATCGAAAGCTTCTGTAATCGTCATTTCATCATGAATTGAAAAGTTATATGTAAGTAACGCACGTCCTAAGTTACCCACACCAATTAAACCTATTTTAATTTCGTCGCTTTCACTCAGTTCAGATTTAAAAAACTCAAGTAAGCTATCTATGTTGTATCCGTATCCCTTTTTACCAAGTTCACCAAAATATGAAAAATCACGACGAATTGTTGCGGAATCTATATTTAAACCTTCACTTATAATTTTCGAATTTACACGCTCTACACCTTTAGATTTTAGCGTGTTCACAAAACGATAATACAAAGGAAGTCGCTTTAAAGTCGCACGTGGAATTTTTACTGAATCATGTTCCACCGTATAAAATCCCTCCATTAGTAGTTTATGTGATGTCTTTCACAGAATATACCTAATTATAACTGATAGTTCACTCAAAATAAACAGTTACTATTTCAACTTATATCTTTATCATGTAAAATAATCATATTGCGAGGTGCGGAATAATGATTTTATTACAATTAAACAATATAACAAAATCATTTGATGGAGAAGATATTTTTCAAGATGTAAACTTTGAAGTTAAAACTGGCGAACGTATTGGTATTGTTGGTCGTAATGGCGCAGGAAAGTCAACACTTATGAAGATTATAGCAGGCGTTGAAAATTACGATGCCGGCCATATCTCTAAAGTTAAGAATCTCAAACTAGGTTACTTAACACAACAAATGACGTTAAATTCTAATAAGACCGTCTTCGAAGAAATGTCTGAACCTTTCAACCATTTAAAGGAAATGGAAGCAAAGATGCAGCAAGAAACGAATTGGTTAAGTGTGCATGCTGATGAATATGATACGGAAACTTATCGAGAGCACATCGCGCGATACGAAACATTATCTAATCAGTTTGAACAACTTGAAGGTTATCAATATGAAAGTAAAATTAAGACCGTGCTTCATGGACTTAATTTTAAAGAAGCTGATTTCGATCGCCCTATTAATGACTTTAGTGGTGGACAAAAAACGCGCTTATCTCTTGCTCAAATGTTATTGAAAGAGCCTGACCTACTGTTACTTGACGAACCGACCAACCATTTAGACATGGAAACGACTGAGTGGCTTGAAGATTACTTAAAATTCTTTAAAGGCGCCATTATCATCATCAGCCATGATAGATTCTTCCTAGATAAAATTGTTAAACAAGTATACGATGTGGCTTTAGGTGAAGTTAAACATTACATCGGGAACTATGGTCAGTTTATCAAACAACGTGATCAATATTATCAAAAACGTATGCGTGAATTTGAACGTCAACAAGACGAAATTAAACGCTTAGAAACCTTTGTTGATAAAAACATCGCTAGAGCATCGACGAGTGGTATGGCGAAAAGTCGTCGTAAAACACTTGAGAAGATTGAACGTATTGATAAACCAATGTTGGATGCGAAACAAGCTAATATCCAATTTGATTTCGACCGTAATACTGGAAACGATGTGATGCATGTTAAAGACTTATCTATTGGCTACAACGATGTCATCACAGAAGGCATTCATTTTGATGTGACTAAAGGTGACCACATCGCGATTATAGGTCCTAATGGTATTGGTAAATCCACATTAATTAAGACGCTATCTAATGATTTACCTGCTTTAAATGGTCATGTTCAATACGGTGCTAATCTAAAAATTGGCTATTATGACCAAAAACAAGCCGAGTTTAAATCATCTAAAACAATCCTCGATTACATTTGGGATCAATACATGCATCTCCCTGAAAAGGAAGTTCGAGCTATACTCGGACGCTTTCTATTTGTACAAGATGATGTGAAAAAGGTCATTAACGATTTATCTGGTGGTGAGAAAGCGCGACTACAACTTGCTTTATTAATGCTTGAACGTAATAACGTGCTTATTCTAGATGAGCCTACTAACCATTTAGATATCGATTCCAAAGAGATGTTAGAACAAGCACTTAAAAACTTCGAAGGCACGGTCATCTTTGTTTCTCACGACCGTTATTTTATTAACGAGATTGCGACGAAGGTCTTTTCAATGCAGAAAGGCCACCATCGTATGTACATCGGTAACTACCAATATTATCTTGATAAATCAGAAGAAGAACGTGCACTGAATGCGATAGAAGAAGCGTCAGACGGCGCTGATTCTAAAGTTGATACAAGTGATGTGTCGTATCAAGATCATAAGGAAGCTAAGAAGCAGATTCGTAAATTAGAGCGAGAAATAGCCTCTATTGAACAAGAAATTTCGTCACTTGAAGCTCATATCGAATCTATTGATGAACAATTAACCGACCCCGAGGTATTTAACGATCCTGAAAAAGCAGCAGCATTTGCTGATGAAAAAGAACAAACCGAACAAGAATTAGAACAGATTATGGAAAACTGGGAAATATTACAAGAAAAGTTATCAGAGTATCAAAGTTAGAATTGTGTGGTAAGTAGAATTTTTCACTTACCACATTTTTTTATTCACCACACATTCAACCTTTATTCACACTAAAAGACCTTATTTACCAACTATCCACAGAGTTATTCCAGTTATCCACAGGTAAATTGTAACTACCCACAAATTTCATACACATTTTTCAAATGCTTATACACACCATTATGCCTAAGTTATCCCCAAGTTGTTCACAAATTGTTGATAAGTACGCATGTTCCCTATTGACACCGTACAAATTGAAACAGTTAAAAATGTTATAAAAATTTGATACAATATACTTAACTTTTGAAGAAAGGTGTTTCTATGACTGCTTTTAGCTTTTTCGGATTGCTCATCGTTGTGTTTATCATTGTTATCATAGTTACGATCGTTAACGAACGTATCAGGCTCAAGCAAAAACTTAGAACTTTGTGGGATAGACAGGAACCTTATGAAGATTTTGAGCGTAAGAATGCCTCGTACGATGATTACTTTAGACTTCGTTCACCTCATTACAACGCTCATTTACTCATTGATGATAAGACGTGGTCTGATGTGAATATGGATCAAATCTTTAGACAAATGAACTATTGTTTCAGTTCTATTGGTGAAATGCATCTATACGCAACCTTACGAAACATGTTTCAAGTGAAGGATAATAAGGTTTTAAGGGCTTTTAAAGAGGATTCTACATTTAGATTAAACGTTTCATCACTACTTTCAAAGATTGGTAAACGTACCTACCCGACTTACAAGCAAACGCGCGTGATCAATACATATCATAAAAGCTTTATCTTTCTATGCTTATTACCGCTACTTAGTATCGCGTTATGGTTCGTGTCACCGATGTTTATCTTCGTCACAATCTTGTCTATGGTTATTAATTTGGCATTGAGCTATAAATATTTAATGGTAATCAGTAAGGATTTAGGTGATTTATTCTTTGCAGGACGTGTTATTGAGACTGCACACAAATTAGCTACGCTTGATGTTCTTAAGGACCAACATGATATCGATTTCTCTAAGTTTAGTAAACTTTTTAAGTATCGCTTTCTACTTGCCCAAGATAGTTCGATTATGGGGCAGGTATTCGCATTCTTTAAACAATTATTCTTAATCGATTATCATATTTATAATTTACTTAAGGAAAAGCTTTTAAATAACGAGGACGAAATGTTTAAGTGTATCGAATTTGTAGGCGATATCGATACAGCATATGCCGTTTCACTTTGGCAAGAGACATTACCTTATTATATCGAACCTACGATTACGAATAATCAAGTAGCGTTTGAAGATTTATATCATCCACTATTATCTTACCCAGTGGCAAATGACTTCGAATTTGATAAAGACGCGTTAATTACAGGTTCTAACGCTTCTGGTAAATCTACATTTATGAAGTCTATCGCGATTAACTTGATACTTGCTCAATCCGTACGAACGGTTACGGCTGAGGCATTTACGTATCGACCAGGAATCATTCGGACAGCAATGGCAAATGCAGACGATGTCATGAGTGGCGATAGTTATTTCATGGCTGAAATTAAATCAATCAAGCGATTGGTTGATATACAGACTAAGCATCCTTATTACTTATTCATTGATGAAATCTTTAAAGGGACCAATACTAAAGAACGCGTAGCAGCGTCAGAGGCAGTATTACGCCATATTCATAACCTTCCTACTACGAAGTTAATGGCTGCGACACATGATATTGAATTGACGCAATTACTTGATGATATGTGTGATAATTATCACTTTAATGAAAAGATCGAAGATGACGAAATTTTATTTGATTATACAATTAAAGAAGGACCTGCAGATACACGTAATGCGATAGAGTTATTACGTATCACAGGATTTCCTAAAACGGTTTACAACAAAGCCATTCAAAATGTCAAAACATGACGTGAGAGCTAAATTAATATAAATAAAAAAACAGGCTAGGATATAAGTCGAGAAATAAAGCTAATTAGCTTTATATAAAGCAATTTCCAAAACAGCTGACTCCTAGGGGAGTAGCATGAGTCCGGAGACTACAGGCTCCGGCCACGCCCCAGGAAAGCATGCTGTTTAAGGAAATTGAATTTATTATCCTAGCCTGGTTTTATTTTATTGATATGCGTTAATCATCCAAGTTATGCCAAACGGGTCTTCAAACATACCATAAAGTGGTGACCAAGGTATGCGGCCTAATGGCATACTCGCTTCACAACCACCTTCTATCGCTTTATTAAAGAAAGCTTCAGCTGCTTGTCGATCCGCTTCATCTTCATATTTAAATTGAAAGGCAATGTTGACACCGGAATTATTGATATCTTCATCACCTTGTACGTCACTACACATGAATGTTTTACCTAAAATCTTAAATGATGCATTCATTGTGAAATCTTCTGGTAATCGCTTATCTTCGTCTGCTTCTTGAAACATTTCATGGTCGCCTGGAACACGTTTAATATCCGTAGCACCTAAATATTTTTCATAGAACTCGAGCGCTTCAATACTATTTTTAAAGGTAAAGTATGTGATTGCTTCCACTTTTCCATCTCCTTCGTTAAGATACTCATATCGTAAACGTTTTTGATGGAAATTAAAAGGATTCGATATCGAGCCCACTTTTACCGTTAAGTGACATATCTGCACGTACACCATCTAAGTATAAAAAATGTGCCACAGAGCCGATCATCGCTGCGTTATCTGTACATAGTTTCATACTAGGAATAGCAAGTTGAATCTGTTTAGCAGTTGCTTCTTCTTTAAGCTTTTGACGTAAGCCTTGGTTACTAGCGACTCCACCTGCAACGATTAAATGGTCAACATTAAAATCTTCACATGCTTTGATGGCTTTTCCTACAAGAACCTCTACAACGCTATTTTGGAAACTAGCCGCGACGTTTTCTTTAAAAATTGGATTGTTCTTCTGACGTTCGTTGTGTAATTTATTAATGACTGCACTCTTAAGACCGCTAAAACTAAAGTCATAGCTATCCTTTTCAAGCCAAACGCGAGGGAAATCATACGTATCTTCCCCAACTTGCGCAAGCTTATCAACAAGCGGTCCGCCTGGATAAGGTAAGCCAATTGTACGTGCTACCTTGTCATATGCTTCTCCCACTGCATCATCGCGTGTTTCACCAATCACTTTGAAGTTTAAGTGATCTTCCATATAAATCAATTCTGTGTGACCACCTGAAACGATTAGTGCAATAAGTGGGAATGTTAAAGGTTCTTCGAGATGGTTCGCATAAATATGTCCCATAATATGATGTACTGGAATTAATGGTTTTTGATGTGCGAATGCGAGCGCTTTAGCTGCATTAACACCAATTAATAAGGCACCGATTAATCCTGGACCTTCCGTAACGGCAACGGCATCAATGTCATCCATCGTAACGTCTGCTTCTTGAAGTGATGTTTCAATTGTCGTCGTGATACCTTCAACATGATGACGACTCGCAACTTCTGGTACTACACCACCGAAACGCTTATGACTTTCAATCTGACTTAATACCGTATTACTCAATATCATCGTACCGTTCTCAATGACACTTACACTCGTTTCATCACAACTGGTCTCGATTGCTAAAATCTTTGTATTATTCATCGTTTAAATTCACCCACATAACATATGCATCCTCTCCATTGCCATAATAATTTTTGCGTTTGCCACCGTATTGGAATCCGAACTTCTGGTAGACATGTTGTGCGACCGTATTATCGACACGCACTTCTAAACTCATAACTGAACAAGAATAGCTCGCATATTGCATCACATATTTTAAAAGCAACTGACCTAAGCCATAGCCACGATATTTAGTGTCAATCGCAACTGTCGTAATTTGAGCTTGATCGATTACAATCCATAAACCTAGATAACCTATTATTTCACCGTCATATTCTAAGACAAAATACTGTGCAAAGTTGTTTTCTTCTAATTCATGATAAAAGGCATCAATTGTCCAAGAGCTATCATTAAAACTCACGCGCTCGATGTCATAAACGTTCGGGACATCGAGCTTGGACATCTTTCGAATATTTAAGTCTTTTGGTTTTGGTTGATCCAATTTTGTTCCGCCTCTGATAATTTTAAATACGTCGGTTTAAAGGTATGGGTATCTTCAGGTGTGTGAATTAAAGGCTTCATAGCTATCGCGCGTGGTAATTGATGCAAGGTTGGTCCGTCTAATAAGTCTTCTAAATCAGTTGTATCATGACCTACAAAGATATAGTCGTCGTTAAGTGATTGAAGTTTGTCGTTCAGATCTTTAATCGCAATGTACTGATCTTCAATAATCGTTTCAAAGTGACCGTCTTTAAATTGATATGCACCTGCGTAGACATGTTCACGTCTTGCATTGAAGACAGGTACAATGACGCGTGTTTCATGCGTTAGCGTGTGTGCAAGGGCTTTTAAAGAAGAGACCCCATATAAAGGAATATGAAGCGTATAAGCTAATGTCTTGGCTGTTGTAACACCAATACGTAAACCTGTATAAGAACCTGGACCTTGCGCAACTACAATCGCGTCAAGTTGCTGCGGGGTCATATTATGTTCGTTCATCATATGTTCAATAGCTGGCATGAGTTGAACAGAATGATTCTTCTTTATATTTGTCGTGTAATCGTCAATCACGTCGTCATCGTTCATTAAGCCAATCGATAATGGTTGATTGGATGTATCAATTAAAAGATACTTCACGTTCGATACCCTCCTTCATGTCTTGATAGTGACGCCCTTTTGCGTGAATCGTAATGTCTCTAGTCGTTTCATCAATGACTTTGATATTGATTTCTAGAAAAGCATTCGGTAAGAATGTCTCAATGAACTGGCTCCATTCGATAATTGTAACCGCTTCTTCGTCTAGAAAATATTCATCAAAGCCTAAATCTTCTTCAGATTCTTCAAGTCTATAGCAATCCATGTGGTGTAATTGAAGCTTGTCACCTTGATAAGATTTAATAATATTAAATGTTGGAGAATTAATGACACGTTTAACGCCTAGTGCTTTACCAATAAGTTGCGTGAGCGTTGTTTTACCTGCACCTAAGTCACCATTTAATAAAATGAGATCTTGTCCTTTAAGTCGACTTGCAAGGACGTGCGCAAATTGTTCAAGTTCATCTAAATTTTTAATTCTCATTTTAAGAACTCCTATTATAATTTTTATCCTATACATTGTAACAAATTTTGCATCGATTTACTTTGAAATGCGGTACATCGTCATCAAAATTAAATTTTCAAAAAATTCTTTAAAAAAGAGTTGACACTTAATACGTCGATATAGTAAATTTAATTTAACAAATTTTTAGATAATTCGCACTATTGATTGAAACCATTTAATTAGGAAGGAGCATAATAAGATGACTTTTAATACAAGCGCATATACGAAACCACTAAGACAACAAAATATTATTATCATTTTATTATGCATGTTAGGACTCGAACATCAGTAAACAAATTTTTGTTACTGCTCGTTTAAGTCCTATTTCTAGTTGAATGGGACTTATCTAACGTCCCAATTTTTATCAATTGGGACGTTTTTTTATTTTCAAATATTCGGGGGGAATCAAAATGAGAAGCGATAAGATCAAAAAAGGAGATCATCAAGCACCGGCTAGAAGCTTGTTACACGCAACAGGACAAATCAAAAGTCCAACTGACATGAATAAACCTTTCATAGCAATATGTAATTCATATATAGACATTGTTCCAGGACATGTACATTTAAGAGAGCTGGCAGATATTGCGAAAGAAGCAATCAGAGAAGCAGGTGGCATTCCTTTTGAATTTAATACAATCGGCGTAGATGACGGCATCGCAATGGGACACATTGGCATGCGTTATTCGTTACCAAGTCGAGAAATTATCGCGGATGCAGCTGAAACAGTTATCAACGCACATTGGTTCGATGGTGTCTTCTACATTCCGAACTGTGACAAAATCACGCCTGGTATGATTTTAGCAGCCATGCGTACGAATGTACCGGCTATCTTTTGTTCAGGTGGGCCTATGAAAGCTGGTTTATCGTCTCAAGGTAAAGCTTTAACATTATCATCTATGTTTGAAGCGGTTGGTGCTTTTAAAGAAGGATCAATGTCAAAAGAAGAATTCTTAGAAATGGAAGAAAATGCCTGCCCTACTTGCGGTTCTTGTGCAGGGATGTTCACAGCAAATTCCATGAACTGTTTAATGGAAGTGTTAGGGTTAGCACTACCATATAACGGCACAGCACTCGCAGTAAGTGAACAAAGACGTGAAATGATTCGAGAAGCTGCTTTTAAATTAGTAGATAATATCAAAAATGACTTAAAACCACGAGACATCGTTACGGAAGAAGCGTTAGATGACGCATTTGCATTAGACATGGCGATGGGTGGTTCTACAAATACAGTCTTTCACACACTCGCAATTGCGAAGGAAGCGGGTATCGACTACGACTTAGCACGCATTAATGAAATCGCTAAGAAGACACCTTATTTATCTAAAATCGCACCTAGTTCGTCGTATTCAATGCACGATGTTCATGAAGCTGGTGGGGTTCCAGCAATCATCAATGAACTTATGAAGAAAGAAGGCACATTACATCCTGACCGCATCACAGCAACTGGTCAAACACTTAGAGAAAATAATGAAGGTAAAGCAATAACGAATGATAAAGTTATCCGCCACTTAGATAATCCTTATGACTCTGAAGGTGGCTTATCCGTCTTATTCGGTAACTTAGCTCCTAATGGCGCGGTTATCAAAGTTGGCGGAGTCGACCCATCTATCAAAGTCTTTAAAGGTAAAGCAATTTGTTTTGATACGCATGATGACGCAGTTGAAGCTATCGATAATCATACTGTCCGCGAAGGGCACGTTGTCGTGATTCGATATGAAGGTCCCAAGGGTGGTCCAGGCATGCCAGAGATGCTTGCCCCTACTTCATCAATTGTTGGTCGCGGCTTAGGTAAGGACGTCGCATTAATTACAGATGGTCGTTTCTCTGGTGCCACAAGAGGTATTGCAGTTGGTCACATTTCACCTGAAGCTGCATCTGGCGGCCCTATCGCACTTGTAGAAGATGATGATGACATCACAATCGATTTAACGAACCGAACTTTAGATGTCGATGTTTCAGATGACACATTAGAAGCACGTAAACAAGCATTAAAACCATTTAAAGCAAAAGTTAAAACTGGTTACTTAGCACGCTACACAGCACTTGTTACAAGCGCTAATACAGGCGGCGTGATGCAAGTACCTGAAAATCTTATTTAAGGAGTGAATGGATATGTCTAAAACAGAAGAACCTCTCGAAACAGTAACGTATGAAGAAGTTGAGGGACCTGTTGAAACTATGAAAACGGGGTCAGAACTTTTAGTAGAATCCTTTTTAAAGGAAGATGTTGATTTCATATTTGGTTATCCAGGCGGTGCGGTATTGCCGCTATATGATAAATTTTATGATAAAGATATTACACATATCCTTGCACGACATGAACAAGGTGCTACACACGCAGCTGAAGGATATGCACGCGTTACAGGTAAACCGGGCGTTGTCGTTGTGACAAGCGGCCCTGGTGCTACTAACGCAATCACCGGTATAGCTGATGCTTATAGCGATTCATTACCATTAATCGTTATCACTGGTCAGGTGCATACACCAGGTATCGGTAAAGATGCTTTCCAAGAAGCAGATTTACTCTCTATGACTACACCGATAACGAAGCATAATTACCAAGTTAAAGATGTGAACGATATCCCGAGAATTATACATGAGGCGTTTCACATCGCGAATACAGGTCGTAAAGGTCCTGTTGTCATCGACTTCCCGAAAGACATGGGCATATTATCAACGAATCATCCTAAACCACGTGAACTTGATTTACCTGGTTATACGGTAAAAACAACGCCTGAGAAAGAAGATATTCAACGTCTTAGAGAGCTTTTAAAAGCATCTAAAAAACCATTTATCTTAGCTGGAGCTGGCGTCAATCATTCAAAGTCGAATCACATGCTAACAACATTTGCGACAAGACATCAAATACCAGTAGTTACAACATTACTTGGTTTAGGCGCCCTACCATACGAACATGACTTATTCTTAGGCATGGGCGGTATGCATGGTTCTTACGCAAGTAACATGGCACTTACAGAATGCGATTTACTCATCAACTTTGGTAGTCGTTTTGATGATCGCCTAGCAAGTAAGCCAGATGAATTCGCTAAAGACGCTAAAATCGTGCACGTAGATATCGATCCAGTTGAAATCGGTAAAGTTATCAAGACAGACTTAGGTATTGTAGCAGACGTTAAAGAGGTACTGAGCGAGTTACTCATGTTTAACCAATTGACCTTTAAACATGAAGCATGGTTAGACACGTGTTTAACAAATAAGGCAGAACACCCATTTAAATATGAAGAAACAGATGATGGCTTTTCTAAACCGCAAAAACTTATCGAAACAATCGGTAAGATTACAAATGGCGATGCGATCGTCACAACTGACGTTGGACAACATCAAATGTGGGTTGCACAGTATTACCCATTCAATCGACACGGTCAATTACTTACAAGTGGTGGCCTTGGCACAATGGGATATGGTATACCTGCAGCAATCGGTGCGCAACTAGCAAGACCAAATGACACAGTAGTCGCGTTTGTCGGCGATGGTGGGTTCCAAATGACGAACCAAGAAATGGCATTACTGAATGAGTTTAACCTTAACGTTAAGATCGTGCTCATCAATAACGGTACGCTTGGCATGGTTAAACAATGGCAAGATAAATTCTTTAATCAGCGCTTTAGTCATTCCGTATTTAACGATCAACCTGACTTTATGAAACTCTCAGAAAGTTATGGTGTTCATAGTTACTTAATCGATGACCCTGAAGCAATGGAACGTTCACTTGAAGAGGCCTTTCAATATGAGGGTCCAGCATTAATTGAAGTTAGAATCTCACCTGTCGAACCTGTATTACCTATGGTTCCAAGTGGAAAAGCCAATCACGAAATGGAGGGTGTGCTATGAGACGAACATTCAAAGTCCAAGTTGTAGATGAAGCGGGTACGTTAAATCGACTCACGAGTATCTTTGTTCGTCGTCAATTTAACATTATCACCCTCTCAGCTACACCAACTACACAAGAAAAAATTACAGAAATTACATTTGTCGCTGAAATTGAAGATGAAAATGTACGCACACTGATTCTACAGTTAGAGAAACAAATCAATGTATTGAAAGTTGAAGATATCACAGACACAAATACTTATAACAGAGAATTGTTATTAGTTAAATTAAACACACCTAAAGACAAAGAGGCATTCTATAAAGTGATTAAACCGTATGATGCGCTAGTTTCAATCTTGAAAGATGACCAGACGCACTTGTATTTACAAGCGTTTGGTCCACCATATACGATGAACAACCTTTTAGATGATCTAACATCATTTGATATCGAACAAGTTTCTCGAACAGGTTCAGCAGGCTTAATTTAATAACAAGCTAAAATTTCAAAATTTTCAAATTAATGGAGGTATTCACATGACACAAGTTTATTATGATGAATCAGTAACAAAGGACGCTTTGAAAGGTAAAAAGATCGCAGTTATCGGTTATGGCTCTCAAGGTCACGCGCACGCGCAAAACTTAAAGGATAATGGCTATGATGTTGTTATCGGTATCCGTCCAGGTAAATCGTTCGACCAAGCTAAAGAAGATGGCTTTGAAGTATTAACTGTTAGTGAAGCAAGTGAAGCTTCGGACGTTATCATGGTGTTACTACCTGATGAAGTTCAAGGTCAAGTTTATGAAAAGGAAATTCAACCGTACTTAACTAAAGGAAAAGCGTTAGCCTTTGCACACGGATTTAACGTTCATTTCAAAGTCATCGTACCACCTTCAGATGTAGACGTATTCTTAGTAGCGCCTAAAGGACCTGGTCACTTAGTACGCCGTACATTTACAGAAGGTAGCGCTGTTCCAGCATTATTCGCAGTTGAACAAGACGCTACAAATGAAGCACGAGATATCGCGTTAAGTTATGCGAAAGGTATCGGTGCAACTCGTGCAGGCGTCATCGAAACATCATACAAAGAAGAAACTGAAACAGATTTATTTGGTGAACAAGCTGTTCTTTGCGGTGGTGTTACACGCTTAATCCAAGCAGGATATGAAACTCTAACTGAAGCGGGTTATCAACCTGAAATCGCCTACTTTGAAGTATTACATGAGATGAAGTTAATCGTTGACCTCATGTATGAAGGCGGCATGGAAAATATGCGTTATTCAATCTCTAACACAGCAGAATTTGGTGATTATGTATCAGGTCCACGCGTTATCACAGATGAAACTAAAGCAAATATGAAGAAAGTACTTGAAGATATCCAAAACGGTTCATTCAGTGACCGCTTCATCAAAGACAATCAAAATGGATTTAAAGAATTTAAAGCACTACGTGAAACACAACACGGTCACCCTTTTGAAGCAGTAGGTCGTGATCTTCGTGACATGATGCCATTTGTTAAATCGAAATCGATTCAAAAATAACGTTTAAAGGGGTTGAGGACTATGTCTCATCATATCCAAATTTTTGATACTACACTTCGTGATGGTGAACAAACACCAGGCGTTAGCTTTTCATTTGATGAACGCTTAACAATAGCTAAGCAACTTGAAAAATGGGGCGTTGACATTATTGAAGCAGGCTTCCCTGCTTCAAGCCCTGGTAGTTTTAAATCAGTGGAAGCTATCTCGAAAGCATTAACAAAGACAGCCGTTTGTGGCCTCGCACGATGTAAAAAGTCAGACATTGACGCAGTATACGAAGCAACGAAAGAAGCACAATTACCTAGAATTCATGTATTTATTGCAACAAGTCCGATTCACTTAGAACATAAACTGAAAATGACTGAAGACGAAGTCTTAAGCGCTATTACTGAGAATGTGCGTTATGCGAAACAATATTTTGACGTCGTTCAATTCTCACCAGAAGATGCGACAAGAACCCTTTTACCATTTTTAATTCAATGTGTACAAACAGCGGTAGATGCCGGTGCAACTGTCATTAACATTCCAGATACTGTAGGTTATAGCTACCCTACTGAATATGGGAATATCTTTAAAACTTTACATGAAGAGATTCAAACAGATCAAGACGTCATTTACAGTGCACATTGCCATGACGACTTAGGTTTAGCTGTAGCAAATAGTATGGCAGCGATTCAAAACGGTGCGAAACGTATTGAAGGTACAATTAACGGTATCGGTGAACGTGCTGGTAACACTGCTTTAGAAGAAGTTGCGCTAGGACTTTATGTAAGAAACGATTATTATCAAAATCAAACTAAGCTTAACCTAGCTGAAACGAAAGTTACATCTGACCTGATTTCGAGATATGCTGGAATTCGTGTTCCTAGAAACAAAGCTATCGTAGGTCAGAATGCATTTAGCCATGAGTCTGGTATCCATCAAGACGGTGTCCTTAAGAACCCTGAAACTTATGAAATTATGACACCTAATCTTGTCGGCGTTAAGAAAAACGATTTACCACTTGGAAAACTTTCAGGTAAACATGCCTTTAATGAAAAACTTAAAGCACTAGGTTATGAAATTGATGACGAAGGTAAAAAACAATTATTTAAACAATTTAAAGATATCGCTGATAAGAAAAAACATGTTACAGATCGTGATATTCACGCTTTAATACAAGGTACGAATCACGAACAACGTGCACTCTATCAGGTCGATGCACTTCAACTTCAATTTGTATCTAACGGACTTCAAAGTGCAGTCGTTGTACTCAAAGATAAAGCTGGCAAAACATACCAAGATTCAAGCATTGGAACAGGTTCAATTGTATCTATTTATAATGCGGTTGACCGTATTTTTGATGTATCGCCAGAACTACTTGACTATACCATTGATTCCGTGACTGAAGGTCTTGATGCTCAAGGTGAAGTTCACGTACAAATCAATGTAGGTGGACAAACATTTACGGGTATCGGTATCGACCACGATATTCTATACGCTTCATGTAAAGCATACGTTGAAGCACATGCGAAATATCAACTTGAAATTCAATCGGAAGAAGGCGTTACGTCATGACATATAGAATCGTAGCATTACCAGGAGACGGGATTGGTCCCGAAATAATGGAAGGCACTTTAAGCGTATTAAAACGTTTAAGTGAGAAATACCAATTTGAATATTCTTTATCAGTTCACGATTTTGGTGGCGTTGCTATAGACAACTATGGCACGCCTTTTCCAGAATCAACACAACTTGCGTGTAATGATGCAGATGCAATATTACTAGGTGCTGTAGGTGGACCTAAATGGACAGATCCCGATAATCGTCCTGAACATGGGCTGTTAAAATTACGAAAATCCTTACAATTATTTGCTAATATTCGCCCGATTAAGGTCGTTAAGGGGACAAGCCATTTATCACCACTTAAAGAAAGTATCGTTGACGATGCGGATTTTATAATCGTGCGTGAACTAACTGGCGGCATTTACTTTGGTGAACCAAGCTATGTAGAGAAGACGCATGCACTTGATTCATTGACTTATACGAAAGACGAAATCACGCGAATTGCGCATGTGGCTTTTAAATTAGCTCAATCGAGACGCAAAATTTTAACGAGCGTCGACAAGGAAAATGTGCTCGCTTCTAGTAAATTATGGCGCAGCGTAATCAACGAAGTAAGTCAAGATTATCCTGAAGTTACAGTTAATCACTTACTTGTAGATGCATGTAGTATGCATTTAATTACGAATCCAAAGCAATTTGACGTTATTGTAACGGAGAATTTATTTGGCGACATCCTAAGTGATGAAGCATCCGTTATTCCAGGTTCACTCGGCTTATCACCTTCCGCAAGCTTTAGTGAAAATGGTCCGCGCTTATATGAACCTATTCACGGCTCAGCTCCAGATATTCAAGGGAAAGATCTCGCAAACCCATTTGCGATGCTACGATCATTATCTATGTGTCTTAAAGAAAGTTTCGATGAGTCAAAAGCAAGTCACGAACTTGATCACTTAATAGACCACCTCATTCAAGAAGGCATTACGACTAAAGATTTAGGTGGCACATACCATACATCTCAAATTTTTGAATATATTTTAAAAAGCATTTAAGGAGGAATGACGATGGCTCAAACACTATTTGATAAAGTTTGGGATAAACATGTTATCACAGGTAAAAAAGGAGAACCTGAACTTTTATATATCGATTTACACTTAATCCATGAAGTCACGTCTCCTCAAGCTTTTGAAGGATTAAGAATCCAAAAAAGGCAGCTCAGACGTCCAGATTTAACGTTTGCTACATTAGATCATAACGTTCCTACAGTGGACATCTATAACATTAAAGATGAGATTGCGAATAAACAAATCACGACACTTCAACAAAACTGTAAAGACTTCGGCATAACATTATTTGATGTCGGGTCTAAAGAACAAGGCATTGTGCATATGGTTGGACCAGAAACAGGTCTAACGCAGCCCGGTAAAACAATCGTATGTGGTGATTCACATACGGCAACTCACGGTGCTTTCGGGGCAATCGCATTTGGAATTGGCACAAGTGAAGTTGAACATGTATTCGTAACGCAAACACTTTGGCAGACAAAGCCTAAGAATTTAAAGATTGAAGTAACAGGTACCCTTCCTAAAGGTATTTATGCGAAAGATATTATTTTACATCTGATCAGTCAGCATGGTGTTGATTTCGGTACAGGTTATGCCCTCGAGTTTACAGGTGAAACCATTCGTAACTTAAGCATGGAAGGTCGCATGACGATTTGTAATATGGCGATTGAAGCGGGTGCTAAGTTCGGTATGATGGCCCCTGATGAAAAGACCTTTGAATATGTAAAGAATCGTCCTTACAGTCAGGACATTGAAGCTAAAATCGATGAATGGAAAACGTTATACAGCGATGAAGATGCTACGTTTGATAAAGTCATCACACTTGATGTATCAGAACTTGAACCTCAAGTAACTTGGGGTACAAGTCCAGAGATGGGCGTAAGTTTCTACACGCCTTTTCCAGAAATCAAAGACGTCAACGATGAACGCGCATATAACTACATGGGACTTAAACCAGGTCAGTATGCTGAAGACATTAAACTTGGATATGTCTTCCTAGGTTCGTGTACGAATGCGCGACTTTCTGATTTAAAAGAAGCTAGTGAAATCGTGAAAGGTCATCAGGTGCACCCTGACATTACTGCAATTGTCGTACCTGGATCGAGGACCGTTAAACTTGAAGCCGAGTCTTTAGGTCTTGATCAAATCTTTAAAGATGCCGGCTTTGAATGGCGTGAACCTGGATGTTCTATGTGTTTAGGTATGAACCCAGACCAAGTGCCGAGCGGTGTCCATTGTGCTTCAACAAGTAACCGTAACTTTGAAGGCAGACAAGGTAAAGGTGCAAGAACACATCTTGTTTCCCCTGCTATGGCAGCGGCTGCCGCAATTAACGGTCACTTTGTAGACGTTAGAAAGGTGGTTAAGTAAATGGAAATTAAACCAATTGAAGTTATTAAAGGTAAACCAGTGCCACTTTTTCATGACAATATCGATACCGACCAAATCATACCTAAAGTTCATTTAAAACGTGTTACAAAAACAGGCTTTGGTCCCTTCTTGTTTGATGAATGGCGTTACCTAGATGATGGGTCTGACAATCCTGACTTCACTTTAAACCAGCCACAATACAAAGACGCCTCAATTTTAATTACAGGCGATAATTTCGGTTGTGGTTCTAGCCGTGAACATGCCGCTTGGGCACTGAAAGACTATGGTTTCAAAGTTATTATTGCCGAAAGCTATAGCGACATCTTTTACATGAATTGCACAAAGAACGCGCTCTTACCGATACGTTTACCGAAGGCAGCGCGTACATATTTAGCAACATTTGATGAAATTACCATTGATTTACCTAACCAAGTTGTGAAAAGCCCTGAGCAAACCTTCGAATTTGAAATCGATGAAACTTGGAAGAATAAACTCGTAAATGGCCTTGATGATATCGCCATTACGTTACAATATGAATCATTAATTGAAAACTACGAAAAGAATAACTAGAGGAGTGAATAGTATGACCAACACGACAAGTGTTACAGCAAGAGAAATAGATGAAGCATTTTTATCATTAGAAAATGTAGCTAAACGTACCCCTTTAGAATGTGATCATTATCTATCTCTCAAATATGATTGTAACGTTTATTTAAAAAGAGAAGACCTTCAATGGGTACGTTCGTTTAAACTAAGAGGCGCTTTTAACGCGATTAACGCCCTATCTAAAGAAGCGCAACAACTCGGTATTACATGTGCGAGCGCTGGTAACCATGCGCAGGGTGTCGCTTTTACAGCAAAAGAAATGGATTTAAAAGCGGTCATCTTCATGCCTGTTACAACACCTAATCAGAAGATTTCACAAGTTCAATTCTTTGGTGGAGATAATGTTGAAATCGTACTGACTGGAGATACGTTCGACGCATGTTTACAAGAAGCGTTAGCCTACACGAAAGCACATGATATGAACTTTATCGATCCTTTCAACAACGTCAACACGATTGCTGGACAAGGTACAGTCGCTAAAGAAATCTTAGAACAATCTCAATCACTTGATGTAGAATTCGACTACCTTTTCTCAGCTATTGGCGGTGGCGGTTTAATATCAGGTGTAGGGACTTACTTCCATGAAAAGTCTCCTAAGACCAACGTGATTGGTGTCGAGCCTTTAGGTGCTGCAAGTATGCATGCTTCAATACAAAAAGGAGAAGTTGTTACCTTAGAAAGCCTTGATAAATTTGTTGATGGCGCTTCAGTTGGACGTGTTGGTGATATTACATTTAATATTGCTCAGAAAGTGATTCATGATTATATTCAAGTCGACGAAGGTGCAGTGTGTTCAACAATTCTAGATATGTATTCAAAACTAGCTATTGTAGCTGAACCAGCTGGTGCCCTATCCGTATCAGCACTTGAACAATATAAAGATCAAATTAAAGGTAAAAACGTGGTATGTATTATCAGTGGTGGTAATAATGATATCAACCGTATGAAAGAAATTGAGGAACGTTCGTTATTATATGAAGAAATGAAACACTACTTCATTCTAAACTTCCCTCAACGCCCTGGTGCGTTAAGACAATTTGTTAATGATGTTTTAGGACCTAAAGATGATATCACTAAATTTGAATACCTTAAGAAGTCATCTCAAAATACGGGTACTGTTATCATTGGTATCCAGTTAAAAGACCACAATGATTTAGAACAGCTACTTGAAAATGTAAATGCGTTTGATAATCGAAACATTTATATTAATGAAAACAAAATGCTATATTCGTTACTGATTTAAATCATAATCTAACCTACGTGAAGTCGCGTAGGTTTTTTTCGTGCATAAAAAAAGACTGAAACCAAAAGGTTTCAGTCTC
>NZ_JH815595.1:147313-151829 GCF_000298075.1 Staphylococcus massiliensis CCUG 55927 | reverse complement strand
GAAAGCAACGCATTTTAATATAGTGCGTTGCTTTTCTCATTTATTAGGTAAAATCATTCTCATATATCGAATAAAGTGACACAATAACTAGAACGTATGATTAGGGTGTATATTAATTATGAGGTGGAAATCAATGATTGTTGGTTATGCGAGAGTATCATCTATAGACCAAAATTTAGAAAGACAGCTAGCTAATTTGAAAACATTTGGCGTAGAGAAAATATTTACAGAGAAACAATCGGGAAAGTCAGTAGAAAACAGACCTATATTTCAAGAAGCACTTAACTTTGTGAGAATGGGCGATAGATTTGTAGTAGAATCCATTGATCGCTTAGGTCGTAATTATGATGAAGTGATTAACACAGTTAATTATTTAAAAGATAAAGAAGTCCAATTGATGATTACTAGTTTACCGATGATGAATGAAGTCATTGGCAATCCTTTATTAGATAAATTTATGAAAGACTTAATCATCCAAATATTAGCAATGGTTTCAGAACAAGAACGAAATGAAAGTAAACGTAGACAAGCACAAGGTATTAAAGTTGCGAAAGAAAAAGGGGTATATAAAGGACGTCCTTTACTCTATGCACCGAATGCTAAAGATCCTCAAAAACGTGTTATTTATCATAGGGTTGTAGAAATGTTAGAAGAAGGCCAAGCAATTAGTAAAATTGCGAAAGAAGTAAATATAACAAGGCAGACAATTTACAGAATTAAAAAAGATAATGATTTGCTTTAATAAACCTTGTTTCAACGCAAATGAGATCATCTCATAGCATCCTAGAAATCACTATAATATTTTATTAATAAAATAAAAAAGAGAGCAAACACGCTCTCTTTTTTTACTTTACATAATAAATTGATTATAGGTAATTAATTTGTATAGCTTATGCATTCAAAAATTGATAGATTTTATAAAATACCGGATGTATAGGTTTAATAAAATCACCAATATATTCTTCAATATGTGCACCAAATCCTTTTTTAAATTGTTGCACTCCATAATCATCAGCATCTTTACTAAAGTCTCCTGTAACTCCATAAAAATTATATCTTGGAATTTGATGAGTGTTTGATGAGTGAATGAAAATCTATTCTTCAACAAGAATAGATTTTATCAGTAACATTCTTGGCATCATCCACGCCTGATTACAATTGCTTGATTAGTTCATTCAAGAATTCTGATGAAGAGGAATAATTATTTTCTTTAACCAATTCGTCCAACTTTTTTCTAACTGATGGCTGTAACATAAATTGATATCTCGCTTTATTTTCTTTAACTTTACCTTTTTTGATTTCTATCTTTTTATATGAAACATCCGGTGACGCTGCATCTTCTAATGCTTGTTCTATATTTTGTTCTTGCTCATCTTTTGTATATTTTTTATTAAATGCCATGGCTCAGGCCCTCCTTATTTATGAATGGACGCATCTTGGATTACTTTGCATTTATCACTGAATTGATCGAAAAATGTTTTTTCTCTCGCATATAACTTAGGCTCTTTTTGCATTGCGACAATTGGTGTTTTCTCCAAGACACTGCGTGTAATTAATTCTTTGTCCGGAAAGTACGTGATGAATTGCGGATCTTTTTCAATGGCTGCTTTAAATACAACCGATGATTCGTATTATGTTTGACCATATTTCCGACATAAAACAATTCCGCAGTGACGTAACTTTCTCTCGTCTTGAAATCGATGAGTTCTTTTTTTAATTTATTAATCCGATATTCGATGTTAGCATTTGAATCATCACTGAAACCGCTCGGCTTATTCGGTGAAATAACTTTATGACTGACTACAATGGCGTTGCGTGTGGATGTGCTGAAATCCGGATGCGTATCGATAATAATATAATCATATTGATCGATATGGTATGCTTCATAATAATCATCCAACCACATATATAACTGCATATCTTTTCCATCGGTCGTACTCATATGCTTTTCATATTCATCCAAACGTAAAAAACCGCTGATGAGATCAATATTGTCACTGATGTGATGAATTTTGACTTGTTCATTGATGTTCAGTGACTCAATTTTTTCAAATATGGATAATACTGTGTTTTTTTGATCATAGACCCCTAAAATCTGAGATAAGTTGCATTGGTGATCGAGATCAATCATTAAAACTTTGGCGCCTAAATCAGCTAAATATTCGGCAAAGTTGTAAGATAACGTTGTTTTGCCGACGCCGCCTTTAATAGCTGCGAATGTGATGATTTCCATCTTAACACCTCCACATTTATTATAGCATATGCACCCAATGATTCACATCGAGATATGCAAATGTAAGTGTGTGTGTGTACATATGTGTATGACAATGTTTGTGTTTAAATATTTGTTTATATCCTTAAAATATATATTAAATGAGAAGCCAAACAAGGTTCTGTTGCAAAGTTGAAAATCATGTAATCCAACCGAATAATCTATTGATATAATAGTATATAAGTTCCTGGTTTTGTATAGATTTGTATATTAATCTGACTTTGCAACAGAACCATCTAGATTATATAATTTAGAGGAGCGAAGTGGAGAAATACTATACGGTAATGAAAGTATTGAAAACTTTAATTTACGAAAATGGCGGCAAGATATAGGATATGTAACACAAAGTAATGCAATAATAAATGGGACAATAAAAGAAAATATAGTATATTCTGTTAATGAGAATATATCTGACGAAATAATTACCAAAGCTGCTAAAGAAGCGAATATTCACAATGCTATAAATAATATGGACAAAGGATATAACAGTATGGTTGGTGAAAAAGGAGTGAAACTTTCTGGGGGAGAACGACAAAGAATTGACATTGCAAGAAACTTTATAAAAAATCCTGATTTATTATTACTAGATGAAGTCACATCAAATTTAGATAGTGAAAGCGAATATAAAATTCAAGAGTCATTAAAAAAATTAATGAAAGGAAAGACTACAATAATAATAGCTCATCGTTTAACAACTATAAGAGAGGCGGATAACATATTTTTCTTAGATAATGGTGTTATAACGGGAATTGGAGATCACAACTCATTATTGCGCTCTCATGATAAATATAAAAGTTTTATTGAAAAGCAAACAATTTAGGAGGAATATATGAAAGTATGGAATAATAATTGGACTGTACTTTTAATTTTATTAATTAGTATGTCGTTATCAGCATTTCTTTTGAAAAAGGATTTATTTATTATCGATATGCTATTAATAGCTAGCATGTTTTATGTTATTTATTTATTTTCAGCAACTTTTCATGAAATTGGACATATATTAATAGGGAAAATATTAGGTTATAACATAGTTATTTTAACAACCCCTTTTGGAATTTTAGTGAATGGTAACTGGAGGTGGATTGTTCCTGTAAATTATCTATCTGGATATAGCTTAATATATAAACCAGTAATAAAGGGAAGAGTAAAAAGAAGTGAGTTGCTAGTCTTTTTTTTAAGTGGCTCAATTTTTAATTTATTACTAGTTATTATATCTTTAATTTTAATACCTTTAAATACCTCCTTACCCAGTATATATGTGTATTTAAGTGTTTTTATTAATGGGGTAATGATATTTTTAAGTTTATATCCATCAAATACGAATGATGGATATAAGGTTATGAATATTTTATTGAAAAGAAAAGATGAAGAACAAATATTTCAAGTAATTAGTTATATGTATGATGAAGATACAACCAGTGAAGAAACACTTGAAAAATTAGAAAATTATGCTAATAAAGAAGAGATAACTAAATTTGCGTATTTTTTAGGATTAATAGAGAAAAACACTCGTAATTTTAATACATTAAATAATATTAAAGAAGTATTTACTTACAAAAATAAAGATATCGATGACGAAATTAAATTTTATGGCTATATAGCTCTTATAATAAATTTTAAGTACGAATCTAAAGAGCAAAGAGAATTCTTTGTATACTATTTTCAAAATCATGATAACAAACTTCATAAGTCATTATATAATTTATTAAAGAAACGCAAAGAATATAATGTAGTAGAAAAAGAAATGAAATATGTAAATGCTATAGAAAAAAGAATAATAAAGAATTTAGTTAATTTAATAGAAAAGTCACATAATACTAATAAGGGAGAGATATAACTGATTAAATAATGATTAACCTTTATTTTCGTTCATACTACAATCAATCCCATAATTCCAAACATCTGAAAATACTCATAAAATCAATAACTTAGATTTTCGTGACTATCTTAGTTAAACTCTATTTAATTAAGATTTTTATTTTTCATTGTCCAAGGGCGCACTTACATACCAAAATGGTATCGTGCTAAACCCAAAAAGCGCGTGTGATATTCCAATGCCTTTATTTTGCATTTTAAGGAGGTATTTAGAGCAATCTCCAAAATTATAGGTTTATTCTTATATCTCTAAGTCTTTTTTGTCGCTTATAACGCAAATATGAGCCATATAAAATACATTTATCTATACAATTAGGTTACACTTATCCATACAAATAACGTCCATTTCTATTCTATATTAATAAAATA
>NZ_JH815595.1:132972-146666 GCF_000298075.1 Staphylococcus massiliensis CCUG 55927 | reverse complement strand
AGATATTGAGACTAACTAATTACAAAGTTAAGATAGACAAATAAAGAATATGCTCGTTTGGTGTAGCATATTTAAAACTCATAATGCAAATTTACAGTAGCAAACCAAGTTGAGAAGGCGCTTAAGACAAACTCTTCTCAATCGTAGCTATATTGCGAGGGAGTGAAACTAAACTCAGTTTCGCTCCTACTTTTTTATATCGCTCTTATAGTATTAAACGTTTCAAATAACTTATTTACTCTTTTTTTATAAACAAATTTAAACGTAGTATCAGTTGTTATGTTTGGAAAAATCAACTTTATTGTGATAAATTACTCTTATTACGTCAGGCTATCTGACTAGATTAAATAAATAGGAGAATCAGATAATGCCGTCAGCAAATCAAAAGCGTATGATTAAACATATTCATGAAACAGTGTTTATACTTTTACATGATTATCATTTTGATGAAATCACGGTTCAAAAAATATGTGATATTGCAGAAATCAACCGCAGTACGTTCTATAGATACTTCCAAGATAAATATGAATTACTCTACACTTTACCTGACTTTATTGCACAACAAATTATAGCTAAAGGTGACACATCAGCAGACATTACAACCTCTGAATCATTTGAAGACTTTATTTATTACATTTGTAATAATAAAAAGATTTTTAAGCATCTATTAGTTTCGTCTCGACAGGCAGATGTATTTAGAAGTTTAACGAATGTGGGTCGCGAAATGATGTTAAATAATTCAACTCGTAAGCGTGACCCCTTAGTGCAAAAGATTAGAGAAAGTAAACATCCTGAAATTGTAGCTGATTTTTACAGTAGTGGCGTAATAGAAGTACTACGACGTTGGGTAGAAAATGACTATAACTATACAGTTGAAGAAGTGTTTGTAACATTAAATAATGTGCTTGAAACGTCATTATATTATTATGATAAATAAAAGCAATCTCACATAAATTAAGAGTGAGATTGCTTTTTTGTCATTTGCGTTTTTTAACGTCTACTGTCTTGTAAACCATAAAAATACTATTAGCTATGATTAATAATGCTAGAATGACCATTGGCCAAATACCTATATTAATCATATTAAATATGGTTCTGTTGCATTCCTCTACTAACCAGTGTTATAATCTACTTAACAAAGTTATTAAGCATAATACACCAATCCCCTCACTATCGGAAGTAGTGAGGGGATTTTTAGGTGTGACTATAGTCGCCTATTTTTTCTTATCGTTGCGATTGCGTAGCCAATGCGCAAATAATGCGACGATACAACCACTCGCTGCTGTGGTCATGATGTGAACAAAGTTATCAAGCATAATTACACCTCCTCTCTACGTCTATATTGACGCCTGAGAGATAGGCGACTTTTATATTATATCATCTTTGAATATGTGATAATAGCTAACTTCCGATAAGTCATTTTATGTTTAAATAAATATCAAAAAGTAACAATAGCAACCTTGATTTTAATAAAATATAAGTACCTTCAAATTTTTAAAATTATTCAAGCTAATATATATAAGTGCCTATCCCTATTTAAAAAAACGTTATTCTATATAGTATCAAGACAAGAAGAAGCTCGTTTTCAATTCGTTTCTTAAACCTAAAAATTGGAGGATAATATATGATTTTTATAAGCGCATGTTTAGTCGGCCAAAATGTTAGATATGACGGAGGAAATAAACTCAACAATAACTTAAAAAAATTGGTAGATAAAGGTATAGCAAAACCAATATGTCCTGAAATATTAGGTGGATTATCAACACCAAGAAATCCTGCAGAAATTGTAGGAGGAGATGGTTTCGATGTTTTAGAAAATAGAGCCAAAATTATAGATAGTCAGGGGAACGACGTTACAAAAGAATATATAAACGGAGCAATGAAGGCATTAGATACTTGTCAAAAAATAAATTGCGAAACATTAATACTAAAATCCGACAGTCCAACTTGTAGCACGGAACATATTTACACAGGCGAATTTAACGGAGAAAAAAACGTGGAGTTGGAGTATTTTCAGCACTGCTGATAAAAAATGGAATAAAAGTTTATAACGAAAAAAACTATAATATTTAAAAGTTTTATACCAACTTTAACGAGGATATTTAGACCAAACTTGGTTCTGTTGCAAAGTCAGAAATCATGTAATATAAATACAAAGAAATGTAAAAATAATCAAAAATAGAAGTACGATATATTGTTAAATTAGTATTTAATTTATTGTTTTTGCATAAATTTGTATACTAATTTAACTTTGCAACAGAACCTCTTGATGTATGCATAAATATCGTTTAATATCGAGATATACAAAACACTCAAAAACATAAATGTTTTTTAAGGTAGTCGCACACAAACTTTGGTAGGGGCGTGGGCGACTTCTTTTTTATTTTGTTATTAATATAACACTATCAAAAGGCTTGGTCTAATTTGATCAAGTCTTTATTTATTTTCTTTTTTCATATCTTCATATTGCCCAACAGCAATTCCAATTACTATCCCTGCTGCTGCACCTAAAGGACCCATAATAAGAAACAGGAATACACCAAAAATAATTATATAAGAAAAAGTGTTCGAATATTTTCTGAAAAAGTTTGCCATATTAAATCTAAACCTCCTCTTTTTTTAAAAACACTAAAAAATATTGCATTATTCCAATTCCTCTATTTGTCGACGATTCTGCGCTCCTTAATAATCCTAAAGCTGTCCATCGGTCGATTTGATAGCTGACGCTATCCTCCCGCTGGCGCTTTTAGTCTAATTAAGGGCTCTCATCGACAAATAGATTTTCTCGGCATAATTGCGTCGTCTTTATAAAGTATAGCCATCATCTCGTTCATCTTCAAAAATAATTTCTGGTTCTTGTCTTTGATATTTTTTCTTAAAGAATTGTTCATCGTTATCATCTACAATCATTGTTTCTCGCATTTTTGAGCTTTCTAAGTGATTATCAATATGGTTAATCAAAGAATGATATGTTTCTTCTTTCATTACACCTTTAATCAACTTAAACACATTGTTAAATAGTTTATACGAACGGTTTAACTCTTTTTCTTTTTCTTGAGTTTGTTCCAATAAATTATTATAACTACCCGCTAAATCATTGTATTCATCTATTACTTTTCCATTTTTAATCTGTTCGTCTAATAATCTATCTTCTAATTTTTTATTTTTTTCCTCAAAATCTTTTAAAGCTTTTCCGCTTTTAATATATTCATAATCATCAGTAATGAGTTGAGAAGCTTTTACTTGTTCCTGCAATAAATCAAATTTATTTTTATCAATAACGACGTTGCCTGTTTCCTGTGTTTCTTTGTTGAACAGTCCACCAACTTTTTCAGTTTCAAGCTCATATGGGACATTTATAGGCTTTTTTTAGAACATCTAAAGCATTTTGATACTGTTCCATTACTTCTTCGCTTTCTTGCTTTATACGGTCTAATTTTCGGCTCTCGTGCTCATATTCTTCTTTGTGATAATCTGTTAAATTTTTATAACGACTTATCTGCTCATGTCGTCTCGGTGTAATGCCCCTTGTTATACCTCTACTCAAGTCATAACCACAACTATTGATATGTTCGTTAAATCTATCTTGAAATTCAGTTAGTGCCTTTTTATTACCTAAAACCTCTTTCGCACTCAATCGACCATCTTCTGTGATCGGAACTACCCCATAATGCATATGAGGTGTTTTTTCGTCCATATGCACTGTTGCATATAATAAATTATCTTTTCCATACTCTTGTTCTAAAAACGTTTTAGCATGTTCAAAAAACTGCTTTGTTTCTTCAAGTGTTTGATTTTTAAAAAATTCATTACCAGATGTAATTAAACCATCAATATGTTTTACTGCGTCTTTTCTAATTTTGCGTTTCCCATTATAATTTTGTTCAATTTTCTCATCGATTTTTTGATTATAATCAATCGGACTATCATTGACTAAATCGTAATTTAAGTATGATTTTTCTAAATCAATATCCATATTTTCATAATTTTTATTTTGTCTTTGTACATGTTTTTGAATACCTTTTGTATTCGTTTTTGATTTTACTTTAGCAACTCTGATAATAGAATACGCCATATTAAAATCCCTCCACTGCACATGTTTTTGCGTAGCTTTATTTATTAAAGTATAAAATAAAACACACTAGACTTATTTACTTCGTAATTAAGTCGTTAAACCGTGTGCTCTGCGAGGCTTGTTTTTGTGCAAGCACAAAAAATGGACTGAACAATTCAGTCCATAAGTTCAAAACCTACGACCAAAAATGGTGGTCGCAAATTCGTTTTTAAATTTTATGATCACTTCGTGTATAAAATTTAATGCACTCAAAATTCAAAATCAGAAAGCCAAAAATCAATTTGCTTTTTCAATTGTTTTTTATTATCTCTCAAAGTATTCTTCATTAAATCTGTTAAATCAATTTGTGATGTATCTTTCAATATTTTTCTATATTTATTTTTAGTACGTCTTTCTAAATTGCCCCACTCATCTTCTTCATGAATTAATAAATAAAGCATTGCACGTTCTTGAATATTTTCAATTACCTTTAGATTTGGTTTTAAAATATGCAAATCATTAAAACAATCGTCCCAATAATCAACCATATTTCGTTTTAGCTCAATTTCCACACGCCATAAATATTCTGAATTGATTTCAATATCTGCATTATCTTTACGCTCTTGTTTTTTATTATAAATTCGAATAAATCTATCACTATCACGTACACCAAAATATTTTGTTTCTGGTTTACCATTACGCCCATAAAATATAGTTTTCTTTACTGCCTTATCAGACAACGCATAGTAATCATTTAAATCAGATTCAAAATCAAAAGCTAAATCTAATCTTGTAAAACCAATATCTTCCATGTAGCTAATTATATTTTGTTTTAACCAAAGCATTTCATCATGCATAAGCTTATTAGGATTGAATTCAACACGCATGTTACGTCTATCCCAGCTATCTGCTTTCACTTTGTCATATTCGATATACACTTTTTCTTGTAACGCTTTAGCTTTGAACTTTGTTTGTAAAATATCCCAAAGTCTAATTTGAGTTTCAATACTCATAAATTTTGATAGTTTTTCTGCGTTATCTTTATTAAGGTTTCCAACGATTGTCATAGCGTCAAAAGACATTTTTGGACTAGCAAGTGACATTCTATGTCGGTTTAACCGGCTATTAGAGTAGCCGGTTTTAGAAAAAATTTCTAAATCCTTATTTTGTAAGTGGCTTGAATGATTTTCCTTACTCATAAAAAAATCGACTCCTTATCTAAAAAGAAGTCGTCCACCCAAATATATATCTTGATGGGTTCTGTTGCAAAGTCAGAAATCATGTAATATAAATACAAAGAAATGTAAAAATAATCAAAAATAGAAGTACGATATATTGTTAAATTAGTATTTAATTTATTGTTTTTGCATAAATTTGTATACTAATTTAACTTTGCAACAGAACCATCAAAATCAACTTAAATACAATTCCTTAATTTTTTCCTCATCAAAACCCTTAGTAAAATCTAAAAAATAAGGGATTTGCCACTTCTGTGTACTAACAGCCGTTTTATTCAAATCACTTTCCCAACTAGGATAAACGCGAATAGCCATTTTACCTTTATGTTTTTCAGAACTAATAATTCCTTTTTTAAACAATAACTCTTTAGGAAAGATAAATTGACCTTTTTTAGATCCATCTAAAATATTAATAATCAACTTATCTTTTGACTCCTTAAAATTAAAGGGTCTATTTTTATTAATCTCATTCTTGCACCAAAACGCAACAAAATAACCTACTTTTTTAGGAGTTTTTTTAGCCAATCTACTTTTAAATTCAACTCCACTAAATTCAAAATTAAAAGCCTCGTATTCTTGATTCCATTGCTCAAATTCATGATTTATCAAAGAAAAATTATAATCAAACAACGGTATTTCATTAAAAAAATCGATAGAAACATAATTACTATTCATAACAAAACTCCCTTCTACTCAAAATAAATTATAAAGCAATATTGCTTTATTCCAATTGCTTTATTGACGTTGAGCCTCGGAACCCTTAACAATCCCAAAACTTGTCGAATGGTCGGCTTAATAGCTCACGCTATGCCGACATTCGTCTTCATGTTTAGTTAAGGGTTCTTCTCAACATCAATAAATTTTCTCGGCATAAATGCGTGTTCTATTTTTTATTTTTACTCCTCTTGATAGCAAAAAACGCCATTCCAATACAAAACCACATACCTATAATCGATATCCAAATAGCAGTCATAAAATCGCTCCTTTTTAACAAACTTTATCACAATAGTTATCGCTTTACAGGTCTATTTTTCATCGTTATAATCTAGTTAAATCCCGTAAGGGCGCACTTACACGTTCTTTCAGAACGTAGTGCTAAAATCGAAATCGACCTCCGTCGATTTTTATATCAAATACAAAAGAATCGGTGTTGTAGCACAGATATAAAAATTAATACTACATACTTAAGAATCGACGTTGTGGCGTAGATATAAAAATTAATACTGCATATTTAAGAATCGGCGTTGTAGCGCAGATATAAAAATTAATGCTACACACTTAAGAATCGGTGTCGTGGCATAGATATAAAAATTAATTCCACGATAAAAGAATAGCTCTTTAAAAGTCAGTTCGTTTTATACGGATTGGCTTTTTTATTTTGTCTAATTTTAAATACCTTAATTTTTAATTTTAAAGGGGTATTTTGAAGAATTAGGGGTTATTTATATAGTTTTATACCTAAAAACCTATATTAGCTCTTAAAACGTAAATGAGAGCCAAATAAAAATAATTGTTTTTCACAAACAAAAATTTGAGCAAAACCAGTGTCTAATTTTTGAGACACTGCCCATCTACATGCAAATTAAAATTTTCATGTTTTTATAGTTCCTAACAGGGGTTAAAAATTGTATAACAAAAATATAATGTCACTATAACGTTAGTATAACGAGCTATTTTGTCATTATACTTTTAAGACTCGTTTACCATCGTCATCACAATAACTTTTAAAATACTCGTGCATAATTCAACAATTGACCTCCCAATAACTACATGGTGTTATCGGGAGGTCAATTGTTAGCACTCATATTTTGTTATTGTTCTTCCTCGATTTCGTCTATCATTTGATGATTGATTTCTCTTTTTTCTTGTTCTGTTAAGTCATAAAGTTCACTAGCTAAATACTCTTTTTGTTTCCAAATATAAAAAATTTGATAGATATATTCGGTTGGATCAATTTCTTTTAAGTAATCTAAATCTCCATTTTTTAATTTCTTTTTAGCCTCTTTAAATAATCCTGAATAAACTAATACCTGTTTACCTTTAAGTGATTTATAGAATGCATCAAATACTTTTTGATTTATTAAATAAGGTTCTGTTGCAAAGTCAGAAATCATGTAATATAAATACAAAGAAATGTAAAAATAATCAAAAATAGAAGTACGATATATTGTTAAATTAGTATTTAATTTATTGTTTTTGCATAAATTTGTATACTAATTTAACTTTGCAACAGAACCACTTCTTAGATATAATAGAGCACATTTAAATAAATCCCTGGATTATAACATTGACTACTCTAATGTCACTAGTTCTGGTGTATGTTACAAAGAGATTTTTCTGTACATTCTTACAAAACTTTAAAACTGGGGACTAGATTTAAAGTTCCTTCAAATACTATCAGTGTTATATATCTAAATAGTGTACTTATGTTACTTGATGTTTAACTTTGCAACAGAACCAGTGTTATCCTCCTTTACTAATTGTACAATAAATTGTACAATTTTAGTAGGATGAAATTTAGGAGGCTCTAATATGACTGTATTAACTTATTCCAATGCACGTAAGGACTTTAGAAAACTTATTGATAAAGTAAATGATGATAGTGATACAATAACAATTACTACTAATGAACGTAATGCTGTTCTAATGAGTGAAGATGACTATAATTCAATCATGGAAACACTTTATTTACAACAATCTCCTACTAATGCTAAATATTTATCTCGATCTATGACAGAAGCTGAAAGACGTAACACAGTAGAGGTAGATATAGAAGCTTATGAGTAATTATAATATAACTTTTACACCTACAGCTTTTGAAGATTATCAGTATTGGCAGATCCAAGATAAAAAATTATTGAAGAAGGTTAACCATTTAATTAGGAGTATTCAAAGAGATGGTATTTTAGAGGGTGAAGGTAAACCTGAGCCATTGAAAGGTAATCTGAGAGGATATTGTAGTAGACGAATCAATCATGAGCATAGACTAGTTTATACAATTAAAGATCCTAGCATTATAATCATTGCGTGTAGATACCATTATTAAAATGAGCTCTAGATTTCCTCAAGGCTCTTTTGGTTCTGTTGCAAAGTTAAATTAGTATACAAATTTATGCAAAAACAATAAATTAAATACTAATTTAACAATATATCGTACTTCTATTTTTGATTATTTTTACATTTCTTTGTATTTATATTACATGATTTCTGACTTTGCAACAGAACCATATCTTTTATCTGTGAAATACGATTTATTTACTGCAATTAACACATGAAAATGAGGATTATAATCGTCTCTTTTTTTATTATATGTAATCTCTAACTTACGAACATATCCTTTCGCAATAGATTTAAAATGTTTACGATTGGTCAAACGTCTAAATGATTGATTATAACGCTTTATTTCACTTTCCAATTCAGCAGCCTTTACGTTAGGTGTAGTTAAAGTTAAAAAAATAAACTCCTTTTTTCTTCCTGCTTAATATATTGCATCATCAAAGATAAACCTAACGCATCTTTACGAGCTTTTCTCCAAGCACAGACAGGACAAAATCGATTTTTACAAGAATTGGCTTTATATAATTTCTGTTTTTCTAAAGTTTTATCAGCTACAAAAGACAGAAATGTATTGCAATCTTCAACTAAATCCATTTGATTTTCTCCAATATGACGTTTAATAAATTTTTGAAATACTTGATTTTTTCGTTTTTTCTCAGTATACTTTTCCATGTTATAACACATAAAAACAACTTAGTTTTCACAAACTATGACAATAAAAAAAGTTGCTTTTTCTCCTTTCTATGTATGTTTTTGATTAGACACCTAAAACGATACATTAATAGGTACGAAAAAGCAACTTTTTTTGGTTTAAACCTAGACACACCAATACTTTAAGGGTAACTATTCCAGATTGTAATAGTTACCCTTATTATCAAGACAAGAAGAAACTCGTTTCACTCGTTTCAAAAAGAGCTTTGTACGAAAACGTACAAAGCCCCAAAAAACTAAATTTATCTTATACTAATTTAAGTAGATATATCACTAACTTAATGAACTCCCCATATCAGATTTTATATTATTTGCTAATACTTGTAATTCAGGAAAATAATTATTAGCAAAACCAATTATTATTTTGTTTTTTACAAACGTATTAATCTCTCGATCTTCTGGAATCGTACTGTCTATTAAATCTAAAAGTTCACTATAACTTATATCCTCAATTTTTACTGTGTTTAAATATTTTAAAATCGCTAAATATAGTTCATCAAATACTTCATGTTCAAAATCAAAATCTAACAATAATAAACTAACAGAATTAGTTTCTACCTGATTATCTCCAATTTTATCTGCAAGCTCTCGTATAGCTTGATAAAGTAATCTAAAACTTTCTTTTTCTTTTAACATAATAATCACCTTAGTTTATTAAAATAGCCAAGATATAGCTTCTTTTAAAGTTACCCCTAAAATATGAGCTTGAGATTCTGATAAACCAGCTGCACGACCCGCTCTAATACCAGCATCTCTTACTGCATTAGCAGGAACTTCACTCCATTTCAATAAAGGTTTGGTTCTGTTGCAAAGTTAAATTAGTATACAAATTTATGCAAAAACAATAAATTAAATACTAATTTAACAATATATCGTACTTCTATTTTTGATTATTTTTACATTTCTTTGTATTTATATTACATGATTTCTGACTTTGCAACAGAACCGCTTCAATTATAGGGGTACTTAAGAGGTCATGCACTATCAAGATTGCTCCAAATACTTCATTGTTATTTCTACTTACTTATCATTAAATCTTATTAACTATTTTAGGGCCATGGATGCTAGTATCCACGACCCTTGTGAACCGGTCTCTTCGTTTTATAATGGCTTTAGATATGTTTGTATAGCTTTTAAAACATCTTTCTTTAACTTGTCTTGCAACTCATCTTTGTAATTATGTTCGCGTGCATTTAAGTCTAGTGAACGTATTTGAATGGTATCTATAACGCCAGTAATCAAACCTTTTTTAGTTTTGATTTCAACATCAGTTGGAAATCTTGTTTCACGATTTGTGATTGGCAATACCCAAACAAAGTTAGTACCATTAATTGTCATATTATTATTAACAACTAAACATGGTCGTATCTTTTGTTTTTCACGTCCTCGAGTCGGATCTAGGTCGATATAAAGTATATCAAATTGTTTTATATTCATACCTCTCGCCCTACACTTTCGCTAAAGTCAATCTCTGGCTCGTCGTATTTACCACCATTTTTAAAAAAGTTTGTGATTCTATCTTCAATTGATTCTTCTTTTTTTTTGATAAAGATACCATCGTTCATTCGCTGAACTTCAACTTTATCGCCAACTTCAAAATCAGTAAGTTGAATCGTTTGTTTGCCTAAACTGATTGCTTTACTGTTACCACTTTTAAAAACACGTTCATTTGTTTTATTGATATCATTGGATGTTTTTACCATTTGGTATCATCTCCTCACTTTTAGTGTATCAATTGTACTTACGAATGTAAATACGTAAATTATACTAACAAAAGCGGTTCTGTTACAAATTTATAGTTTAATTAGAAACCAAACCCTAGTAATGTTATTATGAATAAAAAGACTTTTAATGAGATTCAAGAAATGAGGTCGAAATTCATGGTAACTGATAAAATAACGGTAAATGGTAACGTGTATTTACGCATGTATAATAGCGAGGGTGAAATTAATAATGCCGGTGCAAGGGCTATGTTTGGTAAAAAAGAGTTTGAAGAAGCAATTGTAGAGCTACAAAAACATGAGTTGATGGAAATAATTGAAAATAGAGGCGAAAAGTACTTTAGATTACTGGAACCTAAAACAGAAAGTATACCTTTCAATGTTTTAAACTATTAAATTATCAGTTCTGTTGCAAAGTTAGAAAAAATTCTCTAATTTCCTTTTTTATCATGTCAGTGTTCGTTAACTGGCTAACATATGACATGATAACATGGTGATTAGCTATAGTTTTTCTAACTTTGCAACAGAACCAAAAATCGACTCCTTTTTAGAAGTCGTTCTACTCACCGGCTCACCGATCGAATATATAACTTGATGTCTGCTCTTTTATCGTTTACTATCAAGATATACTAAATTAATAAATCATCTATGATTTAAGGTGAGCCGTTTACGAACTTTGGTAGGGGAGTAAAACGGCTCTTTCTTTATGTAATTATTTATAATATATCACTCTCAAACCTAAAAATCTAAAATCTACATACAGTGTAATTTTTACCCCCAAAACCATAAAATTCTCCCCCCTAAAATCGCACTAAAGCTTACTGCCACAAGCGATTAAGAGCAATTTAAATCCTTGAGTTATTTCTATATAGTATCAAGACAAGAAGAAACTCGTTTCTAAACCCCAAAAAAAATGTATGCTATTCTAAAGCCAAAGATAAAAAACAGAGGTGGATATAATGAAAATTTCATGGATTTTTTGGTGGATAATAAGCACTATTGAACTCTTAAGTTTTATAGGATTTTCAATCTTTCTTTGGTTGAGAGATGTAGATGCATCTGGTGCAGTACAAACAACTGAATTAAAATGGATTAACATAGCCGTATTAGCAGCTGCTTATTTAATTCCTTTAATCATACAAATAGTGTGGTTAATGATTAATTTAATTCTCAAAAATAAACAAAAACACCAAGCGTTAAATTAAAATATTGCTTTATTCCAATTGCTTTATTGACAACGAGCCTCTGAACCCTTAACAAACCCAAAACTTGTCGAATCGTCGGCTTAATAGCTCACGCTATGCCGACATTCGTCTTCAAGTTTAGTTAAGGGTTCTTCTCATTGATCAATAAATATTCTCGGCATAAATGCGTGTTCTACTTCTTGTTTTTATTCTTTTTAATAAAAAAATCGAGTAGTATCATAAAAAGTGCAAAAAATAATGCAGTAACCAAGTTCAAATATACATGAAAATCAATTGCTGGTATTACTAAATCAAGTAAAGATTTTAAAATAAAAAACGAAACAAAAAAGTATATAAAATATAAAAAGATTTTCAAAACAAAACCACCTCTCCGAAAAATCTATCACACTAAATACCAAATTTTAAAATACCTTTATTTGCAATTTTAAGGTGATTTTTAGAGCATTTAGGGGTATTTTATATTATTTATCCCAGAATGATTTAATGGCTCTTAAAACGCAAATAAGAGTCAAATAAATATATTTTGATTTCACATCACAAACTTTTAGCAAAACCAGTGACGATTTTTAGACATTGCCCAGTTACATACAAACTAAAATTTTGCATATAATCCTTCAAAAAGTGAATCCGGTTTTTAGTTCCTGCAGGGGCAAATTTCTGTAAAAAATACCGAAATCTTGATTTTGTCCAAAATGCTTTGTAAGAGCATAAGGAAAATATGCATACATTTAAAAATGTATGGTCTGGCGAAGCCAGACATTTCAAGGGATACAGCGATTTCTAAAGTGCAATCATTTTTTGCTTTTGTACCCAAAATGTACCCCTATAAATTGCGTTTGTACCCAAAATGTACCCCTACATCTTGTGCCTGTACCCAAAATGTCCCCAAACGTTTTTTTGTATTTTTTAATAAAACAACGCTAGCTTTTCAGCTAACGTTGTTAAGACTTTCTTAAATAATAATTCTGCTTTCTGAAATTCCACTGAGCAATAATTGAATGTGCATCTTTCTCTTCTTTATCTTTTTCTTCATAACTTGTACGAACTAAATCTCCTTCTTCTGCATCATCTAAATTTAATTCTTTATGCTTTTCTTTAAGCAATCCGCCATAAGATAACATTCTTTTTTTGTATAAACCTTGCTCCAGATCCGACACTACCTCTTTATCTTTTTCTTTATTTCCTGTTAGAAAATCAGATGACTTAACAGAGTATTTTGAGGTCTCTTTAATTGCTGCAACTATATCCGAATCTTTTTTCTTATTTGGTTTTATTTTTTTATATCAACAACAGGTGTGTAATCAACTTGCAATGCACGTTTCCAAAATTTCACCCAATCTTTTTGAGAAATATAATCTCCAGGTTCTTTAAAATACTTAGGTTTCACACATAACAACACATGCATATGTTGATTGTAACTACCATCTTTTTTATGGTTCTGTTGCAAAGTCAGAAAAAATATAACTAATTATCATTTTAACATGGTAGTATTCCCTTAACTGGCCAACATGTGATTAATTTCGTAGCACGGCGAAAATCCGTAGATCTGAAGAGACCTACGGTTCTTTTTATATAGACCATAAATACATTCAATACCTTTGAGTGTATTCTTTGCCGTATTGACGCTTTGATATCTCGTCTTTCTCACTTTAATATGACGGTGATCCTGCTCAATGAGGTTATTAAGATATTTAGATGTACAATATAG
>NZ_JH815595.1:130613-132167 GCF_000298075.1 Staphylococcus massiliensis CCUG 55927 | reverse complement strand
AGTATTTCAGAGGTTCTGTTGCAAAGTAAAATTAGTATACAATACTATGCAAATATAAAAAATAAATGTTATTTTAACGATAAATCATTTATATATATTGATTGTTTTTGCATTTATTTGTATTTATATTACATTATTTTTCACTTTGCAACAGAACCCTCTAAAGTATCCCCGTCTATCGCATTTTTCGTTGAAAGTGTTAAAAACAACCAACGTGCTTTTGGTTTTTCTTTAACCACTTCTTCAATCACTCTTTGAGCCTGATAACTATTTTTCATAGCACGCCTCCAATTACAAACTGGACATAATTTTGATTTACAAAACCATGTCTTATGTAACTTCAAATAACCTTCATCTGTAGGCTTGAATTCTAAGACGTTACCACATTGTTTTACGTTAAAAGCCTTTTTGATTTTTAAAATTTCTAATATATCTGCATAACTCACATTGTCTATTTTCTTTTCTCTCCAAGGGCGTTGTTTCCCACTTTTCGTCATATCTTTAAGTGTTTCGTTATCTTGATTTTCGTCTATACATCTAGTAGTATTAGATTGCATATAAAAAGACCTCCAGTAGTTGTTTATTGAGTAGACGCTTTAATCATACTACTGGGGTTTTTTTATGTCAAAAATAACTTTCAACAAGAAAAATAGCCCTAAACCCTTACATATCAAGGATTAGAGCTATAATTTAAAAATCGAGTTATTTCTATATAGTATCAAGACAAGAAGAAACTCGTTTTCAACTCGTTTCAAAAACCAAAATCAAGAAATCAAATTTAACCTTTTTTATCATCTTTTTCTAAACCAAAAATCAATAAAATAATTACAGACAAAAGCATAAAAGGAAAAAATATAGAAGTAGCTAAAAAACCTATAATCATAATTAACCAAAAAGAATCAATTTTATAATTTCCAAACTTCATACAAGGACCCCCTTTTTTTATCAAAATAACATAATTGCTTTATTCCAATTGCTTTATTGACGTTGAGCCTCGGAACCCTTAACAATCCCAAAACTTGTCGAATGGTCGGCTTAATAGCTCACGCTATGCCGACATTCGTCTGCAAGTTTAGTTAAGGGTTCTTCTCAACGCACAATAAATTTTCTCGGCATAAATGCGTGGTCTATTTCTTATTCTCGTCTTGATAATCATATTTTTCTGCTATCTCATCAAAATCATCATCTTTATAAAAAAAGAAAAAGTAAGCAATAACTCCAATCGGAATACCTAAAAATGGTGTAGTAAAAGTACTAAATATTACACACATTAAAATTAACCAAAACAAATCTTCTAAAGACCATTTTTTATTTAATAAATCATTCACAATCTGTTTGATAGTCATAAAAATAAAACACTCCTTTTTAGCAAACTTTATCACAATAGTTATCGCTTTACAGGTCTATTTTTCATCGTTATAATCTAGTTAAATCCCGTAAGGGCGCACTTATACGTTCTTTCAGAACGTTGTGCTAAAAGCGAAATCGACCTCCGTCGATTTTTATATCAAATACAAAAGAATCGGTGTTGTAGCACAGATATAAAAATTAAGG
>NZ_JH815595.1:127126-129213 GCF_000298075.1 Staphylococcus massiliensis CCUG 55927 | reverse complement strand
TTTAAATAAATATATCACTGACTTAATAAATTGCCCATATCAGACTTTATATCATTTGCTAATACCTGCAATTCAGGAAAATAATTATTAGCAAAACCAATTATTATTTTGTTTTTTACGAAAGTATTAACCTCTCGATCTTTTGGAATAGTATTAGCTATTAAATCTAAAAGCTCACTATGATTTATATCCTCAATACTCACTGTGTTTAAATATTTTAAAATTGCTAAATATAATTTATCAAATACATCATGTTCAAAATCAAAATCTAACAATAATAAACTAACAGAATTAGTTTCTATCTGATTATCTCCAATTTTATCTGCAAGTTCTCGTATAGCTTGGTAAAGTAATCTAAAACTTTCTTTTTCTTTTAACATAATAATCTCCTTAAATTATTAAAATAGCCAAGATATAGCTTCTTTTAAGGTCACTCCTAAAATATGAGCTTGAGATTCTGATAAACCAGCTGCGCGTCCCGCTCTAATTCCAGCGTCTCTTACGGCATTAGCAGGAACTTCACTCCATTTCAACATAGGCTTTAACTCTTTTACTAATGGACTATAAGCTTTATTAAAAGCTTTAGCTGCCTTTTTACCACCTACTTTTTCTACCACACCAACTGCTTTACTTTTATTATTTATTATTAATTTAATAGCAGTCTTAACAACCTTTGTAGCTCCAATTCGGTTTTGAGCCTCTGGATTCATTGGTAAATTCGGGTTTCTATTTATTTTCACTCCATCTACCGTTACATATTTCGCTTGATTACTACTATTAGCTGTTGTTGTAGAAGGCTCATTTTTAATATTACTTTCTTTGGCGTCTGCAAATGGGCTAATAGTTGATAATAAAACAGCACTCATTACTAATGTTCCAAATGATTTTTTTAGTTTCAAAATAAAAAAACTCCTTTTCTTTAAATTTACTCCCAAATCTTTAAAAACATTCCTAATATAAACATATCATAATATTGCTTTATTCCAATTGCTTTATTGACGTTGAGCCTCGGAACCCTTAACAATACCAAAAAAGGAGGAATTAAAATGAAAATAACAAATTTATTATTATTAATCGCAATAATTATAGCTTGTGAATTTTTAATCTTAACTCTTTTTATGGACTTACCAGATAGCATAATATTGCTACACAGTATAATTTCTATAATTGTATTTATACTACTAAAAATCATACACACAAAAATATACAAAACTGAAAGATAAACACAATTATCGCTTTATTCCAATTGCTTTATTGACGTTGAGCCTCGGAACCCTTAACAATCCCAAAACTTGTCGAATGGTCGGCTTAATAGCTCACGCTATGCCGACATTCGTCTCCAAGTTTAGTTAAGGGTTCTTCTCAACGCACAATAAATTTTCTCGGCATAAATACGTGGTCTATTTTTTCTTTTTCTTCTCTGCATAAGGTAAATAAAATATCACAAATAAAGCACATAAAATTGCTACAAAAGAACCAAATGGCATCAAAAAACCCTCCTTTTTTTAACAAACTTTATCACAATAGTTATTGCTTTACAGATCTATTTTTCATCGTTATAATCTAGTTAAATCCCGTAAGGGCGCACTTACACGTTCTTTCAGAACGTTGTGCTAAAATCGAAATCGACCTCCGTCGATTTTTATATCAAATACAAAAGAATCGGTGTTGTAGCACAGATATAAAAATTAATACTACATACTTAAGAATCGGTGTCGTGGCACAGATATAAAAATTAATTCCACGATAAAAGAATAGCTCTTTAAAAGTCAGTTCGTTTTATACGGATTGGCTTTTTTATTTTGTCTAATTTTAAATACCTTTATTTTTAATTTTAAAGGGGTATTTTGAAGAATTAGGGGTTATTTATATAGTTTTATACCTAAAAACCTATATTAGCTCTTAAAACGCAAATGAGAGCCAAATAAAAATAATTGCTTTTCACAAACAAAAATTTGAGCAAAACCAGTGTCTAATTTTTGAGACACTGCCCATCTACATGCAAATTAAAATTTTCATGTTTTTATAGTTCCTAACAGGGGTTAAAAATTGTATAACAAAAATATAATGTCACTATAACGTTAGGG
>NZ_JH815595.1:124335-125894 GCF_000298075.1 Staphylococcus massiliensis CCUG 55927 | reverse complement strand
ATTAATTAATAAAGGAGTTAATAATTTATAATTCATCCCAAATGAATTATAAAACAGATTAGAATTTATAATATAAGATATTAAATAGATTAAAGTCATAATACTTACCATCATAAGTGGGTAAATAACCCAATGTATAAGCTTACCAATACGTAACGAAAAAAATTCGACAAATCCTTCATTTTTTTTATAAAAATAACTCCAAACAATAATTGCAGATATAGAAGGAAATAACATTATTAAATTTGATAATATGCTTTTATCATTTATAAAATTTAATACTCCTCCAATAACATAAGTAGTTCCAAAAACGATGACTATATAGATTATAAATGGCTTTGTTCTATAATTCGTATTCATAAAAACTCCTTAGTATCTTCTTCTATATTCTTTATAGTTTTAGAGTTGAAATTCAATTCAGAAAAACTGATTTATAATTATACTTTAAATAATTCTTCAAAACTCTAAACGAAATGTAAATCGACTTTTTTAATATAGGAATAGAAAACAAACCTATACAAAAGAAAAATATAGTTAAAGATAGTTGGAAAATATTAAAATCTTGTATATCTTTTATAACAAAAATAATAAAAATCAATGGACTAAAAATCATAGTTAATGATATCCCTAATAACATTATAAAAGAAGCACTAAAAAATAATATGACTAAAGAAAACAAAAATATATTAAAAACTAATGCTCCAAATAAAGCGAAAAAGTTTAATCTTTTCACATTTTGACTCTCCTTATTTTCAAACACTGTATTTTTCACTAAATCATTTAATGATATGTCGTAAATTCTACTTAATTCTTGGATAGCATAGATATTCGGTAATGTTTTACCTTGCTCCCAACGAGAGAGGGTTTGTCTTGTTACATATAATTGTTTGGCTACTTCAGATTGAGTTAATTCTTTTGCTAAACGTGCAGATTTTAACTTCTCAGATAGCATAATTTTTTTCTCCCTCCTTTTCATAACCTTATAATCTCACAATGAATATAAATTAAAAGAAACAACCTTGTTACATTGCTAATTAAACAATTTGTAACAAGGTTATAACATTCTATATTAGATTCTTTGATTTAATAAATTTATAGTAATTGTCCTTTTTATTACCATAATTACTTATTATGGGTAGTGAAAATGTATAGTTTATTCATTTCTCTTTTTTAATTTTATTAATAGAAATATAATCATCAAGAGAAAAGAAAACATAGTAATGACAGATACTGTAGAACCATATTCACCACCAGTTATAAGTATATTGGAACTGTTATAAATATATTCTGCAATACTTTCATTCTCTCTTTTAGTCGTAATATTAAATAATTGTGTAGCGTCAAATAAAAAATGAATTACAATAGAAGCCCATATGGTTCTGTAATAAATAGTTACTAATCCATAAAATATACCAGCAATAAATAAGCCAATGATGATAAGAATGATATTTTTTAAATCATATTGTCCACTCATTAAGTGTAATAAGCTAAATATAATTGAACTAACAATAAGTCCATAGTAAATATTAGTTTTCTTTTCAATCAATCCCATCATGAAA
>NZ_JH815595.1:120231-122750 GCF_000298075.1 Staphylococcus massiliensis CCUG 55927 | reverse complement strand
TGTTTTTCTAACGCAAAAAATGAGTGGCTTAAATGCTAGCCACTCATAAATATATGTGACCAAAAAAGTGGTCATAAATTTAATTTAAAAGAATTTTATTATTTCTTTTTTTTGAGAGTTAAATATTTAAGTCCTAATGCAAATACGCTATAACCTAATACTCCTTGTAATAATGTCTTATATAAGGATTTATGTGATGCAAAAATATTAGAAACTAACATACTTATTATATATAAAATAAAAACTTTTAAATATCTAGAACTCAATTTCATATTCAAACCTTCTTTATATTTTTAAACTTGTACGCTAAGACGTGGTACGAATGTTTCAAAATGAACATGATTCATATCATAATTTAATTCTTTAAGGGAATTTATTATCGATTGTAAGAAACTTGTACCACCACAAATATAAACTTCTGGTTCGTCTTTTAAATATTCTTTTAATTCTTTAGCTTCTAAATAGCCTTCTTTATCTTTCACGTGTAAATGTAACTGTGCTTGCTCATAATTAGCTGTAATGCTATCAAGTTTTTGAGCAAATGGTCGTTCATCTTCTGTCACAATCGCTTGAATCATTTGAGTTGGAACGTTTAATGAAGCAGCTTTTTTAAACATTGAAACTAATGGTGTCATACCTACGCCAGAACCAATAAACAATTGTGGTCTTTCAGTATTTTCTATTGAAAACCCACCAACAGGAGCAGATAAATTAATCATGTCACCTTCTGATATTTCATCATGTAAAATTGTTGAAACTTCACCTTCATGTTCAGTAGTCACATCACGTTTCACACCAAATACTAAGTGATTTTCATCTCCATCTATAATTGAATAATGACGTTTAGCTCTATATGGTAACTTTTCACTAGAAACATCTACGGTAATGTATTGACCTGGTTCGAATTGACTTAAATCATATTCATCAGATTCAACTGTGAAAGATTTGATGTCACTTGTTTCTTGTGTAATGTTTGTAATTTTAAATGGTTTAAAACCTTTCCATAACATATGGTTATAAATTTCTTGCTCTAATTTGATAAATACATCTGCAATTTCTCCATACGCTTTTGCCCACGTTTGAATTACTGGGTCGTCACTGTCTAATCCTGTCACATCTTGAATTGCAGCAAGTAAATTTTCACCTACAATTGGATAATGTTCGGGATAAACTTGTAAAGCACAGTGCTTATGTGCCACAGGCATAATTGCTGGCTTAATTGCACCTAAATTATTAATGTTCATTGCTGCAGCTAATACTGCCTGTGCTAATGCTGAAGATTGCATCCCTTTTTTTTGATTTGTTTGGTTAAACATGTTTAATAATTCTGGGTTAGCTTCAAACATCTTAGGATAAAAAATTGAAGTAATTTCAGTTCCTTTATCTTGTAATAATGGTACAGTTTGTTTAATAATATCTTGTTCTTGCTCTGTAAGCATAATAAAACCTCCTCAATAAACATTATTATATTATTCACTATTTAAATCAAAATATTAGGTTTATACATTTAAATATTTTATTTGTTTAATGAAATTTTTATGACATTTAATTATGAAGACACTCTTAGATTAATTATATTAAATATAAGGAGGTTATTGTAATGATTACTAAACAAGATATAGTTGCAGATGTTGTAACAGACTATCCTAAAACAGCTGATATATTTAGAAATGTGGGAATTGATTTTTGCTGTGGGGGAAATGAAAGTATTGAGAAAGCTGTTGAGAGTAAAAAAAATATTGATTTAAAAGAACTTCTAGATCAACTTAACCAAATTGATTTTACTGATATAAGTAATCAACTTAATCCTAAATATTTAAGTATTCAATCTCTTATTCAGTATATTCAAACAGCTTATCATAAACCTATGAAAGAAGAGTTTAAAAATTTAACTCCATATATAACAAAATTAGTACGAGTACATGGAGTCAAATATCCTTATTTATTAGACGTACAGAAATTATATCAAGTATTTAGAGATAATATGTTAGAACATACACAAAAAGAAGATACAGTAGATTTTCCTAAAATTATTGAATATAGTGGTTCTGTTGCAAAGTTGAATTTATAGTATAATTTTAACAAAAAGGAGTCTTCTGTATGAACTATTTCAGATATAAACAATTTAACAAGGATGTTATCACTGTAGCCGTTGGCTACTATCTAAGATATGCATTGAGTTATCGTGATATATCTGAAATATTAAGTGAACGTGGTGTAAACGTTCATCATTCAACGGTCTATCGTTGGGTTCAAGAATATGCCCCAATTTTATATCAAATTTGGAAGAAAAAGCATAAAATTCTTATTACAAATGGCGTATTGATGAGACATACATCAAAATAAAAGGAAAATGGAACTATTTATATCGTGCCATTGATGCAGAGGGACATACATTAGATATTTGGTTGCGTAAGCAACGAGATAATCATTCAGCATATGCGTTTATCAAACGTCTCATTAAACAATTTGGTAAACCTCAAAAGGTAATTACAGATCAGGCACCTTCAACGAAGGTC
>NZ_JH815595.1:106993-119905 GCF_000298075.1 Staphylococcus massiliensis CCUG 55927 | reverse complement strand
ATCTCCTATATCTTCATGTTCAATTTTTTGAAAAGTTTTAAGGTTATTAAAATATAAATAATCATTTTCAAAATCTTTGCTATATTTAGGTGATATAAATTTTAAAACACCTATAATTCTATTTTCATCTTCTATTATATTCAAATTTAAATCACATTCATTATGTTTATTTGTCTTTCTTATGTTAGATTGTATACTTTTGCATTTCTCTACTAACCAGTGTTATAATCTAGATAACGAAAATGATTAACAATTAATGCACCAATCCCCACACTACTGCAATAGTGTGGGGATTTTTTCGATGCTGGCTTATAAGTCGCCTATTAATTATTTGTTGCGTTTACTAAGCCAATAAGTATAATACGCAACAGCACAGCCACTGATGACTGGTGCTATGATGTGAACGAAAATGATTAGCAAAGTAATGCACCTCCTCTCTTCGTCAATTGACGCCTGAGAGATAGGCGACGCATATATTATATCATCTTCGAATATACGATGATATAAGACTTCCGATAAGTCATCTTACGTAGTGTTTTAAAACTGCTTGATTTCTTATAGTACTATACTTACAGAATCCAAAAACTTTATCAATGAAAAAAGAGATCTCATATATGAGACCTCTTTTTAATATCACTAAAAATTGAATTTGGCTTTATAAAATTAATATACGTAATAATTTTTATAAATATTTTGACTCTAATATTCTATGTTTGGTGCTTGGTTTACATGTTTTTGGTAACGTTTGAGTGCACAAAAACCAATAGCACTAATAATTGTTACTATTAATAATTTTTTCACGCTTAACATTCCTTTTTAGCATTGTATTGTAGTCTACTTATTGTTTTGATAGTAATTTAATTCTAAATCTTTTGATGTCTGTTGACGGATTTTTTTCATTAACGCAGTATCATTAATGAGTGATTTACCATAAGATGGAATCATTTTTTGTATTTTAGGCGTCCATTCAGATTCATATTCAGGGAAGTTTTTCTCAAGTACTTCTAAAGCTACAGATACTGAAGTTGATGCTCCTGGAGACTCTCCTAATAAAGCTATTACCGAATGATCTTCAGAATTAACAACTTCTGTACCAAACTGAATAAATCCTTTACCATATTCGGGAGTATCTTTAATCACTTGTACACGTTTGCCTGCAGTGTATAACTGCCAATCTTCATCACGTGCTTCTGGATAAAATGTACGTAAATGATTCATACAACCTTCTTTAGTCATTAATATTTGATCAAATGAATATTTGATTAAAGGTAGGTTTTTAGCAGCAGCAGATAACAATGTTGTAATATTATATGGTTTGACTGATTTAAATAAATCAAGATTAGACCCATTTTTTAAGAACTTAGGTCCCACACTAGCGAATGGACCAAATAATAATGTACGTTCACCATCAATATATCGAGTATCCAAGTGAGGTACTGTCATAGGTGGTGTGCCAGGTGGTTCTTTACCGTAAACTTTGGCATCGTGTTGGGCTATAATGTCTGGGTTAGTACAAATTAAAAATTGTCCTGTAATAGGGAATCCGCCCAAATGTTTACTTTCTGGAATTCCAGTTTTTTGTAATAGTGGAATAGCACCACCACCAGCACCAATAAATACATAATCAGCAAGTTCAGTTTGAACATCACCGCTGTTACGTTGACGCACTTTAACTTCCCATTTACCATCTTTTCGATGGTTAAAGTCTATTACTTCATGATTATATTGGACATTGGCATTAGGATGTTGTTCAATATTTTTAGCCATTTTACGAGTAAGCTCTCCAAAGTTAACGTCTGTACCTTCGTTAATCTTACTAGCAGCCATAATATCACTTGAGCTATGACCCTCCATCATTAATGGAACCCATTTTCTCATCTCTTCAATATCTTCTGTATATTCAATATTGTCGAACATTGGAAAATCCTTCATAGCATGATAACGATCCTTTAAGAATTGAACGTTATTTTTACCTCTAACAAAACTAATGTGAGGTAATGGTTGAATAAATTCTTTAGGGTTGGAAATACTATTATTTTTAACTAAATGACCCCAAAATTGTTTTGAAATCTCAAACTGTTCATTAATTTCTTTTGCTTTTTCTATATCAATTGATCCATCAGGTTGTTTCACTGTATAGTTCAATTCACATAAAGCAGCATGACCAGTTCCAGCATTATGACGCTCATTTGAACTTTCGATACCAGGACGATCTAAACGTTCATATAGTTTTATATTCCAACTTGGTTCTAATTCTTTAAGCATAGAACTAAAAGTTGTGCTTAAAACACCAGCGCCAATAACAACAACTGTTTTTGACTCTTTTGTATTCATAATTGACTCCCTTCTTTTAAGTACAAATATTAGTGTAATACAAAACATACAGAAATTAAAATACTTATTTTTAATAAGAACTATTCTTTTATGGAATAGATACATGTTCTGTAATATTATTGTTATTTCTACTTAGCTTATTAATAAGCTAAGTAGAAAGGTCCAGATGCATACAAATACTAATAATCCTATACTAAAGCGCATTGTCATTTTCATTAATTGTGATTCATTTCCTACTTCATTAACTGCAGCAGTAGCTATAGCTATAGATTGAGGTGATACAATTTTAGCCGTAACGCCACCAGCTACGTTAGCTGCCACAAGTAAGGACCCTTTAGCACCAATTTGTCCAGCAACAGAGGCTTGTATTGGAGCAAACAATGCATTGTTATTTACAACTGATCCAGTCATAAATACACCTATCCAACCTAAAATTGGTGATAATAGTGGAAATATAGATCCAGCTTTAGCAATACCTTGGCCCATAGCACTACTTAATCCGCCATAAGTCGTTACTTTAGATACAGCTAGGATAAAACATATTGTTAATACAGAAATCCATAGTTCTTTCACTGTTAATCCTAATAGTTTCCCAGCAATTTTAAAATTCATGTTATTTGCAATAATAATAGTCAAAATAGCTGTAATTAATATAGCTGTACCGGTTTGTGCAATAAAATTAAAAGTGAGTACATTTGGTGCGTGCGTTACGTCATTCATCGTACCAGGTACATTAAAATTAATTACAAGAGAGTGTAATAGTCCTTTCTTTTCAAATAATCCTTTAAAGAATGATGAACTCCATATAAGTACAATAACAGTTAAAATGATGAAAGGACTCCATGCATAAACAATATTTTTGAATGAATGTTTAGCTACACGTTTAGGTTCTTCATTTTGTTGTAATCTAAATATGTTTTTAGGTTGAAACTTACTAGAGAATAATGCTAGTGCAACCATAGCTGCCAATCCAGGTATAATATCTGCAAGTTCAGGACCTGCAAATGATGTTATAATCACTTGTAAAAACGTATAAGTTACAGAAACAACTAAAATAGATGGTAATATCTCTTTAATTCCTTTGAACCCATCAATCATAAATATTAATAAGAAAGGCACAAAGAAACTAATAAATCCTAGTGTTAAATTACCCACGAGTGCTACCTCGGTAGCAGAAACATCACCTGATAAATTTAACGTATCAACAATAGCTACTGGAATTCCTACTGCACCGTAAGCCCCAGCGGCAGCATTACCTACTAAACAATACATAGCTGCCTCTAAAGGTTTGAATCCCAGCTGCGTAAGTAATACAGCGCATATAGCAATTGGTACACCAAATCCGGCTGCGCCTTCTAAAAATGCATTAAATACAAAACCGATTAGTAATAATTGAATACGTTGATCTTGTGAAATACTAGCTATACTGTCTTTAACAACATCAAATTGACCACTTTTGGTAGAAATTTTATACAACCATACGGCCATAATAACTATAAAACCAATGGGAATAATACCTTGATAGAAACCTTCAAATGTAGCTCCTCCAGCAATGCTCAATGGTAATTTAAAAACTAATAATGCTACTAATATTGTTATAATCAAAGTTGTTAATGCAGCATAAACACCTTTCATTTTAAATACTGTTAAACACAGTAAGAAAAGAATGATTGGTATAGCAGCAACAATTGAAGATAACAACAAATTATGAAATGGATCAAATGAATGCACTAACAAAGCAATTTATACTCCTCTTTTAATTTTTAAGATACTATTCTGCTTCTCTAATTTCCTCTGCAATATCTTTATAATCAATATCCGTCTTATTAAAGATTTCATCATTGATTGGGAAATGTTGTTCGAATGTTTCGAAGTTCTGAATTTCAACCTTAGCATCTTCTATTTCAAAGTCTAGCACATGGCCGCCGAAGTTACGATCATCATTCGCAAAGTGTATATGAAATCCTGAAGATCCAATACCATGGAATAGTTCGGGCGTAAAGAAACCAACAGCAGTTCCTTCAACATACGTTTCAGTTTGTTCGGGTTGTCTGCGTGCCGAATCAATTAATCGTGTATATGGCGGCTCTTGTCCAGGCATCATGCGAACGTGCATTTTTTTGAATACTCCAGAAATTTTAACAGCTGAAAACAAGTTTTCACTCATCATGTTTTCTTTAATTTCGTCAAAAACATCGTCAGATGATTTATCTTTAGTTTGGTATGTTGTATCTGCCTTGAATTTCGTCACTGTCGCATAAGGTGTTAATTCATCACCTTTTAATTCAATAAAATCTTTATGTTCATTAGCATGGTAAGCCTTACCATCCACAAATATCACTTCTCCATTCGATCCCGTTAAAGTCGCAATACCTAAATCTCCATGTTTTAATATTTCATTAATTGAGGCAGTACCTTTTAATAGTCCTGCCATCAATGTTCCTAATGTACCGTGTTGATATAAGATATTAGTCATAAAAGATTCACTCCTCAATTACTATTTGATTATTAATTAAATGCATCAGGCAACATATTGGTTGAAAGTTTCATATTATCTTTATAATTTACAGGTATATCAATGACTACAGGTCCTTGAATTTCATAACCTTTTTTAATCGCATTTTCTAATTCTTCTTGATTTGTTACACGCATTCCTTTTGCTCCAAAGGATTCTGCATATTTCACAAAATCAACTGAACCAAAGTCTACACCTGACGAACGTTCATATTTCATTTCTTCTTGGAATTCAACCATATTATATTTACCATCATTCCAAATTAATTGAATAATATTCAATTTTTTACGAACTGCTGTTTCTAAATCTTGTGATGAGAATAAGAAACCACCATCACCAGCTACTGAGACAACTTGTTTATTCGGTCTTACAAGCGCTGCTGAAATCGCCCATGGTAATGCTACACCTAACGTTTGCATACCATTACTGAATAATAAGTGTCTTGGATGATAACTTCTGAATTTACGTGCCATCCAAATATAATGACTTCCGACATCGACAGTTACCGTAGTATCGTCTGTTAAAACTTTTTGCATAGATTCGATAACTTCAATTGGATGTAATATTCCATCTTCATGTATTGCTTTAATACCTGTTTTATCAATAATGTATGATCTTAATTGTTCTAATTCATCTAAGTGCTGTTCATTAATAAATGGTTCATGCACTTTTTCTGAAATCATTTCGATTGTTCCAGAAATATTACCTATTAATTCTTTCACTGGTTGCATATTATTAGTGATTTCAGCTGGAACTTCATCAATATTGATAATTTTTGTATCTAATTCTTTATTCCAATTACTTGCTTCATATTCAATTGGATCATAACCGATTGTGATGACTAAATCACTTTTACGTAGTAATTCATCACCCACTTGATTACGGAATAATCCAACACGACCAAAGAAATGATTTTCAAGTTCTCGGCTAATAACACCGGCACCTTGGAATGTCTCTACAACTGGTAAATTTGTTTTTTCAACTAACTTACGAATTGCATTTGTTTCATCTACGCTGGAACTTCTCATACCCACTAGAAGAACAGGGAATGATGCATTTTTAATTGTTTCAATTACATCATTAATATCTTGATTACTTGGGACACCTAAATCTGGTTTTTGACATAATGATATGGCTTTAGATTCAACAGGTGAAGAAATCACATCTTGTGGAATGCTAACAAAACTGGCACCATTTTTACCTGAAGTTGCTGTTCTCATTGCATTTGTAATGACTTCTGATAAAGATTCAGGATCTTGTACCTCTACACTATATTTTGTAGATGATTTTAATAAGGCTGCATTATCAATGCTTTGATGTGTCAAACGTAATAAATCATTACGTTTGACTTGTCCACCTAACGCTAGTACAGGGTCGCCTTCTGAAGTTGCTGTTAATAATCCGGTTGTTAGATTACTCACGCCTGGACCACTTGTAACAAGAGCTACACCAGGTTTACCAGTTAATCTTCCTATACCTTGTGCCATCATTGCCGCATTTTGTTCGTGACGTGTAACAATCAATTCTGGACCATCATCTTCAAGTGCATTAAATAAATAATCAATTTTCGCTCCTGGAATACCAAATACATATTCCACACCATTATTTTTTAGAGTATCAATAACTATGTTAGCTGCATTATAATTTTTATTAGCCATTTACGTTCATTTCCTTTCAAGTTTCATATTACATGTCTATATCTACTAGTTTGATATACATTCAATGAAAATTCAATCACATTGAATTTTCAGGTTCTGTTGCAAAGTAAAATTAGTATACAATACTATGCAAATATAAAAAATAAATGTTATTTTAACGATAAATCATTTATATATATTGATTGTTTTTGCATTTATTTGTATTTATATTACATTATTTTTCACTTTGCAACAGAACCAGATATTTTTTATTGATTTGACAATCTTTATTAAAGGCCTAGGATATATAGGATTTCATTTTTTTGTATTTTTTGTATGAAACGCTTAAATATCTAATTTAAAACCAACATAAAAAACGCTAGCTTTTTCGCTAACGTTTTAAAAAGAATATCAAAATTTATCATCAAATTTCTTCGTCAATTTCATCAATCATTTGATGATTAATTTTAATTTTTCTTATTCAGTTTAAACAAAAATAACAGCTAAAGTGCTAGCCGTTATTACTTAAATAGAGAACAGAAGGTTCTGTTGCAAAGTTAAAAATCATGTAATATTTATACTGAAAAACGAAAAATAATTAATACTAACAAAACTCTTTACTGTTAAAACAATATTTGCTTTTATAGTTTTGTATAGATGTGCATATAATTTTAACTTTGCAACAGAACCGGCATTGTTTTGTAAAAAAACAAGGTTGTTTTGTGTAATATATCACAGAATAGTATACTGACAAAAAAGAAAAAATCAAGTATTTCAAAAATTTATTGAGAGACAAATGCATTTAATAAGGGAATGTAACACGTTTTTATTTTTAACTCTAACTCTTCAAGCATTTTAGAGGTTTGGCAATCAAGATTGCTAGCCATTATTCATTAATTAATATAAATGAATAAAAAATGAGTTGAACATTTACTTGATAAATTAGTGATTAGTTATATTTTTATCTTTGCAACAGAACCATCTTTTTGACAATATATACTTTTTATAATTTAAATAGTATCGATATCACACTAATTATATATTTATAATTGTTTGTGTGGTAATATTAATATATAAGCCACAAAATCAAAAGGGGAGTATTATGGAATTGTTAACTTTGAACGAAATTAGTAAAAACATCAAAAGTAAAAAGATTCTAAAAGATGTATCCTTCACACTTAGTAGTGGGGATATTATTGGTTTAGTAGGTGGAAATGGTGCAGGCAAGACAACATTAATGAAAGTTATTTTAGGTCTATCTAGTTATCAATCAGGAACTCTGAAATCACATACTTCGAACAAAAGTAATGATATAGGTGCTCTAATTGAAAACCCTGGTTTATATCCATTTCTTACTGGTTTTGAAAATATGAAGCTTATTAATGAAGATAAAGACACGAGTAATATTCAGCAAATTGTTGATAAGTTAGAAATGAATGATTTTATACATAGTAAAGCAAAAACTTATTCTTTAGGAATGAAACAAAAGTTAGGCATCGCTCTTGCTCTTTTAAATCACCCCCAATTAGTTATCTTAGATGAACCGATGAATGGCTTAGATCCAAAAGCTGTGAAAAATGTGAGAGAAACAATTATAGACTTTAAAAATCAAGGTGTAACTTTTTTAATATCTAGTCACATTTTAAGTGAACTTGTTAAAGTTACAGACTCAATTTTAATTATTGATAAAGGTGAAATTATTAAAGAGACTACTATGGAAGAATTGAACCAATCAAATGAAAGTGATTTAGAAAACATATTACTTAATATTATTGATCATAAGGGGGAACAATCATAATGGGCACTTTAATTAATCAAGAACTTTATAAGATATTTAAAAAGAAATCATCCATTATTATCCCAATTATAATCTTTATTATAATGATTGCTATGGCAGTCTTAAGTAATAATTATGAAGATATACTTAAGCCAGAATCACAGTTCAAACAAGGGTATACAGGATTTGCTTGGATTATCTTCTTAATGATTATTCAAGCGGCAACCATAATCACTATGGAATTCCACTACGGTACAATTAAGAACTTACTTTATAGAAACTACTCAAGAATGAGTATTATTTTAAGTAAATTTATCGCTTTATTTATTTATTCATTAATATTATTTATTGTTACTACCTTGATAAGCTTAGGTTTAAAATTAATCCTATTCTCAGATATGGATATTTTAAAACAATCTGGGGACAATTTATCACTGTTACAAGAGCACTTATTAACTGCTTTAGCTACTTATATTGGTATGTGGTTAATATTGAGTTTAACATTATTAATTTCTTGCCTTTTAAAATCACCAGGTGTTTCGATTGCTGTAGGAATTGTCTTTTACTTTGCTTCTTCTGTTGTTTCAGGCATACTATTTGCGGCAATTGCTCAATGGGAATGGTTAAAATGGAATCCTATCAACATGTTGAATTTAAGTACACAAGTATTAGATAACGAATTATTCAAAAAAATGACTAAACTAGAAATGCACGAATTATATATTGGTAATGTTGTCTATATTATTATCTTTTTAGCATTGGTAATTTATGCTTTTAAAAAGAAAAATATTTAAAGACATTTCATATCTAAAAAGTAATATTCAAAGTAGTTGATAGTAGACGATATTTTCTTTTATAGACTCTCTTTCAAATAGGACTGGTGAGCTAAAACACAGAGATTAAGCAGCATAAAGTTGCTTAATCTCTTTTTTAGGATTAGCTACAAAAAGATTTATACATAAAATGATACGATTGCGTAAATTACCATAAATCTTGTGGAAGATGACGGTTTTACAAGATTAGATTTGGCTTTCTGATTTTTAGTTTTAAGTGAATTTAATTCTATACTTTGAGCAGAGGAAGCTAACAGATCATAAATTAATTGTAATAAATTTATGATCCGTTACAATATTGTGACTGTTTTGTAAGCGGTTTAAAAATCTACTTTTTTCTTTATACTAAAATTGTAAAAACAATTATTTTTAAAAGGAAATTTACAATGAAGAAGATTTCACTTATTTTAATTTCTTGTTTAGTTACTTTTGCAACGTTATTTAGTCCTGTAACGTAAGCAGAAGAGAATAAAACCTCTGAAAATAAGGTGTTAAACAAAGATGATGTAGAAAGAGTCGATTTAAACCAAGTTCAAAATCTTGATGCAACACTTAAAAAACACAAATTAACACAAGAGAATTTGTTGAATAATAACTATAAAGTTAAAAAAGATAATGTAGGTTTTATCAATGCTAAAGATGAAAATGGTGTATATTACAATTACTATTTAGAAGGTAATAAAATTGAATATTATATTATTCAAAAGAAATTATCTAATGGAAATTCTACTTTTACTTTATATGATATTAATAACAATTACATTTTAAAATCTGAGGCAAATAATAATGGTGATATAGTTAATGAAAATACAGCTGTAGATAATGGTGTTACAACATATGCTATAAATAAAGCTGCACTTAAGTGGGCATGTATTTTCTCTAGTTATTCAGCTTGCATTGGGGTGTCATTAGGAGCTGGTGCAGCTGGTGCTATGGTTAGCGGACCATTTGGTGCTGCTACTGGATTCGCTGGAGGAGCTGCTTGTAGATACATTTTCCAAACAGCTGTTGAAAAATTCGGCGGGGAAGATGCAGCATGTAAAGTACTCTCATAAAAAAATAGGTGATCTTATGGAAAATCTAAAAAAATCTTTATTATCTTTAGGATGGTGGGATTTATTGTTTACTATCCCGATGTTCCTTTTATTTATATACTTACCGACTTATAATTTCTTAAGTATAGTATTAAACATTATTATTGTTTTCTTTTTTTCTATGGGACTAGTTTTAACAACTCATGCATTATGGAGATATATGAAAGGTCAAGATTAATCTTGACCTTTCATATGTTATTATATATTCTGTTCGGTTCTGTTGCAAAGTTAAAATTATATGCACATCTATACAAAACTATAAAAGCAAATATTGTTTTAACAGTAAAGAGTTTTGTTAGTATTAATTATTTTTCGTTTTTCAGTATAAATATTACATGATTTTTAACTTTGCAACAGAACCATTATTTTTCTATAGATATGTTGACCACCTATTTAGTATTAAGAAAAGGGATATTACCTCTAACAATAGGTAATAAAGATATTAGAGCAATAATAGATAAAATTAAACCGACCCATAATGGAGAAGCTAATCCAAATCCAGCCTCAATAGCGAACCCACCAATCGCAGGACCAAATGTATTCCCTAAATTAATCATCGAATTATGGACACTGGCAACTAATGTACCTGTACCACCAACTCTAGTTACACGAATGGCTAAAGCAGGATTCATTGATAATCCTACAAAACCAACAGTGATTATTGAAATTACAGCAATCATAGGAAGTTCTGTAAAAAGTCCAAATACCACAAAGGTAACTGTCAAGACGCTAAGTCCTACAACTAAAACTGAAATCATATAAGTATCAGCCAATCGACCCACAATAACATTCCCTATTACCATTGCTATACCATAACCAGCAAGAATATAAGGAACGGTTGTCGATTTAACTCCCGAAATACTAGTTAAAATTGGTGTAAAGTAACTAAATCCTGTAATAATTGCACCTATAACTACCATACTTGTTACATAAGCCGCCCATAAAGAATAATTTTTAAATAAACCAAGTTCTTTTCGAACACTGGTCTGTTCTTGTTGAGCAACAGATGGAATAAAGATATATGCTAATATGCCTGCTAATAAAACTAATAAGGCAATAGTCCAAAAGCTAGCGCGCCATCCAAAATATTGTTCTACCATAATAGTAATTGGAAGACCAGCTGCGGTTGCCAGCATTAAACCACCCAAAACAATGGAAGCAGCACGTCCGCGAGTATGCGCACTCACTAATTGAAAAGCAATCGCCATACATAGACCAAAACAAGCAGCAGAACTAATTCCCGTAATTAAACGTGCTACGAACATTATCTCATAATTGGGTGCCATCGCCCCAAGTATCTGACCTATTAAATACACAAAAGTAAGAGTCAACAGGGCTTTTTTTCGAGCCACTTTAAGTAAAGCTAAGGTAAGTATGGGGCCTCCGATGACCATACCTGCCGAATAAGCTGAAATAAGGTAACCAATAGAAGAGATAGATACGCCAAACTCTTCCGAAAGAACTGGCATTATACCAGCGACCATAAATTCTGATGTTGTTTGTGCAAAAATAAGTAATCCTAATACATAAATTACAAAGGGCATTTAATCAACTCCAATTTCAAATATTTACCTAAAAGTACGAAAAATGATAGAACACTGTTCATTACAAGATGAAATAAATGGAAGGTATATTGTTTCTTTATATGTACAAAGTATTTTGTACTTTATAATAATTATGCCGATCTAAATTCAGATTGAAAAGTAGACATATCTTTCATACTTAGTATGTTAAAAGGTACTAATTCAATCACGTACGATATAATAACTCCTATTTTTTGTTAAATTATCCATATATACAAAACAAGAAATCTATCAGGCTAATTTATTATTTTTGTTCTTTTCATTTGATATGATTAATATACTTAGTACGAATTTATGATTATACATTGTTATTTTAAAGGGGAGATACTCTGTTGGATGAACAATCAAAATATAGAATTGTTACCACGCTTCAAGCAATTGGTAGTAAGTGGAAGCCTTATATATTATTTATTCTTTTAGTAAAAGGCACAAAACGTTTCGGGGAATTGAGACATTTAATTCCTGAAATAACACAGGGTGTACTAACGCAACAACTTAGAGACTTAGAAAGGGATGGCCTAATCACTCGTGTTGTTTATCACGAAATCCCTCCAAAAGTAGAATATTCTTTATCTAAACATGGAAAATCATTGGAGCCCGTATTAAGTGCTATGTGTGATTGGGGATTTATCCATGAGGAATTCATAAAGGGAATACGAAAGGAACGGAAATAAAAGTTATACATAGATATATTTGAACTACTCCCCCATTGATGAGAATATAATCAAAATACTTTTTTTAATTACAGAATTAATCAGGTTTTAAGTCTTTCTTTTTTGTTTTTGATCTTTTGCATTCCTATCCACTATGGTGTTATAATATATTTAACAAGAGCTTCGTGTATTATATGCACCAATCCCCTCACTACTCGCAATAGTGAGGGGATTTTTAGGTGTTGACTAATATCGCCTATTTTTTCTTATTGTTACGTGTACGTAGCCAATGCGTAAATAACGCAACAATACAACCACTGATGACTGTGGTCGTGATGTGAACAAGAGCTTCGACCATCTGATATGCACCTCCTCTCTGCGTCTGAATTGACGCCTGAGAGATAGGCGACTTATATATTATATCATCTCCGAATATACGATGATATAAGACTTCTGATAAGTCATTTTATGTTATATCTTTGCTTT
>NZ_JH815595.1:38210-106165 GCF_000298075.1 Staphylococcus massiliensis CCUG 55927 | reverse complement strand
ATGAAGAATATGCGACAACAACGGCGAAAGACTATGCAATACTCGCACAAAGAGCCGTATCAGATACACCTAAAATTATTGATTTTACGAAACAAGTCGCACCTACTCAACACGGTGTAACGTACTACACATATAACCACTCTCTTGAAGGGGGTAACATGAGTTTAGAAGGAACGGATGGACTTAAAACAGGTTCAAGCGATGTAGCTGATTATAACCACGCTATTACAACGAAACGTGACGGCTTACGTATTTATCAAATTATTCTTGGTGCTGGCGATTATGAATATCTAGGCGGCGAAAAAGAACGTAATAAAATCGGTAATAGCTTAATGAACAATGCCTTCAATCAATACAAACGCATTAAAATCTTCTCAGAAGGCGTTCATACGATTAACGACAAAAAATATTATGTATCTCAAGATTTTTATGACATTCTTCCTGTTAACATGACTAAAAAGGATGTTAAATATGTCATCGAAGACGATCGTCTACATATCGATTACGAGCGTACTTTTATTTCAGATGCATACGGCCCACCTACAGTTAAACTTGAACAACCAATTATTAAGGCATCTAAGACACGTGTTTTAAGTTTATGGGAGTCACACCCAATTCTAACAATTGCTTTAGGAACAGGTATTATAATCGTTTTAGCCGTTATATTAAAATGGCTTTTCAAGCGTGTGCGTAAATAGATGTCATCGCTAAAATAGCGAGTGTGTCATTTGTAGACATTTAATATTAAATAAACCACGAACTAGGATTTAATGAAGCGTCCAAAGTTCGTGGTTTTTGTGTATATTAATGATGGTTTATCTTTATGGTAATGAATTAAATCTTTAACGAAACGCTTAAACCAACTTAAGTGTCTTTTCGGAAATTGAGAAGCTTTAGAAATTGAACCAAGATTTACGCTTAATACCAACGTTCATTAAAGCAGAATGCCATTTCTCATAGTTAGATTTGGTCCAATCCATACTCTCATTCTCAGTGATATCAATAATGTGATAAAGCGCATCTGCACTGTACGAGAATGCTTGCATCTCCTGGATATATTCAATGATACGATCTAGAATTTCAAGTGTAATCATTGGGTCGTATTTCAATCTGACATCAATGATGTGCCCTACAATCATGTCATCCAAGCGATAGCTATAATATTCACATAAGTTACGCTCGCCTAGAAGTGTCATAATACGTTGTCTGGAACGCATGATATCTTTCATATAAATATCAAATAACTTCGCTTGTTCGGTTGTAATATTCGAACACAAACGAATGTTAGAACCGTAAACCATCTGGTCGTATAAACGTATTTTACGCGCTTTAACATAAGTGCGAATGGTAAAACCGTGGTCATCCGTAAACGAGATATCTTCATCAAACTTGGCAGAAGCAAGATGAGCGCGATATAGTTTTGCGCCTGGTCCCATCGATTGCATGATGTCTTTGCAAGTTGATAGCGTCACAACATCGTTTTTACGAATCACATCATGTTCATCTATGAATTCCCACTCTCGTGTCGCTTCTTGGCGTCCGACTTGCCCAATAACAATATCGACATCTTGATCTGCTTCCATAATCTCTACCATCTTATCGATTTGCCCTTCGAAAAATCGATCTTCAGGACGTAAGAACATAAACATATCCCCAGTCATTTGGGATAACCCATAGTTACGTGCAGCAGATATGCCTCTATGTTCTGTTGAGAAGATTTTGAGACGTGCATCGTTTTTAGCAAGCTGATGCAAGAGTTGAATCGATTGGTCTGTAGAGCCATCATTCACACAAATAATTTCGACGTCGTGCTTGGTATCTACAGAATGAATAGCTGAAGCGATGGATTTAAACGAATTATATATGGGTAAGATTACTGAAATTTTCATACTTTCACCAACTTCTCAGTGTAATTAACTAACTGATTTAAGCTTTCCTTAGTATTGTATCGGTGCCATTCTTTAAATAACGGTTTAATATTGCCTTTTTTAATACGCGCTAATAATGCTTCTTCAGACGTCACTTTATAGTCATCAGGGATGTCGTGATAATAGAATACGTTAAGTCCATGCTCTTTCTCATATTCCTTTTCATCATAAACATAGAATAATACAGGTTTATCAATAATACTTGCTTCTATCGCTACAGAATCATAGTCTGTAATAATTAAATCTGCCAACTGGATTAGTTCGTATTGACTTAAAGCGCTTGTTGCTTCTGTTTGATCAGGATAAATCAGCGTGTAATCGGGAAGTTGGCTTTCAAAGTGTGATAAATTGATTTGGTTGGTTTGTTTATGTGGACGCTCAGTCGGTAGATAAACGGCTACTTGATTTGTAATACCTAATTGTGACTTAAGTTCCTTTTGTCGCTCAGATGCATCTTCTTCATAATATTTAACTGTTCGGGGGAGACCGAAATCTAGAATATGGCTATATGTTGCATCAAATGCGTTAGCGAAACATATCCCCATCTTACAACCGCCAACTAAATATTTATCAGTTGCATGATAAACCTTCTCATATTGCTTCATTTGATGTCGATCACGCTTATCAAGTTTGTGATGGTCTTTACCAAAATCTTTAAGCGCGCCAACTTCATGCCAAGTTTGAATGACTGTTTGTCCCTTCTTCTTATCAATCGCGCCTATGAGTTCGTAGTAAGTGTCTACGAAGATAACTTTGGCTTTAGAACACGCATGAACTTGTTTAATTAAATAGGACTGAGAAATAGGAATGCATGTCACATGCTCATAACGTTCTAGTTGTGAGAAGTAAGCTGGATCTGTGATAACGGTAATGTTGAAACGACGTTTATTAAATGCTTCGATTATAGGCATTAAGTCGTCTCGATACGTCATCATCACTACGATATCATTTGCACTTACATGATTTTGACCCCATACAAAGTTAATAGAACGTATCAATACATTGTTTAAGTTTTGACTCTTTACCAAAATGATACTCACCACCATTACATTGATATTTGAAAATTCAAAAAAACACACCAAAAAGCATGGGACCCCATTTGTACCATGCTAAGATAGAATATCAATTTGTAATAACTGTAGTTCATAATAGTGAGTTTATTCCCGAATTAATAAAAACCCATCGATTTCGCTATGTTATCTCCCAACGTTTGACTCCCACATCAAACACATAACATAAGCTGAAATAAAGTTAATAACATTTAGAAATATTATCATTTAACTCATGATTACCCTTGCATGAGCACTTTGAAACTATTGAATGATAATTCCCACACATTCTAAAAGTTAGATATTTGATAGGTGAAGTCCATAAAACGACTTGCTTTTTAAATAGCCTTACTTTAGAACACCGACAATCCTGAGTGACGTTCAAAGAATTCTTTAAATCCTTCACCTTTATCTTCGCAAGTCTTCGTCATATAATCAAGCTTATTTACAAAATAAGTTATAAATAATGATTGATTTTAATCTAGAAATCATAAACATTAAATTACAACATACTAACTTTACAATATATTTATAATATTAACAACACGTTTACATCAATTACTCTAAAATTTTTATCTTAAGCACAATTAAACGCATGGCAACAAGTATTCAACCCTATTTAAATCACACATGATTGTATATCTGATTAAATAAAAACTAACAGAGATTTAAGCGTTTTCACATATTAATTTAGAATTTTAGTTAAAATATTGTAAAGAAATGTCAGTATTAACTGGTGCTTAAATACATCTGAAGTCGCTTTCATAAACGTTATATTTAAACTATAATTGAGCTATTATTTTAAAGAGGGTTGCCTATGACATTAGAAAATCTACAAACTATAAAAATCATATTAAATCCATACTTGATAACTCTGATAATAATCGGTTATATCGCTATACATTATTACCGAGGACATCGAATTTTCAGTTTAATCGAAATCATACTCAACTTTATCCCTGTTCTCATACATGAGTTTGGGCATGTCTTAATGAATTCAATAACATTTGGTAAGCCGAAGGACCTTGTTGTCGTGGTAAGACCGAAGGAGCGACGACTAACTTCTCGCCAAGGATATGCTGTCACGACCTCCTCTAATGTTCTTACTCAAGTCATTACAACACTTGGCGGTTATATCATGCCGTCTATGATGCTTATACTCGGCATATTCTTAGCTATAAAAGACTATAGCGTAGTTTATATAATTTCTTTTTTATGTATATTTATATATTATTTAGTCATTACATCCCGAAAACTTGTACCTTTAAGTATTACTATTTTATTAATAATAGTGATCTACCAATCATTTAAATATAATGTTTATCAAGATTTTCAATTAGTCATGTTTATCATCTATCATTATTTAATAGGGACACTAGCGGGGGAAGTCATACTTTCCTCAATTCGTATCGTTCGTTTTACTTTTTCAAGATCAAATGGAAATTGGGATGGCTACCAGCTTAAATTAGCTACGCACATTCCAACAATTTGTTTTAGTATTATATGGTTGACAATAAATTGTTTTGCAATGTATTATACATTTGTAAATTTATGGTAATTTGACACTTTTAATAAAATATGTCATCATGCCTTATCGAATAATTTTTTGATATAAACGTATTAAACATAGAAAGGTAAAGGCTTATGATAACGATTAGACGTGCGCAAATTTCTGACTTACCTTATATGACTAAAGTTTATAACCAAGCGATTAAGCACGATATTGTTCGGAACGCTAAACGACAAGTTTCGATTGACCATCGAACAAAATGGTTCTTATCCCATAATCAACAAACGCCTGTGTTTATGATTCTATTGGATAACGTTCAAGTAGGCTATATGTGTATCGAACCTTACGTTAATAGCAATAATCCCGATCTGAGTGAACTTCAAATATTTTTAGAACATATCTACAAAGGTATGGGTATCGGTTATGATGCCTTAAATCTATTAATTCACGAAGCCTTTCGAATTGGCTACCAAACCTTAGTTGTTCGTATTAAAGACAATAATTACTCAGCTCAGAACATGCTTCAAAAGTTAAATTTTATGAAACTAAAAGCTGTACCTGATTTAGACGGAACGCATTCCTCTACCACACATTTAGAAACATGGTTACTTAAGCGATAACCCCCCTCTTTTAAAAGGCATTTAAGACTACTGAGTGCATGAACGCTTAAAGTTCACTATTAGAGTGCATATCAAAACATATCTAAAAAGACCAAGGCCTCTGTATCCGAGTGCTTTGGTCTTTTATTATAAATTTAAAGCAATTGTCGTGGTCTTTTTAAATGGATTAATACATATAAACTTAATTGTTTCATTAGGTGTCTGATGTCCTAAATATTTTTGGATAATGGCAATAGATATACCTGATTTATAAGCATGATAAGCGAAAGTTTTACGCAAAGTCGTGATGCCTACACGTTCTAGGCCGAGCTCTTTTGCTGGTTTAGAAATGATTCGGTATGCCTGTTGTCTCGAAAGTCCTTTCTTTGTACGTTTGGATTGAAATAGCAATGACGCTTCTGTCATGTGATGATCCTCAACAAACGCTTTAAGTTCATGTCTTAACGTTTGAGGTAATTGAATACGAATATGTGATGCATGTGATTCGTACCATTCTGGCACTACCTCATCATTTGAATCTAATATATCAGCTACAGTTAAGTTTAATAGATGCGTAAGCTTTAATCCTGTATGTATCGCAAATTTAAAGAACAAGTAATCTCTAGTTGATATGCGCTTCAGAACTTCATACATTTTTAAAATATCTTCTTGCTTACGGATAGGTTCTAGTTGCTTCAAACCATTCATCCCTTTCTTTACCATTCTTATTAATCATAATCGATGTGATGAAAACTTCAAAACAAAAAGATATAGATGGCTTTGCACTTTTTTGACGCTTTCAACGATATATAACGTGAAAGGAGGTTAAAACATGAACAATATCAAATCATTAACATTAGTCCTCACTCAATTTACCGTTACTGAAGATGGTAAAACATCAAAAGCACAACGTCGTTTCGCGAACCTTAGCACTAAAGCTACAAACGAAGATATTAAAGCATTCGTAGCAATCATTTCAGATCTAACTCAAGAAAAGTATGATCAAGTCGAAGTCATCAAATCTGAAACTATTTTATAAAGGAGGTAACCCTATGTCACAAACTTTAGAATTCATCTTCAAGAATCAATTAGAAAAACCTGTTAAGTTCCAAATAACAAAACTTAACGCTACTGTCACTAAAGAACAAGCGAAAAGCGCAATGGAAGCTTTTATTCAATTGAACATTTTAGAACCTAAGAGTGGTAAACCTACACAAGTTTCTTCAGCTCAAATCGTAGACAAAAACATTCATGTTTTATTCTAATTATTAAAAAGCGCGTATCAAAAGTCTTTAGTGACTTTTGATACGCGCTTAAGTATGTTTAACGATCATTTACTACTTATTCTATCTATTTATATGTAAAAAGAGTTACGTCTAACGACATTAACCCTTCAATATCTACAATTATACAAGAATTTTATATATTTACAGCTTGATAATCAACGGTTCTAGGAACCACAGTGTCCCCAAAATAAACCTTCTCTTCTCCAATTCTCTTACATATTGCATATTGATCAAAAATTTCAATGATCTGTCCTAAATTTTTACTAGAACGATTTGAACTTAGTACTTCGACAAATTGTAGTTGTTGTAAACGTGATGAACGTCCTGCACCAATAAAAAATTTCTCATCGTCTAGGACTCGTATAATCTTCATATTCGTCAATCAATTCCACCACTCAATCTAATTATATTCGTCCATTAAACATTTCAACACTCAACAAAATTACTATTATATATTTTTAAGAATTTCTATGTGGAAAGTTGTTTTAATACATCTATTTTGAACTATGTATTACCTTATCATGATTTAATTGACTTTTCATCAATTTTTACAAAACTTTAATATTTATACACAAATAAACTTAAAACAAACACTATTACGCACATTACTACTCTTTTTAGATAATTAGTTGCGAAATTCATTATAAATAATAAATATAATTCGCGTTCTCTAATTCTAAATCTGCAATTTAGCCCAGCAAATAACTTCGTTATTTCCATTATTTACTAATTGAAAAATATACTAAAATTTTGAATTACTATATCTTTTTTACAATTGTAACTTAATTGTAAAATAAAAGAACTTATTTTAGCTATTTTATAGTGATTAGACATCATTAAAACATAACGATTTTAATTATAAAATATCCTTTAACCCCCGATTTTAATTCATTTTTAGGGGGTTTTTTTATTTTTTAAATCGTGTACTAATTTATTGCTATTTATGAATAGTGTTATTTTACACAACTTTTCTATAATATTTCAATTCATTAATATCATTTTAAAATCAACAATCATGTATAGACAAGAACAAAACGTCATATTATAATTAAAGCGCTATATGGAGCACTTCACCCTATAAAAGCTTAACCTCGTGATATGTATTCATTTAGCTTAGCTTTAGTGTAATAAAGCCACTATATTTAAAGGTTATACGAAATTTTGGAATTGATTAAACGTACATACAAATTCCTGTTTTATAACATAATTAAATCCATATTGTGGTTTTGTTCATATAAACAATTTTGTTTAACATTATTTTGTTTTTATAACACTTTTTAGTTTACATTCCAAAATTATTTAGTTATACTTAAGAAAATAATTGTGATGTTAATATATTTCTCTCAAATAAAATCATATCCAATTATTGATGGCGCTTTTACTTGATAAAAGTGTTATCGTATTGCTTTAAAGTTACGAATTCAAATTTTAAATTTTGAAATATTAATGTATGGGGATAACAAGGAGGAGCATAAATGGCTATTAAAAAAATCAATGATTGTTTCGAATTATTGGCCATGGTAACGTATGCAGATCGCTTAAAAAGCGTTATCAAGAAAGATTATTCTATTAGTTTTGAGGAATTTGCTGTATTAACACATATTAGTGAACGTAATGATGAAGAGTATTACTTAAAAGATATTATTAATCACTTAAACTACAAACAACCTCAAGTAGTTAAAGCTGTTAAAAATCTTTCAGCTGACGGTTATTTCGATAAACGTCGTAACGAGCAAGATGAACGTACAGTTTTAATTTTAGTTAACAAAAAACAACGCGAAAAAATTGATGAGTTACTTGGACGCATTAATAAAAGCATTAAAGAAACTGAAATGAAATAATAGATAAATAAGGGAGATAAGACATGACGTCGTATCTCCCTTTTTGCGTCTTTTCTATGCTAAGATACTTGTGAAATTCTTATACACATTTATGAAGTTGTCTTGTTCTTCAATATGTGGCGCATGTCCTGATAGTTCAAACGTCTGACATCTTGCATTAGGTAATAACGTTTTGAGATTATCAAAGTTATGATCACCTATATAAGGGTCATGCCTACCATTAATCATAAAAATTGGAACCGTAGATAATGCTTCGAAGTTAGGCTTGTAGTTAAGCAATGCTCTCATCGCAATCGCATTATCATCTTCTCTTTGTTGAAAATAAATTTTTTGTTCTTGGTACCAAGTTTTTGTTTTTTCTAAATTCTTATATATATATGGAAAAAGAATTATTTTTGCTTCTAATTTACTAAATCCTGCGATTTCCTCTCTATGCTGACTAATCAATTTGCAGAAACTTTCAACCTGCTCGTTAATCTTGCTCGAAATTAATGTTAGTGTAATCACCTGATTACTATATTGGTTCGCAAATTCTAAACCAATTAATCCACCCATGTCATGACCAATAATATGAGCTGTTTTTATATCTAATTGATCCATTAATTCTTTTAAGTCTCGAACATGATCTTGGAAATCATAATCACGTGGTTTTGAAGATTTTCCATGGCCCCTAACGTCATACGTTATAACTTGGAAGTATTTGCTAAGCTGTTGTTTCGTGTCATTCATAGCTGCCATATTACCACCTAGATCATGTATCATGATTAGAGGTATACCTTTGCCAGTTGATTCAAAAGCAATTGAGTGTTGATCACTCGTAGTCATCTTATTCATCATGGCACCTCCTTTTACATTCCAAATTTACCCTTGGAATGTCGGCCTTAAGCTCGAAAATTAATTTTTTAATCACGTATAATTTTTATAATATATAAAATGTTAAAATAAGGAAATAATAAAAAGTGTCATAAGTGATGTGCATATATTATAAAAGTCGAATTGATATGAAGCCAAATTAATTTCAAGATAATAAAAAAGTTAGCAATGCAGTCTTAGGGGTATTTTGTTTTACCCTTTTTAGAGTGATTGCTAACGTCTTTTAAGGCTTATCGATGCCTTCTAGATAATTGAATTGTATAGTAAATGATAATTACGAGTAGTAAAATCCAGATAATTAGAGATGCAAGTTGTGCTAAGAATTGATTGTGAATAAATATATCAAGTGTCTTTTGACAAAGGAGCAAGCCGATACAAGCGTACTCCAAACGAATGCGATACAAACTCACGAGTGTCATGATCAAACCAAGTACAAATAGGGCTTGGTGAAAGAACGGCGTAACGGTAAAGACACCTAAATTGATATTAAAAGCACTTAAAGCGATGATGACGATTGCTAATACGGAGAGCGCAGTACCGATTTGGGCTTCTAAGCGATTCCGATATAAATAATTTTTAATTAATATACGATAATACACCATTGTCGATAACGGAAAAATCAGGAATATGTATATCAATGTTAAACCGTTTGTCGCGCCGAACAACACGAGATGCTTATCATAAACATACGAGATGAGAATTAAATTAAATATGAGATATGCAATATGACTAAACTGTAGAACGTTTAGGTTACGCGTAATGTTCACAATGATTTCAGCAACGGTTTGCTTACGATAATCAATATAATCAACATCATGGCGTTCGGAACGTTTAAAGTCCTTTTTAAGTTGAGTTTTAACATCATCTATGAGATTTGGTGCATATTCTTTATGATTTAAATAATCTTCTACATTTTCTAAAAGGACTTTATCATTTGGTCGCATACCCTACCTCCTTTACAAACGACTATTTAGGCGCACGACCTATGTATGATGTTCAACTCGAATTTAATACATAAGTTGAACGAAGAAATAAGTGAGACTTCCTTGCTCAAAATTAAGATTGCCAGGAGATAGCCTCCTGATTTAGCTATTAAGTCAACCTAAATCGGTTACTTCTTAAATTTAAACCTTGTATGCTAAATAACGCTTTTAAGCACAAAAGAGTAAGACATCTACGTGTCCTACTCTCTTAAGGTAATGACGTATCAAATTAGAATTACTTACTAATATCAATTCTGTATAACTTTAACTCTTTATCATCAGGTGAAGGTGTTGTGAATTGTAAGTTCATGTTACCTTTTTTAACGTAGCCAAAGTTACCTGTTTGGTTATTAAAGAACTCTTGTTTAAAAGCAAGTGGCCCTAGTTCCTCTGTAACTTGGTCGATCGTAGCACCATCCATATTGTTATAGCTCATTGAGATTGCTTGTACGTTACCTTTATTCTTAACACCGTCAGCTGTCACGATTAATAAGCCTTCTTTAGTGTTAAATTCATAGAAATGTTTCTTACCGTTTGGTTGATATGAATAAACAGGTGTGCCATATTGTTTAATTACGTTTTGAATAGGTTCACCTAATTTAACGTCTTCTAGTGTTTGAGTGCCTTTATCTAACTGTTCGATTGTACTTAAGTCATTTGAACTTGCTTCAGCAGTACCATAGTTCATACCTGTCATCATTAATCCAGTTACCATAACTGCGCCAATTAGCTTTTTCATAAGTACTCTCTCCTAACGAAATTATCTGTAATCTTTCTATAGTTTCATTATACAATAAATATTACTGAAATAACAGAAATATTACATATAAATTACAAATCTAAAAGTTACGAATTGTTTTGAATGAATTTACGAACAATTTTAAAGAAGCGATCTTTCTCCTCAACAAATGGAAATACACCTGATTTATTGAAGATCTCCATCGACGCATTTGGCATTAAATCTTTAACTTTTTGTGAGTCCACACTTGAAATACGTTCATTGTATTTACCAGAAATGATTAACGTTGGGGCCTGTACTTTAGCATAATACTCTGAATTATGATGATTTAAGAATGAATGCTCAACAGCTTGTCTTTCATAATCTGTTAAAAGCGTTGCAGAATCGCTAACTGATTTCATGAACTTTCTTACTTTGCGTCTCGCATAGTATAAATGTTTTTCTAAGAACTTTGTTTGTTCCGTTGTATCCCAAGTACGTATTTTCTCAGCATATTTTCTAAATAAGCGCTCTTGTGGCAGGATATCATGCGTATCAGTCGGATTAATAAGTACTAAATCCTTAATACGATCTGGATATTTCGTCGCTAGCTCTACAGCCATAAAACTACCCAATTCATGCGCAATGATTGTAGTTTGATTAATATAAAGACTATCCATGATTTGAATAATATCATCTGCGTAGTCATGGAAATCGATTTTCATTGGTTTATCTGAAAAGCCATGACCTCTTAAATCAATTTGAATCACTTGATAACGATATGATAATCGATACGCTAACTCATCAAATACTGTTGAATTTGAAAAAATTGAATGAATGAATACGATTGGTTTACCTTCGCCCATAGATTTAATTTTTAGAGCTGTATTATCTTGTGTTCTATAAAGATCCATTTCGATCACCTTCTCTTTTAATTGATAGTATATCGAGTAATTCTTCAAGCGTTGTAATTCTAAAATCCATTTCTTCTGGTAACGGTTCTATTTCTGACTCTTCGTCATCAAACCACACACTTACCATTCCCATTGCGCGTGCTGGTGCAACATCATTTAGTGGGTCATCACCTACATACATCACTTCATCAGGTGCTACATCTAATTTATCAAGAATGTCCTCAAAAATTTTCGGATGTGGTTTACGGTAACCTACAACTTCTGAGGTTGATAAATAATTGATATAGTCTTCAATACCTAAAGCATATAAACGATAATGTTTAATCTGACGTTTACCATTAGCAATGACACCTGTGAAATAATGATGCTTTCTCAGTTTGTCGAGCGTATATGCTGTATCATAGTACGGGAAGACGTAACGGTAAAAGTGCATTTCAAAATCGTTAAATAAGTCTTTCCAAGTTAATCGGTCTACATTAAAACGTCGTAACATTTCTTTATATAATTCGGGTTTATCATGGTCTTCATCGTCATCTAACTCAATGAAGTAGTTTTTAAAGTCTTTAGCTTGAACGTGAACGAGATAGTCATGAAATCGTTCATATTGTTCTTCAATAAACTTCTCTCGTGATTTTTTACGATCTAAAAGGGTTCCTTCTAAATCAAATATGACGGCTTTTATATTTTCTAAATTCACATCATCAACCTCTTTATCTGGACATAAATCATAATTAAGCGCTTCTTTATCTCAAGGGCTTTTGTTGTAGTAATAAATAGAATAATACAGGTATACCGATTAGTGATAGTATAATGCTTGCTGGGATATTGATATCACCGAATACATATCCACCTATAAAGTCGGCTATTAGCATGATAACGCCACCTATAAGCACGTTGAGCGCTATTTGAACGCCGAGTGGTACACGGTATAGATATCGTACAAGTTGAGGCACGATCATACCAATGAATCCGATAATACCGACTTGTGCAATGATGACACTTGATAAAATTGACGCAATCAATAGTGTACCGTGCGTTATGTATGAGACCTTCATGCCTAGCGATGTTTGCTTAAGCGTGTCGACTTGTAGCAACTTTAGATTTGGTAATAACATGACAACGATGAAAAGCGTCACAATGAGCATGATACAGACATACAACACTTCTTTATATTCCGCCGAACCAAAGCTACCAAACATATAATTCATTAAACTGTTTAATTTATTTTGATTAAATTGAATGAGTACATACAAAAATGCGTTAAACAAGGCGCCGATCATGACACCCGTTATAATTAATGTTTCAGTTCGACGATATCGACTGATGAGTAATGACATACTTAAGACTAACGCTAGGCTAAGCAAGCTAAATACAATCGAGAATAAGGATATCAAAATATAACTCGCCCCTAGAATGACTGCGAGGCCTGAGCCAAACGTCGCGCCGCTCGCTAAACCTAGTGTAAAACTATCAGCTAGCGGGTTTCGAAGTATCAATTGAAATAAATGTCCTGCAAGGGTAAGACCCATTCCGCTTAACATCGCAAGTAGTAATCTAGGTAAACGTACTTCTAATAAAATGGTCTTTGAAATCGGTTCATGTAAGTCACCGAGCTGGTAAAAAAGCGTTAATCCGATAAGAATGAGTAGCATTGCACCCCATAATATAAATGTTTTAAATCGCATAAATGTAAATCCTTTATCAATTATCGTCGTTATATCTATTGTAAAAATAAAAAGGACTTATGACAATCAACTTTGCCACAAGCCCGATTAATATCATTACGACTTTATTTACTTTGTTTGTAGATAGCGTCACGTAATGTTTTCAAGCCATCATCAATACGTGGACCCGGTCTTGAAATTTCATCGCCATTAATTGATTTAATTTCCTTGTTCTTAACCGCTTCAACTTTGTCGAAACCACTGCGACTATTGATTAACTTTTGAAAGGCTTGATTAGAGCTGCCTGATGTATTAATGATAATGTCAGGATTACGTTTAATAATCGCTTCCTTATCCGTTTTAACCCAACCTTTTTTATCGTGGAAACTATTTTTAGCATTCAACTTTTGTAGCATATCGTCGAAAAATGTTTGATGCCCTGCCGTATAGATATCAGGTTTAGATGATACTTCGATAAATACGTTTTTGCGCTTTTCATCCTTTGGCACGGATTGAATGACTTTCTTAATGTTACGCTTTGTTTCGTCAATAAGTTGGTTCGCCGCTTTTTCTTTATGCGTGAGACGACCAATGTCTGAGAACGTATCATACATCTCGTTGATCGATGTCGCATCTTTGATGTAAACGACTTTAACCCCTTTTTTATCTAGCGCATCAAGTACTTTAGAACTCGTACCTCTTTGTGATTCATGCGCTAAAATTAAGTCCGGCTTTGCCTTTAATAAAGCTTCTTTGTCCAAATTAAACGCATCAAATTGCTTTTTTTGTTTGACGTCTTTCGGATAGTCGTCTGCTGATGAAACCCCTACAATTTGTTTGTCGAGTCCTAATTCATACAAGATTTCAGTATTACTTGGCATTAGTGAGATAATGCGTTGTTGATGCGCTGTCGCGTTGTCGTTGCCCTTTTCATTTGACTCGCTACACCCTGCCAAAGTGATGCATATGATCATGATGATGACGTAGAATGCTTTTAGTTTCATACTTATCCCCTCTTTAAAAGTACTTTCAAATTAACCTGTGAATTTATCTCATATTATACCTCAAACACCTCATAAAAAAGAAGGACGAAACAAGCCATTTACATAACTGTGTTCCGTCCTTACGCTTAAATCTTAAGTTACTTTGTTAACAAAGCGCTCGATTTCGTGTATTACATTGTTTCTGGCGCTGTAACACCCATTAAATGTAATGCATTACGTAACGTAATTCGAACCGCTTCAACTAAAGCAACATGTGCTTTCGTTTTTTCTAGATCGTCAGTTAGAACCTTCTCAGCATTATAAAATTTATGGAAATGAGAAGCTAAATCTTGAATGTAGTTCGCGACACGATGAGGCGCACGCATTTCTGCAGCACCTTCAATCATCGGTTCAAACTCAGCTACTTTTTTCAGTAAATCGATCGCTTTTTCATTCGTAATAAGGCTAAAGTCTACATCACTTGAAGGTGTAATGTCCTTTTCTTTAGCTTGCTTTAAGATTGAACAAATACGCGCATGACCGTATTGTGCATAGTAAACTGGGTTATCTTGTGATTGTTCCTTCGCTAACTGCATATCGAAATCAAAGTGTGTATCCGCACTACGCATTGCTAAGAAATAACGTGCAGCGTCGATACCAACTTCGTCCATAATTTCTCTAAGCGTAATCGCATTGCCTGTACGTTTACTCATCTTAACTTCTTCGCCATCTTTCATTAAACGAACAAGTTGCATAATTTGAATTTCTAAACGATCACTATCGACACCGAATGTTTCCATAGAAGCTTTTAAGCGATTAATATAACCGTGATGATCCGCACCGAATAAGTCGATTAACGTATCATTACCTCTTTCGATCTTGTCATAGTGATAGGCAATATCTGGAAGGAAGTACGTATAATTGCCATCTTTCTTAATTAATACACGGTCTTTATCATCTTTAAAGTCTGAAGTTCTTAACCATGTCGCACCATCTTCTTCGTACGTATAACCAAGTTCTTTCATTTTATTGAATACTTGAGTAATATCGTCCTTTTCATAAAGTGACGTCTCACTAAACCATGAATCAAAGTGTGTGTTGAAGTCGGCTAAATCTTGCTTAAGCTTATGCATTTCATATTCAACACCAAGTTGTCTAAACGTTTTAAGACGTTCATCTTCAGATAAATCTTTGATCTCAGGGCGCTTTTCGGCAAGATCCTTACCAATTTCAACAATATCTTTACCATGGTAGCCATCTTCAGGTAGCGCTTTATCTTCGCCTAAACTTTTATAGAAACGCGCTTCGATAGAGCGAGCTAAATTCGTAATTTGATTACCAGCATCATTGATATAATATTCACGTGTTACGTCATAACCAGCCGCAATTAACACGTTAGCTAACGTGTCACCTACTGCAGCATTACGCGCATGACCAATGTGTAGATCACCTGTTGGGTTCGCTGAAACATATTCTAATAAGATAGAATGATTCTTAGGTGTTTCAACATGACCGAAGTCGTCCCCTTTTTCAAGCGCTTCAGGTATGATTTGAGTGAGATATTGGTTATCCATATAGAAGTTAATAAAACCAGGTCCCGCAATATCAACATCTTTAACGTTCGCTTTTGACGTATCAAGGTTATCTACGATTGCTTGGGCAATCTCGCGTGGATTACGCTTTGCAATCTTCGTTAAGACCATCGCAATGTTCGTAGCATAGTCACCATTTTTCGTATCTTTAGGAATTTCAACTTTAATTTCTGGAATATCTGATGCTAATTCAGCTTTTTGAATACTCGCTTTAATCTCTTCTATCAACGTTTGTTTAACTTGATCGATTAAATTCATAGTTATATCTCCTTATATTTAATTTCGTATTGATAGCTACCCATGATTTCATTCTCTTGATATAGGTCATAGTTCACTTTAACTTGACCGCCGTGTGCCTCTTGAAAAGTAATAATACTCTTCGTATGCACTGTTAATGGAATGCGTCCAGTTGGTAACTCATAAAATGTAATCGTATCTTCACCTTCAACAAAATGAAGACGCATATTAATGTCACCTTTACGTATAATTTTAACACCATTATCTTCAACTTTAACAGTAACATTCACACGATTTTGTTCCACTGTTTCGACGTAGCGAATAAATTCCGCTTGCTTTTGCTTCCAAACACCTTTCGTTGTCGTGTCGAAACGATCCGTGTCATTACCTTGTTCAACAATTTGATGTGTGTGTATAATTACATTATTATCCAATTTCTGTCATCCTTAACTTTAAAATAATACTCACCATTATAACATATACATCAAGTTACATAATATAGGTTTACGACCTTGTTCATTTCTCCCTTTGAAAAGCCCTTTCAAGAAGAAATAAGAGCCTAAGACTTCATTCAAAAATGTCTCAGACTCTTCTCTATATTATACATTTAAGGCATCTTTAAGTTCTTGCTCAGAATTCTCCCACATCTCTTTATTGTGATTCATTAAGAAGTCGCGAATAATCGCTTTATTTTCATCACCAATATGGTCTATCACGATTTTATGCTTCATAGATTTATCCATCATATTAACGTGTTCAGGCATACTCTTGTATCCACGTCTAATTTTCTTATTAACAAGTAAATAACAAGCTGTTAAACCTGCGTAGTAAGGGCCATTAGCACCACGTTCAGTTGTTACCCAACAAAGCCAATACGCTTTAGCTTCATCGCCTTCAACTGTTTCTTTATCTTTAATCCATTTAACACCTTTCTCGACTTCTGCTCTAGCGTGCATCGCACCAATGTCGATAAAAGCTTCTTTAGATTGCATATCTATAAATACAGGCGCTACGTTATCTAAACTAATAGAACCGATATTCGTACCTTTATGACCATCTAATGGGTCATTTTTAATAATATTAAATTTAAAACCTTTTTGTTCAGCCATCTCTACACCTCCACGAATTCATGTGTATCACAATTTTAGCATACCAATAATGACTTCAAAACTTAATTCAACTCATTTAATAAATTGATAATCGAGCCTTTAATATTTGGATCTTCTATATTTAATATCATCTCTTTTGGATAGTAAAGTTTGTAATCCTCACGATTGATACCCGTAATACTGGATATAATTAACGATTCATGACTAATTTCTCTTATATTTCCATTACGTTTAAGTAGATGAATCGGTTGACGGTTAGAACCTGGTCGATCATAATCATAAGGTAAATCTGAGAACGCATCACTTACGAAATAGTAATTTGAGTCAATACCACCCGCTTCAAATAATTCCTTAAGTTCTGAGATGGTGATAATTGAACCATCGAACGGTAGGTATTTAAATAAATCACGATTTACGAATCGTCTGGATAAGTCACTTAAGATGTCGTCTTCTTCATGAATCCACTGTTGTATATAATACATCACAACTGTTTCATCTAAATTCACGTATTGTTCGATTGTAATAGACTCTTCAAAGAATGGAATAAAATCTTTAGGAAACAATTTGAACTCATAACCATCTAAGTAAAGTTCCTTGGCACGTTTTAAACAATTATTAAGTAGAACCTCTCCACCGCGACTTACGGGATGAAAGTAAATTTGCCAATACATTTGATAACGGCTCATGATAAAGTTTTCGACCGCATGCATACCGCTTTCTTTAATCAGAACTTCGTCTTTAGATGGACGCATTAAACGTAAAATACGTTCCATATCAAACGTACCGTACGACACACCTGTAAAGTATGCATCTCTTTGAAGGTAATCCATACGGTCAGCGTCTATTTGAGAAGAGATCATCGAAATGACAAGTTTATTTTCGTGTGTTTTATTTATCACCTCTGCGACTTCTTTAGGAAAAGATTCTGACACACGACTTAACACAGCGTTGATTTCTGTATCTCCAGTAATGATTTCTTGCGTGAAAATTTCGTGATCCGTATTAAATATCTTTTCAAAGCAGTGCGAAAAAGGACCATGTCCTAAGTCGTGTAAAAGCGCAGCGCATAAAGCTAACGGGCGATCGCGATTGTCCCAAGTGTCATGCCCTACAAACGACTCATCTATCATTCGTCTCACAATTTCATATACGCCTAAGGAATGACCAAAACGGCTATGTTCAGCAGTATGGAACGAAAGATATAACGTCCCCAGTTGCTTAATACGACGTAAACGTTGAAATTCTTTCGTTTTTAATAGATCCCATATTAATTGATCGTTAACGTGAACGTAACGATGAATGGGATCTTTAAATACTTTTTCTTCTGAGAGTTTCTTAAAGGCATACGTATTTTGAGACAATGGTGCGCCTCCTTTTTCATTCAACATTCTATAGTTCCTTTTTAAATAAACCTAGGTTCATCTTCTCGCCATACATCACATGTTCATATTTACGTATAAGTTCAAAGCCTTTACGCTCATAATATTGAACAGCTTCATCGTTCATTATATCTACTTCAAGATAAACCGTGTCATATTGGTCTTTAAAATGCTTAAGACCTTCTTCGAGTAACTTAGTACCTGTACCCTTATGTTGTTTAGCAGGTCTCACGTAGTGCGCAGATAAATAAAGTTCTTTACCGTGGATAAAATTAGCAAAGCCTATGATATCTTCTTCATCTTCTGCAACTAAAAATAATTGATCATCTAAGCGTTTCGTTAAGTGAGTTTCATTATATGAAGCTGCGAGCAATTCATTTACTGTCTTTGCAGCATAAATATTAAGATACGTGTTATACCACGCTTTTGTTGCAACATCTCTAATTCCTACTACATCATTTTTCGTAGCTACTCTAACTTCAATCATGGATTTCTCTCCTCACTATCATTAATTTAACTGATATAACGCTTCCCATTATATCATAGTCTTTTAGTCTCAAACATTTATATGGCACAACATGAATCAATTTGATTTTATATTTAAACTAAATGTTTAAAAGCAGTATGAATATGTATGAATAAAGGTGTGCGGGTCCGGGACATAAGTCGTGAAATAGAGCATTTAAGTTTTATTTTATTCAATTCTCAAAACAGCTGACTCCTAGGGGAATAGCATGAGACCGGAGACTACAGGATCCGGCCATGCCCCAGGAAAGCATGCTGTTTAAGAGAATTGTAGTATTATGTCCCAAACCCAAGACACTTGCCCTTTATTTAGTAAGACGACTTAATAATACATCTGTCACTGATTTAGCCGCTATAATAAATGCATCTTCATTTAGTTTCATTTTAGGGTGATGAAGCGAATACATTTCATCACTATTTTCAGGCATAGCACCTACGACAAAGAAATTACCTTTAAATTGAGTGAGATAATAACTAAAGTCTTCAGAACCAGTAATTTCACCTAAATCCACAATTTCTTTAAAGTATGTGCCTGCAGATTCATTTAGCGTTTCAATAATTTCTTTCGTTTCTTGTTCACTATTATGAAGAACCGGATAATCATATTTATAATCAAGATCAGCTGTAACGCCAAATGACGTTTCAATACCTTCTACAATGCGTTTAATTTCGTTGTAAGCTGTTTCTTTAAGATCTTCATTCATGTAACGCACCGTACCACGAAGTGTTACCTCATCTTGAATCACGTTATAACCGCCTGGTGCATCGAAGGCACTAACTGTTACAACCATAGTTTCTAATGGATCAATACGTCTTGAAACTACTGTTTGTGCTTCCGTAACGAAATAAGCGCCTGCAACTAAAGCATCCTTCGCCTCTTGTGGTAAGGCCGCATGACCACCTTTACCTTTGATCGTTAAATCGAAATTAGATCGACCAGCAAATGTTGGTCCTGAATGGATAAATAATTTCCCTGTTTCAATTTGAGGGAAGTAATGAATACCATATATTTCATCTAAATCATCGATAGCACCTGACGCGATGATATCTCGTGCACCACCAGGTGGTACCTCTTCAGCATGTTGGTGAATGATTTTTACCGTACCTGGAAGTTGTGATTTCATTTCAATTAACGTTTCTGCCACAACCATTAAATAGGCTGTATGTGCGTCATGACCACATGCATGCATCACGCCATCATTTTTAGACTTGAACGGAACGTCTGATGCTTCTTTGATAGGTAAAGCGTCGAAATCAGCACGTAAACCAATCGTCTTACCTGGTTTGTCCCCTTTAATTTCAACTACAAGGCCATGTTGACCATTTAATTCATCATAAATCTTAACGTCTTTATCTTTGTAAAAGTCCTTGATATAAGCACTTGTTTCTTCTTCTTCAAAAGATAATTCAGGGTACTCATGAAGATGACGTCTAATTTCTTTTATTTTATCTTCTTTTTCGTCCAAACGCTTAAATAGTTCTTCTCTTAATTCGCGCATTAAAAAACCCCCTATTTATGCTTCGTATATATAATTATAGAGAAATAAGATACGAGTTTCTAACAATTGGTATTAACCTAAATTAATCTATCAGAAAATTCTCAACTATTGTACAATAGTATAACAATATACATTTAATTTAAGGTGAAGCTATGAATAATTATGAACATACAATAGATAATGTCCGTGAGTATGTATCACATGATGAAGAAATGATTAAAGACGTCATTCTACTTGCTGGGCGTATTTTACTTGAATCCGGTGCTGAGGGTACTAGAGTTGAAGACACGATGTCTCGCATTGCATCTACGCTTGGCTATGCATCAAGTAATAGTTTTGTTACGAACACTGTAATCACGTTCCATTTACATAAGAAAACGTATCCACGTGTATATCGTATTAAACAACGTGATACCAATTTACTTAAAATATCTCAAACAAATACTATTTCACGTAAGATCGCTGAACATAAAATCACTTTAGAAGAAGCAAAAGAAGCTTTAGAGCATATTTATAACAATACGAGAGACTATAACTTGTTATATAAGACGCTTGCTTCAGGTGTAATTGCGTTAAGTTTTCTCTACTTACAAGGTGGTTCAATGGTCGATTTAGTAGCGACTATTATAGCTGGAGCACTCGGTTTCTTCGTTACTGAATCATCCTCTAAAATTTTAGACACTCAATTCATTTCTGAGTTTTGTGGATCCGTTGTTATCGCATTGTGTGCGGTCATCAGTCATTATTTCTTTCCTGAAGGCTCCATAGCAGTCATCATTATTGCTGCCGTCATGCCGATTGTACCTGGTGTCCTCATTACCAACGCAATTCAAGATTTGTTCGGTGGCCACATGTTAATGTTCGCCACAAAATCACTTGAAGCACTTGCGACCTCATTTGCTATTGGCGCAGGGGTTGCCACCGTTTTAATCCTTTCATAATGGTATACGTATACAATCGTCTGATTACTTCAAAAAAAGGACTGAATATCCAAACCTATTAGTTTGGGTACTCAGTCCTGTTTATATTGATTTAAAAGAAAGGCACACTCTCGCTCGCTTTTAAAATATCTTCTGTTCTAAAATATTGTTTCCCTTGTCCTGTGTAACATGGTTCTAAAATTAAGTTTCGCTTTACTGCATATAACCAGTTAGGGTCAATGCCTGAATTTAATACTTCTTGAAATTCTTGGAATTCAGCAGACCAATCTAATTTCAATTCCATATTCTGTCACCTCAAAGATATTATAGAACATACGTTCCGTAAAATCAAGACTATGAATTTCTTCTATTAATCCTTAAACCCTCTTTAAAAGTAATATAAATTTACAAAATCTTTACATTATTATTTTACTTAAAAAGTATTTATACATAACAAAACTTGATGTATTATTTAATTGATAGCCATAATCAAATTATAGTTATTATTAGAAACTGCATCATTTTATTATATAATTATACGATAATTTTACATATTTCACCGTGTAGTTTCTTTTTATTTCATTAGTTATTGGAGGAGTTATCTTATGTTATGTCCATCGTGTGGACGCGAAGTCCACGAATCAGATTCATTTTGCGGCGAATGTGGTCATAAATTAAAAGACACTAACGTCTCAAACAACAGTAATAATGATAACAACCAAGTCAGTCACCGTTTCAGTCATATCGTTACTGAAAGTAAATCTTTCTTTAAACAAGCTTTTACATCACACGACCAAACAATTCGTGACGCAAAGCCATTCTCATTCCCATTATTGGGCGCGTTATTTGGCTTAGGCGTTATCGTCATTGCTTTATTATTCTTAATCATGATTCCTAATGAAGTTAGCTATTTTAGCACCTCTAAAGGAAGCATCGTTATCAGACTCATACTAGTTGCTACGATCTTACTTGCAATACTGGTTGGTCTCATTTTTGGTTTAACAAAGCTAGGATCTAAACACCCTATTTCTTTTCAAAAAGTACTCTCAGATTACATGCTCGTTAATACAATAACGTTAGCTATTTTCGTAATAAGTGTATTCTGTTTCATCTTAGGTATCTATAGTCTAGCTGGATTCGGCGTCTTATTATCGCTTATTTTATTTAACACTTCAGCTATTTATTTAATCACGAAATACACATCTCATGGAATGACACGCTTTTCGTCATTTTATCTCATTATTATTTTCATTGTAATTGAGTTAATTTGTCTTGCCTTCCTTGGTGAATCAGTAATGAATCAAGTTGCTGAAAACTTCCTTAATCAAATTATGGGAGGTGACTTTTAATGAAATTTTGTAGACAATGCGGTGCGAAATTACGCGAAGGCACCAAAGTATGTACGAACTGTGGTGCGAAAATTACAGCGTCTCATGAAGCATCTCAATCAAAGCAACAAAATGATACAACACAAACTTCAAACCAACCGTCTCGAAATCAAACACCTAAAAAGCCAATGTCTAAAAAGACTAAAATTATCATTGGTGCTATCGCTGCCTTACTTATCTTATTATTAATTGCTTATTTAATCGCTAAAAGTCAGCTTTCGCCCGAAAAACAAGCAGATCAAATTGCTTCAGATATTAGAAACAATGATGCGAAATCGTTATCACAACATGTTACTAAAAATAGCGAGGATTTATCTGAAACTGAAGCTACAGCATACTTAGAATACATTGATCACGCTAGTAACCGTGATACTGTCGCAGACCACATTAAAAATAAAAGTCAATCATTGGATAAATCTTTTACGAGTAATTCAGTATCAGCTGACAACGAAACAATTATGAATATTGATAAAAACGGTAAAAAGTTTTTATTATTCCCAAATTATGAGTTCGACATACCGACTAAAACAATCTATATTAGACCAGAAACAGACGGTGAATTAGAATATAAGTTTAACGGTAAAAAGAAACAGGTTACTCTAGTAGAAGAAGATGAAAAAGAACTTGGCGAATTTGCTTTAGGTAATTATCATATTAAAGCTAAGAAGAAAATTGGAGACAAAACTTTAGATGGCGCCATTGATATCGACATGACAGATGAAACTGATTTAGCTACGGAATCTTTCAAACAAAAACGCTTTACTGTCAGTGTTGATGGTGGGTACTCATTAGAAGATATCAAAGTATACGTCAATAAAAAGGCGTACGATGAAAATGACACATATGACAAGACATTTGGTCCATTTACACCTGATGAAAAAGTAAGTGTTTATGCTGAAGGTAAAATTGAAGACAAGACCTTTAAGTCAAATACTGTAGAAGTCAAATCACCAACCGATGACGATGAACTCGAAGACATTAAATTAAAATTTGACGATAAAGCCATAGATGCATACGAAGATAAAAAGTTAGATGAAGAACTTCAAGAAACAATGGATGATAGCGATAATGCTTCAGATTCTGAGGAAGATTCCTCTGATTCTAAGGAAGATACTTCTAAGTCTGAAGATGGTAGTTCTGAATCAACTGAAACAGTTACGCGTGAGAACGTCATTGATATTGTAGAAGACTACGAAGGTAGCCAATTAGATACGGATACTTATACGTACAAAGAGCCAGAAAAACTAGATGAAGGTGGCTGGGGCTTTTCTTTCACAGATAAAGATGGCAACTTAGCTGGTTCTTATAAAATATCAGACGACGGCGTTGTAACTAAGTACGACGAAAACGGAGAAGAAACATTTTAAATATAAAAAGGGCTCTTAGACATTACGAATGTCCTAGAGCCCTTTTTTTTAAGTTACGCATTGGTTTTCTTACGTTTCGCTAATTTTTCTTTAAGCTTTCTATCTTGCTCTTCTTTACGACGTTTACGTTCTTCATTACGTTTTCTTAAACGCTCTTCCTCTTCAGGATCCCTTGGTTTTTGAAGCTGCTTTTGTACTTTCTCCATAAGTTCGTCCTCATCTTTAGCAGCAAGTGGGCGGTTGTTTACGAATGTAAAAGTCTTTCTACGACCTGGTCCACAATATGACATGCAACCAATCTCAACTTCTGCATCTGGATCTAATTTCTTTAATTTTCTAAGAACAGATTTTAAATTTACGGCCTGACAATCATCGCAAACTTGAAATTTATTTTTCACGTTCAACCCACCTTTCGTAAAATTTTCACTTCAACTATTTTACGCTTTTTAAGAAAAATTTCAATACCATAATTTGTGAACTTTAAAATTAAAAGAAGCTAGGACATAAAACTACAATTCCCTTAAACAGCATGCTTTCCTGGGGCATGGCCGGAGCCTGTAGTCTCCGGTCTCATGCTATTCCCCTAGGAGTCAGCTGTTTTGAGAATTGTAGGAAATAAAGCTTAATTGCTCTATTTAACGACTTATGTCCCAGCCTCTTATCTACAATTAATATTCGATTTGTTCGTTTATTTTTTGGTTACGTTTAATCATACGATCAAAATAATATTGGAAACGTTCGAATTCTGTTTCTGATAATTCGCGTGTGGTTAAGTGACCACCTAAAGCTTTTATAGCATGTAATAACTTAAACATGACGTCTTGAACGGTTATTTGTTGATTTAATAAACTTTCTAAAGATGCCATACAATCAGGTTCAATTTCAGGATATTTAAACTTTGTCGTTTCGCCTTTTAAAGCTATCTCATAAAACTTTCGCATCATTTCAGCACGTTCACTACCCGAACCTTCAACACATAGATAAATTTGAACAGCAATACCACCTTTAACACGGCGTTGAGAGATACCGGCAAACTTTTGCCCATCAATACTTAAGTCAAATTTACCCGGACAATATGAGTGTTCGATTTCAACAGTGTCGATATGCACATTTTCATCTTCGAACATTGCGTCGATTAAAATGTACATTAGTGTAAACGCGTCATCAATTTTAATTTCAGTCTTACCTTTAAAGATGAGTGAAATATTAAGGATACCTTGATCTAGCACAACACCTAGTCCACCTGAATTACGTACAATAGCGTTATAACCCACTTCGTCAGTCAGATACTTAATACCATCTGTTAAATAAGGTAGGCGTGAATCGTGAATACCTAGTATCACAGTATGTTGATGAATCCAAGTGCGTACGACATTCTCAGATTGTTCCTTTCCAACACTTTCTGAAAATGTATCATCATATGCGAATGACTCCATTGGTCGTAAACCTGTTGTATGATCGACGTATCGCCAGTTTACATCTTTAAAATAACGTTCAATTAAATCCATTATTGTAATGATTGAGCAGCTGTGATGATTGCTAAGTTATAAACATCTTCTGTAGAACAGCCACGTGATAAATCGTTTACAGGTGCATTTAAACCTTGTAATACAGGTCCAACTGCATCATAACCGCCTAAACGTTGTGCAATTTTATAACCAATGTTACCTGCTTCTAAGCTAGGGAATACGAATACATTTGCGTCTCCTTGGATTTTAGCATCCGGTGCTTTTTTCTGTGCAACTTCAGGAACGATAGCTGCGTCGAATTGGAATTCACCATCTACAACAACATCTGATAGTGATTCAGATTCGATTTTTTCTTGAGCCATCTTAACTGCTTCAGCAACTTTTTCAGTGTCATCAGATTGCGCTGAACCTTTAGTTGAGAAACTTAACATAGCAACGCGTGGTGACATACCGAAGCTTTGAGCTGATTTAGCACTTTCAACAGCGATCTCAGCTAAGCCTTGAGCATCTAATTCAGGGTTGATTGCACAGTCACCAAAGATATATTGTTTATCTTCTTTAATCATGAAGAAGATACCAGACGTTCTTTGAACACCAGGCTTTGTTTTGATGATTTGTAATGCAGGGCGTACAGTATCAGCAGTAGAGTGCGCAGCACCACTTACTAAACCGTCAGCTTCGCCTGCGTAAACAAGCATTGTACCGAAGTAGTTCACGTTGTTTAATTGTTCTTCAGCTTGTTCTTGAGTCGCTTTACCTTTACGACGCTCAACGAATTTTTCAACTAAGTCAGCTTTTGATCCGCTTGTTTCAGGGTGGATAATTTCAATTCCTTCAGTTTCAACGTTGATTTCTTCGGCTAAAGATTTAATTTTAGCGATGTCACCTAATAAGATAGGTTCTACATAGTCAGTTGCTTTTAATTTAGCAGCCGCTTCTAATACACGCTTATCTTCACCTTCAGGTAATACGATTCTAACGTTTTTGCCAGATAATTTTTCTTGTAATACATCTAATAAACTAGACATAATGGCCTCCTCATATTTATATACATTATTTCCAACATTATTTTACATCAAAATGACCTTTTTTGCCATGACACTAAATCGTTAAATCTTTAGTACTGTTTCAATCCTTTCAATATGATAATATTTAGGGTGTATCGAGATTTACTTTTCAAAAAGGAGCGATAATATGAGTGAAGCAGCACAAACTCTAGAAGGTTGGTATAGTTTACATTTATTCTATGCCATCGACTATACAACATTACGTTTAGTTCCAAATGAAGAACGTGAAGAAATGGTAAACGAATTCACTACATTTTTAGATAAATTAAATTCTGCACGTGAAGAAAAACGTGGTGACCATGTCGTTTATAATATTACAGGTCATAAAGCAGACGTATTATTATGGTTCTTACGTCCTGAAATGAAAGAATTAAATGCTATTGAGAACGACATTAATAAACTACGCATCGCTGATTACTTAATTCCAACTTATTCTTATGTATCAGTGATCGAGTTAAGTAACTATTTAGCAAAAGACTCTGACGAAGATCCTTACGAAAATCCTCACATTAAAGCACGTTTATATCCTGAATTACCAAATGCTGAGTACATTTGTTTCTATCCAATGGATAAACGCCGTAATGAAACTTACAACTGGTATATGCTTTCAATGGAAGAACGTCAGAAATTAATGTATGCACACGGTATGATTGGTCGTAAATACGCTGGTAAGATCAAGCAATTCATCACAGGTTCAGTAGGCTTTGATGACTTTGAATGGGGCGTAACATTATTTGCTGACGATGTCGTACAATTCAAGAAAATTGTATACGAAATGAGATTCGATGAAACTACTGCACGTTATGGAGACTTCGGTAGTTTCTACGTTGGTCATAAATTAGCGAACGAAGACTTCCAAGAATTCTTCAAGATGGAGTCTGAAGCTGAATAATTGTGCTTAAATCTTTTGAATCTTAATCTATTTTTTATGGCATAGGTCCTTTAGCCGAATGCCATTAATGTTATTCTAATTATGATTTAAGGAGGCTGACATTTTTAATGTCGAGCCTCTTTTTTAGGGCTTTTCAAGGTGGGGAAACTGCTAACTTTAACCCTTCTCCCTCATGAAAAGCACTAACGTGATAAGATAATTACGCAATTATAATGTAGCAATAATTTATAACTTATAATTACAACACGGCTTGTGAAAAGCATGTTATAGTAATCTTGTTGTACATATAAAAAAGAATAATTACTAAGGAGGTCATAGTATCGAATCTCAGTCTAACAACAAAACGTTGAAGCCTTCGATTGGCTTGTTCTCGGCAATTATGATCATTGTGGGAACGATTATAGGTTCTGGTGTATTCGTGAAACCAGCTACAGTACTGAGTTATGCCGGTACAAGTAACTTAGCGATTCTTGCATGGGTTATCGGGGGATTAATTACCCTTGCATCAGGTCTTACGATTGCAGAACTTGGTTCTCAAATCACGCGTACTGGCGGACTTTATGCATATATTAAAGATATTTATGGGCCTTTCTGGGGCTTCTTGACGGGCTATGCGTTAACCGTGCTTTATGGCCCTGCAATTATTGTGTCTTTAATCTTGTTCTTAGGTATCTTGATTTCGAATTTCTTTAATTTAGGTTCGTTCTTTATTGTGCCTATTGGAAGTGCCATCTTCTTGTTCCTCTTAATCGTGAATATTATAGGGACGAAGTATGCGAATCAAGTTCAGAACCTCACTACTTTCGCGAAGTTGATTCCAATTTTAGCGATTGTTGTGTTCGGCTTAATCTTTGGTGATTCGCAAATTTTTGGCGAAGATGCGACGAAGATCATTGAAAATAAAGACGGTACGATTAACTTCGGTCGTGCGGTGTTAGCTTGTTTATTCGCGTATGACGGTTGGATTCTTTTAACGACAATGTCTGGTGAAATGAAGAAACCGCAACGTGATTTACCTGTAGCCATGTTCGCGGGACTTATGATTACGACAGCTTGTTACTTACTGATTAATATAGCAGTATTCCATATCTTCCCTGCTTCTACGATTCTCGAGCACGGTAATAACGTGAGTGCTGAAGCGGCGAAAGTGTTGTTCGGCGACATTGGCGGTAAGATCGTCAACATTGGTTTAATCGTGTCTATCATCGGTACGTTAAATGGTAAAGTGATGACCTTCCCACGTATTCCATTTGCGATGGCAAATGATCGCTTGTTGCCAGCTTCAAACCAAGTTAAATATATTAGTGATCGCTTCGAAACGCCGGTTGGTGCGCATATTACAATGACGATTTTAACAATCATTATCCTTGTATTATGCATGTTATTCCCTAATATTTTCGACGCAGATTTCTTATCAGAAATTACAATATTTATTATTTATTTCTTCTATATCGCTGCGTTCGTTGGTGTCTTTATCATGCGTAAGAAGAATAAAGGTCAGAAACGTGCCTACTCGGTGCCGTTTTACCCAATCTTACCGATACTCGCGATTCTAGGTGGCTTATTTATTATCGTTAATACTTTAGTCAATGATTTATTAGGTGCCGTGCTCGCATTAATCGGTTTAGCAATCGGTGCACCAATTTATTACTTCCTTCTGAAAAGCAATCAAAGGAAACGCTCTTAATTTGTAACGTCAGTAGGACTTATATTGAAAACATTTCTTTTTGTGAAAAGGTGTGATTGAAAGCGTATGTGCTTTCAGTCACGCCTTTAATTCTAAAGGAGTTGGTACAGTGCTAAGTAACGTGCTTTACGGCGTATTAACAGTTGTATTTATAGTGCTCATGGTAGTCGGTATGAAAAAAGATTGGTCCTTACGTACGACACTTTTACTCATTTGTTTGTATTGTTTCGGGCAATTTTTAATCTTTTGGCTTGTAGACGGGTTAAGTATTGGTAAAGCATTGTTCGAATCAATGGGTACAATGGCCTTTGCGATAATCGCTGGTGTTGTAGTCATCATTGTTGCATTGGTTAAGAACAGGAAGTAAGCGTGCATGGTAGCGGAAGTGCTATTTTAGGGGCTCGAGCGGTATTATATTTATTTTCTTTCGCATAACAGCTCCGTTATGCGATTGTTTTTATTTTCTTTCGCGTAACAGCTCCGTTATGCGATTGTTTTTATTTTCTTTCGCGTAACGGCTCCGTTATGCGATTGTTTTATTTTTCTTTCGCGTAACGGCTCCGTTATGCGATTGTTTTTATTTTCTTTCGCATAACGGGAAATGCCCCTTGTTACATTGTTTGACTCAGTCTTTGTAACATGGCTTCCTTGTTACATTGTTTGACTCAGTCTATGTAACATGGCGCCCTTGTTACATTGTTTACCTCAATCTTTGTAATATGGCTTCCTTGTTACATTGTTTACTACACTCTTTGTAACAAGGACCCCTATCAACATTATTTATCTCTATCTTTATAACTATAGCTCCAATACAATTCTTAGTTTATAAAAAAGGTGAATGCCGGCCAGGGCATTCACCTTCATTTTCAAAGGGAGAAATGATTAAATTACTTAGATTGCATATCTTGTTCGACTTTAACGGTATATTTAGCAAGGTTGGTATAGAATGTTTCGAGTTCTTCTGATGTACGGTTCTTGTCTTTGTAATCACGACCTACGAAATCTGTATGATCCCAATCGTGCTTGGTAGGTGTAGCTTGCCATACCCCCGGTTTAGGTGCATCTGTGAATTGCGCTTGTTCATGAGGCTGACCTTCTGGGTAATGCTCGGAAATAGTTGAAACGATGCCATCGTTTTCGCGCCAAGCTTTATCTTCGGTCTCACCAATAATGTTTGAAGACAGAATGTAAGAATCAAGCATACTCATATCTGGACGATGTTTACCTAAAGGACCTTCGTGTGAGGCTTCTCCTGCAAAAGAACGGTAATAGACGTTAGGATTGATTGGCGTTTGTTGATTAATTTTTGCCGCACCTTCACGTGTTAAGTCATATAAAGCAGTGTCTTTAGATGTCCAAATAGCACTGTCTTTAACTCGGTTAGAGTACTCTATATAACTTTCACCTTCGCGTTGCTCTAATCCAAAATGTTCTAAACCAAAGTCAGCACCGTTTTGAGTAGTGTTCTGATTCTTCGCACGATCGTACAAAATGCGCGTGATAAAGTCAGAATTATTCGCTACATCTGAAGCTGGTGATCCGTTATGCGGTGCTACTAAAGTTTGCATAGATGCGACCATATCATTATGACCACCTTCGTATAAAGGACTCATCTCGCCACCGTGCTTCTTGTGATATTCAATTTCTTCTTGAGATCCATTGCGCAGTGTTGCTTCTAGAAGTCGCATCGTTTGGCCACCCATACTATGTCCGACAAAGTGTACCTTTTGGCCTGGTTTCCAATCCTTTAAGACACCTTCGTATGTTTTACCAAAACGTTTGTGACCGTGCTTTTTTGAATGGGCAGCACCATAATCAACCGTGCCACCTTTTAAGTAGTAATATAATTCAGCCGCACGTTCATGGTTACTACTATACGCCCCGACGCTTGCTTGATGCACATCATAACCTTTTTGAGTTAAGTTTTCTTGAACATTGACGCGTTTGCCGCCCCAATAATTATCTGGATAACCTGAAGGGATATTTTCACCGACGAAACCGTTATAACCGTGTACAAATACGATTGGATATTGGTTTTTAAATTCAGTGCCTTGCGTGTTATGTTGATGATCGGCATCTTGGAGCCCTAACGCATCACGCGTCTGATCTGAAGTTTCAATAGTACGTTGGTTAAAGGAACTTGTTGTTTCTGCTTGAGCGTAGTTCATATTCATAGTTGCGAAACTGCTTACGGCTATCAAGCTTGATAAACTAATGGCGAGTGTTTGAGATACACGTTTTCTTTTTTTATACATATATTTTCTCCTCTAATTTGATTACGAGATGAAAATATCACTTTAAGTTTGATTTAATATTAAGTTTATAATAAAATACCATAAATTTTTAGGAAATGAGACATATCATTTTTGAAGTATGTTACATATGGAATAAGGTTATGTTTAAGAAGGAGATGATGTAGATGACTGCACAATCAAGACGAAGAAAGGAATGGCGCCAAGTCATCTTATTTGTAGTATTATTACTAGCCTGTGCGTTCTTTGATAATGTTTCAGACTTTTGGTCTCAACTCGCGCTGTATATATTCCTTACGGTGAGTTTCGTATATATCGCTATAGCTTCGTACAGGGATTATAAAGCTAAGAAAGCAAAAATAAATGATAGCGGTACTTACTATTTTAGCCCTCTTGGAGATCTGCGTTACGTGTACCTTAATGGTTTCGTCGCTCAATTATCAATTACTTCAATTTTCGTTATTTTGATTTCCTTTCGATCAAAGGCATGGCTTATCATTTTTCCAATCATTTTAGGCACGATATTACTCATATTCGAGCATTACTTCGATAAACGATCTGACGTGAGACAGCAACTCGAACGCCTTGATTCATAAAAAATATAGCCGTCTTCGCGAGACGGCTATACATGTCATATTCAGGAAAACTTTCATACAGCTACTTTAATGTCAGATTTAAATCCCACTACTAGAAAAAAATCGACATACTTATTTTATCACACACTAATAACAATCAAAACTAAAATTTTTAAAAATTATATTATTTCACACTTTGTTGTAAATTGACATCTTCACTAACTTAAAAACTACTCAACCGCTTCCAACATTTCCCTACTTTTTACCTAGACAACTTTCAAAAAGTTTTAGATAATATATAGAACAACTTAAAGAATGGTAGGAATATTATGTTCTGGTTACTACATTTATTATTCAGTTTCTTATCGTCATTTTTCTTTGCGGTTATCTTTGACGCCCCTAAACGCTTATTTGTGTCAGCAGGGATAGTTGGCAGTTGCGGATGGATGGTCTTCGAAGTACTTAATTATCACTATAGTATGAATGCCATTTACGCTTCTATGTTCGGAAGCTTGATTTTAGGCATCGTTAGCCACTTAATGGCACGTTTTCATAAAGAACCCGTTATCATATTCATGGTACCGGGCATCATCCCACTCGTACCAGGTGGGGTTGCTTTTGATGCGACAAAGAATTTAATTATCTTAAACTATGGAAAAGCCATGAACTTAATGTTCGAGGTTACTTTAGTGGCCGGTGCGATCGCAGTCGGTCTACTCTTTGCCGACCAGTTATCGAAATTTTTAATTTCTAAACCTAAGCGGAAAAGCCACGACAAGCGACCTGTTTAATTTAAGTAAAATCTTAAGCAAAAAAACAAGCGGATTTAAGCCTCCTTCAAGGCTCAAATCCGCTTTTTCAAAAGATTATTTACGAGACGTATCGTCGCCTACAAGTGACTTTAAGTCTTCTTCTTTACGATTTAAAATGAGTCGGCTTAGCTCGTCTTTATTCATCTTCTTAAGTTTCGGTAAACGAATAAAGAAGAAGATAAGACCAAGTAGCGTCCATGCACCTAGTGCGATAAATGACGGCATTGATAGTACTGCCGGTGAGAACGGCACGAGTAATAAACATAAAAATATGAATGACATGATTGAACCGATTATCGCAAATGTCTTATAAACTGGTGCGTACGTATTACTTTCCTTGTTGTAACTAAATAGTTTAGCTGCAGCAAGACACGTAATTAAGTAACCGACTGAAACACCTGTAGATGACATATCAACAATCCATGTCAGTGCATTACGGCCTAACCATGGTGCGATCATTGAAACAAGTACTAAGAAGATAATCGCAACATAAGGTGTTTTGTATTTACGGTGTAGTTTACTAAATACAGTCGGCATAATGCCAGAACGTCCCATTGAAAAGAGTAAACGACTTGAACTCATTAAAAATCCATTGAGTCCAGTGAAGATACCCATTATGATGGCTAAAGCTAAAATGCCTAGGCCAACCATACCAAATGCGTCTTTAGTAACTGTACCTGTTAACCATAAATTACCGTTCAAGTTACCGCTCTTATTTTCAAGCCAGCCGGTATATAAAAGCATTAATACATACGTCAATGCGGCAGCAAGTAAACTATAAACGATAAGTTTGAAAGTCTTGTTTGGTTTAAAGTCGAATTCTTCAGCAGTTTGTGGAATGTTGTCGAAACCAACAAATGCCCATGGTGCGATTGCAACAATTGCAATGATTGACTGGAACCAACCTTTATCAGGATTACTTAAAGGTTGTAAACTTGATACGTCGAAATTCGGTGCAAAGAATGAACCTAAGAACATTAAAATGACAACGATAACCATCGCGATACAGAAGTAATATTGTAATGTTCCGGACACGCTCGCACCTTTAATTGCAATTAACATAAACACGAGCAATAGCACTGTAGCAAGTATGATTTCAGTGATGTATACATCCCATCCAGCAATGCTATATAGTTTTCCGGTTTGAAGTACACTTGGGAAAATAAATTTAATTAATAAGCTGAATGCGGTGGCGTTTAAGGCAACCACACAGACATACCCAAATGTGATAAACCAAGCTGAAAAGAAACTGACGTAACGTCCGAATCCTAAGAAACTAAAAGCAAATGCCCCGCCAGAAACTGGGAATCTTTCAACGAGTGCGCCATAACTAACTGCAATTAATATCATTAGTAAAGCACCAATAATGATCCCAATTGACGTTGCTATGGGGCCTGATGATTTAATCCAATCACCAGGTAAAATAAATGACCCCCAACCGATACATGAACCATAAGCGATTGCCCATACAAAACGCTCTGATAAAGTTTGTTGGAGGTCTCCTCTATTTACCTTTTTATCTTTATGCCTCATAGATATTCACCTCATGAGACATTATACCCGTATTTGAGAATATTGGAACAGTTATAACATTTAAATTTTGTAAAGACTTCTAAATTTTAAATGCTGCAATTGCTAACATTAACCAACTTACAATAAATAGCACACCACCAATAGGTGTAATAGCGCCTAACACTTTGACTTGTGTTAAAGCTAAAATATAAAGCGAACCGCTAAATAACACGATACCGCCAAACATTAACCAGCCTGCCCAGTTAACATTAAGTGGCGTTGTACCGCTAATGATGCCGAGTAAGATTAAACCTAACGCATGATACATTTGATACGTTGTTGCTTTTTCCCAAACGGACATATATTTCTCGGATAATTTACCTTCTAAGCCGTGTGCCCCAAAGGCACCCGTTCCGACAGCCATTAATGCGTTAAGTGCACCTAGAATTAAAAATGCTTTCATCATATAAATGACCTTCTTTCTTCATTAAAAATCAAATATCGAATCTCCATTACCAATGTTATCATCTGTAACCATATTGTTGTTCATTGAAGTACTGTCTGAGGATGGTTGTTTCACCTTTCCACCCATCATCTTAAGTTCTTGATCACTAATACTGTCTTTACTTGACGACGTAGTTGATTGACTCGATGTTGTAACCGATTGTTTAGGATTAGAATTTTGAACGGGCTGCTGAGACGCCGTTTGTCCAACTACTAGCTCAGTCAATGTATGAATGGTATACATATGTTTTTCAAATGCTTGATTCGAATCCGTTGCTTCAGCTTGAACAAGTTCATGTTCAATTTGTTCAATAATGCGTTCCTTTTGAATCATAAATAAGACCTCACTTTTCACACCAAGAAATCGTTTCTAAACCTTGAGACGCTAAATAATCGTTAGCCTTAGAGTAGGGTTTAGAACCAAAGAAGCCTCGGTAAGCAGATAACGGGCTTGGGTGTACTGATTTAATGATGTGGTGTTTATTCGTATCGATAAGTTTAATTTTAGATTGCGCAGGTTTCCCCCAAAGGATAAATACGACATGAGATTTATACTCTGAAATCGCTCGAATAATCTCATCTGTGAAGGTTTCCCATCCAATATTACGGTGCGAGTGCGCCTCGCCTTGTCGCACGGTTAACACTGTGTTTAATAATAATACGCCTTCTCGCGCCCAGTCTTGGAGATGTGGCGTTGTGCGTTTACAACCAATGTCATCTTCAAGCTCTTTGTACATGTTGCGTAATGATGGCGGAAATTTCGCATTTGGTTGCACCGAGAATGCTAGTCCGTGTGCTTGATTCGGTCCATGATAAGGATCTTGACCTAATATCACCACTTTTAAATCTTGAAACGGCGTTAAATCAAATGCTTGATAAATATTATCTCGGTCTGGGTAAACCGTTTGTGTTGTGTATTCCTTTTCTAAAAAGTCATGCATGGCCTTGAAGTCATGCTTTGTCGTAATTTCATGAAATATTGTCGACCATTCCATTCGTTTCACCTCAATCGCTATTTTAACACATTCATTTCCTTGGTAATATCATTGTTATCAGAGGTTCGAAATGGCTTTTCAAAGTGGGGGAAGATAAGGCAAGTCAGAGGTTTAACAATCTAAGCTCATGATGATTTGACGATCCTTGAAACCGAACGCTTCATACAACTTTCGTGCTTCGTTCCCCGCATAGACATTCAAACGAATTTCCTGGTGACCGCGAGCCTTCAAGTCGTGAATCGCACGCTCCATCAGTTTACGCGCATAGCCTTTCCCACGATACCCCTTGAAAATGAAAATCTCATAGATATAGCCAAATTTAGAATTGGTATAGTTCTCTTGTTGATCACCAATCATGACCCATCCTAGAATCTCAGAACCATCAAAAAGGGTTAAGTATACGGTCGTATCGTCATGACCCTTTCGCGCATTATTAATAATTTGTTCGTTAGAGATTGAAACATCAACGGTAACGGACTCAAAGTAAGCTTCCGGCATTGCCTGGTAGAGTCGTTCCATCTCGTCATTAGTAGGCTTTCTAATTTCCATCGTAGCACCACCCTATAAATTCGTAATACTATAACAAATACCCTATATCGCTTTCTTAAACTTCTTATTTCAGAATAGATCGACCACGTGATATTATAGATGTAAGATACGTTTAAGAATTTAAGAACTTGATAGAGTTATGGTCTATTTTAAAAGTTAGCTCATAAGAACTCATATTTAAATAATACCTTAAAGGTATTGATGCGATTTCCATACAGCTGACTCCTAGGGGAGTAGCGTGAGTCTGGAGACTACAGGCTCCAGCCACGCCCCAGGAAAGCATGCTGTAACAGAAATTGCATCATTCATCTGAAATTATATTAACTATATCGTAATTTATCTTAAGTCCTTAAATATGAAACCTTAAAAAGGAGCGTAATAAACATGGCATTAAATAAAGTATTAACAATCGCTGGTTCTGACACTAGTGCTGGCGCTGGTATGCAAGCAGATTTAAAAACATTCCAAGAATTAAACACGTACGGCATGGTCGTACTTTGCGGTATCGTTACAATGGATAAGGAAACATGGTCTCACCACGTTACACCAATTCCATTCGAAACAATTGAACGCCAAATCGAAACTGCGGTATCTATCGGTCCAGATGCTATAAAAACAGGTATGCTTGGTACTGAAGAAATTATTAAACGTGCTGGTGAAGCCTTTGAAGAATCAGGCGCTAAATACTTCGTTGTAGACCCGGTAATGGTTTGTAAAGGCGAAGACGAAGTATTAAATCCAGGAAATACTGAAGCAATGATTAACCATTTACTACCTAAAGCAACAGTTGTAACACCTAACTTATTTGAAGCAGGTCAACTATCTAATTTAGGTACGTTGAAATCTTTAGACGATATGAAAGAAGCGGCTAAAGTCATTCATGAACAAGGTGCGAAACACGTTGTGATTAAAGGTGGTAAAGCATTAGACCAAGATAAGTCTTATGATTTATATTATGATGGTGAAACGTTCTATCAATTAACAACGGATATGTTCCAACAAAGTTATAACCACGGTGCAGGTTGTACGTTTGCTGCTGCTACGACAGCGAACCTTGCAAATGGCGAATCACCTAAAGACGCTGTCATTAATGCAAAAGCCTTTGTTGCTTCTGCAATTAAGAATGGTTGGAAGATGAATGATTTCGTAGGTCCTGTAGACCACGGCGCTTCAAACCGTGTTGAAAAAATCGAAGTTGAAGTTACTGAAATTTAATCATTTCATTTAAAAAATGAGCCCACTAACCGCTTTACGTCGGTTAATGGGCTTTTTCTAATGAGATTAACTTAACAATTGCTCAAATATAATGATGATATATGAGATAAAGTTATTTAACATGTGTAACGCGATGGATATCGCAAGGTTACGGCCTGATTTATTGTATACATACACGATAATCGCAGCCATCCCTATGTAAAAGATGAATTCTAAAGGCGACGTGCCTCCGATAACGTGTAATGCCGTAAATCCAATTACTGAGACGACGCTCATGACTTTAAAGTTAAGTTTTTTACCTAGCTCGCCAATCAGTACGTGTCTGAAGATTAATTCTTCAATGATCGGCGCTAAGAGTACGATATCAACAAAAAGTGCGGGCCATAAAGATCGTTCTTCAAAGGATTGTTCTATTAATTGTTGGTTGAGCGAATCTTTAACTTGTAAGTGTTCAGGCATAAGTTCCATAAACCACCCTGAGAACATGTTGTATGCCATTATGCCAAGGTACCCGATAATGATTAGTAGCACAAAGTGCTTAACGGATTTAATCCCATTAATTGAACGCGTAAAGAACCCTTTAATATGCATGAGATAGTATGTAAGTAATACTAACGCTAAACTTATTAAAGAACTATAAATAAATAGTGACTCAGGGATTTCTTGTTCAATATGGTTGATGTCTACTGGATGCGTAAGCGTGTAAATGATTGCAAATATAAATGGGAGTAAGAAACTTAATACAAAATAAAGTGGCACGATCCACAAATCTCGCCAACAAACTTTTTCACTTCTCATTGTCGTTCCTCGATTCTAAATAAACGTAATTGAAATATATACTATTCATCATTATATTTTATAAGAATTAAGGTCTATTTCGCAAATTTAAGTTTTCTAAATCGTATCATATTAAAGCCTGATATAAATATGGGACGAAAGACGCATGTAAATTTTTTAAAAATTCTCTATAATACAAAGTAGCTACACAAGACGTAGCTACCCCTAACTTTTCACCCATGTAACTGTTCCAAATAATACTTATAATAAAAGGCCCCTCTCAATGGATATTGCGTAATTGAGGGGTCTTTTTTTCGTGGAAAAGTCCTTTTAAACCCGCTGAAGCGTATCTTATTTAAAGGGCTTTTCAAAAAAGTGGAAAACATGCATGATGTGTCTGCTTATACATACTTTACAAATATTTATATGTTAGCATTATAGTGTTAAGTTAAATAGTTGAATTCGGTGACATTTATAGAGATAATATTGATTCAATCAAGTCGTTAGGGGTGTCTATCATGCACGCGAAACATAACCTACAAGAGGCGCAAAAAGGCGCTTACTTAAGTTTAGTCGTTTACATCATACTTTCAATTATTAAATATATTGTAGGGTACATCTATAGTTCCGCTGCCATACGTGCAGATAGCTTTAATAATATTACTGACATCCTCGTTTCAATTGCTGTGCTCGTAGGTTTAAAGATTTCGATTAAGCCCCCTGATAGTAACCATCCATATGGTCATTTAAAAAGCGAGAACATCTCGGCGTTACTCGTTTCTTTTATTATTATGTTCGTAGGTCTTGAAGTCCTCATCACGAATGGTGCTAACGTCTTTGCTAAGAAATATGAAACACCGAATCCTTTAACGATTTACGTCAGTTTAGCGAGCGGTTTAGTGATGATTGGTGTTTACCTTTATAATCGTCAACTTGCTGAAAAGACCAAAAGTAGTTCGCTGTCATCAGCAGCTAAAGACAACTTATCAGACGGACTTGTGAGTATTGGTACTGCTGTAGGACTTATCTTTACACAATTTGGCCTACCTATTGTCGATACCATTCTTGCCTGTATCTTAGGGTTATTAATTATGTATACTGGCTATGGTATTTTTAGAGTCGCGATATTCACGTTAAGTGATGGATTTAATGAGAAGGATTTAGATGAATATAAGCATGAAGTACTTTCTGTTGAGGGCGTTTGCTCTGTACCGAGTGTTAAAGGACGCTATCATGGTAGTAACGTCTTCTTAGATGTGGTTATTACGGTCGATCCTAATATGACGATTACTGAAGCGCACCGTATTTGTGATAACGTGGAATGTCATATGAATGAACAAGGGATTGTATCATTGTATGTACATGCTGAACCCGATGATGAGGCGCACCGATGTGAAAAGGATATTTAAAAATAATAACTAACTTATACAATGAAATGCACCCCTAAGGTTGAACGTAGAATTCAACTTTAGGGGTGCAAATCACTTTGGCTAAAGATAGTTAATTGATAACCTAAGCCACCGTCAAAAACGGGCTTATAAAGCGTCACGTATACCAGCATGCGGCGTTTTTACATATATATTATAGCGCAATTTAATATTCGTTTTATATATTTAAGTTGCCCCATTGCTTTCCCTTAATTAACCTTCTCGAAATCCTTAGAGCCAAAGCCTATATCAAACCGATCAAGCGGATAGAATCTTATTAGCGCTGTGCCTACTACTTGGTCCTTTGACACAAAGCCAATTCCGTGTTGACCACGACTATCCTTACTGATTGCACGGTTATCTCCTAGTACAAGATACTTACCTTTAGGTATTTCTTTCTGACCTTGTTTGGCACCTTTAATAACTTCGACCGTAAAGTCTTCTGTAAGTGTATCAGTATACTTATGTTTTTTATTCTCCTCTAAATAAGGTTCTTGTATCTTTTTACCATTTATGTAAAGTTGATCGTTCTTATAAGAGACGGTATCTCCCGGTTTACCAATTAATCTTTTAATATAATCATGATCACGATCAGCATGAAAGACGATAACATCTCCACGGTCTACGCGATTAAAGGTAACGGATAATTTATTGATGATTAATTATTCGCCATTTTTAAAGGTTGGATCCATTGAATCGCCTTGTACTGTGTACTTTTTCATTACGAAATAATTCAACAAGAAAGCGATGATTACGCCGATTACAATTGCGATTAACCAATCCTTAACGGTCTTAGACATTCAAGATTCCCCCCTTTATTTAATGACGATACGAATCACATCTTCCCCAAATGCATTCTGACAAACATACCCACTATCATGACTTACCACACGAATGTCTTCATTCACACCAACTGGACGTAAGTACTTAACCTCGTAATAATCATGACAATCCTTAATAATATATTGAACGATTAACTGCCCCGGTACAATTGAGTGATGAATCGGATTCGCATCATGAACACATTTCAGATATCTTTGAACATCCTCAGCTGAAAATTTCATGAGACACCTCCGATTGAACGAACGTTTGAGTGACTTCAACGATGAGCGTTGATTGCTTAAATACTGAAAGCTTAAATGTGTAGTAGATGCTACCTCTCAATACCTTCGTCCTAATGTGCGTTAATTGGAATCGATACGATGTGTGCACCTCTAATATATCATGGACCGAGACTGACGTCTTTAGAAGTAGGATTTCAGCTCGATGAAATGGTTGAAACATTTTAAACTTCGGCCAGACGCTTGCGAGATACAACGGTGGTACCCCGTCTCGATCATCTAATCCAAAGATGGACGTGTATGCTTCAACTTCCTCTTTTGAAAAGGCCCCTTCAATCACTTCAACTTTTCCATCTTCTAAATAATGTCGCATGACCAATACCGCCTCCAATTCCTAAAGTCGCGAGCCCAAAGCGACAATGTGCCATGTGAAATAAACGACATACAAGTAACGCACCACTCGCACCATACGGATGCCCCGTCGCGAGCGCACCCCCGTATTGATTAAGCCTTTCCATAGGTATATTGAGCGCACGTGTAGATGCGAGCACTTGTGAACTAAAGGCTTCGTTAAATTCAACAGCGTCAATATCTTCTATCTCAAGCCCTTCCTTCTTAAGGAGGTCTTTTACTGCTGGAATGGGACCAATACCTAGTAGCGTTGGGTCTACGCCTTTCACACTTGCATTTATAAATTGTAATCCCTCTTTAATACCTAAGTCACGTGCCTTGTCTGCACGCATTACAAGAACAATCCCAGCACCATCATTCTTCATGCAACTATTACCTACCGTAACAGTGCCGCCTGCAAGTAAAGGTTTGAACCGTGACAGTATACGCATCGTTAATCGCGGCTTCACACTTTCATCGTGTGTAACAATTGTACCTTTGATACGTAGTGGTACGATTTCACGCTCAAAGAACCCTGCCTCGACCGCTTTCAATGTCTTCTGATGACTATCATAAGCAAATTGGTCTTGGTCTTCACGACAGATACCATACTGCTTTGCGACATTTTCAGCCGCTTCAATCATCGATGGATCCATGCCGTCTGGCGCAAAGGCCGCACGTTCAAATATTTCAGGCATCGCTGTTTCATAAACAGATTGAGGTCGTTTAATCTTCCACGGTGCACGACTCGTACTTTCGACACCACCCGCAATATACATATCACCTGCACCCGCTTGAATCATACGACATGCGGTATGAATCGTTTCTAGCCCAGAACCGCACTGACGATCGATTGTCATGCCAGGAATCGTCTCACTTAACCCTGCTTCAAGTAAGGCCTTCCGCGCAATGTTACCACCATTTCCAACCACGTTACCGAGGATGACGTCATTAACTTCATCAACCACAGTTGGATGCGTATCACGTAAATCTTCAATCAGTGCTTTAACAAGATATTCCGGTTCAATATGGCTTAACATGCCACCATACTTACCTATCGGCGTACGTTTTGCATAGACAATTATCGGTTGATTCATTCTAACGCTCCTTCCAAATACTGCGCACGTAGCATGTGACGCGCGATCTTACCACTATGCGTATGCGTTAAGTTTTGAACTTCCTTTACTTTAAAAGGCCTTTTATAACGCTCTAAGCCTTTCTTACAATACTCACGTATTTCTAGAGGCGTGACTTTTGAATTGGAAGTAAAGAGTAAAATAATGATTTCACCTAGCGAACGGTGCGGAATGCTGAAACACACTACCTCTTGAATGTGATCATGTTGCAATACATAACGTTCGATTTCTTCAGGGTAAACATTCTTACCACCAATATTCATTCTGTCACTTAAACGACCGTGTAAATAGAGGTATTGATGGTCGTCGATGGACGCGTAATCGCCCGTTTCAATCCACTCATCGTCGTCAGTTTGGTTCAGATAGCCACTAAACGTCATAGGGCCTTTCACTAGGAGGCGTCCCACACCATCTGAATCAGGGTTGTCTAAATGTGCCTCAACATTTGAAAATAATTGCCCCACGGAATGGCTTGGTGCCGCTTGGTTCGCATTGTAACTGATGAAACTTGCTTCAGAGGTACCAAAGAATTCAATCACGCGTGTATGAGGTCGCTCATGTTGAATGCCTTCGAACAACGAAGGTGGTAATTTAGCGCCTGATGATAATAGCGTTTCAATATCGGGCATTGGACGTTGCGCAACAATCGATAGAATCATGGTTGGCACTAAGAAAGCGGCCTTCTTCCCGTCTACTAGTTGAACGGTTTCTGAGAGTAACGATGCATTAAATTGCGTTTGGCCTATAAAAGTGAGTCCTTTATATAGCGCGTACACAATCGCATATAAAGTTAACGAGTGAGCATGAGGTCCTGGCGCGATAAGGACGTCTGGTGCGTCATCAAAAAGTTTGTCATTTTCCTTAAATGAAGCAATCCATGACGCCAGAGAACGCACATATGCCTTAGGTGTGCCTGTCGTGCCTGACGTAAAGCTGATATGTAAGGTGTCAGGTTGATGCTTTGTATAAGCATTCTTGCAAGCGACTATATCTTCGTGTTGATTCACTAAATAGGCAAAACCGTATGCTTCTTGAACGTCTTCTAACCGAGAAGCCTTCCACATTGCGTCACAAACACATGGAACCCCACCCTTGAAAAGCACCGCGAGATACCATACGGTAAAGCGTTCCGGTTGATGTATGGCGATGCCTATACGACTTCCCTTTTCAAAGAGAGGAAGTGATTCAAACACTTTAAGAACGTCGTCATGAAGCTGACGATAGCTAATACGTTTGTCGTCTATTAAGAGCGCGCATTTATTCGGTTGTGATTGGACGTGGTTTAAGTAAGTGGTAAGTAATCCCAATTTAATCCTCCATACGCGTAAATTTCTACTAATGTGTCTATTATAGACCCAAATAGTATGCGAATAAAATGGATAAAGCGTGTAAAGTGGTAATTGCGTGCAAGAACGTGTGATTGCATTAATTTAGACGTTCATTAGACGGAACCCTTTTGAATTTTAGCGATTATTTGATATCACAAAATTATGTCGCATATATGATAACATTATAGTATATCAAAGCATGTTGAGGGTGATGGTATGTATTATGAAAAGCAGGAAATTAATACGAAATCAGATCGTTTCTTGAACATTTTAGAAGATGAGATGAAGCAGCATCTTAAGAATGACGAGACTTTAATAACTGTGGACCGTTCGAAGAAAAGACAGTCGTTCTACATCACGATTATGGAACGCGAAAAAGCACGTTTTATCACCTTTCGTATTAGTGATCATCGCAATAAAATCTTTTATAAACCAATTAAGTCCTTTTTCTATACGTCCTTTGATAGCGTTGAATATTTAATGCAAGAAATCCGTGTATTTCTAGATAATCATAATAAAGATAATTTTAACTATGAGCATTATTTCTTACTGAGAGTACTTTACGAAATGTCGCCTGATAAGGTTGCGATACGAATCAGTGATACGAAACTTATCAACACAGCTCAATTCTTTGAAATGAAATTTAAGCAAGAGGTCTACAGAAATCGCATTCTTGAAGATAGTTTGATACTCGATGGTCAAATCACTAAAATACTGCGCATCTTATTACAATACGGTCTCGTCGATCACATCAAAGGCCAAAACGTGATGCGTATATCTAAAACAGGATTCAGGTTTGTAGATGAATTCCGGTCGCTTTATGAACGTCGTTTTGTAGACGATTATCATAGAGATCTAGAGAAACATCTTGTATTACCAACGATTCATAAATATGAAATTGATGATAAAACCGACCTACTTATCGATTATGACAAGCTTGAGTTAAGTAGGTACTATGTTTATGCGCTATATGATTTAGACCGTCATGATTTATTACATATTGGATATTCGAATCAATCTCTTTATTATAGCGATTTTGATGGTCATCGCGAAATGCTTGGTGCCTATGGTGTTAAGCTTCAAAATAAGTTAATCGATATTCGAGAGAAAGGTCATTTAAAACTGTCGAAAAGTATCATTATGAATGATTTAACAGAACGTGAAGCAAGCAAGATTCAACAGGCATTTATGAACCATCATCAAATGATATCGCCTAGTGAACTTAGATCACACGTGAGTACGAAGTTCTTTAGCATCAACGCGAATCATCACGGCAATGTGGTACCTTCGAGCTACAATCATTTCTACGGTATCGGTGCTGACCTTCAACTAACGATGAAACACGAAACTTTAGAAGCACGAGATATTATTTATAATGTTCTCGTGGTCAAAGTCGAACCAGGCGAAGAAATAAAATTGCACCACTTAAAGAACCCTTTGTCGAGCCGTATACAAAATCATGTACTATGTCAAATTGAAACCAGTGAATCACGTGCTAAAAAGATCGACTATATACTCGCCGTTCACCCGCATAATGGGATTATTGTTGCTGTATATAAAGTGAACAAGAAACGTAAACAACCCTATATTAAGGAGATTAATGAAGACGGTAAAACGAAATATAAGTTTAATTTTAAAGTTGGCGTTAAGCCGATGAAAACGTTTATGGGTAAGCGTATTTTAGACCGAAAGCGTTACAAACTATTAAATTACTCATTTATGGATGCGGAAGGTAAGATGAAAGATGGTAGACGCCGATATGCCTTTATAGGGTTTGAGTAGATGGATGGAAGTAGTTATTATCCAAGCACTAAACGTTTTAAAGCTTTACTTATGGCGTATTCATAAAATTAAAAAAATACGTAGCACATGCGCTACGTATTTTTTAGTTTCAATATATCACTTTTTGATACGTCTTGTAATAAACTTTCGTTGTCTTAAATTCGCATTTTTTGAAATAAAAGTGTACCCCACTTTAGATTGTTGTTTCAAAGATTTACCTAGTTTCTTTAAATGTCGTCTATCGCACACGGTAAACGGGTTATAGTAAGTTAGTAAATCGAAAAAGAATATCACGGTTATTGCTCCTTATTTTTCTTTATCTGGCATGGCTCCGTCATCGACATAAACTTCTACGTTCGGGTGTGCATGAAGAATGGTTGCAGGTACGTCTTTCGTAACGTCCCCTTTAATGAGTGCTTCGATAGCTTTTTGTTTCTTTTCACCAAAAGCAACTAGAATTATACGTTTGGCTTTTAAAATAGAAGAAAGGCCCATGGATATCGCCTGTTTAGGAACGTCATCACGTGTTTCAAAGAAGCGGCTATTTGCTTCGATTGTACTTTCAGTGAGATCTACGATGTGCGTCACGCTATGCATGTCTGTTCCAGGTTCGTTAAAGCCGATATGACCGTTCTCACCGATGCCTAAAATTTGGACATCGACTGGTCCTTTCTCATTTATAAGTTGTTCATAGCGATGAGCTTCCTGTTCAAGATCAGGCGCAACGCCGTTAGGAATATGAAGTAGCGATTCTGTAAAGCCATCATATTGTTTGAATAAAATATCGTTCATGTAGTAACGATAACTTGCTTCATGCGTGCCGTCTAAACCAACATATTCATCTAGATTGAATGTTTCGAGTTGAGAGACGTCTAATTGATTTCTCTTTAAAAGGTCTACTAAAAACTTGTAGATATCTACCATTGTACCACCCGTGGCAAGTCCTAATTTACAAGTTGGGCAGTGTAAGATGGTTTTATATATTTCACAAGCGACATAAAATGAAGCATAACTTCTTGTGCCAAGGTTTGTTATTTTCAAAAAAGATACCTCCATTCGCCGATTTCAAAAACGATGCATGTTCAGTCGGTTATAGTCGTACTTATCAAAGTGCAGTGACAATTTCATCTTTAATATATCATGTAGCTTTTTACAGTCAATGAAGAGGTCGCTCATTTTCATTATAATGGGGGATATCTCAACCAATATATAGTATGTTATGATTTAATCGTGCTAATGTATAAGAATGCAAATAAATGAGATACGTTGCTTTTTAAAAATTGAGCAGAGAGGTACATTTCCCTCTCTTTTTTTAGTAGAATAGTAAGATATACAATGCAAGGAGTGAAAGCGTTGGAACCGATTAACAAAGATAAAGTGCAATCTTTATTAGAATCCTATGAAAATAAACCTGTTTACCTACACGTTGAAACAACGAATGGCTCTTATGCGAGTCATTTCGATGATCGTGTCTTTAATGCGGGAACGTTCTTACGTAATATTGAAGTAACGTTTACGCATGCTGAATTAAAAGGCGGACTTAATGATCCGTACCGTGTTGGTTTAAAATTAAACAACAATGGATGGGTTTATGTTCAAGGTCTTACTCACTTTGAGGTTAACGAAGATGATGAATTTTTAATTTCAGGCTTAAATTATGAAGGTAAACTTGCTGCTTCACTTCAAATCAGCGAAAAGCCTTTTCAAATATAGGAGGAAGATGACATGTCTTTAGAACGACACGTACTCGTAATTTTCCCACATCCAGATGATGAAACATTCTCATCTGCTGCAACTTTAGCTAAATATGTAGACAGTGGTGTGCCTGTAACGTATGCATGTTTAACGCTCGGTCAAATGGGCCGTAACTTAGGTAACCCACCTTTTGCTACACGCGAATCGTTAGCTAAAATTCGCGAAAAAGAACTTGAAGATGCAATGGATGTTATTGGTATCACGGACTTACGTAAAATGGGATTACGTGATAAAACTGTAGAATTTGAACCTAAAGAGGAAATAGATGCAATGGTTCAACAATTGATTGATGATGTAAATCCATCACTCGTTATTTCTTTCTATCCAGGACATGCTGTTCACCCTGACCATGAAGCTACGGCTGAAGCGGTTGTACGTACGATTGGCCGTATGGAAGCATCACAAAGGCCGAAAGTTCAACTAGTCGCATTTAGCCACGATGCCTATGATGTTCTTGGTGAACCTGACGTTGTAAATGATATTAGAGACTATAAAGAACGTAAAATTCGTGCATTCGAAGCACATAGATCACAATCTGAACCAGTATTAAAACAGCTTGATGAAGCGTCTACTGAAGGTACACGCGGTTTCTTTGAATATGAAACATACTGGACATATAACTTTGAATGATAGGTGGAGGCATAAAGCATGACTGAATTTGATTTATCTACACGTGAAGGAAGATGGAAACATTTTGGCTCTGTAGATCCTATTAAAGGTACTAAACCTACCACTAAATCTGAAATGACTGATCTTCAAAGCACGCATAAAGACTTTCTTTTTGAAATCGAGGAAGTAGGTATTACGAACCTTGTCTATCCCGTGCTAGTTGACCAGTTTCAAACTGCTGGAAACTTTAGCTTTTCAACGAGTTTAAATCAGGATGAAAAAGGCATTAACATGAGCCGTATTCTAGAGAGTGTAGAAAAACATTATGATAATGGTATTGAACTTGAGTTTCATACCTTATATCGATTATTGAAAAGTCTACAAAGCAAAATGGAACAACGTGACGCAGGACTTGATGTTAGCGCGAAATGGTTCTTTAACCGCCTTAGCCCTGTTACGAACATGAAAGCGATTGGGCATGCTGATGTAACGTACGGCATGGCGATTGAAGATGACACTGTGACACGTAAAGAACTTACAATTAAAGCGATGGTAACGACGCTTTGCCCTTGTTCGAAAGAAATTAGTGAGTACTCTGCGCATAATCAACGTGGTGTCATTACGGTTAAAGCGTATATTAATAAAGAAGAAGAAATTATTGATGACTATAAAGATATTATTTTAGATGCAATGGAAGCGAATGCAAGTTCACTGTTGTATCCGATCTTAAAGCGTCCGGATGAAAAGCATGTAACTGAAACTGCTTATGAGAATCCAAGATTTGTTGAAGATTTAATTCGCTTAGTAGCTGCGGACTTAGTTGAGCTAACATGGTTAGATGACTTTGATATTGAATGCCGTAATGAAGAGTCTATTCATCAACATGATGCCTATGCGCGTTTGAAACATCGTAAATAGGATTTTTCAGGTCCGTATGTGCGTTTTGGCGTCGGTCGGACGTTAAATTTTATATAAGGAAAGCCTTCTAGAGTGGTGCAACACTTTAGAAGGCTTTTTTAATTTGGGATATTTTAGGATTAGAGCGGAATGGAGTTATTAAGGAGAGGTGTCAGATGATCGATTTTTGAGGCGATTGTTTTAGGGGGGCGTTATGCGATAGAAATTTTAAACAATCGCATAAGGGTGCTGTTGTGCGAAAGATTTTTCAAACAATCGCATAAGGACACCGTTACGCGATAGAAATTTGAAACAATCGCATAAGGACGCCGTTACGCGATAGAAATTTGAAACAATCGCATAAGGAAGCCGTTATGCGATAGAAATTTTAAACAATCGCATAAGGACACCGTTACGCGATAGAAATTTGAAACAATCGCATAAGGAAGCTGTTACGCGAAAGATTTTTCAAACAATCGCATAACGGCTGAAGTACCCTATAGTGATCTAAAGCTAGATGTATGACAAACGGATCAATAATCAGAAATTTTCGTTGACGAAAATTTTCCTTATTACAAAGACTGACGTCAACAATGTAACATGGGCGCCTTGCTACAGAGACTTACTTAAACAATGTAATATGGGCGCCTTGTTACAGAGACTTACTCAAACAATGTAACATGGGCGCCTTATAACAAAGACTGACTCAAACAATGTAACATGGACGCCTTGTTACAGAGACTTACTCAAACAATGTAGCATGGGCGCCTTATTACAAAGACTGACACAAACAATGTAGCATGGACCTCTTATTACAAAGACCCTCTCAAACAATGTAACATGGGCGCCATGTTACAAAGACTGACACAAACAATGTAGCATGGGCGCCTTGTTACAAAGACTCTCTCAAACAATGTAGCATGGGCGCCCTACTCCTAAAGAAGTCGTGACCCCCTTAAACACGTTTAGGATTTATGCCATGAACTAACCTTATTATTTTAGAAGTTCGCCCTCTTAACTCGGCTTAAATACCCTTCACATAGTCCGAACCCCTATACATAAAAATAACCTTGCGCTTGAGCTTGGCGATTACTTGAAGCAATCCAACCAAACCCTTACGCAAGGTTAACGAAAGTTATATCTTATATTATTTCTTGTCTTTTAACGATTTTGTAAGTGCATGCCCTTCGATATCGACGTGCGGTAGAATACGTTTTAACCATTTAGGCATATACCATGATGCACGTCCGAAGAGTTTTGTTAGTGCAGGAATGATTGTCATTCTGACTACGAATGCATCGAATAAGACACCAAATGCAAGCGCGATACCCATTGATTTAATCATGACATCGTTTTGGAATACGAAGCCGATGAAGACACTGAACATGATTAATGCTGCAGCTACTACAACGGGACCACTTTCTTTAATACCAGTACGGATTGAACGGTCGTTATCTTGAGTTGACGTATAAGCTTCATGGATACGAGACATTAAGAAGACTTCGTAGTCCATCGCTAAACCGAATAATAACCCAATTGTGATTACCGGTAAGAATGCAAGTATTGGACCTGTCGTATCAATACCAATGAGGTTCGCGAAGACACCGTCTTGAATGATAAGAGTCGTAAATCCAAGCGTTGCTAGTAATGAAAGTACGAAACCTAGCACAGCTTTTAACGGAATAAGGATTGAACGGAAGACTACCATTAAGATGATGAATGCGAGTAATACGATAACGCCTGCGAATAATGGAATAGCTTGATTAAGTTTATCTGACATATCGATGTTAATCACACTTTGACCAGAAAGTTCTGTATCGATATCGTATTTGTCTTTCGTATCATCTTGATAATCTCTTAAGTCGTGAACTAAGTTTTCAGTAGATTTTGCGTTAGGTCCCTTTTCAGGAATAACGGTAATTAATGCATGATTTTGATCTTTACTAATTTGCGGTTTAGACGCCATCTTCACGTTATCCATGTCGTTAATGTGTTTTACAATATCGCCTAAATCTTTTTGTAATGCTTGCGGATTATCTTTTTTATCTGAGATGTCAGCTAGCATAACGATTGGGCCGTTAAACCCTTCGCCAAAGTCATCTGCAATGATATCGTAAGCTTTCTTTTCAGTTGAATCTTTCGGTTTCATACCATTGTCTGGAATACCTAAGCGCATGTGTGAATAAGGAATTGCGAGTGCACCAAGTAAGATGACACCAAGTAACACTGCGATAATAGGTTGTTTTAAAATGACTTTTGACCAGAAATTATCTTTATTATCAGTATGCTTATCTTTCTCTTTAACTTTAATGCGTTTGTGGAAGACGCTAATAAGTGCCGGAATTAATGTAATCGCACTTAAAATAGCGAGTAACACTGTAATCGCTGACATGTAACCCATCATACTTAAGAAATCGATGCCTACAAGTCCTAGACCACAAACGGCGATTAGTACAGTAATACCTGCGAAGATCACGGCACTACCTGCTGTACCGAGTGCGATACCTGTCGCTTTAATTGGATCTTTCTCAGTTGCTTTGACCTTCTTAAAGCGGAATAGAATGAATAAAGCGTAATCAATACCGAGTGCTAAACCAATCATGACTGCTAGAGATAGTGTCACGTTCGGAATATCGAATGCATACGTTAGTAATGCGATGATGCCGACACCACTACCTAAACCGACAAGTGCACTGATGATAGGTAAACCTGCCGCAATAAGTGATGCGAATGTGATAAGTAAGATCACGAATGCGACACCGATACCAATAGCTTCTGAGGCACCGCCCATTTCTGATTGCGAGTTCATCGCGTTACCAGTCATTTCGATTTGTAAATCATCACTTTCCACTTTCTCAGCTGCGTCTCTTACTTTTTCAATAGATTTTTTATCAATAGACGTCATTGAAACGTCATAATTTACATCCGCAAATGCAGTTGTTTGTTTCTCGTTGATTTGCTTTTTCTCGTAAGGGTCCACAACAGATTCAACGTGTTTGTCATTGTCTTTAATGTCTTTCAAGAGTTCTTTAATATCTTTCGTAACTTCAGGCTTTGTTATGCCCTTCTCGTTCTTATCTTTAAATACAAGTCTTATGTTGGCCTTTTCGCTGTCTTGATCAAAAGCCTTTTCAATCTTGTCATTCGTATCAAGCGACTGAAGTCCAGTCATCTTAATATCATTTTGAAACTGTGGTTTATTTATCGATAATGGAATAATGATTGCAGCGAGTATGATAACCCACGCTAAAATCGTCATCCACTTATGTTTAGCTAGAAATGTCCCTATGCGATACAACATCTTAGCCATAATTTGCCCCCTTTTATATTCAACGTTATAGTTTAACCATACACTGTATATTATCTCTATACATATTTTAAAGCGTTTAAACACAATATCATAGGTATATTTTCGAATATGTGTATAGATAAACTACAAAAAAGGAGAAGTGTAGAATGAACAACAAAGATTTACGCGTGATTAAAACTAAGAAAGCTTTGTCTGAAGCCTTGTTTAAGCTATTGACGAAACATGAATTTTCTACAGTTTCTGTGAATCAAATTTGTAGAGAAGCACTCGTTCATCGGACAACGTTTTATAAGCACTTTTACGATAAATACGATTTACTCCTTTATTTATTTAAGGAAAAGACCGAAGATTATTTTAAGGTTGATTTGAAAACACGTATAAATGCGCCATTTACCTCTTTTATGAAATTAATGGATGAGAATACAAAAAACGTCGAACGCCGTCAAATGTACGATGCGGCATTCAGGTCAACACTTGTAAACCACTTCATTGATTTATTTAAAAAGGATATTAAGGATAATGTGAGCCGTATATCTGTAGACCCTAAAGTGCCCGAAGATGCGATTTTTTATATCTACGGTGGTTTGTTAAGTGGTATGACACAATGGGTTGATGAATATCAAGTTGACAAAACCCCTTCTGAACTCGATGATATCTTCCATCGTGTTGTTAACTTAGAAGTTAAGGATTGAGTATAGAGGTTTAAAGCGGAGATTGAGTACGATGACTTGGTAGGAATGATTTAGTTCGGAGATTGAGTACGATGGCTTGATAGGAATGATTTAGTTCGGAGATTTGGTACGGGTAAAGTAGACGTGGATTTAGCAAAGAGATTTTTACAGAGATAGTGCTAAGAGGCGTGTGAGCTTCGGAAATTGTGTGTAGCTGCCGACTTTAGGTCTTCTGAATTAGTGATGTTGTTGGATAAGGGCTTTTCACATATAAATGAAGTTATCGGTGAAGGGCTTTTCACAAGGGAGTAGAAATATTGACAACAACCATATAATATTAAAATATATTTAAATTTATGGGAGAAGACGATGACACTGATTACAGCGAATGATATATTACCGAAGATGAAGTATCAGAAGATTAATTACGATAGGGTCTTGAAGAAGATGATTGCGTCGTGGGCGCGGCATGACCAGCGTCCCTCCATCCTGCTGCATAGTTGTTGTGCGCCGTGCAGTACGTTTACGCTCGAATATTTGTGTGCGCATGCGGACGTCGGGATTTACTTTGCGAACTCGAATATTCATCCGAAATATGAGTATCTGCGTCGTGCGAAGGTTCAGAAGGCGTTTATTGAGGCATTTAATGCGCGAACTGGCACGGATGTGAAGTATTACGAGGCGCCGTACGACCCTAAGTCGTTCATGAAGATGGCGAAGGATAAAGGTGTGATGGACGAGCCTGAGGGCGGTTTACGTTGTACGGCTTGCTTTGAAATGCGCTTGGAAATCGTGGCGGAAGCTAGTGATCGCTTAGGTTACGATTATTTCGGAAGCGCGTTGACGTTGTCGCCAAAGAAGAACGCCGAACTTATTAATCAGTTGGGTCTCTCTGTGGAAAAGGACTTTAAGGCATCGTATCTTCCGAGCGACTTTAAGAAAAATAATGGCTACCAAAGGTCAATTGAAATGTGTAACGATTATCAGATTTATAGGCAGTGTTACTGTGGTTGTGTCTTCGCAGCAAAAGCCCAAGGTATTGACTTGAAAGCTGTAAATGCTCATGCAAAAGCGTATGTGACAGGCGATTAATTTAGCGGATAGGTCTTGTTTGAAGTATAGAGGTGCCGGTACATTCTTTAATAGAATGAACTGGCTTTTTTTGTTTGATAAGGAGCAGGTGTGTTGAGGTAAGTTGAAAAGAGTTGGATTAGCAGTCGCCTTTAGGTTAAGGGTAAAAATTAAAGCGTCAGTATGTATAGTTTCGGTGCCATGTTACATTGTTTGATTCAGTCTTTGTAATAAGGCGTCCTTATTACATTGTTTGATTCAGTCTTTGTAACAAGGAAAATTTTCGTCACCGAAAATTCCTGATTGTTGAGTCGTCCGTGAACAAATTATTTTAGATCTCTATAGGGTGCAAAGGCCGTTATGCGATTGTTTTTATTTTCTTTCGCATAACGGGGCCCTTATGCGATTGTTTTATTTTTCTTTCGCGTAACGGCTCCCTTATGCGATTGTTTTTATTTTCTTTCGCGTAACGGCTCCCTTATGCGATTGTTTCAAATTTCTTTCGCGTAACGGCGCCCTTATGCGATTGTTTCAAATTTCTTTCGCATAACGGCGCTTCTCCCTACTACGTACATAATCCTTAGAGCTAACGGCGCCCTTACCTCAAAACCATATACCCTTCAAACCGAAGGCCGGTGCCCTTACCCGCAGCCTCGCTCAAATGAAAAAGACGGAAGCACTCAAGCTTCCGTCTTCCTTATTGAAATTATTTTAAATGATCATACGGGGCATTGTTGACGAATGATACGATTTGGTCTACGAATAATCGCGCGCGAAGTTGGAATTCTTCGTCTTTTAAATAGCGCTTACCGTCTTCTGTTTTACCGTAATCATGGTCGTGTGTAGCGATTTGAGTTGGTACGGCAATGCCGAGTAATGTTCTTACGACTACGCGTAAGTGAGATAATGGCTCTGAACTTACAATACCGCCGCTGTTACATACAAGACCTACTGGCTTCATTTTGAAGTCGTCCATCGTTAAATGGTCTAAAGCATTTTTCAAGTTACCTGAGAATGTACCATGGTAGTTCGGCGTACCAAGGATAAAGAAATCCGCTTCACGCGCTTTTTCTTGAAGTTCTTTTGCATGTTGTTGATATGCTTCAGGCACTTCATTAACGCCAGTAAAGTCTAGTGTATGAATTGGCTTTTCAGCAAGATCAAAAATTTCTAAATCACAGCAATCGTGTGTATTAAATTGCCCAATTAAATATTGGCCTAACGCTCTTGTGTGAGAGTTCTGTTGCGCACTCCCTATAATCATTAAACCTTTCATTAATTTATTCACCTCTAAAATCTAATCCGTTTTCTTCTTTTAATAGTTTGAAAATGGCATGTGCGACACCACTTTCTTCATTAGTTAACGTTACTAATGTCGCAGCATCTTTAACTTCTTCTACTGCATTATTCATTGCTACAGGATATCCAACACGATTTAACATTGATAAATCATTGCGGTTATCACCTATAGCCATCACGTGTTTCATATCAATACCGAGTTGGTCCGCGATTTCACCTAACGCAATCCCTTTCTGAGCGTCAGAATGCGTAATTTCTAAATTGCCACGTGATGAAGATGATACTGCGAGATTCGTACTTTCGCTCAGTAATCGATTCGCACGGTCAATTTTATCTAAATCAGCATCGTATGCCAATAGCTTCATGATAATTTCGCCTGGCACAGATTCGATTTGGTCATAATTATCAACGACCTTTAACGTACCATTGTCGATACGTTGTTGAATACCGGCGCGAATTTTAGCTTCGTCACCTTTTTGCCCGGCCTTTCGAGCGATATCCATATATATTTCAAGGTCACGTTCAGGATCCTCAGTATAAATACCAAAGTTCGTATATACCTGATAATAAATGTTCTCAGCATTGAGCACGTTACGAATCTTCTGTAGTAATTCGTGATTCAAACTAGAAGTGTGCAGAATATCGAACGACTCATCCCTAACTTCGGCACCATTTAAACAAATGTAAGGTACCTTTAACGCTGTATCTTGAACAGGTCCATTCGCTTCATAGAATGCACGTCCTGTTGCAATAACAACTGGAATACCATTATCCTGAGCGAATTTGATCGCATTGATATTATCCTCTGTAATTTCGTGTGCAGCGTTTAATAAAGTCCCGTCCATATCTGTAGCAATGAGTTTAATCATGTGACGCAAATACCTCTTTTCTTCTATGCTTTAAGAACCAAATCTAAATATTACGATTAAGAATTATTCTCATATAGACCTAGTTTAACAAACTTTAGTGTTCCTGTATGCTTTTATGTTTGCGTTTTTTAGCTCTCAATTCTCTGAAAAAGCCCTTTAGAATATCGCTACATGCCGCTTCTAAAACCCCTGTTTCAACCGTAGCACGATGGTTAAATCGAGACTCCTCTAAGAGGTTCATGAGACTACCGCAACAACCTCCTTTAGGGTCTTTAGCACCGTACACCACATGCGGTACACGGCTCATTACAATTGCACCTGCACACATTACACAAGGTTCTAACGTCACATATAACGTACAATCTTCTAAACGCCAAGAACCAATATATTTAGACGCTTCAGTAATCGCGATGTGTTCAGCATGAGCAGTAGGTAACTGATCAGATTCACGCATATTATGCCCTCTCGCGATAACCTCACCTTTATGAACAACGATTGCCCCAATCGGTACTTCGCCTATTAAAGCTGCCTTTTTAGCTTCTTCTAATGCAATATTCATATAAAATTCATGACTTCTCATATGTCGCACACCTCAAATGTGTTAAACTCTTTATGTTCTATTTTAACATTACGTATATCACTCATGTGAAAAGTTCATTCGAAAATAGTAAAAACATGCGCATGAATAATAATTTGAAAAATGATACACATGAGTAATTGACAAATGAATCCATAATGATACACATGAGTAATCGACAAATATGAGAAACATACAATCATATATGTATCAAATTAACTTAAAAATGGAGTTAATGTTCATAAGGACTTTTTCAAGAAAATGGAGGAATTTAAACATGCATCAAACTACAATACCAAACGACGCGGTCATTACGATTGCGGGGACTGTTGGCGTTGGTAAGTCAACCTTAACGCGTGCGTTAGCTGAGAAGTTAGCGTTTCGGACTTCCTTTGAAAATGTGGATCATAATCCGTACTTAGATAAATTCTATGATAACTTTGAGAGATGGAGCTTTCACCTTCAAATCTTCTTCCTGGCAGAACGCTTTAAAACGCAGAAGAAAATGTTTGAATATGGTGGCGGTTTCGTGCAGGATCGTTCGATTTATGAGGATGTCGACATCTTTGCGCGTATGCATCAGGAGCAAGGTACGATGACGAATGAGGATTTCGAAACGTATCAGTCGCTCTTTAACGCGATGGTTCTGACGCCTTACTTTCCGAAGCCTGACGTATTGATTTACCTTGAAAGTGACTTCGATGGTATTATGGAACGTATTCAAGCTCGAGGGCGTCAAATGGAGCTTGACACGGACATAGATTATTGGAAGCGATTATATAAGCGCTATCAAGATTGGATTGACAGCTTTAATGCGTGTCCTGTTGTACGCGTTGATATTAATGATTATGACCTTAATGAATCGATTGATAGTATCGACCCAATTATTGAGAAAATTGCGCGCGTCATTGAGACCTATCGCAATGTCGATAAGCGATGAAATGCTAGTTTGGTGAACTGTGACAGTGAATATTGTATAAACTCAACTTTTAAAATGCCTGTATTGTCGTTGTGACAATGTAGGCTTTTTATATTTGTAATATTAATTTAGAGAGTTTAATTTTCAGTATTTTCAGACAAATGAATATTTTGGTATACTTAATTTATTATAAAGGGGGATGGTATTATGATGCATTTAGGTAGCACATTAATTGCAGATAATGATTATTGGACTTTATGGGCAATTATAATTAGTTGTGCTTCTATAAGTATTATTTTAGAACATAAATATAAATGGGCTAATTTAATATCAGGAGCTATATTAGGTTTACTTAGCGCAATGTTATTATCTAACCTGAAGATCATACCTACTGAATCACCAGTTTATGATACAGTTTGGAAATATATAGTACCTCTTGCTATACCACTTTTATTATTTCAAGCTAACATTATAAAAATTTGGAAACAAAGTAGAAGGTTACTTATTATATTTTTGATTAGCGCATTAGGAACAGTAATAGGTGTAACTTTGGCATATGTTCTATTGAATCCATTTATACCACATTTATCTAAAATAGGTGCAATGATGACGGGTAGTTACATTGGAGGAGGCGTGAATTTTGCTGCTTTGAGTGGTAAATTCCAAGCTCCAAGCGACCTTATTTCATCTACTATAGTAGCAGATAATACTGTTATGGCCTTCTATTTTATGATATTACTTGCTTTACCAAACTTACCTTTTATTAAAAAATATTTTAGAAGCAATGACTTAGAAAATAATCATTCAAAAAACGAAGATTATTGGAAGCCTAAAACAATAAAACTTACCGATATAGCCTTTGCTATAGGGATTGCTTTTATAATAGCAGCCACAAGTTTCAAATTATCCGAAATTCTTAAAAATATTTTTCCAGAGGTGCCTTACCTTAAATTTTTAGAAGTATTCATAACAGATCCTTACCTATTAATTACAACATTCACGCTAGTTATAGTTGCAGTATTTAACGACTTTTTCGACAAACTTTCAGGTGCTAATGAAATCGGTACATTCTTAATTTATATTTTCTTTGTAGTTATAGGAGCACCAGCTTCATTAATTATTATAATTAATCATACACCTCTATTATTTGTGTTTGTAATAATCATTCTTATAAGTAATATTACAACAACCTTAACTTTAGGTAAGCTATTTAAATTTAGTATTGAAGAGATAGTACTTGCAAGTAATGCTACAGCAGGTGGACCCACTACAGCTGCAGCATTAGCTATAAGTAAAAATTGGAATAGTTTAGTTGGACCTATTCTAATTGTTGGCACTCTTGGATATGTGATTGGTAATTACATCGGTACACTCATATATCACTTTTTAATTTTAATTCCTTAGCAATTCCGGTAAAGCAGTGATGTCATCTATAATATGCGTCGCGTTGTGTAAGGTATCACGGTCGCCAATGCCTGTTAGAACGCCGATTGTTTGAGCGCCTACACGTTGCCCAGTTTCAATATCAGTTGGTGCGTCGCCAATAATGATGATGTCATCTTGGGTGCAATTTGTTTCTTTGAAAAAGGCCTCTAAGACACGTGGGTCTGGCTTCTCGAAGCTCTTCTCATCAGTTGTAATAAGATAGTCGAACATATCGGTTAAATCAAAATCGTTTAGAAACTTCTTAGTGCCTACTTGATTATCACTTGTAATAATGCCTAATCGATGTCCTTGGGCTTTTAAAGAGGTGAGGGTTTCGACGACACCTGGAATTAAAGTCGTCTCGGGATTACGAGATGAAATCAGACGCTGACTCGTCTTCTTGGTCCACTCGGATACGTCTTGTTGTGCATGATGATTGAAGCACTGAATAATATCGTCCATCGTGCCTTGAGCCATGATACCCCCTGGCACAAACTGGTGATCTTTAACGCCAATGTCGCGGTATACGCGATCCTTATCATGAATATGATATGTCTCGATAAAGTCATCTATCATTTCAATACCGATTTCAACCCACGTCTCATCGTATTCAATGAGCGTGCCGTCTTTATCAAAAAGTAACCACATGTGCTATCCGCTCCTTTGGTTAAAATTATAACAAATCGCACATAAAAATACCCAATGCCTACTGTTAACTAGACATTGGGTACTTGGAATAATTAGATTTAGCGATATTGTGGAACTACAACTCTCCAACCTTCAGGGTCTTCAAGTGAACCGTTTTGGATACCTGTATATTTCTCATAAAGTTCTTTTGTAATGTCGCCTGTTTCAAAGTCGTTAACGATCATTTCACGGTCTTCGTATTTAAGTTTACCAACTGGTGAAATAACTGCTGCAGTACCTGTACCGAATACTTCTTGAACATGACCTTCGTCATATAAATCAAATAGTTCATTTACTGCAATATGGCGCTCTTCTACGTCATAACCTAGTGATTGCGCTAATGCGATAACTGTCTTACGCGTAATACCTGGAAGGATACTACCGTTTAATTCAGGTGTTACAAGCTTGCCATCAATAACGAAGAAGATGTTCATACTACCTACTTCTTCGATATACTTACGTTCTACACCATCTAACCATAATACTTGGTCATAGCCGTTATCGTTCGCAATTGTTTGAGCTTTTAAGCTTGCTGCGTAGTTACCAGCAACTTTCGCGTTACCTACACCGCCACGTACTGCACGAACATGTTCATCTTCTACGTAGATCTTAGTAGGTTTTAAGCTTTCGCCACCATAATAAGAACCTGATGGTGAAAGAATGATTAATAATTTGTATTGCTCTGAAGTACGAACACCTAAAACAGGTTCAGTCGCGAATACGAATGGACGAATGTATAATGAACGTCCTTGTCCTGTTGGCACCCAGTCACGCTCTACATCAACAAGTTGTTTTAAGCCTTCTAATAGCTTTTCCTCGTCGATTTGAGGCATTTCTAACTTTTCTAATGAATGATTCATACGTTTAAAGTTTTGGTCTGGTCTGAATAATACAACATCATCTTCTGATTTATAAGCTTTTAGACCTTCGAATACCGCTTGGCCATAGTGTAGACCTTGCGCGGCTGGAGACATTTCAATTGAACCGAAAGGAACAATTTTTAAATCATGCCATCCTTTTTCTTTATCATAATCATAACTTAACATGTAATCTGTAAACGTTTCACCGAACGTAAGATCCTCTTCATTAGGTTTATCTTTAAGCGTTTCACGTTCAACAAGTTCTATCTTTTCTGACATGATATATTTCCTCCAAACATCATAAAATTTTTCTAATATATAAAAGTATAACAGTGAAGTTTACAACCATCAACGAATTTTCAAATAATTCATAAAATTTATGTATTCACTGCTTCTACCCTTTAAGCTAAAGTGACTCTATTCATCTGTACCCGAATTTTAAGTTCTGAAAAGTATTGGTTTGAGGATGTGCTTTTCTTTAAAAATAAGGGCTTTATCTCGATGTCTCATATAGTAGAGTCTTGAGTAGTTATCGTACTTGTCTCTTTATAATGGAGGCCCATTTTGATGCAAAGTTGCGAGTGTCCATCAGGCTTGTCTTTTAAAAAAGGGAACCCTATCTTGATGCAAAGTTACGAGTGTCCATCAGGCTTGCCTTTTAAAAAAGGGAAACTATCACGATCTTAAAAGAATGCAAAGTTTCGTTTCATATCTTTGGTGAGCGTCCCTTATTAGAAAAGGACTGAGACATGCTTAGTGTCTCAGCCCAGTATTTCATAACTCGCTTATTTACTTTCTTTCTCTTTGATAGCGTCTAACATTACTTTCGTCATTTCTTCTAAGTTGTATTTAGGATCAAAGCCCCACTCGCCTCTTGCACAGCTCACGTCAATCGCGTTTGGCCAACTATCCGCAATCGCTTGACGGTCTGGGTCTACGTCATAGTCGAGTTCAAAGTTAGGCATGTGTTCTTGAATCGCTTCTTTAACCATTTCAGGTTCGATACTCATACCACTTAAGTTATAAGCGTTACGGTGAATAAGTTTACCGCCGTCCGCTTCCATAAGTTTAATAATTGCGTCGATTGCATCGTCCATGAACATCATATCCATAAACGTACCTTTGTCGATGTAGCTTGAATATTTACCATTACGAACCGCTTCGAAGTAAATTTCACAAGCGTAGTCTGTCGTACCGCCGCCTGGCTCTTTAATGTATGAGATTAATCCAGGGAAACGTACACTTCTTGTGTCTACATTGAATTTTTCGAAGTAGTAATCACATAATAATTCGCCACTAACTTTGTTTACACCGTACATTGTTGTAGGACGTTGGATTGTTTCTTGAGGTGTATTGTTCTTAGGCGTAGTTGGACCAAATGCACCAATTGAACTTGGTGTAAAGAATTGCATGTTGAATTCACGTGCTGTCTCAAGCGCGTTTAGTAAACCACCCATGTTTAACTCCCAAGCAAGTAGTGGTTTCTTCTCAGCTGTAGCTGATAATAAAGCTGCCATGTGCATCATTGTGTCAGCTTCAAAAGATTTGGCAAGTTCTTTCATTTTGTCCATGTCCGTTACGTCTAGGATTTCAAAAGGACCTTCTTTAATGACAGAGTCCGCTTCTGGCTCTCTAATATCTGTCGCAAGTACATTATCATTACCGTAGATCTTACGACATTTCGTTACTAATTCCGTACCAATTTGTCCTAAAGCACCTGTAATCATAATTCTCTTCATATTCAAAACTCCCCATTGAATGTACGCCATGGAATGTGCGTTGTATTTCTCTGACGTACATTATTTCTTTATTTACTTAATTTTATCAAAATTAGGTCAATTTGTATACTCAGAGCATACAGAACGAGTTGGAATGGGTAGACGTCCGGTACGGGAGAAAGCCCTTTGTTCGATTGATTGTAGGTAGCTTCAGGTGGACGAGGAATCAGGTGGTAATGGGCTGTTTGAGGGGTACCGGGGTGAGTATCTGGACTCCTTATGCGATTGTTTTTGATTTCTTTAGTGTAACGACGCCGTTATGCGATTGTTTTTATTTTCTTTCGTGTAATGACGCCGTTATGCGATTGTTTTTATTTTCTTTCGTGTAATGACGCCGTTATGCGATTGTTTTTATTTTCTTTCGTGTAATGACGCCGTTATGCGATTGTTTTTATTTTCTTTCGCGTAACGGCTCCCTTATGCGATTGTTTCATATTTCTTTCGCGTAACGGCTCCCTTATGCGATTGTTTCATATTTCTTTCGCGTAACGGCTCCGATAAAAGTGTTTACTTAAATCCAAATAAAAAAACCATAGGCCTGGCCTATGGTTTCCGCTCTATCCAAATAAGAAACCAACCAAGATCGCACATGATCTTGGTTGGCTCATTATAAATCAATATCTTATTTAATAATTTCTAATTCCTTACCAACTTTTTCGTATACTTTAAGTGCTTCGTCTAGCATTTCTTTAGTATGAGCTGCTGTTGGCATATTTCTTACACGACCTGTACCTCTTGGAACCGTTGGGAATACGATTGATTTAACGTATAAACCTTCGTCTTTTAAGCGGCTACTGAATTCTTGTGTTTTCTTCTCATCACCAATGATAACTGGAGTGATTGGTGTTTCAGAATCACCAATATCAAAGCCTAATTCTTTAAGGCCTTTTTTAAGATAGTTACCGTTATCCCATAACTTGTCGTGTAATTCAGTTGATTCCATTAATTTCTCAACTGCTTTAGTGATTGCTTTTGTATCACCAGGCGCTAGTGAAGTTGAGAATAAGAATGGACGTGATTGAGATTTTAACCAATCGATAAGTGATTGAGTACCTGCAACATAACCACCTACTACACCGATTGCTTTTGATAATGTACCCATTTGGAAGTCGATTTTATCTTGTAGACCAAAGTGTTTAACTGTTCCTGCACCTTTACCCATAACACCTGAACCGTGGGCATCGTCAACGTAAGTTAATAAACCGAATTCTTCAGCGATTTCAACGATTTCAGGTAATTTAGCTACGTCACCGTCCATAGAGAATACACCGTCTGTGATGTACATAACTTTGTTGTATTCACCTGATTCTACAGCTTCTTTAGCTTTAGCACGTAAATCTTCCATGTCAGAGTGTTTAACGCGGATGATTTTGGCTTTTGATAAGCGGCAACCATCGATAATAGAGGCATGGTTAAGCTCGTCTGATAGGATTGCATCGTTTTTATTCATTACAGCTGAAATAGCAGCCATGTTACAGTTGAAACCTGATTGGTAAGCAACTGCTGCTTCAGTACCTTTGAATTTAGCTAAAGTTTGTTCTAATTCTTCGTGAAGATCTAATGTACCGTTGATAGGACGTACTGCACCAGCACCTACACCGTGCTTATCGATTGCTTCTTTAGCCACTTTCTTTAAGTCTTCGTCTGTAGCTAGACCTAAGTAGTTATTTGATGATAAGTTGATGTACTTTTTGCCGTCGATTGTGATTTCAGGACCATTCGCACCTTCAATAATATCTATTTCGTTGTATAGACCGTTATCCTTAAGGTATTGGATATTCTCGTCTAAAAAGCTTTGAAGTGTTTGAACCACTTTAAATCCCCCTCGTATTATTTTTCTCATATCTATCATACAATATTTTTCATAGGGTGGAAAGCTAAGGCATTTGACGCTACAATTATACGTAACATTAAAAGTCATAGCGAAAGAGTGAGTAACATTGAAAGATTGGTTTCAACTAGCAAGAAATTATGAAGCAGATATGATTGAGATACGACGCTATTTGCATCAGTATCCTGAATTGTCTTTTCAAGAAGTGCACACACACCACTTCATCCTACAAGAACTTAGGAAACTCGACTTTGAAATAAATCCTCGCGTAGGCAAGAATGGGATTACTGCCACGATTAAAGGACATGGAGACGGTCCTACGATTGCCTTTCGAGCAGATTTCGATGCGTTACCGATTCAAGATATGAAAGAAACGTCGTATAAATCTAAGGTGCCTGGCGTGATGCATGCATGTGGTCACGACGGTCATACCGCGATATTGTTAATCGTCGCACGCTTACTGCATGAACATAAAGCTCAACTTAAAGGGAATGTGGTACTCATATTCCAATATGGGGAGGAACTGAATCCTGGTGGCGCAACTGAAATGATTCAAGATAACTGTTTAGAAGGCGTTGACCGCATTTACGGCAATCATTTGTGGAGTGGTTATCCAACTGGCACGATTCACACGCGAAACGGCGCGATGATGGCTTCTCCTGATGAGTTTAATATCACACTTCATGGAAAAGGCGGGCATGGCGCGAAACCTCATGAAACGATTGATCCTATTGTGATCTTAGCTGAGTTTGTATTAAGCGCTCAAAAAATCGTTTCAAGAACGCTAGATCCTGTTACTGAGGCAGTCATTTCATTTGGAAGTATTCATGCTGGGGACGCAGATAATGTGATTCCTGATAAAGCAACGCTTAGGGGTACCGTGCGAACGTTTAGCCCAGAAACACAGCAACATGTTTATCACAAGATGGATAAGTTGCTTCAAGGCTTAGCGCTTGCGAACGATATTACTTATGAATTTGAGTATGATAAAGGGTATTTACCTGTTTATAACCATGAGGCCCCTTATGAAAAGATTAAGACTGCTGCGAATGAACTAAACTTCAGATATCAGGATGCTGATCTAATGATGGTTGGTGAGGATTTCTCACACTATTTACATGTACGCCCTGGTGCCTTCTTCCTTACAGGTTGTGGCAATGCTCAAAAAGAAAGCACGTGGCCGCATCATAGTCCTAAATTTGATATTGATGAATCCGCGATGAAATATGCGGTAAGTATGTTTATGAAGATTCTTGAAGTAGAAAAAGTGTTGTAGAAGTTTAATTCGATTAGTCCTAATATGAGAGGATTAATCGAATTTTTTAGTATACCTTAAGTTAAGAAAGATAATAATTATGTATTTTATATGATAAATCAGAAATATACTTGACTTTAGCACACATGTATTATTACACTCAGACTAACAATTAGAGGAAGACTAATTTACCTAATATGAATGATTATAAAAAGTGGAATCATGAATTAACTAAAAACTATTCTTCATTCAATAAAGTTTGTCCTGTAATTGACGACTTTTATTTAAGAAACAGGTGATACTATGACACCAATAATTCAAATACATCAATTAACTAAGCATTACGGACAAACACTTGTTTTCGAAAACCTGGATTTAGAGATTAAACGCAACCAGATCACATGTTTACTCGGTGAAAATGGTGCTGGTAAATCAACACTAATGAAATGCATCGTCAATCTCGTTATACCTGACAATGGTAGCATTCGTATTGATACCGATATTAAAAATATCGGATGCATTTTAGAAGGTGAGCGTAATATTTATTATTACTTAACTGTGTATGACAACTTATTTTACTTTGGAAAATTGAACCGTATTAAGAAGCACATCCTTGAGCATCGCATTAAAATCGTATTGAATCAACTTAATTTAAACGATAAAAAAGATAGCTATGTGAGTCAATTATCTAGAGGGATGCAGCAAAAGGTAGCTTTAGCAATATTACTTATCAAAGAACCTGAAGTCCTAATATTAGATGAACCTACTTTAGGTTTAGATGTACAATCGACGGATGAATTACTGAGTTACTTAGTTACATTAGTCGCATCAGGTAAAACAATTATCTTAACAACGCATCAGATGGAGATCGTGGAACAAATTGGAGATAACATCCTGATACTACGTGAGGGTAAGATATGTTTTTCAGATACGAAACATGCTTTATTGAAGCAATATAATAATCAAAATTATGTTGAGATCGAAACGACAGTGCCGATATCAAATTACGTACTTCCCTACTTTATATTCGTCGATGATTATCATTTCCGTGTATGTATGGATGATTTACCAAACGCGTTACATTATTTAGAAAAAAATACTATTAGAACTAAAGACATTTACAAAGTTGAAAAATCTTTAAGAGATATCTTTAAAGAAGTTATGAGGGATACACCATGATAGACGTTTTCATAGCAGAATTTTATAAGTTTAGAGGCATGTTTAAAAGGTACTACATTGATTCCATATCTGAAATCATTTCTTACCTAATATTATTTGTTGGATTAACATTTACTATTGTATCAACGACCACAACGACTCAAAACATGTTGTTACAATTAGTGATTGGAATATTCATCTGGTATATCGGTATTAATGCGATTGCTATATTTTCCTTTATATTACAAGAAGAAATGCAACTCGGTACCTTAGAGCAAATTTACCTAACTCAAACGCGTTTATCTCAAATGCTACTCGGCCGTGCAATTGGATCTTTCGTGTTCGATGCTATTGGGGGCGTCATTTTATCATCTCTAACTATGATAGTCATCACTATGTTAGGTTCAAACATACCCTTTCAATTACATGATTTACGACAATTGTTTGACTTAAGACTCATTATAATTCTTATTATGACAATGATAGGTATTTATGGCTTCTCATTTATCCTTGCCGGGTTGTCGATTATTTTCAAACGTATATCAGCAATATCAGTTATATTGAACTATATCTTTCTATTCTTCACAGGCTTACTTCTTACAGACAAAACATTACCACCATTATTAGATGTTTTCTCTAAAATATTACCAATTACATGGGGCATTATAAATATAAAGGATTTGTTAAACGAAAACCTTCATATTACACACCTCATAATGCTCATCGTTCATTCTGCAATATATCTGATCCTAGGTCTATTGATATTTCATTATTGTTCCTATATAGCACGTAAAAAAGGGACATTCAATCATTATTAGTATTAAGAAACCGCCTAAAGATAAAAATGTGCCAGCCAATAGAAATCAAAAAACAATTCCCAAATAAAGATTTGAACGCCAAATGATTCATATATCCTTACATCACTTAGCCTACTCTTGCATTTACTATCTCCTACTAAAAACCATAATAAATAAACTAATTAAATAACCTATAGCGGAAAATATAGCAATTGGAAAAACGATATATTCTATAGGAAACAATAAGATACCGATCAATATACCTAAAATAGTACCTATAAGCATACAAACAGGAATGACGTAGTTAAATGAGCTATTTTTATCTCTGTTATTGCTCATAATCTTCTCCTCTTTTTCATATGTATTTTCGAAATTCGATTATGTATAAAAAAA
>NZ_JH815595.1:0-36956 GCF_000298075.1 Staphylococcus massiliensis CCUG 55927 | reverse complement strand
AAAAAAAACAACTCCCAATTAAGGGAGTTGCTTTAATCTATATTTTGGATTACTCGATGATTTCAGTAACAACGCCTGAACCTACAGTACGTCCACCTTCACGGATTGAGAAACGAGTACCGTCTTCGATAGCGATTTTAGAAATTAATTCAACTTCCATTTCAACGTTATCGCCAGGCATAACCATTTCTGTACCTTCTGGTAATTGGATAACACCAGTTACGTCAGTAGTACGGAAATAGAATTGTGGACGGTAGTTAGAGAAGAATGGTGTATGACGACCACCTTCGTCTTTTGATAATACGTATACTTCTGATTTGAATTTAGTGTGAGGTGTGATTGAACCAGGAGCAGCTAATACTTGACCACGGTTAACGTCTTCACGTGCAACACCACGTAATAAAGCACCGATATTGTCACCAGCTTCAGCGTAGTCTAATAACTTACGGAACATTTCTACACCTGTAACAGTTGTTTTGCTTGATTCTTCAGCAAGACCGATGATTTCAACTTCTTCACCGACTTTGATTTGACCACGTTCAACACGGCCTGTAGCAACAGTACCACGACCAGTGATTGAGAATACGTCCTCAACTGGCATCATGAATGGTTTATCAGAGTCACGGTCTGGAGTTGGGATGAAGTCATCAACTGCTTGCATTAATTCTAAGATTTTTTCTTCGAATTTTTCGTCGCCTTCTAAAGCTTTTAATGCTGAACCAGCGATTACAGGTACATCGTCACCTGGGAAGTCATATTCGCTTAATAAGTCACGAACTTCCATTTCAACTAATTCTAATAATTCTTCGTCGTCAACTTGGTCAACTTTGTTTAAGAATACAACTAATGCTGGTACACCAACGTTACGTGATAAAAGGATGTGCTCACGAGTTTGTGGCATTGGACCGTCAGCTGCAGATACAACTAAGATACCGCCGTCCATTTGAGCAGCACCGGTGATCATGTTCTTAACATAGTCAGCGTGTCCTGGGCAGTCAACGTGCGCATAGTGACGTTTGTCAGTTTGGTACTCGATGTGTGCAGTATTGATAGTAATACCACGTTCTTTTTCTTCTGGAGCGTTGTCAATCATGTCGTATGATTGTGCTACAGTGTCACCATTTTTTGCTAATACAGTTGCGATAGCAGCTGTTAAAGTTGTTTTACCATGGTCAACGTGACCAATTGTACCAATATTGGCATGTTCTTTTGAACGATCGAATTTTTCTTTAGCCATTATGAAATCTCTCCTCTTCAATTTAGAAAATTAAATTTGTAATATCTCTCATGAAAGTTACTCACCTTCATGAGAAATAATCTTTATTACATTTATAAATCATTTGCCTTAAAAAATCAATAATATCAAACTTATCGCACAATTGTGGATAGTAGATGAATTTATTCAAGGTTTAACCTTAAATTATTCACCTTTGTTTTTCTTAATGATTTCTTCAGCTACTGATTTTGGAACTTCTGCATAGTGATCGAAGTACATTGTGTAAGTACCGCGACCTTGAGTATTAGAACGTAAGTTAGTTGCATAACCGAACATTTCTGAAAGTGGTACGAATGCGTTAACAACTTGAGCGTTACCGCGTGGTTCCATACCATCTACGCGTCCACGACGTGCAGTAACGTCACCCATGATGTCACCCATGTACTCTTCAGGCATTTCGATTGTAACTTTCATCATTGGTTCTAAGATTACAGGTTCACATGTTTTAGCTGCTTCTTTAAGCGCTAATGAAGCTGCAATTTTGAAGGCCATTTCAGATGAATCGACATCGTGGTAAGAACCATCGAATAATTCAGCTTTAACGTCGATTAATGGATAACCAGCTAATACACCGTTTTCCATTGCATCTTTAAGACCAGCTTCTACTGAAGGGATGTATTCACGAGGAACTACACCACCAACGATAGAGTTTTTGAATTCAAATCCGCCGCCAGTTTCATTTGGTTGGAAGTCAATGTGAACATCACCGTATTGACCACGACCACCTGATTGACGAGAGAATTTACCTTGAACTTTGCCGCCTTTTTTGAATGTTTCACGGTAAGATACCATTGGAGCACCTACGTTACATTCAACGTTGAATTCTTTCTTCATACGGTCAACTAAGATATCAAGGTGTAATTCACCCATACCACCGATGATAACTTGTCCAGTTTCATCGTCAGTGTGCGCTTTGAACGTTGGATCTTCTTCTTGTAATTTAACTAAAGCTTGAGTCATTTTATCTTGGTCAGCTTTAGATTTAGGCTCAACTGATAAGTGAATTACAGGCTCTGGGAATTCCATTGATTCAAGGATGATATCGTTCTTTTCACCACATAAAGTATCACCAGTACCAGTCTCTTTAAGACCTACAGCTGCAGCGATATCACCAGAGTATACTGTATTGATTTCTTGACGTGAGTTAGCGTGCATTTGTAATAAACGACCTACACGTTCACGTTTGTTTTTAGTTGAGTTCTTAACGTATGAACCAGCAGATAAAGTACCTGAGTACACACGGAAGAATGTTAATTTACCAACGTAAGGGTCAGTCATAACTTTGAATGCTAACGCAGCGAATTCAGCGTCGTCATCAGCTTTAGCGATAACTTCTTCGTCTGGGTTTTCAGAACGATGACCAACGATAGCTCTTACGTCTAACGGAGATGGAAGGTAATCAATTACAGCGTTAAGCATTAATTGAACACCTTTGTTTTTGAATGCAGTACCGCAAAGTACTGGGAAGAATTCAACATCAGTAGTTGCTTTACGGATAGCAGCTTTTAATTCATCAATAGAAATTTCTTCATCTTCAAGAACTTTTTCCATTAATTCATCGTTAGTTTCAGCAACTGCTTCGATTAATTCTTCACGTGCTTCTTGAGCACGTTCTTTATGACTATCTGGAATTTCAATTTCTTCAATCTCAGTTCCTAAGTCATTGTTATATTGGAAACATTTCATTTCAACTAAGTCAATGATTGCTTTGAAATCGTCTTCTGAACCGATTGGTAGTTGAATTGGTTTCGCGTTCGCATTTAAACGGTCTTTTAAAGTGCTAAGTGAGTAATCGAAGTCTGCACCTAATTTATCCATTTTGTTAACGAATACGATACGAGGTACGCCGTAAGTTGTTGCTTGACGCCATACTGTTTCAGTTTGTGGTTCAACACCTGATTGCGCATCAAGTACTGTTACCGCACCATCAAGTACACGTAAAGAACGTTCAACTTCTACTGTGAAGTCTACGTGTCCTGGTGTATCGATGATGTTTACACGGTGGCCATCCCACTCAGCAGTTGTTGCAGCTGAAGTGATTGTGATACCGCGATCTTGTTCTTGTTCCATCCAGTCCATTTGTGAAGCACCTTCGTGTGTTTCACCAATTTTGTGGATACGTCCAGTGTAATAAAGAATACGTTCAGTCGTAGTTGTTTTCCCAGCATCAATGTGCGCCATGATACCGAGGTTACGAGTGTGTTTCAAAGAAAAATCTCTTCCCATGGGTATTCTTTCTCCTTCCAAAATATAGGATTAAAAAACATGTGGATATGGCTTTGCCCTAAGCATTACCATTCCAAAATTTTTGTAGATATTTCGGAACATGCTCAGGGTGCAAACCATCATATTACCAGCGGTAGTGTGCGAATGCTTTGTTCGCTTCAGCCATACGGTGAGTATCCTCACGTTTCTTAACTGCACCACCAGTGTTGTTAGCAGCGTCTAAGATTTCGTTAGCTAAACGATCTTCCATCGTTTTTTCACCACGAAGACGGGCATAGTTCACTAACCAACGTAAACCTAAAGTAGTACGACGTTCTGGACGTACTTCTACAGGTACTTGGTAGTTAGAACCCCCAACACGACGAGCTTTAACTTCTAGTACTGGCATAATGTTGTTGATTGCTTCATCGAATACTTCCATAGCATCACGACCACTACGTTGTTCAACTAGGTCGAATGCTGAATAAAGAATTCTTTGAGCTGTCCCACGTTTACCATCTAACATAATTTTGTTGATTAATTTAGTCACTAACTTAGAGTTGTGAATTGGATCTGGTAATACATCTCTTTTAGGTACTGATCCTTTACGAGGCATAATTAAAGTCCTCCCTTCCTATTATAGTATATTGATTAACTTTCAGTCATTTTAAAAAGCGAAACTTTACAAAGTCTTAACTTTATTTCTTAGGTTTTTTAGTACCGTATAATGAACGTCCTTGCATACGTCCATCAACACCTGCAGTATCTAAAGCACCACGTACGATATGGTAACGCACACCAGGTAAGTCTTTTACACGTCCACCACGTACAAGTACAACACTGTGTTCTTGTAAGTTGTGACCGATACCAGGGATGTATGCGTTGATTTCAATGTTGTTTGATAAACGCACACGTGCATATTTACGTAACGCAGAGTTAGGTTTCTTAGGTGTCATTGTACCTACACGAGTACAAACACCACGTTTTTGTGGAGAATTTAATTTAGTAAATTGTTTCTTTTGACTGTTGAAACCTCTATTTAAAGCTGGTGAGTCTGATTTCTTTGATTTGCTTTTTCTTGGTTTACGTACTAATTGGTTAATAGTAGGCATTTAAATGTCCTCCTCTCTTCATTTCTTAATCCCACACATCCAGGTGGTTCATTTTTAGGGTAAAATAAAATTTAGTAAGTTTCCTCACTAAGTCTCATTTTAAGAATGCAACTACAATTGCACTTACATTGATACCTGCTTCATTTCCAAGTGTTTGTTTACTCTCAGAATATGAAATCGGTATATTTTGTTGTATGGCAATGCTCAACACGAAAGACAAGAGATGAACATTCACATCTTTGGCAATAATCAATGATGTTACTTGATCTCGTTCAAGTGCTTTCATCGTCTCCTTCAAACCAACAACGTGTTGCTTGTTATTAAAGCGTGTAACTTTTTCATTAGACATTTCACATATCCTCCAAAGTTCTTGCTTGCATCACACCTTTAATATATTAACACCTTTTCTTTTCAAAAGTCAACTTTTTAATACGAATTTCTGCCTATATTTTAAAAAAAGAAAGCCCAAAGGGAGCTTTGGAATTGAAATTTGAATTCTAAATCCCTTTGGACCTATTGATCATTATTCGATTACCATGTCTTCTGGTGTTTCTGGTTGGACACTTTCGCGTTCAAAGTCAACGTCACTATAGCGTCTCATACCAGTACCAGCTGGAATTAACTTACCAATAATAACGTTTTCTTTAAGTCCAAGTAAGTCATCACGTTTACCTTTGATTGCTGCATCTGTAAGGACACGTGTAGTTTCTTGGAATGATGCTGCAGATAAGAAGCTTTCTGTTTCAAGAGAAGCTTTCGTAATACCAAGTAATACTGGCTTAGCAGTCGCTGGGCGTTTACGGCCTTTGAATGCTTCACGGTTAGCATCAGTAAACTTGTGGATGTCTACTAATGAACCTGGTAATAATTTAGTGTCTCCAGCTTCGATGATACGTACTTTACGTAACATTTGACGTACCATTACTTCGACGTGTTTATCGTCGATTTCAACACCTTGCATACGGTAAACTTTTTGTACCTCTTTGAGTAAGTAGCTTTCAGTTGCATTTAAACCAGCTACTGATAAGAAGTGTTTAGGTTCAATTGAACCTTCAGTTAATACTTCACCACGTTCTACTGATTGACCAACTTCAACTTTAAGACGTGATGTACCATTTGCAAGGTAAGATCTTGTTTCGTTAGCGCCTTTAACAACAATTTCTTGTTGACGATCTTTGCCGATTGAGATGTCTTCGATAACACCTTCAATTTCAGTGATTACAGCTTGACCTTTAGGATTACGCGCTTCGAAGATCTCTTGGATACGTGGAAGACCTTGTGTGATATCGCTACCTGCTACCCCACCTGTGTGGAATGTACGCATTGTAAGCTGTGTACCTGGTTCACCGATTGATTGAGCGGCAATTGTACCAACTGCTTCACCCACTTCAACCTTTTCACCAGTTGCAAGGTTCTTACCATAACATCTTTCACATACACCATGACGCGTGTTACAAGTAAATGCTGAACGGATATAAATTTCTTCAATACCTGCATCTGTTACTTGTTTAGCAAGTTCTGATGTAATAAGTTCGTTAGGACGTAAGATGATGTCGTTTGTTTCTGGGTGACGAACTGTTTCTTTAGAATAACGACCTTCAATACGTTCGATGAATGGTTCGATCATTTCAGTACCTTCTTTAATGTCTGAAACAAGTAAACCACGGTCTGTACCACAATCTTCTTCACGCACGATAACATCTTGTGCTACGTCAACAAGACGACGTGTTAAGTAACCAGAATCGGCAGTCTTAAGTGCTGTATCGGCTAGACCTTTACGCGCACCGTGAGTAGAAATGAAGTACTCTAATACTGTTAAACCTTCACGGAATGATGAAGTGATAGGTAACTCGATAATCTTACCAGATGGAGCGGCCATTAAACCACGCATACCGGCAAGTTGAGTAAAGTTAGATGCGTTACCACGGGCACCTGAGTCACTCATCATGTAGATTGGGTTTGTTTTCTCAAGTGTATTCATTAATTCACTTTGAATTTGATCTTTAGCTTCTGTCCAAATTTCAACAACCGCGTTATAACGTTCTGATTCAGTTAATAAACCACGGTTAAATTGTTTTTGAACACGTTCAACTAATTCTTCAGATTTATCAAGGATTTCTTTCTTATCTGGTAGTACTGTGATGTCTGATACACCAACAGTAATACCTGCTTTAGAAGAGAACTTAAATCCTAAGTCTTTCATTAAGTCAAGCATCATAGAAGTATCTGTAATGCTGAATCGATTGAAGACTTCTGCGATAATTTTACCTAAGAATTTCTTGTTGAATGGTGAAATTAGCTCTTGTTCATCGAAGTAAGCTTTTAAGCCGCCTTCTCCTAATTCACTTGCTGAAACAAAGTACTTATCAGGTGTAGCGTGTTCTAAGTTTTCGTCTGAAGGTTCATTGATATAAGCAAATGAATCTGGAATGATTTCATTGAAGATAACTTTACCAACAGTTGTTGTTAAGATCTTCTTGTTTTGTTCTTCAGTAAATGTAGGGTTATTGAATGATGATGCATGAACACCAATTCTTGAATGTAAGTGTACATAACCCTTAGAGTAAGCTTTTAATACTTCATTAGTATCATTAAAGATACGACCAGTATTAACAGCATCGCTACGTTCTAATGTTAAGTAGTAGTTACCAAGTACCATATCCTGAGATGGTGTAACAACTGGTTTACCATCTTTAGGGTTAAGGATGTTTTGGGCTGCTAACATTAAGATACGTGCTTCAGCTTGCGCTTCTTTTGATAATGGTACGTGAACCGCCATTTGGTCACCATCGAAGTCAGCGTTATAAGCTGTACATGCTAATGGGTGAAGACGGATAGCGCGACCTTCAACTAGTGTAGGTTCGAACGCTTGGATACCAAGTCTGTGAAGCGTTGGTGCACGGTTAAGAAGTACTGGGTGTTCTTTGATTACGTCTTCTAAAACGTCCCATACTTCATCTTCAGTACGCTCAATTTTACTTTTAGCGTTTTTAATATTTGTAGCAATTTCACGTTTAACAAGTTCTTTCATTACGAACGGTTTGAAAAGCTCAATTGCCATTTCTTTTGGTAAACCACATTGGTACATTTTAAGGTTAGGACCTACAGCGATTACAGAACGACCTGAGTAGTCAACACGTTTACCAAGTAAGTTTTGACGGAAACGACCTTGTTTACCTTTTAACATATGAGATAAAGATTTTAATGGTCGGTTACCTGGACCAGTTACTGGACGACCACGACGACCGTTATCAATTAAAGCATCTACTGCTTCTTGTAACATACGTTTTTCGTTTTGAACGATGATGCCAGGAGCACCAAGGTCTAATAAACGTTTTAAACGGTTGTTACGGTTGATTACACGACGATATAAGTCGTTAAGGTCACTTGTTGCAAAACGTCCACCATCTAATTGAACCATTGGACGAATTTCTGGTGGAATGATTGGAAGTACGTCTAAAATCATCCAAGCAGGGTTGTTACCTGAATTTCTAAATGATTCAACAACTTCTAAACGCTTGATCGCACGAGTTAAACGTTGACCTGTAGCAGATTCTAACTCATCATGTAAATCCTTTAATTCAACATCTAAGTCAATTTCATCTAATAAGTCGCGGATACCTTCAGCACCCATTTTAGCAGTGAATTGACCAGGGAATTTATCATAATAATCACGGAATTCAGCTTCAGTTAATAATGTTTTCTTTTCAAGACCAGTTGGACCTGGATCTACAACAACATAAGAAGCAAAATAAATAACTTCTTCTAAAGCTCTAGGTGACATATCAAGTAATAGACCCATACGACTTGGGATACCTTTGAAATACCAAATGTGTGAAACAGGTGCAGCAAGTTCAATGTGACCCATGCGTTCACGACGAACTTTTGATTTAGTTACTTCAACACCACATCTGTCACAAACCATACCTTTGTAGCGTACACGTTTGTATTTACCACAACTACATTCCCAGTCTTTCGTAGGTCCGAAAATTCTCTCACAGAATAAACCGTCTTTTTCTGGCTTTAAAGTACGATAATTAATTGTTTCTGGTTTCTTAACCTCACCATATGACCAAGAACGAATCTTTTCAGGTGAAGCGAGTCCTATTTTCATGTAATGGAAATTATTTACATCAATCAAGGAGCCTACCTCCTTCAGTTTAAATTAGCTATGCTATTTGATTGATTCACAACGTTTAAACGATATCTAATACATAAGCCGAAAAGAAGAGAAAAGGCACCCTTTTCTTCTTCTTTAGCTTGATTTACTTAACTTCTATTAATCAGTGATTTCTTTTTGTGATTCTGGGATGCTAGATTGTTGTAAATTGACTTTGCGATCTTGAATTTCATCTTCTTCAAGGTCACGCATTTCAATTTCATTGTCACTTTCATCCATAACTTTAACATCTAATCCTAAACTTTGTAATTCTTTCATAAGCACTCGGAAAGATTCTGGAACACTTGGTTTAGAGATGTTCTCACCTTTAACGATTGATTCATAAGTTTTAACACGTCCGACAGTGTCGTCTGATTTGTACGTTAAGATTTCTTGAAGTGTGTATGCAGCACCGTATGCTTCAAGTGCCCATACCTCCATTTCACCGAAACGTTGACCACCGAATTGTGCTTTACCACCAAGTGGTTGTTGCGTAACGAGTGAGTATGGACCAGTTGAACGCGCGTGTAACTTGTCATCAACCATGTGAGCAAGTTTAAGCATGTACATAACACCAACTGAAATACGGTTATCGAATGGTTCACCAGTTCTACCATCATAAAGAACTGTTTTACCATCGCGTGCCATACCAGCTTCTTCAATTGTAGACCATACGTCTTCATCGTTCGCACCATCGAATACTGGAGAAGCAACGTGAATACCTAGATATTTAGCTGCCATACCTAAGTGTAATTCAAGTACTTGTCCGATGTTCATACGAGATGGTACACCTAGTGGGTTTAACATGATGTCGATTGGACGTCCATCTGGTAAGTAAGGCATATCTTCTTCAGGAACGATCTTAGAAATAACACCTTTGTTACCGTGACGACCACACATCTTATCCCCTACGTGAATTTTACGTTTTTGAACGATGTAGACACGTACTAATTGGTTAACACCTGGAGATAACGAATCATCGCCTTCTTCACGATTAAATACCTTAACATCTAATACGATACCGCCTGCACCGTGTGGTACACGTAATGACGTATCGCGAACTTCACGTGCTTTTTCACCGAAGATAGCGTGTAATAAACGTTCTTCTGCAGTTAATTCAGTAACACCTTTAGGCGTAACTTTACCTACTAAAATGTCACCATCTTTAACCTCAGCACCAACATAAACGATACCGCGATCGTCTAAGTTCTTAAGGGCATTTTCAGAAACGTTAGGAATGTCACGCGTAATTTCTTCGGGTCCAAGCTTCGTATCACGAGCTTCTGATTCATATTCTTCAATGTGAATAGAAGTGTAAACGTCGTCTTTAACAAGACGTTCGCTCATGATTACAGCATCCTCGTAGTTGTAACCTTCCCATGTCATGAAACCAACAACTACATTTCGACCTAGTGCCATTTCACCAAGTTCCATTGATGGACCGTCTGCAAGAATTTCGCCTTTAGTTACAACGTCGCCTTCAGCAATGATAGGACGTTGGTTGTAACAAGTACCAGAGTTTGAACGCTTGAACTTAGCTAATGGATAGCGATCAAGTTCGCCTTCATATTCTTTGCCGTCTTCTTCGATTAAACGACGTACTAATACTTCGTTAGATTGAACATGTTCAACACGACCTCTGTGACGCGCAATGACTGCTGCACCTGAGTCACGAGCTGCTACGTGTTCCATACCTGTACCAACGAATGGAGATTCTGGATTCATTAAAGGTACTGCTTGACGTTGCATGTTTGCACCCATTAACGCACGGTTAGAGTCATCGTTTTCGATGAATGGGATACATGCTGTCGCTGCAGAAACAACCTGTTTAGGTGATACGTCCATGTAATCCATTTTCTCTTTATCCATTGTTGTATTGTTACCACGGAAACGACATACAACTTCGTCGTCTAAGAAACGACCTTCTTCGTCTAAACGAGAGTTCGCTTGGGCAACTACATAGCTATCTTCTTCGTCAGCTGTTAAGTAGTCGATTTGCTCAGTAATCGCGTTTCTTTCGATATCTACTTTACGATAAGGTGTTTCAATGAAACCAAATTCATTTACGCGTGCATAACTTGATAGTGAGTTAATCAGACCAATGTTTGGACCCTCTGGTGTTTCGATTGGGCACATACGACCATAGTGAGAATAGTGAACGTCACGTACTTCCATTTGAGCACGTTCACGCGTTAAACCACCAGGTCCAAGGGCAGATAAACGACGTTTGTGCGTTAACTCTGCAAGTGGGTTTGCTTGATCCATGAATTGAGATAATTGAGAGCTACCAAAGAATTCTTTGATAGAAGCAATTACTGGACGGATATTAATAAGTTGTTGTGGTGTGATCGAATCTGTATCTTGGATTGACATTCTTTCACGTACGACACGTTCCATTCTTGATAAACCGATACGGAATTGGTTTTGTAGTAATTCACCTACAGAACGTAAACGACGGTTACCTAAATGGTCGATGTCATCTGTGTAGCCAATGCCGTGTAGTAAGTTGAAGAAGTAAGACATTGACGCAACGATATCTGCTGGCGTAATACATTTTACTTCTGAATCAGGGAATGCATTACCAATTACAGTCGTTGTTTTTTCTTCATCATCATTTGGTACATATACTTTAATAGATTGAACTTCTACCGGTTCATCTACAATACTACCTTCTAATTCATAAACTTCAGTGTTCGCAGTAGATTCAAGTACTTCCATGATTTCGTCTAATTTACGACGGTCTAGTACAGTACCTTCTTCTGCTACAATTTCACCAGTTTCTGAATCAACGATAGGTTCAGCTAATTTTTGATTGAATAAACGGTGTTTTAGGTGAAGTTTCTTGTTAGCTTTGTAACGACCAACACTAGCTAAATCATAACGTTTTGAATCGAAGAAACGTGAGTATAATAAACTCTTAGCATTTTCAAGTGTTGGTGGTTCACCTGGACGTAAACGTTCATAAATTTCAAGTAAAGCTTGATCTGTATTTTCAGTATTGTCCTTTTCAAGCGTGTTACGTAGGTATTCATTATCACCGATTAAATCAATGATCTCTTGGTCAGATGAATAACCTAAAGCACGTAATAATACTGTTAATGGTAACTTTCTTGTTCTATCAATACGTACATATACTACGTCTTTCGCATCAGTTTCGTATTCTAACCATGCACCACGGTTAGGAATCACTGTTGCATCGTAGTTTGTACGACCGTTTTTATCTAATTTTTCGTTGAAGTAAACGGATGGTGAACGTACAAGTTGTGATACGATAACACGTTCAGCACCATTAATAACGAATGTACCTGTATCTGTCATTAATGGGAAATCACCCATAAATACTTCTTGATCTTTAACTTCGCCAGTTTCTTTAATGATTAAACGAACTTTCACACGAAGAGGCGCTGCGTAAGTTGCATCGCGGTTTTTAGATTCTTCTAAATCGTATTTAGGTTCACCTAATCTATAATCAACGAATTCTAATGATAAGTTTCCTGTAAAGTCTTCGATAGGAGAGATATCTCGGAACATATCTAAAAGACCTTCTTTTAAGAACCATTCATAAGATTTCGTTTGAATCTCTATTAAGTTAGGTAGTTCTAATACTTCTGAAATTCTCGCATAATTTCTACGTTTACGATGTCTTCCATATTGGACATTTTGGCCTGCCAAACAGATTCACCCCTCAAAAATTGTGCACGTACTTAAAGTATTTATAAAGGTGCTTAGACAAAAAGAAAACGGCAGCACATTTTGATGACACCATTTTCTATTATCGTCTATTATTATTGTTATAATCACCACGAAATACGTAAAAGTACACACTTATTGAACATAAATTTTTACATTTTATAATTCTATCAGAGAAAGTTTTGAAAATCAACACTTATCACTTGATAAAATATAGTAACCTTTATTTTTAGCTAAAACTTCCACATTTGAAAATACTGCGTCCATTTTCTTTTTTGCAGAAGCCATACCTTGTTTCTTTTGAATCACGACTAATAATTTGCCGTTTGCTTTCAACTTATCTTTGGCACCTTCTAAAATGCCATGAACGACATCTTTTCCGGCACGAATCGGTGGATTGGTTAAGATAAAGTCATACGTATCGTCTTCAACTTCACTTAAACCATCACTTTCTTTTACTGAAGCATTTGAGATATCATTAGCTTCGATATTCTTAGTTGTTAATGCTAAAGCACGCGCGTTCACATCTACTAGAGTAACGTCATCATGCGGCGCAACCTTTGCCAACATAAGCCCAATAGGTCCATAGCCGCACCCTACATCAAGAATCGTTTTCTTCTTGCCAACTGGGTGATGCTTTAAAAAAGTTCGAACTAATAAGTCTGATCCGAAATCAATTTTACCTTTTGAAAAGACACCTGCGTCAGTCGTAAGCGCTAAGCGATGATTTTGATAATGATACGTGAAAACTTGCTCGTCGCTCTTTACCTCTGGTGTTTTATCATAATAATGGCTCATAACCACACCTCACCTTTAGAAAATAAAAAAGACTGGGTAATAACAAGTATTATCCCAGTCCCTTTTTTCATTTATCAAAGAATTATTTTAATTCTACAGTTGCGCCTACTTCTTCTAATTGTTCTTTAAGTTTTTCAGCTTCTTCTTTTGGTAATCCTTCTTTGATTACTTTTGGAGCTTCGTCTACCATTGCTTTAGCGTCTTTAAGACCTAAACCAGTAGCTTCTTTAACTGCTTTAACAACTTTGATCTTAGATGAACCAGCTGAAGTTAATTCTACGTCGAATTCTGTTTTCTCAGCTGCTTCGCCGCCGCCTGCTGCACCTGCTGCTGCTACTGGAGCTGCTGCAGTTACACCAAATTCTTCTTCAATTGCTTTAACTAAATCGTTTAATTCTAATACTGACATTTCTTTAATTGACTCAATGATTTGTTCATGATTTGCCATTTTATATTCCTCCATTTTTTAAATATTTTTTATGATATCGCGTAAGTGCGTCGATTATTCAGCACTTTCTTCTGATTTTTCTTTCTCTTCTCCAACTGCTTTAACTGCATAAGCGAAGTTGCGCATTGGTGCTTGTAATACTGATAATAGCATTGAAACAAGACCTTCGTGAGATGGTAATGTACCAACTGTGTTAACTTCCTCAGCTGAGATAAGTTTACCATCCATAATGCCGGCTTTAACTTCAATTGCGTCGTGTTCTTTAGCGAATCCAGCGATTACTTTAGCTGGTGCTACAACATCTTCTGTAGAGAATGCTACAGCTGTAGGACCTGTGAAGTGTTCATTTAAACCTTCAAGTCCAGCTTCTTCAGCTGCACGGCGAAGCATAGTATTTTTGTATACTTTGTACTCAACGCCAGCTTCACGTAATTGTTTACGTAAGTCTGTTACTTCAGCAACAGTTAAACCACGGTAGTTAACGATAACTGTTGAAACTGATGCTTCAAGTTGTTCTTTGATTGTTGAGACTTGTTGTTTTTTAGCTTCAATAATTGCAGACATTTAGACACCTCCATAATTTAAATTTTAATTGGTGCTTTTTATTGATTTTTTACAATAAAAAAGCACTTTTTACCCGCGGCAAAAAGTGCTTGAATCTTATCACGTTCAAGTCAATTTAGCCTCGGTAGGATATCATAAATTGCTATGATGATTAAGTTTCTTTAAACTCCTACTGTCTTAGGTAAAATAATCACATTTATTAATATATCGCGCTTAGTGTAATAAGTCAACGATTATTTTTTATAATTTAAAGCCAGAAGTATCTACTTTGATACCAGGACCCATAGTTGTTGTTACAGATACTGATTTAAAGTAAGTACCTTTTGCTGAAGATGGTTTAGCTTTTGTTAAAACATCTTTTAATGCGTTGAAGTTTTCAACTAATTTATCCTCATCGAATGAAGTTTTACCGATAGAAGCATGAACGATACCAGATTTTTCAGCACGGTATTCAACTTTACCAGCTTTGATTTCTTCAACAGCTTTTTTAACGTCCATTGTTACTGTTCCAGTTTTAGGGTTTGGCATTAAACCTTTAGGTCCTAATACACGACCAAGTTTACCAACTTCTCCCATCATGTCTGGTGTAGCAACAACTACGTCGAAGTCGAACCAACCTTGTTGGATTTTGTTAACGTAATCTGAATCGCCTACGTAATCTGCGCCTGCTTCTTCCGCTTCAGTAATTTTGTCACCTTTCGCGAATACTAAAACACGTTGTGATTTACCAGTACCGTGTGGTAATACTACAGCACCACGGATTTGTTGGTCATTCTTACGTGTATCAATACCTAAACGAAATGCTACTTCAACTGAAGCATCAAAATTTGCAATATTAGTTTCTTTAGCTAAGCTGATAGCTTCTTCTACGTTGTAGAACTTTTGGCGATCAACTTTGCTTTGAGCATCTTGATACTTTTTACCTTTTTTAGCCATTTCTTTTCCTCCTTTAGTGGTTTTAGCGGAATGTCCTCCCACGTTCACTTGTACATTTGTACAAGTTAAAGGCAGACAGCAACAAATGCTATCTGCATATCGTTATTTATACATGTTTCATTTAAAGTTATCGTTATGCGATTAGCCTTCTACTGTGATACCCATACTACGCGCTGTACCTTCAACGATACGCATAGCTGCTTCTTCAGATGCTGCGTTTAAGTCAGGCATCTTAGTGTTAGCGATTTCGCGTACTTGGTCTTTAGTAACAGTAGCAACTTTGTTTTTGTTAGGTTCGCCTGAACCTTTTTCAACGCCTGCTGCTTTTTTAAGTAGTACTGCTGCAGGTGGTGTCTTAGTGATGAATGTAAATGAGCGATCCTCAAATACAGTGATCTCAACTGGAATGATTAAACCTGCTTGTTCTTGTGTACGTGCATTGAACTCCTTACAGAATCCCATGATATTCACACCGGCTTGACCTAATGCAGGACCAACTGGTGGTGCTGGGTTTGCTTTACCTGCAGGAATTTGCAATTTAACTACTTTTTCTACTTTTTTAGCCACGATGTGCACCTCCTTGATATCGTGATGTGGTCACAGGGCTCAGTTTTGCCCTCCCACTCATAAAACATTTCGTGACGAAATGAGCGCCTCCATGAGCGCGACCACATTAGTTTAACATTACTTATTACAAATTACAATAGCAAAGTTCCACTTGATTTTTTTAATCATAGTGGAACTTGTGCATGAGCTTTGCTCAGGCGTACCTCTATTCACTTAGAATAAAATTCTTAGTGGGATTTATGCATGAGCTATGCTCAGGCCTTCCTTTAAAACACTAGACTTTTAAATCATAGTGGAACTTGTGCATGAGCCCAGCGAAAGCGTACATCTATTCACTTAGAATGTAATTCATAGTGGGATTAGTTTACGCTTAGCTCAAATCGCTCATTGCCTTAGCTTACTCACTGAACGCCTAGCGCATCAATTAAGTTAACGCCACAAAATTTATAATTTCTCGATTTGATCAAATTCTACTTCTACAGGTGTTTCACGACCGAACATATTTACAAGTACTGTTAACTTGAATTTTTCTGATTCTAACTCATCTACTACGCCAACTTGGTCAGCAAATGGGCCAGATTTAATTTTAACTTGGTCGCCAATTTCAACTTCAACATCGATTGTTTTTTCTTTCATGCCCATTTGTTTTAAGATGAAACGCGCTTCATCTGGAAGTAATGGATTTGGCTTAGAACCCGCACCTGCTGAACCTACGAATCCTGTAACACCAGGTGTATTACGTACTACATACCATGATTGGTCTGTCATGACTAATTCAACAAGAACGTAACCTGGGAATGTTTTTTTAACAAGCGTTTTCGCTTTACCGTCTTTAACTTGTGTTTCCTCTTCTTCTGGTATGACAACTCTGAAAATTTGTTCTGTCATATTCATAGATTCAACACGTTTTTCTAAATTCTTTTTAACTTTATTTTCATAACCTGAGTATGTGTGTACTGCATACCAACGTTTTGCCCCGTTCTCTGTGGACATCTTGTCACTCCTAACTATTTGATAATTTCGATAAGTCTCCCGATTCCAATATCTAGACCATAGAAAAATAATAAGAAAAATAACACTGTTGTAACTACAATCGATGTATATTTACCTAGTTCTTTTCCTGTTGGCCAGCTTGTCTTCTCCATCTCACTTTTGACACCTTGGAAGAAACTTTCTTTTTTAGCCATATCTCATATCCTCCACTTCATTTATTTCGATTCTTTATGAACTGTGTGCTGATTACAATTTGGACAATATTTTTTGAGTGTTAGGCGTGTTGAAGTTTCTTTATTTTTAGGTACATTATAATTTCTGTTACCACACGCTTCACAATTAATAGGAACCTTTTTCATAATGTTCACCTGCTCATTATAATACCAGTTTACTATACAAAAATTCTTAATCAATTGTCAAATAGATATAAGCGTTTATAATATTTTTTTAATTTATGTTTACAACGATAAATCGCATTATATACAACTTTTTCTTCAACGCGAAACTTTAATGCGATTTCACGCGGTTTGTACTCTTTCATCAACAAATCAACGACTTGTACTTCAAAAGGACTTAACCGCTCACTAAAGCACTCTAGAAATGCAAGCTCCTCTTTATGCACCATATTCTGTTCAAGCTCAGCATAGTATATAGCTTGATACGCGTAATAAGCAGCTTTACTCTCATTCAAGATCATCTCACCGAGTGCTTCTAAACGCATATGCGCTCTTAAATAATCAATCTTTGCACGTTTAATGACCTTGTTCAGATAATGCGTAATAGGCAACGTATCATCGATAACAAAGTGTTCAAAATGTTGCATGAGCTTCATTATAATATCATGACAAATATCTTCACGGTCTTGCCTATTTACTCTGTAGTCGATTAGCGCTTCTAAAATATACGGACGTAGTGTTTTTACTAAGGCTTCTTTAGAAGCATCACGATTGGATTGATAATTTTTAATGAGCGTTGAGAGTTCTTCATTACTTAATTGCTGTTGAATCATAGTTGTCACATCCTACTTCAAATATTGAAGTAAGCATATAGAACAAATTAAAAAAAGCGCAAGACTACAGAAATGCTAAGAATCCGGGTTACCACGTCTCAGTTTTTCAAATTTTGTTAGTACGTCTTCAGACAACGGAATTCGCGTGCGTGGCTTAGTATTATCAATAGAAGCCATCGTTTTCTTAACGGTCTTTTCATTCTCGGTAATGTTACGCCACATCTCACGCGACGAGATACGATAAGCACCAGTCCCAAAGATTGCGTGTTGCTCACTCATGTCACTCGTGACAACCATAATCTTAGTCGTATGCTTGTTATAGTGATTATAAACCCATCGTTCGATATAGCTATCGGCCGTCTCATTCTCCTTGGTGTAAATAATTTTAACTCCGTGATAATACGATTCGCTCATATTACCTTCTTGATCATACGCATCAAATACACAAATCACTTCACCCTTAATAAGCGCGTTATAGTTACTGATTTCTACAATTAACTGTTCTCTCGCTTCGGAAAGGTCTTCCTGAGCTAGTGCACTGAGGTGATTGGATTGTCCCATCATATTGTAACCATCTATGATGACGTATACTTGTTTCATGACTTTTCTCCAAGTGGATGACGCTTACGGTAGACTTCATACATGAGTAAGCTTGCCGCTACAGAAGCGTTCAAGCTATTAACATGACCAACCATAGGTATGTTTAAGAAGAAATCGCACTTCTCAAGCACAACGCGGCTTGTACCTTGACCTTCACTACCGATAACAATCGCTAGCGGCATACCTGCGTCCATCTCGCGATAATCTGTTGAATGCTTGGCTTCTGAACCAACAAACCAGTACCCTTTATCTCTTAATGTATCCATAGTTTGAGATAGGTTCGTTACACGAATGACTGGTACGTGCTCAATTGCTCCTGTCGACGCTTTGGCAACAACTTGCGTTAAAGCAACTGAACGTCGTTTCGGAATAATGATGGCATCAATGCCCGTTGCGTCAGCAGTTCTAAGTATCGAACCTAAATTATGTGGATCTTCAAGACCGTCTAAGATGAGTACGCATGGCAAGTGGTCTTGTTGTTCCATTTCTTCTAAAAAGGCATCTAAGGCTTTATATGCATATGGCGCAATGAACGCAGCGATACCTTGATGGGGTGAATCCGAAATGTGGTCAATTTTCGATTTTGGTACCGTTTGAACGATGATTTTTTCAGATTTTGCTTTTTTTAAAATGTCTGCAATTTGTTGTTTTTTTATGTTTTCTTGTATCAGAATCTTATTAATTGTACGCCCGGACATAATTGCTTCTTTAACTGCGTGACGACCTACTATAGTTAAATCTTCCACATTCATCACTCCCTTTTCTCAACAATTTCAATAATATCTTCTAACAAAGCTTCTAAACGTTCAGTTTGATGGTCAAGATATAGATAACCAATCACCGCTTCTAACCCTGAACTTTTACGATACGTTTGAACATCTGTGTTTTTAGCTTTCGTATGGCTTTTCGCATTGCGACCACGTTTAATAACGTCTGATTCATCCTCTGTGAAAAAGTCCACCGCTTCAAGCGTCATCAGTGTCTCGGCTTGGCTTTTCGCTGAGACGTAACGTGTTGCTTCGTGGTGCAAGCGATTTGGTTTACTTTGAATTTTACGAATGATGTGTCGGCGTACGTGTTGATCAAGCACAGCATCGCCCATATAGGCCAAAGTTAGCGGGTTCAGTAACTTAACATTATTCACCACGTTTAAATCTCACACCTTGTTTGGTATCTTCTAAGATAATGTTTTTCTCTTTTAAAAGGTCTCGGATTTCATCAGCGCGTTCGAAGTTCTTTTGTTGACGTGCTTCGTTACGCTCTTCAATTAATGCTTCAATTTCTTCGTCTAAAAGTTCTTCTTTAGAGGCCTTTTCAAGAGGGACACCTAATACGTCACTAATGATTTCATGAACTTCCATGAGACGTTTTAACACGTCGACTGAAGTGGATTGCTCGAGATTGTATTTATTTGATAACTTCGCTAAATCATACCAAGCTGTAATGGCATTCGCTGTGTTAAAGTCGTCGTTCATCACTTTCTCAAACTGCGCTAAAATTTGATCTGCTTCATCTTTATGCGCATCATGCGATTTAATATCAACAGACGTCTCTAGGCGCGTTCTTAAAGCTTCATAACTATTTCGAATACGTTCTAAACCGCTTCGTGCAGCATCAACAAGCTCTAAATTGTAGTTAATTGGACTTCTGTAATGCACACTAATCATAAAGAAACGTAGCACGTCAGGATCAATTTCTTTGATGATATCGTGAACAAGGATAAAGTTACCTAGTGACTTACTCATCTTTTCATTATTGATATTGATGAAGCCATTGTGCATCCAATAGTTCGCGAATGTTTCGCAGTTATGCGCTTCTGATTGCGCGATTTCGTTCTCATGGTGCGGGAACTGTAAATCGCTACCACCTGCGTGGATATCAATAGTTGGACCTAATTCATGGTAAGCCATAACAGAACATTCGATATGCCAACCTGGACGACCTTCGCCAAATGGGCTATCCCAGCTGATTTCACCAGGCTTAGCTTTCTTCCATAATGTGAAGTCTAAGGCATCTTCTTTTTGTTCACCTGTTTCAATGCGTGCGCCTACCTTTAGATCATCAATAGACTGATGACTTAATTTACCGTAGCCATCAAATTTACGCGTTCTAAAGTAAACGTCGCCACCACTTTCGTAAGCGTAACCTTTATCAACAAGTTCTTTAATAAAATCAATAATATTATCCATGTGATCCATTACGCGAGGATTAGAAGTCGCTTTCTTAACGTGGAGCGCACCTGTATCTTCGTAAAAGGCCTTGATATAACGTTCTGCAATATCAGGAACGCTTTCGCCAAGTTCGTTAGAGCGTTTGATTAACTTATCATCAACGTCAGTAAAGTTAGACACATACTCAACCTCATACCCTTGATACTCGAAATAACGACGAACAACGTCGTAACAAATCGCAGGTCTTGCGTTACCAATGTGAATGTAGTTATAGACAGTAGGTCCACATACATACATCTTCACTTTACCTGGCTCGATAGGTTTGAATGTCTCCTTTTGTCTCGTTAACGTATTATATAATGTAATCATCTTCAATCTCTCCATTCTTAGTTTGCTCAAGTTGTTTTTCTAATTGCTTTAACTGTTCATAAATAGGATCCGGTAAGTTACGGTGGTCGAACGTTTTACCGATTCTAACACCATCTTGTTTAACAATTCGTCCTGGAATACCTACAACAGTTGTATAGCTTGGCACATTACGTAATACTACAGAGTTTGCACCGATATTTGAATTTGAATGTACTTTAATATTCCCCAATACCTTGGAACCAGCAGCAATCAAGACATTATCACCGATGTCAGGGTGACGTTTACCTTTCTCTTTACCTGTACCACCTAGTGTAACACCTTGATAAATCGTTACATTATCACCGATTGTACATGTTTCCCCTATCACAACGCCCATACCATGGTCGATGAATAAACGATTACCGATTTTGGCACCTGGGTGAATTTCAATGCCCGTAAAAAAGCGTGAGACTTGAGAAATTGCTCTTGCTATAAAATATAATTTTCGTTTATAAAACCAATGTGCAACTAAATGATTCCATACTGCGTGAAGGCCCGCATACGTTGTGACGACTTCAAACGTCGTTCTCGCAGCAGGATCTTGTTCGAACACCATCTTTACATCATCTTTCATACGTTTTAACACACTGTTTACCCCCTTTTATTAAAAAAAGCACCTCTAACAAAATTGTCAGAGGCGCTTAAGCACGGTTCCACTCTTTATTTTCGTACATGTGTACACTCATTCGTCGATATTCAACTACTCAAATAAGGTGCATTCATTAAACATTGCGACGTACTCACACCACCCGTACGCTCTCTGAGTCACAACCATTTAACTACTCTTCCTTACGTCAAAATTCACTTTAATCGTAATGGATTTGTTGAATTTTTTCAAGCTTATAACATTTTTTTAATACGTGTTAAGACTTTATCTTTACCTAATACTTCAATCGTGTTTGGTAATTCAGGTCCGTGCATTTGACCAGTTACAGCAACACGGATTGGCATAAATAAGTTTTTACCTTTAATACCCGTTTCTTTTTGGATTGATTTAATTGATTTCTTGATTTCAACTGCTTCAAATGGTTCCAAGCTTTCAAGTTTATCGTATAACGCGCTCATTAATTCAGGCACTTGTTCACCATCTAATACCGCTTTCGCATCTTCGTCGAGTTCTTTTTCATCTCTAAAGAATAATTCAGATAGCGGTACAATTTCACCTGCATAGCTCATTTGTTCTTGATATAAAGCAACTAATTTTCTACCCCAATCAAGTTCATCTTCTGAAGGAGATTCAGGTAGTAATCCAGCTTTAATCATGTGCGGTAATGTCATTTCAAAAACAGTTTCTGGATCTTTTTCTTTCATATATTGGTTGTTAATCCATTCTAATTTTTGCTTATCGAAGAAAGCTGGTGATTTAGACAAACGATTTTCATCGAAGATTTTAATAAATTCTTCTTTAGAGAAGATTTCTTCTTCACCTTCAGGAGACCAACCAAGTAAAGCGATAAAGTTAAATAATGCTTCAGGTAAGTAACCTAAATCACGATATTGCTCGATAAATTGAAGAATTTGACCGTCACGTTTACTTAACTTCTTACGTTGTTCATTAACAATTAATGTCATGTGACCAAAGCGTGGCGGTTCCCAACCAAATGCTTCATAAATCATAAGTTGTTTAGGCGTATTTGAAATGTGGTCGTCACCACGAATCACATCTGAAATTTCCATATAGTGATCATCAATCGCAACGGCGAAGTTATACGTTGGTACGCCGTCTTTTTTAACGATAACCCAGTCACCGATACCATTAGAATCAAATGATACGTCACCTTTTACAATATCGTTAAATTGATATGTTTTGTCTTTAGGTACACGGAAACGAATTGAAGGTTTGCGACCTTCTTTTTCAAATGCTTCTTCCTCTTCTTTAGTAAGGTTCGCATGTTGACCACCATAACGTGGCATTTCACCGCGAGCACGTTGCGCTTCACGTTCAGCTTCTAATTCATCTTCAGTCATATAACACTTATACGCTTTATCTTCTTCAAGTAGCTTTTCAATAAGAGGGTTATAGATATCTTGACGTTCAGATTGGCGATAAGGACCATAACCTTTATCTTTATCTACAGATTCATCCCAATCTAAACCTAACCATAGTAAGTTATCAAATTGAGAAGACTCACCATCTTCAAGGTTACGCTTTTTATCTGTATCTTCAATACGAATTACGAAATCACCATCATGATGCTTAGCATATAAATAGTTAAATAACGCCGTACGTGCATTACCAATATGCAGATAACCTGTTGGACTTGGTGCATATCTTACTCTTACTTTACTCATCCGATTCACTCCTGTTAAATTTATCTCATTTTATTTAAGACGATGATTCACCTGTTAAAGAGACGATTGCTTGAGCTGCAATACCTTCTTCTCTACCGGTAAAACCAAGTTTTTCACTCGTCGTAGCTTTTACATTAATATATTTTACATCTACATCGAATACTTGTGCAATAACTTCACGCATCTTATCGATATGCGGTCTAAATTTAGGCTTTTCAGCAATAATTGTAGCATCTACATTGTTGATAACAAAGCCTTCTTTCTTAACCGCTTCATATGCTTCTTTTAATAACTTTTTAGAGTCCGCATCTTTAAAAGCCATGTCCGTATCTGGAAACAATTTACCAATGTCTCCTAACGCACATGCACCGAGCATCGCGTCCGTAATCGCATGTAATAATACATCGGCATCACTATGCCCTTTTAAACCTTTCGTATGCGGAATTTCAATACCGCCAATAATTAATTTACGTTCTGAATCAAATTCGTGAACATCATAACCGAGTCCTACTCTAAACATTTAAGTCACCTCTATTTTGAATTACTGAAAGCCCGTAATCTAAATCCTCCGTCGTCGTCAACTTAATATTATTATAATTTCCTTCAACGACTTGAATTGGCGTACCATAGTGTTCGACTAACGACGCGTCATCTGTACCCTCAAACTTTGTTTCAGAAGCATACTGATACGCTTCCTTTAAAAGCCCGAATTGAAAGGCTTGAGGCGTTTGCACTTGCCACAATTTACGTCGATCTAACGTTTGAACAACCTGACCATCTTCAACGACTTTAATCGTATCTTTAGCTCTGACCGCAGTCAGACACGCTTGATTCAACGTCGCTTGTTGGAATAAACCTTCTATCGTTTCATGTGAAACAAATGGTCTTGCACCGTCATGTACCATGACGACCGTTTCAGGGTTAAGTTCTAACGACTGTATGACATTAAAAATACTTTCTTGGCGTTCACGTCCTCCAGCTATGAAGGATGTGACCTTGTCATACGCAGTCAGTAGAGATTGAAGCTTCGTTTCTTCATTTGGATTAATTGCTAAATGAATACCCTCGCACGCGTTGTCTTCTTGAAATACCTTTACTGTACGTTCAATGATCGTCATTCCATCTAATTCGATCAATAATTTATTATAAGGCTTACCCATTCGAGTGCCACGGCCTGCAGCCGGAATAATGACATGATATCCCATGTTCGTTCACCTAATCCTTTTCAAGTGTTACATGTATCGACATTATTGTATCATTTTTGAAGCATTGAAGTCTTCGTTACTAGGCTTTTTGTAAAGCAATCGCTAACGCTTCTCTTGTCGATTCAACACCTATAACTTTAATGCCTTCAGGATAGTCCCAACCACCTAAGTTTGTCTTAGGTATAATCACACGTTTAAAGCCAAGTTTCTCCGCTTCTTGAACACGTTGCTCGATACGAGACACACGTCTGATTTCACCTGTTAGACCGACTTCACCTATGAAGCAGTCTAACCCATCAACTGCTTGGTTCTTAAAACTAGATGCAACCGCCATAATGACCGCTAAATCGACAGCAGGTTCTGTAAGTCTGACCCCACCTGCTACTTTAATGTAAGCGTCTTGTTGCTGCAGAAGATAATTTTCTTTCTTTTCAAGGACGGCCATTAATAGACTCAAACGGTTATGGTCAATGCCCGTAGCCATACGTCTTGGATTATTAAACGTCGTTGGTGTCACGAGTGATTGTACCTCAATCAGTAACGGTCTCGTACCTTCCATAGTCGCGACAATCGTTGAGCCAGGAACATTTTTAGAACGCTCTTCTAAAAACATTTCAGAAGGATTACGAACCGCCTTGAGACCACTATGCTTCATCTCGAAGATACCCATTTCATTCGTAGATCCGAAACGGTTTTTAACAGCGCGTAAGATTCGATAAGCGTGATGTTCATCACCTTCGAAATAAAGCACGGTATCTACCATATGTTCAAGCAGTCTTGGACCAGCGATTTGACCTTCTTTCGTAACGTGACCAACGATAAATGTAGCAATGTTCATTTGCTTTGCGATATTCATTAAACTTTGCGTACTCTCGCGCACTTGTGATACAGAACCAGGTGCCGAACTGATTTCTGGATGATAAATCGTTTGAATCGAATCCACAACAATCATATCCGGTTCCGTATGTTTAACCGTCTCATGAATCACTTCAAGGTCCGTCTCACTGAACACATTAAGCTCACTTGAATCTTCAGATAAACGTTCAGCACGTAATTTCGTTTGATTTAAAGATTCCTCACCTGTGATATATAAGACTTTCTTTTGTTTGGAAAGTTTTGCGCACATTTGTAAAAGCAACGTCGACTTACCAATACCAGGGTCCCCACCGATTAACACGAGCGAACCTGAAACAATACCGCCACCTAATACACGGTCGAATTCATCATTTCCAGATTGAATACGTGGCGTTGTTTCTTGCTTAACGTCACTTAATTTTTGTACTTTAGCGGGTTTCTTATCACTTTTAATGCCATGCTTACTTGGAGTTGATTTACGCTCTACAACTTCTTCCATTTGATTCCAAGCACCACAGTTCATGCATTTACCGTTCCATTTAGGCGATTGAGCTCCACACGCCATACATTCGTAAATCACCTTTTTCTTAGCCAAAGTGACACCTCCTCAATTCCATTACTCTTATTTTATAGGTAAAAAATTATTTTAACAATGATATTAAATTAAAAAGAGACCACCAGTAATTAAGACACACAATTACTGGTGATCTGCTATACATTTATTTTAAGATTCTACAGTTTCATCTTCACGTTCTTTAATATCAAATGTGTAATCGTCACCATCATAATCGACAGTTACCGCTTTACCTTCAATGTTACGACCGTCTAAGATAAGTTCACTTAAGTTATCTTCAATCGCTTTTTGAATTGCGCGGATAAGTGGTCGCGCACCATACTCAGGATCATAACCTTCTTCAGCTATACGATCCTTCGCTTTATCCGTAACTTGAATATGAATATTTTGTTCATCGAGACGTTTCGTTAATTTATTAACCATCATCGTAACAATTTCTTTAAGCTCTTCTTTTTCTAAACGGTGGAAGACAATGATGTCATCAACACGGTTTAAGAATTCTGGACGGAAGGCATTCTTAAGTTCTTTAAGCATTGTTTTACGGATTGTTTCGTAGTCGTTCGTTTGATCAGAACCGCCGAAACCAGCGAAACGTTGATCTTGAAGCTCTTGAGCACCGACGTTCGACGTCATGATAATGACAGTATTTCTAAAGTCTACTTTTCGACCTTTTGTATCCGTTAAGTGACCATCATCTAAAACTTGAAGTAAGATATTGAATACTTCTGGGTGTGCCTTTTCAATCTCATCGAAAAGCACTACAGAATAAGGTTTACGTCTTACTTTCTCAGTTAATTGACCACCATCGTCATGACCTACATAGCCTGGAGGGGCACCAACAAGACGACTCACGGCATGTTTCTCCATAAACTCACTCATGTCAACACGAATCATTGCATCTTCCTCACCGAACATAGATTCAGCTAAAGCTCGTGCAAGTTCAGTTTTACCAACACCAGTTGGACCTAGGAAGATAAAGCTTCCGATTGGGCGTTTTGGATCTTTAAGACCTGCACGTGCACGGCGTACTGCTTTAGAAATAGACGTAACAGCATCTTTTTGTCCGATAACGCGTTCATGAAGTGTATCCTCTAAGTTTAATAAACGTTCAGATTCTGTTTCATTAATCTTAGTTAATGGAATACCTGTCCAACCTGCAACGACTTCAGCGATATCCTCTTCTACAAGCGTTGTGTTTTGACCGCCTTGGTCTTTACGCCATTCGTTCTTCGCTGTTTCGTATTGTTTTTCTAACTTCGTTTGTTGGTCGCGTAAGTTTGCTGCGTTTTCGAATTCTTGAGAATGAACAGCAGCATCTTTCTCACTTTTAACTTTTTCGATTTGTTGTTCAAGTTCTTTTAAGTTTGTAGGTGTTGTGTGACTCTTAAGTCGTACCTTAGAACTTGCTTCATCGACTAAGTCGATTGCTTTATCTGGTAAGAAACGATCTGAAATATAGCGGTCACTTAATTTTGCTGCAGCCGCTAATGCTTCATCAGAAATGTTGATGCGGTGATGTGCTTCATAACGGTCTCTTAACCCTTCTAAAATGCGGATTGTATCAGGTACTGTTGGTTCATCAACTTGTACCGGTTGGAAACGTCTTTCTAAGGCAGCGTCTTTTTCAATGTGCTTACGGTATTCATCGAGTGTCGTCGCACCGATACATTGTAATTCACCGCGTGCTAATGCTGGTTTTAAGATATTAGATGCATCAATCGCACCTTCAGCGCCACCTGCACCAATAAGCGTGTGTAACTCATCAATAAATAGGATTACGTTTCCTGCTTGGTGAATTTCTTCCATTACTTTTTTAAGACGTTCTTCGAATTCACCACGATATTTCGTACCAGCAACTACAGTACCCATGTCTAGTGACATAACACGCTTACCTTTTAATGTCTCTGGCACTTCATTACTAACAATCGCTTGCGCTAATCCTTCAGCAATCGCAGTCTTACCTACACCAGGTTCACCAATGAGAACTGGATTGTTTTTCGTACGACGGCTTAATACTTCAATGACACGTGTAATTTCTTTATTACGTCCAACGACAGGATCTAATGTACCATCTTTAGCAATAACTGTTAAATCACGAGCAAGACTGTCTAAAGTAGGTGTGTTATTGCCTTTAGATACCGTTTGAGATTTACTGTTCATTTCCGGACTACCTAAGGCTTTTACAACTTGCGCACGCGCTTTCGTAATATTTAAGTCTAAGTTTGCGAATACACGCGCAGCGACACCTTCGTTCTCACGGATAAGACCAAGTAAAATGTGTTCTGTACCAACGAAGTTATGGTGTAATTTACGCGCTTCATCCATAGAAAGTTCAATTACTTTCTTAGCTCTTGGCGTATAATGAAGCGTACCCATTTGGTCTTGTCCATGACCGATTAATTTCTCTACTTCTTCAGTTACTTTTTCTTCAGTAATATCGAATGATTGTAATACTTTAGCAGCAATACCATCTTGTTCTTTCATTAAACCAAGCAATAAGTGCTCTGTACCTATATTTGAATGATTGAGTCTGATTGCTTCTTCTTGTGCATGTGCTAAGACACGTTGTGCACGTTCTGTTAATCTACCAAATAACATACTAAACCTCCTAGTTAAAATATGACCTTAAGACTGATGCACGTTTCTCATCAATCGATCGTTCATCTTCATCATCTATTAAAAATGGCGACTGAACGCTAACCATTAATTCATTAAATCTAAAGTTCTCTATATTGATATACCCTAAATCGATACCTAATTTAATTTCACTGAGTCTAAATGACGCTTCTTCCATAGAAATTAAATGACTATATTTCAAAATACCGAGCGAACGGTTGATGCGATCGAGCGTCTCAACATAATTATCAGTTTCAAAGCGTGCTCTTACTTGCATTTCTTCATTGATAATTTGGTGAATTAAATCGTTTAAGTTTCGAATAATCTCACGCTCAGATTTACCTAACGTAAGTTGGTTCGAAACTTGATACATATGACCATAAACCTTAGAACCTTCACCATAAATACCACGAATTGTGAAACCAAAACGGTTAATCGTTTGTGCAATACGATTCATACGGTTCATGATAGATAGTCCTGGTAAATGAAGCATCACGCTCGCACGTAACCCCGTTCCAATATTTGTAGGACAAGTTGTTAAATATCCTAATTGTTCATCATAGCTATAGTCAACCTTTTCGTCTATTAAATCATCAATCTCGGATGCCTTCTCGAAAAGCTCTTCTAAAACTAAATCTGTATCCATCGCTTGAATACGTACATGGTCTTCCTCATTAAGCATGACACTTATCGATTCATCTTCATTAACCATAACTGCTGAAGCAGGTTGTTTAATAAGAGAAGGACTTACAAGATGTTTCGCAACGAGCTTTAATTTGCTTTGTTGATCCATCGTATCTAAACGCAATAATTTTAGCGAAGGAAGCGCATCTTGAATATCATTAATAATTGAAAAGCCCATTTCTTCAGACGGGTACATCAATGGGTGTACATATTTTTGAATATTGCGCGCTAAACGAATACGTGACGACATCACAACTGGCAAATCATTAGCACGTGTCATCCACTTACTAATGTAATGACTTAAATCATGATTCATGGTCATCACCTTCACTTTTAGCCTTTAAGGCATTTATTTCATCACGAACTACTGCTGCCTCTTCGAAATTTTGAACATCTATTAAATGACTTAAGTACGTTGTTTTCTCATCAATTTGACGTTTAATTGCTAACTTTTCATGAGAAGACTTCGGTACTTTACCTTGATGTGTCAGTTGACCGCCTTGAACACGGCGTACAATATCTAGAATGTCATCACGAAATGTTTGATAACAATTAGGGCATCCAAACTTACCGCGTTGCGCAATATCTTTAAGCGTCATATCACATGTAGGACACCGTTTCTCCGCTTTATGCGAACGATTCAGTTCAATACCATGCTTCGTCGCAAGGTGCTGTAAGATTTGTTTAATCACGAATGTATCTTCGATATCATCATGCGGACTCATATCTACGTCGTCTGTTGCGCAAGATTTACATACCCATTTCTCTTCTAGGCCTTTTTTGCTTTTAACAGTTAAGCGAATTGTCGCTTGATTACTATGACAGATTTCACAAAGCATGTATTTCACCTTCTAATAATAGTTAATAACGGGTAACAGGCGTTTAAGAATATTAGCGCGAATAATGTCTCTTGATTTAACATCCATCTTCAGCGTTTCACGGTCGATAACGGCTGCGATCATACGCGCTTCACGATCAGAAATTAATTGATTATCTTTCAAACCATCTATAATATATAGCGCTTGTTGTTGCGTAATTGTAGGACCAATTAATTGAAGTAAATGATTAATATAACCTTTCGTATCTTTCGTTTCAACTTTAGTGATGCGAATGTAACCGCCGCCTCCGCGCTTACTTTCTATTTCATAGCCATGCTCATTTGTAAAACGTGTTTTGATAACGTAATTCAGTTGAGACGGTACACAATCGAAATGTTGGGCGATATGTGCACGTTGAATCTCTACAACGTCTTTGTTCGATTTATCAAATAGTTCCTTGATATATTGTTCTATGATGTCTGACATATTATGCATACTCATCACCTCTTTTTTGACCATCTTTGACTATATTATATGACCAATTTTGACCTTTTTCAACTTATTCGCCTTATAATTTTCATTAAAAACGTATGTTAACGTTTCCAATTTTATTGTATGATAATCAATAGTAAATCGAAAAGGTGTGGTGAACATGCATATATTAATAGGTTTCATCGGGATTATCATATTCCTTGCGCTCGCCTATTTAATAAGTTCCGATAAGAAAAATATTAAATGGAAATACATTGGAATTATGTTTTTACTCCAATTTATTTTTGCTTTCTTATTACTTAAAACAAAATTTGGTATCACTATAATCGGTGGTATTGCAGCTGGATTTGCATACTTGCTTAAACAAGCTGCAGAAGGTGTTAACTTTGTATTCGGTGGATTTGAGTTTGTAAAACCAGATCAACCGCCATTCTTCTTTAACGTATTATTACCAATCGTATTTATCTCAGCATTAATTGGTATCTTACAATATACTAAAATCTTACCTTTCATTATCAATTGGTTAGGTTTCATTATCTCAAAGATTAATGGTATGGGTCGCTTAGAATCTTATAACGCTGTAGCTGCAGCCATCTTAGGTCAATCAGAAGTATTTATTTCATTAAAGCAACAACTACCTCACATTAATAAAAAGCGCTTATATACATTGACTGCTTCAGCAATGTCTACAGTATCCGCTTCAATTATTGGTGCTTACTTCACAATGGTAGAACCTAAATACGTTGTAACAGCAATTGTATTAAACTTATTCGGCGGTTTCATTATCGCTTCAATCATTAATCCTTACGATGTAAACGAGGAAGATGACAAATTATTAATTCAAGAAGATAAGAAACAGTCATTCTTCGAAATGCTTGGAGAATACATTCTAGACGGTTTCAAAGTTGCAGTTATTGTAGGTGCCATGTTAATTGGTTATATCGCTTTAATTGCGTTATTAAATGGTATTGTTGGAGGCATTATGCACTTCGTATCAGGTGGCCAATTAGATTGGAACTTCCAAACATTAATCGGTTTCGTCTTTGCTCCATTTGCATTCTTAACAGGTATCCCTTGGGAAGATGCAGTTAAGTCAGGTTCAATTATGGCAACGAAATTATTATCAAACGAATTCGTCGCAATGTTAAATCTTGGTGAAGCAAAAGGCCTCTCAGATCGTGCTACTGGTATTGTATCTGTATTCTTAGTATCATTTGCTAACTTTAGTTCGATTGGTATTATCTCAGGTGCAATCAAGTCTCTTAATGATGAAAAGGGTGACATCGTTGCACGCTTTGGTTTAAAACTATTATTCGGTGCTACGCTTGTTTCATTCATTTCAGCTACAATTGCCGGTTTCTTCATGTAATTTAAAAAAGCTTAGAACCACTCATCTACGAGTGATTCTAAGCTTCTTTTTTTATGAACCGATAACTTCTTCAATGAAGTATTTCGTCATACTAAAGTCATCCGTTAGTTCTGGATGGAATGAGACACCTAAGTACTTACCTTCACGTACTGCGACAATACGGTCGTCAATTCGTGATAGTACTTCAGCATCATTATGCGCTTCAACAATATGCGGCGCACGTATGAAGACACCATTTACCTTATGGTCGATACCCTTCACATCTAAATCTGCTTCAAAGCTATCAACCTGACGACCAAATGAATTACGAGCAACCGTAACATCTAGCTTTTTCAAATAGCCTTCTTCATCAACAATGTCTGACGCAAGTACAATTAAACCTGCGCATGTACCAAACATTGGTAAATCAGACTGTTGCATAGCCTCTTTGAAGCCATATAAATTCATTAAACGACGTAACGTCGTGGATTCGCCACCAGGTAAAATTAAGCCTTCAATTTCTTCTAGTTGTTCTACCTTTTTAACAGGGATACCTTCATGACCACATAATTCAATGTGACGAATGTGTTCACGAACAGCACCTTGTAAAGCTAATACGCCTATCTTCATCTTACCAACCACGCTCTTGCATGCGGTCTTCTTGAGCTAGCGTACGAATATCCATACCTTTCATTGCAGTACCTAATTCTTTAGCTAAGCGTCCGATTAATTCATAATCTTGGTAATGCGTCGTAGCTTGAACAATAGCTTTAGCGAATTTCTCAGGATCATCTGATTTGAAGATACCTGAACCAACGAAGACACCATCTGCGCCTAATTCCATCATTAAAGCAGCATCTTGAGGTGTCGCAACGCCACCTGCAGCAAAGTTAACAACTGGTAAACGACCTAAGTCTTTGATTTCTTTTAAGATTTCATAAGGTGCACCATGATTTTTAGCTTCAGTCATAATTTCATCGTCACTCATTACAGTTAAACGTTTAACTTCTGAGTTAACTTGTCTCATATGACGTACAGCTTCAACAATATTACCAGTACCTGGTTCACCTTTAGTACGTAACATCGCAGCGCCTTCGCCAATACGACGCGCAGCTTCGCCTAAGTTACGGCAACCACATACGAATGGTACTGTGAAGTCATCTTTTTTAAGATGGAAAACTTCATCAGCTGGTGTTAATACTTCTGACTCATCAATATAGTCAACACCCATCGCTTCTAACACACGTGCTTCAGTAATGTGACCAATACGGCCTTTAGCCATTACTGGAATTGACACAGCGTTCATCACTTCTTCAACGATAGCTGGGTTTGCCATACGTGCTACGCCACCAAGTTTACGGATATCTGATGGTACGTGCTCTAAAGCCATTACAGCTACAGCACCTGCTTCTTCTGCGATTTTAGCTTGTTCTGCATTAACAACGTCCATGATAACGCCGCCTTTTTGCATTTCAGCCATCCCGCGTTTTACTTTTTCTGATCCTTGAATCTTAGACATACATCATTCCCCTTTTTCATTTGATTAAATTCATTCTAAGCGATAAACTGATATTTAAAAAGGTTCAATTTAAGACGAATTTAAGGGGTCAGTTATTCAATGAAGAAATCCACACCACTTTACATGCAATTATATGAGTCACTAAAGGAACAAATTATCGAAGGCCAGTATGAAAGTAACGAACGCTTCCCATCGAAAAGACAATTATCAGAGCACTTGAATTTAAGTGCAACTACAATCGAACATGCCTATCAACAATTGTTAGAAGAAGGGTTTATCTATTCTAAGCCGCGTTCAGGTTATTTTGTTTCAGAAATCGAAACGCTACCAGTCGTGAATCGTTTTAAACCAGTTATTGAAAGTAAAGAAGAAGAGAAGCCGCTATACCGATATGGCTTTTTCTTAACGGAAATCGATACATCACATTTCCCATTCGCACAGTTTAGAAAGTACGCTAAAGAGGCATTTAACGAAGATAATCGCGACCTCTTAAAAAGTGGCGCCCCACAAGGTGAAATGTATTTACGGAAGCAAATTGCACACTATTTGTTCAATAGTAGAGGTGTGAAATGTCACCCTGACCAAATCATCGTAGGGTCTTCAACGAAGCAACTCATCAATTTAATTACGGAGCTCTTGCCTAATGATAAATTTATTATCGAGCGTCCGAGCTATCCACCTGTTAAGGAAACGCTTGAACGTAAGCAAATCCCTTACCAGTCAGTCGAGGTTGCATCAGATGGCATTGAGATTAAGCCGATTAAATCTACCACACATAATGTGTTATATGTTACGCCATCACATCAATTTCCTACAGGTGCGACGATGCATATTAAGAAGCGTACACAGCTCTTAAAATGGTCACGTGAAGATGCGCATCGTTACATCATTGAAGATGATTATGATTCAGAATTTCGATACTACGGTAAGCCTTTACCGGCGCTACAAAGTTTAGACACCAGTGGCAAGGTTATCTACATCAGTACCTTCTCTAAATCGCTCTTTCCAAGTTGTCGTATCGCATATGTCGTTCTTCCTGAGGCGCTCTTGGCGCGCTATAAACAGTTGCCGTCGATTGAAAATAATTCCGTGCCGAAGCATATTCAATTTATGGTGTCTGAATTTATGGCATCAGGTGGCTTTGAACGTCACTTAAATAAGATGCGTAAGATTTATAAAGAGAAACTTCAATTAATTCTCAAAGCACTAAAGCCTTATAAAGATCAGCTTAAAATAACAGGTGAACGAACAGGCATGCACTTCTTGCTTACCGTTACAAACGGGCTTTCGCTCGAGTCGTGTCTTAGTGCCGCGAAAGACCATCAACTTTACATTAAACCACTTGCGCATTATGACGCGAATTACGTAGATCAACCTGTATTTGTCATTAGTTTCGGGGGCATCCCAACCGAAGAGATTCGTGAACACGTAGACATCTTAATCAAATCTCTCACTATAAAAAAAGACAGATAACGCATCATTCGCGCTATCTGTCATGTATTTTTAAGCTAGTACTTGAGTAGATTTGGATTTCGTTTATTGTTATTTTCATAGAGCTTAATTTCTTGAAGGCTCATTAAGGCTGTCTTGATATGTGCATATTTCGGTAAATCTGGTAAGTCGATAACATGACTGTGCGGCGCACCACGTTCAAAGTGCTTAGCCACATTTTCAAAAGCAAGCAAATATTGCCCCATTGCCTCATCATCAATTTCAACACTACGTTTATCAATGATCCCTTTAGCAATCGTGAAACTGATTTGTTGAAGTAAGAACATAGCTGGATAATAGTACTGTGTCTTCTTCCGATTTGAAAAGAACTCGCCTAAAGCCGTGTCATACATGAGATTCATGTTAGAAATATTTAGGTTAAGTTTGAATATATCCACGTCACGCTTCTCATCAATCGTATAAGCATTACTAGAGAATAAGTAATGGAAATAACGTGCCTCAATACGCGTTACTTCAGCAATCACTTCAGGCAATTTATAGGATGCTTCCTTTCCACCGATTATCAGAATGCAAATTAAGCTAATCACAACTCCGATAAATACATCCATTAATCTAGGAAAAGCAATTGCAATTGTTAGATGCCCTTTAGCAAGACCGGCAAGTAATAACACTTGTGTCGTAATGGATATCATTGAAAACGCATAATTTGAAGCTATGAGCGCTTCTGTAATCGCACCTGTTAATGCCATTAATAATACTAAGAATATTAATGGTGGATGGAAAATGAGAACTGATGATAAGAATAAGACACCTAAGAATGTACCAAGGCCCCTTGATAAAGCTCTTTCTAATGATGCAAAGGACGTACCACCTAGTAATACAGTGTGCACAGTTAAGGGAATCCAATAAGCACGTTCAAAATCAAAGATAAGTGCGATAAAAATCGCGATACCTAAAATCACAGTGTACTTTAATGTAGACATAAAGACCATAGATTCAGGCGATAGGTTTTGAAGTAAGCGTCTACTATATAAAGGTGTTCTAATGCTAATTTTACTGCTAATTTGAGATTTAGGGGCGTGAAGAATTTCATCTACTGAAAAGATACGGTCTACTACGCCACGGAATTTCTCGTCAACATCGACTTCTTTAGTCCATTTTTGATTGTAATTGGGATCTTCACATAGCTTACATACATGGTCTACTAATTCAACTAAGACATTAGGAATAGGTCTATGCCCTTTAGCATTCAGTTCTAAGAGTTCTGAATACAACCCTTCGGCTGCATGATGTAATAATACGAGCCTTTGGTAATCCGAAGACTTTTTCTGAAGAGACACATTCGTTGATGTAAGTAGATAAGATGAGTTTAATAATTTAGCTACAGTCTTTTTACTTTTGTTATTAAACTCAACTTGATCATTAAAGGATCCTATAAGTTCTTGTAAGGTTTTATAATCATCTATTACTGCTTGGTTTTCAGGGCGTGTCTTTTGAAGGAGTGCCTCAATAAGCACAAGAATAATACCAAGTAAGCCACCACCTAAAACAAGTCCACCTCGTAACCACCATAAGCCTGGATCGTATGGCATGACGGATGACATACCAAAAGCGATGATGAAGAATGTTGATGAAGGACCAGGTATATTTAAACAACTAAATGTATAGTAAGTGACGACCGTCAATATTAATAATACGAGACCGAATAAGAGTGGTATACCTGAGGTTAATGTCCCTAGAACCATTGATAACGTTAGTCCTAGTGTCGCGTAACTCACTGCACGTAATCGTGAACTAAACGTACCACTAAATACATAGATATGTGCGAATGTACCTATAGCTGCGAGTAAGGCTAATGGCATTTGGTTAAGGAAATAACCAATCAACATCGGTACTAACATTAATAAACCTTGCCGTATCCCTCTAGGGATATTAATTTTATCCACATTTACATAAAAGATAGACTTTAAAATTTTCACATTAGCTCACCTTATCTTTGTATTTAATCAGAAGCTCTTGCAAATATATTAAGTTATTCCCAAATCAACCATAGATGGAACACGATAAATTGTAAAGGATTTATTGGAAATAAAAAAAGAGACATAAATGTCATACATTTATGCCCTGTAAATCGGCTCATCGCATCCATATCGAATATGAATAGC
>NZ_JH815594.1:190233-208708 GCF_000298075.1 Staphylococcus massiliensis CCUG 55927 | reverse complement strand
TCATTTGGTATCTTCCAAATGGTCGGCGTACTTTGCATCATAATGATGGTCGTTTATCTCTCAATAGCTGACAGTAAATGAGGTCGAGTTTTATGACGGGGTGTTGTACAATGAAGGTGAAATATCATTAATATTTGAAAGGTAGGCCTGTCATGGTTAAACGATTGATAAGTGCGAATGCCTCTGAAATCACGTCGATGTCTAAAGAAACGTTGTTGCAAAGTATTAAAGCTTGTGAAGGTCGCGTTGTTCTGAGTGAAAATATTGTTACGGACCAACCCATTATACACGATGTAACCAACGCCGAAATTGCACGTGCGCATGGTGCTGATTTAGTGCTTTTAAATAAGTTTGATGTGTATCAATGCTTTATAGAGGGCATGCCTGAACATTTGAACAGTAACCAGAATGTGATTAAATCGCTTAAGAAACTGATTGGGTGTCCCGTCGGATTAAATCTCGAACCGGTAGATATTGATGCGGACATGGTTGAGTCGCGTCATGCGATTGCAAATGGCCGTATTGCGACGGAACATAATTTAGAGCTTGCGTCAAAGTTAGGCTTTGATTTCGTTACGTTCACGGGGAATCCTTCGACAGGCGTATCGAATGACAAGATTAAAGAAGCGGTTAAGATGGCGAAAACGAGCTTTGATGGTTTAGTGTTCGCTGGTAAGATGCATGGTTCAGGTGTGAAGGAACCCGTTGTAGATTTGGATTTAGTAAAAGCCCTTATTAAGCACGAAGCGGATGTCATCCTAGTTCCAGCAGTAGGGACGGTATATGGGGTTAATGATCAAATGATTGATGAGGTTGTTCAACTCGCGCATTATCATGATAGGCAAGTGATGAGTACAATCGGTACGTCACAGGAAAGTTCGGACCCGGCGACTGTAAGAGAGATTGCGATTCGAAATAAAATTTTAGGTATAGACATGCAACATATCGGTGATGCTGGGTATGGCGGTTTAGCGCCTGCTTCAAATATTATGGCGCTAAGTATCGCGATTCGTGGCGAACGCCATACCATTTCAAGAATGTCTCGTTCGATTATGCGATAAAAGTGATTTGAAGTTTTTAGGTAGGGTTTCTATTAATTTCCTTTAACAGCATGCTTTCCTGGGGCGTGGCTGGAGCCTGTAGTCTCTAAAGCCCAACTCAAACTTTCAGTTTGTTAGTTGGACTTACAAAGTAGCAATGCTACTTTGTACCACGCTTAAGCCCCGGCTTCCTTAGCTTGTTAATTTGCTAGCGCATAAAGCTCAACCCGAATTTTCAATTCGTTGGTTGAACTTACAAAGAAGCATGAGCTTCTTTGTTCTTTAAGATGTGCCGGGGCCCTGGCCTCTGAGTCAGCTGTTAGGAAATTAATCATGAATGCTTGTACTATGACTCACTTTTTTAGCTTTTAAAACATTCTTTTATCATCTATTAATTTCCTTATAAAAAAAGAACCTCGCATTGAATACATGTCATTTACATGTAAGCAATGCGAGGTTTTATATTAGTGTCCAGGCATATCGTGAATCTTCATCATTAGACCGTGCGGAATATCATCGTGCTCGACCACTTTACCTTTAGTAAATGTTTTACCTTCATCTGGCGAAGAAAGTCGTACAAAATCACCTTTTTGAGGTTTGAAATCGCCTTTAGGCTTAACATCTATATTTTCAGTTACTTTATGCGATTTTTCGCTCACGATCTTTTCAGCCGTATGATCATCTTTCATATAACCGTAATACGTATCTACTGGCTTCATCGTTAAAAGCAACACCGTTAAACCAATTGTAACGAGCAATAACGCAATAATTGATACAATACCAATCATTTTATTATTCTTTTTATTATTCTTCATCTAATCGAACCTTTCTTAAAGCGGTTAACTTCAGTTATATACGAAATAGTTTGTAAAAGCAAATGTTATTATTATCAAGCTTGTATGAAAAATGTTAAATGTGTACAAATTATATATTTTTTGCATATTTTTTGGAAAAAGAGTATTTTTTTAGGTATAAAAATGCTATGGTAGAATTAACAACAAAAAAGAGGTGATTGTAATGAGCTTTTATAAATATATGGAACGCTATATTGGAGACGAAACGCCTTTAGGTCAAGTTGCCACAGTTATTTATAACGATAAGAACTTCCCTCAAGATATGAATAACACTGAAGATATTTTAGCTTATATGCAAGACAAGCCTTCTGATTCAAACTGTTCAATTGAAAGTCTTAAACGTGCCATTCAAGTTTTTCACCTTACTGCGTAAGAAAACTCATTTATTCTCAGATTAATATTCTGAATATTCAGTTACAAGTGCTCGCACTTATTTATAACACGCACTTTCTTTATAAAAAAGTATGAGCACGCGTTTCCTTTTTAGTATACCCTCTTAAATGCTTTTTAATGAGAATTCCAAAACTATTACTAAATATTAAATTTCTAAATGTCAATTAATTGTATTTAATTTAACATTAAGTTGAGTTTAAATTATAAAAATTAGGTTAATTTTGTCGAAAATATGGATTGCATATCATTATTTTAGGTTAAAATGTATTATAACTTCTATTAAGTCAACACTTACTAATAATTATATTATATAATTTAGGTAGGCTTATATAGTAGTTAATAAAAAAGGATACCAAGCCTTATAAAGCTTTGATATCCAAACATTATTATTTTAAATTTTATTCTTTCGCCACAAAAAGATACCTGTTACACAGATTAGGATAAGTGAAATTCCGATAATCATGAGCCAGGACACAGGACTGTCAGTACTTATTGGTAGTTGCACATTCATACCAAAGAAACTGAACACAAGCGTCGGCAACGTTAAGAACACCGTGAAAAGCGTTAGTGTTTTCATGATGGTATTCATTTCATTCGATAATAGTGATGTATAAGATGACGTGATACTTTCTAGAATACTAATGTAGAGTTCAGTCGTATCTAGTGATTGCTTATGTTCAACATGCAAGTCTTCAAGCAATTCTTGATCTTCTTCAAAGCGCTTAATCGCTGGTAATTTGAAAAGGTTTTTAAATACAAGTGAATTCGTATTTAAAGCGGCAAAGAAATAAAGTAAACTCTTCTCAATTTCCATAAGATCATACAGATGCTTATTGGTAATGCCGCGTTTTAAACTTCTTTCCGTACGAATTCGAGATTTATTTAATAACCTTAAATTTCGGTTATATTGCGTTGCGATATCAAGGAGTAACTTAATCGCAAACTGACTTCTAAACTTAAGGTTTAAAGGTTGCTGCTTGAGATACTCTAGAAAGTCATATTTTTCCGAGCATATCGTGATTATTTGATTCTTTGAAAGTATGATACCGATTGGGGTGGTGGTAAATGACATTACTTTTCGCTTACTGTCGTTAACGATTGGGAAGTCAATGATAATCAGTGAGTGACCTGAGTCAGAATCATATTCTGTACGACCACTTTCTTCACTGTCCAGTGGATCCTCAATAAAGTCCAAAGGGATATTGAAGGTACGCGTTAATGTTTCAATTTCTTCACGAGAAGGTTGTACAACATTAAGCCACTGACTTTCATGCCAATCTGAAACTTCACAAATATTTAAGTTATCATCATTTTTATATGCTTGAATCATATTCTGAGTCCTTTCTAAAGTAAATGCACAACAATTTACTTTTAATAACTCATTGATTATACGATTGAATGTGCTTTTTCACAAGGTTAAATTGTAATTTAACCCTATTACTTTAAAAGTCCAATCACGTGGTAACAAAGGTGATTTAGTTAGCATAGCTAACTTGAAAGCGATAACATTAATGTCATTGTATTTTTTCTAAATTCAAATTATTTTCGAAAAAGGCTAAATTCGTTTCATTTTTTACTTTAAAAGCCACGCGCGGCAGCGCTTTTACACAAAATTAACATAATTTAACAAAATTCAACTAAATAAACATAAAAAATGAAAACTTTATATTTTCTTAACATAGAGTTAACAATGTTTAGAGATAATTAACTAGGAATTTATAAAAGAAGTGAGGTAGGACGAATGGAGCTTTCAGTAACTGAAACAATTTTTACGTTTCTAGGTGGACTGGGTATATTTTTATTCGGTCTTAAACAAATGGGTGATGGTTTACAGTCAGCAGCAGGTGATCGCTTACGTAACATCTTAAATATCTTCACATCTAATCCTGTATTAGGTGTTTTAGCAGGTATGTTAGTAACAATTTTAATTCAAAGTAGTTCTGGTACGACAGCAATCACAATCGGCCTTGTTAGTGCTGGTTTCATGACATTGCGTCAAGCAATCGGTGTTATCATGGGGGCAAACATCGGTACAACCGTAACTGCTTTCTTAATTGGTATTAAATTAGAAGATTATGCATTACCTTTAATTGCATTAGGTGCATTATTAATCTTCTTCTTTGCGAAAAGAAAAGTTAACAACATCGGTCGTATTATCTTTGGTTTTGGTTCATTATTCTATGGTTTAAAACTCATGGGTGATGCCGTGAAACCATTAGCGAAATTAGACGGCTTCAAGGATTTAATGTTAAGCATGTCAGACCATCCATTACTAGGGGTAGCAGTTGGTACAGGTCTTACTGCTTTAGTACAAAGTTCAAGTGCGACAATCGGTATTTTACAGAAATTCTTCGAAAGCGGCATGTTAGATATTCATGCAGCTATTCCAGTATTATTCGGTGACAACATTGGTACAACAATCACTGCCGTATTAGCAGCGTTAGCTGGTTCATTAGCAGCTAAACGTGCAGCAGCTGTACACGTATTATTCAACTTAATTGGTGTATTCTTATTCATGTTAATCCTTCCATTGTTTACAATGTTTATGCAATGGGTTCAAAAGATCTTACACTTAAGTCCAGAATTAACAATTGCTTTTGCACACGGTACATTCAACGTTACAAACACAATTATTCAATTACCGTTCGTATTCGCATTAGCATGGTTAGTAACTAAAATTATTCCAGGTAAAGACGTTACAGAAGCTTACCAACCAAAACATCTTGACCGTAACCTTGCTTACCGTGCACCTGGTATGGCACTACAACAATCACAAAAAGAAGTTCAAAACATGGGTATGCTAGTTGGTTCTATCTTAGATGACTTATCTACTAAAGACCCTGCAAAAGAAAAAGACATCGTTCAAAAGTATCAAGCAGTTGATACAATTGGCGACAGCATCCGTCATTACTTAGTACGTATTTCAACACGAGATTTATCAACTACAGATGGTGAACGTTTATCAGTAATGTTCGATATCAATAAATCGATCTTACAAGTTAACGAATTAGCACGTGAATATTTAGAACAACGTAGACGTCAAAAACGTAATAATATCAAAATCACAGACGACGCGCAACGCGGTGTCGATCGTTTATTCGACCACGTTAAATATTCTTACAAGAAAGCCATTGATACAATCGACGTATATGACGATGTAGAACGTGATGAAGTTGTACAACGCAGTAAAGAAGCTTACGACCTAGAACACGACTTAAGACGTAATCACATTCGTCGTTTAAACCGTGGTGAATGTTCAACAGACGGTGGTTTATTATATGTAGATACAATCACAGTAATTGAACGTATCGGTTATAACTCACGTAACATTTCTGAATCAGTTATGGTACTAGAAGATACACCAGAACCAACTGACGAAGAAGTTAAAGAAGTTCAAGAACAAGAATCTAAATAAGATTTTAAGAAAGGGCGCCATTAAGTTGGCGCCTTTTTTCATTTGGAAAAGTCCATTAAGAAAGCCTGGGGCAACGACGTGTTACTTCAGGCTTCAACTCTGTTTTATTTACTATATTTATATAACGTTTGGTCGTTAATAAGTACTTTAATACCCATTACGATATTGATGATAAAGAACACAAGACCAACTAGGCAGCTTAAGCCAAGTAGGACAAGCATAAAGATGATAAAGCCACCGCCACTATTACTGTCGCCAGTAGCTGCAATAGCGATAATAAAGCCAATGTATGAAATACCCATTAATATAGCTGGGATTAAATGATATAGTAACGCTCTTAATGCGTGCCCTTTAACAGCTTTCGTCGCTAGGAATAAAACAATAATCGGAATAATTAAAGGTGCAAAGAAAACACTAAAGTAACTTAGAGCTGACAATAATCGATCATTCTGGTAATTCGTTTCTGATTGGTGATCCATAATAATTCCTCCGTTATTTTTCAAATTGCATAATGCCATTTTACACATAATTCTAGAAAAAAAGAAACAGTTAAGGAATAATTAATAAAATCTGATTATTAGAGATTGTCAAACATAAAATTGTCACGAAAACGCTATTTTATTTAAAGGGATGTTATTTTATACTTAAGGAAAAAGGGAGGACTTAAGATGAAACGTATTCTTTATGCATTTTTTACATATACAATGCTAGGTTTATTCAGTGGCTTTTTCTATAGAGAATTCACAGTGGCACATCACTTTACTGGCGATTCACAATTAAGCATCGTCCATACACATCTACTTACGCTAGGCATGTTCATGTTCCTAATGCTGATTCCAATTGAACATTTATTTAAGCTAAGCAGCTACACGCTCTTCAACTGGTTCTATTACATTTACAACATTGGCGTCCTAACAACAATCGCGATGCAATTCGCGAATGGTATCAACACAGTTTTAGGTAACGAGAAGAACCCTGCACTATCAGGCATTTCAGGCCTCGGTCACATCGCGCTAACTGGTGCATTTATCGTGCTATTCTTCCTACTACGCCAAGCAATTATCAAGAACCCTCGTAACAAAGCTAAATAATTCATGATGATCGTGATCCGGAATTGTCGTCCGGGTCACTTTTTTTATATACTTCTTTTGTAAATGTGTGTGTAGTTGTCTATTAAAGTTTTTATCTTCTTTTTTGAGAATGTTGGTAATTATAGGAATTAATGCCTAATCACATTTTTCATACGCCTTTTTGAAAATGGGGGCAGATGCAGGTAGGGTGTTTAGTGGTCCGTAAGAGCCAAGTGAGATCGCGACATGGCTCTAAAACGGTAATAAGAGCCAAGTGAGATCGCGACATGGCTCTAAATCGTGAATAAGAGCCAAGTGGAACTGCGACATGGCTGTAAAACAAGAATAAGAGCCAAGTGGAACTGCGACATGGCTGTAAAACAGAAATAAGAGCCAAGTGAAGTCGCGACATGGCTGTAAAACAAGAATAAGAGCCAAGTGGAACTGTGACATGGCTGTAAAACAAGAATAAGAGCCAAGTGGAACTGCGACATGGCTGTAAAACAGGAATAAGAGCCAAGTGGAATCACGACATGGCTGTAAAACAAGAATAAGAGCCAAGTGGAACTGCGACATGGCTCTAAATCGGGAATAAGAGCCAAGTGGAATCGCGACATGGCTCTAAATCGGGAATAAGAGCCAAGTGGAATCGCGACATGGCTCTAAATCGGGAATAAGAGCCAAGTGGAATCACGACATGGCTCTAAATTAGCAATTATATCCATGTGGGTATATCACATGGATATAATAGTTACAGTATGAATTAGTGTTATTATCTCTTAGCAACTAGTGAGGAAACTACAAGTCGCTAAAAGCCCCGTAGCCAACTAGTGAAGATACCACAAGTCGCTAAAAGCCCCGTAGCCAACTAGTGGCGATACCACAAGTTGCTAAAGGCCCCGTTGCCAACTAGTGAGGAAACCACAAGTCGCTAAAGGCCCCGTTGCCAACTAGTGACGAAATCACAAGTTGCTAAGAGGACCGTTGCCAACTAGTGGCGATACCACAAGTCGCTAAGAGGACCGTTGCCAACTTGTGACGACAGCACAAGTCGGCAAGCGCTCTATCACCCCCTCGCCATACAGCCCCCATTTTCCAAAAAATAAAAAAGCAACCCTGACTTAACAGGATTGCTCATTTAGAATTATTCGACATGCTTAGCTGAAGTAGCGCTTGTACGTGAACGTAAGTCTGCTTCGATTTCTTCTAAACTTCTACCGCGTGTTTCAGGTAGGTATTTCATAACGAAGAAGAATGCCACGATACCGATTACCGCAAAGATTAAGAATACATATTCAATGCTTAATACTTCAGTTAATTTAGGGAAGAACTGTGCGACTAATAAACTACCGATTGATAACGCTAACGCGGCGATACCTGTCGCAGCACCACGGGCACGCATTGGGAATAGTTCTGGTAACATAACCCATAAAATTGGTCCCCAAGTTGCACCGAAGAAGATGATAAATAATGTTAAGCATGCGATGATGATCCATGCTGATGACGTAATACCGATTGTCCAAATTAAGATAGCCATCGTTAATAATGACGCCACCATACCGATATTACCGATCATTAATAACTTCTTACGGTCGATTTTATCTACAATAAAGATTGCCACGATCGTTACAAGCACGTTAACCGTACCGATACCAACCGTACCTAAGATAGACGTTGAATCACCAAGTCCAGCTTTAGATAAAATTTTCGGTGCGTAATAGATAATTGCGTTAATGCCGACTAACTGTTGTAAGAGTGCGAACGCACAGCCAATAATTAATGTCGGACGAATCCATGAAGATTTTAAGACGTTCCATGTACTTGCTGAAACGCGGTTAATCTCTTTCATGTTTTCAATCTCAGTGTCAATTTCTGATTTTTTAAAAGTCTTTTCCATAACGCGACGCGCACTCGCTTCACTACGATGCTCTAGAAGCCAACGCGGACTCTCTGGCATGAAGTACACACCAATCATGAGAATTAATGATGGAACAATTGCAAGACCTACCATCCATCTCCAACCTTCAATAGGCGCGAAGGCATAGTTGACGAGGTAAGCGGATAAAATACCGATCGTAATCATTAATTGGTTTAACGAACTTAAAGAGCCACGTGCTTCAGTTGGTGCCATTTCTGATAAATAAACCGGCACGATAGCTGTTGAACCACCGACTGCTAAACCTAAAATAAATCGTCCTAATACTAAGAAGAATAGGCTAGGTGACAATGCTAGAGTTAGCGCACCTAGGATAAATATAATCGAAATAATAAATACGAGTTTTCGTCGTCCCAATCTATCCGAAAGCGGTCCACTAAATCCTGAACCAATTATTGCGCCGACTAACATAGATGAAACTACGAGTCCTTCAGTATTGCTTGTTAAAGGAATGTCATTATTAATAAATAATAATGCGCCAGAGATTACACCAGTATCGTAACCATAAAGTAATCCCCCGAGTGCACCTAGAAAGAAAATCAGCGTCTTATTTGTGTTTTTATTCATGAAGAATTTCCTCCTAATTCTATGCTACGCAAATAAGTATACGCTTACATTTCATTCATGTAAATTGCTATTTTGTTAACAATTAATGTCATTTCTAAAAATAAATATTCACGATTAATGATTAAGATTGATTTTTTGAAAAGCCACATGGTTAAAACCATCCAATTTTTGAAATTACGATTTATTAGGCATTTTCACTACCATGCGACCGTATACTTTATGGTCTTTCAACTTCTCTAAACCACTTTCCAATTCTTCAAAAGGCACGACCGTCTTAATATCGTGTAAGAACTCAGGCTTTAAGTCTGTGGCTAAACGTCTCCATAAACGTTCACGCATCTTCATGTCACAATACACAGAATCGATACCGAGTAACTTAATACCTCTTAAGATAAACGGTAATACAGTCGATTCAAATTTAGCGCCGCTCGCATTACCACTTAAAGCAATACCGCCATTTGGTTTCACTGTCTTAATCACTTCACCAAGCGTTTCACCGCCTACAGGATCGATTACACCTTGCCAAACGCCTTTTTCTAAAGGTTTCGAAGAGTCAGAGGTAATACGGCTAATTACGTCTTTAGCGCCAAATTTCTTCATATCGTCCTTAAGTTCATCATGACTCGTACTCGCTGTAACCTTGTAACCAAGTTCACTTAACATCATTAACGCGAGCGAACCTACACCACCAGAAGTCCCACGTACAAGCACAGGTCCTTTATCAACCGCAATACCGCTATCTTCTAAACGTTGAATAGATAAAGCAGCCGTAAATCCAGCCGTACCAAAGACCATGGCTTCTTCGAGCGTTAAATCCTTAGGTACTTTCACAGCCCAGTCACCGGGTACGCGCACATATTCACTAAAGCCGCCATCATGACTAACGCCTAATTCATACCCCGTTACGACGACTTCATCGCCTTCTTCAAAGGAAGGATGGTCAGACTGTGCTACCACACCAGCCGCATCGATACCAGGGATAATTGGATAATCTTTAATCACTTTACTACGCGGGTTCGTCGCAAGCGCATCTTTAAAGTTAATGCTTGAGTAATGTACATCTATTAAAACGTCGCCTTCAGGTAAATCGTCTATCGTCATCGTCTTGAAAGCGCCAGTTGCCTTGTCATCTTGTGCAGTAAGTTCATAAGCTTTAAATGTATCTTTCATGATTACGTCACTCCTTCGCTTGTTTAATAACTATTATATTCATGTAATACCCGGATTGAATTGTGACATTTATGTGCCTTTTTGAAAATGGGAGCAAGGAGAGGTACTAAAATTTAATAAATATTTTATAATAACGTTTACTTAAATGAAAATACAGTGATATAATAATTGATAACAATTATCAATTAGAGGTGCAACATGAAGAAACTTACATCATTGTTATTAACATCCACGTTGTTGCTAGCAGCATGCCAAAACACTAAAGAAGCAGAGAAAAAAGAAGAGAAGCCCGAAGCGCCTAAAGTAAATAAAGATATGATGGCTATCACGTCACAATATAAAACATTTACGATCAAGGAAATGGATGCTTTTCTAAAAGGTACTACAGAATTCACAAATGCCGTTAAACAAGGGGATACAGAAAAAGCTAAGGCACTGTATCCGAAAGTACGCATGCATTTCGAACGTTCGGAACCTGTTGCTGAAGTTTTTGGAGACTTAGATCCAAAGATTGATGCACGCTTAGCTGATCTAAAAGAAGAAAACAAAGCGGATTCTTGGTCAGGATATCATAAGATTGAGAAAGCGCTTTTCAAAGATAAAAACTTAGATGGCATGGACAAAGTAGCCGATCAATTACTTCAAGACACGAAAGAATTACGTGCTAAAGTTGAGACCGTTGACGTGACGCCGAAACTCATGCTTCAAGGTTCGATAGACTTATTAAATGAAGTTTCGACTACTAAAATAACTGGAGAAGAAGAAATCTATTCACACACAGACTTATATGATTTCAAAGCTAATATTGAAGGTGCTGAGAAAATCTATCAATTGTTTAAACCACTTTTAGATAAGAAAGACAAGACTTTAAGTTCCAGTATCGCTAAAGAATTCGACAATGTGAATCAATTGCTTAAGAAATACGAAACTGAAGATGGTGGTTATGTTAGCTACACAACCCTAACTAAGGAAGAAACGAAATTATTGGGTGAAGCTGTAAATGGATTAGGTGAACCGCTCAGTAAGATGGCGGTCGTTTTAACATGAGTAAAAATGAGAAACTAGAGCGGACTTATAGTAGAAGGTCGTTTCTTAAGATGCTAGGTATTGGCGGGGCAGGTCTTGTTATCAGTTCAAGTGGCATCGGGCAAGCCCTGTCTCATGCTTATCATAATTCGCCAAAAGATAAAAAAGCCGATCGATATGCTTTCTACGGAAAGTATCAAACTGGCATTATTACCCCTCAACAATCACATGCTTATATAATAGTTTTGAATTTAAAGCGATATAATGCTGAAGATGTCCAAAGTATGCTTAAAGCATGGACTCAAATGTCTAATAAGCTCATGTCAGGGCAGCGAATCGGTAGCTCAAAGCAATACAAGTTTGTGCCACCTGATGATACTGGTGAAACCATTGGTCTTAACACAGCTCAATTAACGCTTACATTTGGACTAAGTCGTGATGCATTAATTAAGTTAAAAGTGAAAGATAAAATTCCTGATGCATTCGTTGACTTACCCCATTTTCCAAAGGATCAACTCGATCGTGCATATACAGGTGGGGATATCCTTATTCAAGCTTGTAGCAACGATTTACAAGTGTGCTTTCATGCGATACGCAATTTAATACGACCATTTAGGCACCTCGTCCAAATACATTGGGGTGAAACAGGGTTCGTTTCTCAAAAAGGTAATGAAACACCTCGAAATCTAATGGCGTTTAAGGACGGTACTGTGAACCCTAAGGATCAACACGCGTACAACAAACACGTCTTTATACCAACAGGACCATTCAAAAATGGGACGTATATGGTGTTGAGACGTATTCAAATGCATCTTGAAACTTGGGATCGTACAGCGTTAGAAGAACAAGAAAATACATTTGGACGCTATAGAGAAAGCGGTGCACCTTTAGGTAAGAAAGACGAATTTGATACACCTGACTTAGACTTAAAGACTCAAAAAGGTGAATATGTTATTCCTCAAGATGCACATATTCGACTCGCTAAGGAAAGTAAGCAAAAGATTCTCAGACGCTCATATTCTTATGCAAATGGTTTAAGTCCCATAACGGGCTCGATTGATAGTGGTCTATTATTCATTAGTTTCCAAAGAACGCCGCAACAATTCATAGACATTCAGAATCGTTTAGGTCATCAAGATAATTTAAATGAGTACATTACACATCGAGGTTCTGGTTTATTCTTAATGTTACCAGGTGTCCCGAAAGGAGGGATACTGGGTGAAACGTTATGGCATTAGAACGATAAGCTTGATCTTATGTTTGATGTTTCTAAGTTTAAATCTATTTGAAGTTCAATCAGCTTCAAATTATCAAGAGATTTACATTAAGATAACTGAAGCAAGAGTAGTCATAGATGATTCAACGACGCGATCAAAGGTGGACGATGCCTTTAACGACATTAAAGCCGCCATTAATAAAGATCCTGATTTAAAAGCCCATAAAAAACTTCAAGAGACTTTGAAAGCACTTAACGTAGATTCAAGTACAACCGAACAAAATGAAACGTTAACCAACATCACGAAGATACTTCTGGAATTGGAACAAACTAGCGCTAAAAGTGAGTCAGATAACCACGATGTAAAGATTGGTCAATTACAAAGCAATTTAGAAATGCATAAGAAAGCTTTTACACAAAGTCTAGATATTAATGATGAAGAAGGGTTAAAGAAAGCCAATTCTGAATTAAATCGTATTTGGACAAAATATGAAAGGTATATCAGAGATAAAAATATCGAAAAATATGGTCAAATTGAGATTAAACTTTTTGAAATGAGACGATTAGTTGAGGGTGGCAAACCTGAAACTAAGAATGTGTTAGCTTTATACGACGACATCATATCGGATGTGCGGGATGTAGAACTTAGTCGTCCTTCTCAAAGTAAAAATAATACGTACACAACTCAAACTTTATTGGAAGAGCTCGATGGAGCAATCAAGCATATTGAGAAGCATCAAGTTACTAAAGCGAAAAGCAACTTAAATCAATTAATGCGAATATGGCCCTATGTAGAAGGTGACATTCGCACTAAAGACCAAGGGCTTTATACGCAAATTGAAGAGGATATACCTAGATTTGCGGTCGTTTTAAATTCAGATAACCATGAGTCGGTTAAAAAAGATCTGTCGACTCTTTATAAAGATATTCAAAAAGTCGTTCATCATTCTGAGTATAGTTATATTGATGTGTCTCTTGTTTTACTGCGTGAGGGTGTAGAAGTCATTATCATTGTGATGTCTTTAAGCTCGATAACGCGAACTTTGAACTCGAGAAAAGGTACCGTTCTTCTGTATTCTGGTAGCGTTATCGGTCTGTTACTTAGCCTAATTGGCGCTTATGTATTGATAAGTGCTTTTCAAAATAGCGGGATCTTAAGAGAGAGTTTAGAGGCCTTTATAGGATTAATTGCTGTAATCTTAATGTTTATTGTCGGTATTTGGTTACATCGTCATGCATCAAGGAAGCAATGGGAAATTCTAATCAACAATCTCAATCAACAAGCATTAGACCACAACAAGTTGTGGTTGTTCGGTGTCATCGGTTGTATGAGTGTGTTAAGAGAAGGCGTAGAAACAATCGTATTTTATTTAGGTATGATTGGTCATATTTCATCAAAGCAATTGGTTTTAGGAATTATATTAGGGCTCTTAGTTTTAGTAGGTTTCTCAATTGCTTATAGATTTTTAATTAAATGGATACCGATTCGATACGTATTTAGAGTTTTAAGCATACTTATGTTAGTACTCGCTTTTAAGATGATAGGTGTAAGCATTTACCAACTTCAAATACTAAACTTTATTCCGAAACACGTAATAGAATCATTACCTACTATATCAACTTTAGGCTTATTTCCTACTGTAGAAGTTGTATCAGTTCAACTCATTTTTATCTTGATTACATTAGCATACGTCTTTGTTCATCAAAGGAAGTTAGATTCTTAAATAAAGGGTCTTAGACATAATACTACAATTCCCTTAAACAGCATGCTTTCCTGGGGCGTGGCTGGAGCCTGTAGTCTCTAAAGCCCAACTCAAACTTTCAGTTTGTTAGTTGGACTTACAAAGTAGCAATGCTACTTTGTACCACGCTTAAGCCCCGGCTTGCTTAGCTTGATAATTTGCTTGCGCAAATTTCTGTCCGGGGACCCCACCCCTAGGAGTCAGCTGTTTTGGAAATTGTATCAAATAAAGCTTAAATGCTCTATTTCACTACTTATGTCTAAGACTCTTTTATTTTTATGTAAAATATCGTCATTTCGTACAAAGTAATCATGATTATAAAGAACGATAGATGCATTACGAGATCAGGTGGCGCAAATAAGCTACTTAGAATCAAACATACAAAGTAAACATATTTACGTTGCGAACTCAGATCGTTACGTGATAATACGTCTATTTTTACTAAAAAATGCGTGATCAACGGAATTTGAAATAGTAATCCAGTTAACAAACTCAAATAAAGTAAATTTAATAGATATGCTTGTATCCCCCATATTGGCTTTGTACCTAAAAGACTTGCTATGCTAAGGCCCCAATTAAATATTTGCGGATATAAGATGAAATAATTAAGTAAAATACCGCCTAAAAACAAGCTGATGCTTTGAGCTGATTTAATCATTATTGTGTTTCTTTCGGAGGGTTTTAAACCGGGTGAGATAAAACGCCAGAAGAGTAGGGTTGCATATGGAAATATTACAATGAATGATAGACTTATAAGTATTAAAAGGTAAGTTACGATTATCTCGTTTAATGAGAAAGTATTCAAATGAACATGCGTATTCCAAAGCAAAAGTTTGATAAGTATATGTAGCCATAGTCTTGATGTCAAAAATATTATGACGAAGATGACTAAAAACGCTAAAGCTACTCTAATGAGAACTGTACGTAATTCATCTAGGTGCTGATAAATCGTTAAATAGAGATTATCTTTTGGGATTTGAATCCGTTTCGTCTATATCTGAAGTGTCTTTTTCTGTAGCTTGACGTAGTTCACGTATCGTATTACCAATAGCGCGTCCAAATTGAGGTAGCTTTTTCGGGCCGAAGATAATTAATGCGACAATACAAATTAAGATAAGGCTTGTCGGACTAGTGATGCCTAAGTTCAGTGATGTTATGTTCATAGTCTTAACTCCTTAAAGGTGATTTAAATATATATTACCACGCTTAAGATGTTTTTACATTTAAATAATGGGAAATTAAAGTAACCTAGATACCAAATTTTGTCATTAATATTACAATATACTTGTTTAAACGTTAAAAATATAAATGGCTTTTTAAAAGAATGTAAAGTTTAATCGGTGTAATGGCGAAATGGCGCAAGATATTATAGAATGGCAAACAAGTTGGTTATGATGCAAGGTTTTTAAAACATATACATAATGACTTGCATGTAATCACGTCTTAAAAAATCATGGAGGTATGTAAATATGAAAAAAGTACTAGTAGGTTTTTTAACATTATCTTTAGCTTTAGCAGCATGTAACAATGGTGAAGAAGGTAAAGACAAGAAAGAAGAAGGCAACAAAACGGAAAATAAGGAAAGCAAAGATTCAAAAGGTGACGCTTCTAAAGAGGATAGCAAGGACAGCAAAGATAGCAAAGACAGCGAATCAAGCAAAGACTCAGAAAAATCATCTGGCGAAGGTTCAGATAGTAAATCAAGTGATTCATCGAGCAAAGATTCTGAAGGTAAATCTGGCGAATCTTCAAGCGATTCAAGTGATTCAAGCTCATCTTCAAAAGAAGGTAGCGACTCAAGCTCTAGCTCAGATTCAAGTTCTAATTCATCATCAAATGGTAGCAATGGTTCACAAGCAGCTAGCGGTGCAGCAGCAGGTGGCGCGGCAGCAGGTAGCCAAGCTGGTTCAGGTCAAGATGCACAAGCAAACCAACAAGCACAAGCAAACCAACAGTCTCAAGCGCAGCAAGCTAACGCTCAATCTCAACAATACGCAGTAGCTGATGAAAACGCTATGGCGACAAAGCGTGCTTATGTAGCACCATTTAGCAGCCAACAAGCTCAACCTGTTTCAGGTAGCATCACAGGTAACACTGTAGACGAAAACCAAGCGTTAAAAACATTACCTAACTTCCAAAACTCATTAAACAAAGCTCAAGCAGCTGTAGGTCAAAACAAAGTTTACAACGACTACAGCATCCAAGGTCAAGAAAACGCGTATAGCTATGTATTTAGCTTCAACAACCAAGACGGTACTTACTCAATCGTTTCAATTGACCAACAAGGTACTGCACGCGTATTAGACCCAGCTTATTCAGTTCAATAATTGATTAGAACATCATCGTTCTAAACGCTTATCATGAGGGGCAATTTAATTGCCTCTCATTTTTCATGGGGAAAAGCCCTTTAAATACAATATCGTTAATTAAAAGATGTCATATTCGAAGCACTACACGTAGTAAGTGTAAAAACACACATCTTATATATCTAAATCCCTTTTTTAAATGTGAGATTAAGTTTATAATTAGAAGTGAATAAGTATTTTATCGATATAGTTTTAATTAATGCATATGATACGAAATTAATTGTATCTGTTTAATGTACAAGAAGGGGGTACTGTATTTGTTATGAATACAATACATAATAAAACAGATGTCATCTTAATCGGTGGTGGCATCATGAGCGGAACATTAGGAACATTATTAAAAGAACTATCGCCAAATATGGAGATTCGCGTTTTTGAAAGGCTATCAGAAGCTGCTCAAGAAAGTTCTAATGTATGGAATAACGCGGGAACAGGTCACTCGGCATTATGTGAATTAAACTACACATCTAAGAAGAAAGATGGCACGTTAGATATTTCTAAAGCAATCAAAATTAATGAACAATTCCAATTATCTAAACAGTATTGGGCTTTTCTAGTGGAAAAAGGCTACATTGATCAGCCAGAAAGCTTTATTAGAACAGTGCCACACATGAGCTTTGTTGAAGGTGTATTAAATGTTGAATTCTTAAAAGAGCGCGTAAACGCTTTAAAAGATAATCCATTATTCAAAGGGATGGACTTCACAGATGACAAAGATCGTTTAAAAGAATGGATTCCATTAATGATGGAAGGTCGTAAGTCACGTAAACCCGTTGCTGCGACTAGAGATCAATCAGGTACAGATGTAAACTTTGGTGCATTAACAACTAAATTATTAAATCACTTAAAGAAACAAAACGTTTCAGTTGATTACCAACATGAAGTTAAAGATATTAAACAACAACAAGATGGTACATGGATGGTTAAGGTTAAAGACATCGTGTCTAACCAAACAATCGTGTATGAATCTAAATTCGTATTTATCGGAGCAGGTGGCGCAAGCTTACCACTTCTACAAAAGACAGGAATCGAACAGTCTAAACACGTGGGTGGCTTCCCAGTTAGTGGTTTATTCCTTGTTTGTAAAAATAAAGATGTTATCGAACAACATCACGCTAAAGTATATGGTAAAGCTAAAGTTGGGGCACCGCCGATGTCAGTACCTCACTTAGATACAAGATATATTGATGGCGAACAATCATTATTATTCGGACCGTTTGCTGGTTTCTCACCAAAATTCTTAAAAACAGGTTCAAACTTAGACTTAATTAAATCTGTAAACAAAGACAACGTAGCGACAATGTTAGCTGCGGGCGCGAAAGAAATGGGTCTAACGAAATATTTAATACAACAATTGATGTTATCTCAAGAAGAGCGTATCAATGACCTTCGTGAATTTATTCCTAATGCTAAAGGCGAAGATTGGGAAGTATGCGTTGCTGGTCAACGTGTTCAAGTTATCAAGGACACTGAAGAAAAAGGTAAAGGTACGTTACAATTCGGTACAGAAGTTATCACTTCTGACGACGGTACATTAGCTGCGTTACTTGGTGCATCACCAGGTGCGTCAACAGCCGTTTCAGTTATGTTAGACATCATTAAACGTTGCTTCAAAGAAGAACACGATATGTGGGAAGATAAGATTAAAGAAATGGTTCCTTCATATGGAAAAGACCTTGC
>NZ_JH815594.1:104664-190003 GCF_000298075.1 Staphylococcus massiliensis CCUG 55927 | reverse complement strand
AACGGACGAAGATTTATTTAACGAAATTAACGAACGTATTTCTAAGAGCCTACGTTTAAGCGAAGGCGGTACATTATTAAGCTAAATTTAAGAAAATCCCGGGTACAGTTTGTACTCGGGATTTTTGTGTTATTGACGACGTTTACGTCGAGATTTGATAAACGTTATACCTAAAACAAAGGCTAATAGAGACCATAACGTCGTCTTATCTGATTGAGTTTGACCAGTTTCAGGTAAACTTTCTTGATTATTCTTGATATGTTTGTTGCTGAAAGATACATGTTCTTTATTGTAAGTTAGATGCGTTACCTGATTAAAAGTAGGGCTAACAAATTTCGCTTTAGGGTGTACAAGATTTGAAGTCGTATCTTCTTGCGTTAATCCAGTTTGCGTGATGACTGGTTTTAATGGCGTCTTTGTTTCACACATATTTGGTTTAACGGTAGAAGGGATCTCAGTCTCTTCAGTCTCTTCATCAGGTTTTGTTAAGTCTACGATAGGTTGTTGTGGTTCTTTAGGCTGTTCAACCTCAACTTTATCTTTCGGTGTTTCAGGTTTTGTAGGTTGCTCTGGTGTACCTGTTTCAGACGGCTTTTCAGTTGTAGAGATATCTTCTTTAGGTTGATCTGGCGTTTCCGCTTCAGTTGGTTGCTCAGTATTACCATTTGCCTCAGGTTTTGTTTCCTCAGTCGGTTGATTATTTTTAGCTGGATCTTCAGGTTTCACTTGTTCTGAAGGTTTTTCTGTTTCACCCGGAGCCTCTGGCGTTACGTCTTCAGATGGTTTCTCAGTTTTAACAGGTACTTCCGGTTGGACTGTCTCAGATGGTTTACTTTCCTCAACTGGAACTTCAGGTTTCGCTGGTTCTTCAACAGGCTTCTCAGGTTTACCCGCTTCAGTAGGTTGTTCTGCTTCACCTGGTACCTCTGGCTTCACTTCTTCACTCGGCTGATTCGTTTCCACTTGAGCTTCAGGCGTAACATCTTCACCAGGTTTTTCCGCTTCAACTGGCGCATCAGGCTTACTTTCCTCTGCAGGCTTTTCTGTCTCTAAAGGTACGTTAGGTTCAACTACTTCAGGTTTCACGACCGCTTCGCCGTATTCAACGATGCGATCAATGGCATCTGTTTGTTTTGATGAATGTGTTGCTTCTGTACGTGCACCCGTACGAGGGTCTACTTGATAAATCACGGTTTCTACAACTGAGCCTACACGTCCTTCTTGAACAACTTGTTCAACGCCCTCAGCTAATTGCTTGTTCACTCTACGTTCCGTTTTAAATGGTATTTCAGTGACATGGACTTCTTTAGCGCCAACAACCACAATGTGATCAACTGCATCAACGGTGTGTGTTTGAACAGTAGGGTTCGATAATTCACCTGTGTCAGCGTTCACATCATACGTCGTGATAGTTGTTGTACTTCCATCTACACCTTGTTGTTTTACTAAATCAGGTTCAGTGATAAGTTTTGATGTGTCTGCTTCATACACTGTATTGAATTTCAACGTTGCTGTAACTTGACTTTGGTTATCAACGCCAATGATTTGAACGATAGGGTCGTTTGAAGCATCGCTGTCTTGTGCATCTCCATTTTGCCCTGCTTGAATAATCGTCGTTGAACCGACTTTTTCATCTTCATTTGGTAATGCTTCGTATCTTGTGTCAAAAGCACTTGGGCCGTACTCTACGACACGATCGACCGGCGCGACCTCAGAAGTTTGTTCTGTTGGGTTAATACGTTCGCCCGTATTCGGATTTACGTCGTAAAGTCGTGTTGTAGTTAACGTACCAACCGTACCTTCAATTACTACCTGCTCAGCACCAACATCTAAATTCGCGTTGTAGCGTCTCACTGTTGTAAAAGGCACGTCCGTAACAATAACTTCTTTCGTGCCGACTAACACGATTTTGTCTGAGGCACTTACATTTGTCGTAGTAACATTAGGATTCGTTAAAGAACCTGTTGCAGGATCTACATCGTAAATGGTCTTTTCAATGGTAGAACCATTCGCACCTTCTTGAGACACGACGTTTTCCTCAGTTATTAAACGTGCGTCGTCTGCTTGGTATACCGTATTGAAAGGCACGTCCGTCATCACAACGGCTATATTATCGACACCAATCACTTCAGGAACAGGATCATTTGATGTATCAGAATCTTGTAAGTCGCCGTTCTGACCAGGCGTTATTACAGTCGTCGCACCTGTAGCCGCGTCCTCATTTGGCATTGCTTCGTATCTCGTGTCAAAAGCACTTGGACCGTACTCAACAACACGATTAACCGGCGCAACCTCAGTAGTTTGATCTGTCGGGTTAATACGTTCGCCTGTATTTGGGTTCACGTCATAGATACGTGTTGACGTTAACGTACCAACTGTGCCTTCAGTTACTACCTGTTCAGCACCAACATTTAAATTCGCATTGTAGCGTCGTATTGTCGCAAAAGGCACGTCCGTAACGATAACTTCTTTCGTGCCGACTAACACGATTTTGTCTGAGGCACTTACATTTGTCGTAGTAACATTTGGATTCGTTAAAGAGCCAGTTGCAGGGTCTACATCATAAATGGTCTTTTCAGTGGTAGAACCATTCGCGCCTTCTTGAGACACGATATCTTCTTCTGTAATCAAACGTGCGTCGTCTGCTTGGTATACCGTGTTGAATGGTACGTCAGTCACCACTACAGCAACGTTATCGACACCAATCACTTCAATCACAGGGTCGTTTGATGTATCAGAATCTTGTAAGTCTCCGTTCTGACCAGGCGTCACGACAGTCGTCGCACCTGTAGCTGCGTCCTCATTCGGCATTGCTTCGTATCTCGTGTCAAAAGCACTTGGACCGTATTCAACAACGCGCTCAACCGGCGCAACTTCAGTAGTTTGATCTGTCGGGTTAATACGTTCGCCCGTATTCGGGTTCACGTCATAGATACGTGTTGTCGTTAACGTACCAACTGTGCCTTCAGTTACTACCTGTTCAGCACCAACATTTAAATTCGCATTGTAGCGTCGTATTGTCGCATATGGAATCTCCGTTTCAATGACTTCTTTCGTACCCACTTCGATGACTTTCGTCGTCGGGTCTACTGTAGTTGTCGATGATGATGGAGCACTCAAAGCACCAGTACTTGGGTCAACGACATACGTTTCTGTTGTCGTTGTTAAACCGTTCGCGCCCGCTTCACGTACGACCTCTGGTGCGGTAATCAACGTATCATGATTGCCTTCGTAACGTGTTATGAAAGGTACTGTAGTTTCAGTAACACGAACGTTGTCTACGCCAATGACCTTTGAAGTAGGGGCAGTCTCGCTCACAACTCTAGTCGTTTGAAGTTTAGTATTTGTTTCAGTCACGCGTTCACCGTTCGCACCTTCAGTTAACACTGTTTCATTACCAGTTGCCTCATCTAAATTAGGATGTGCTTGATAAACGCTATCGAAAGGCAGAACTTCAGTCGACGTCGTAATCGGATTCGCATGCACCGTATAGAGATAAGTTGGCGCAGCGTCGCCTTCGCCTGTACTAAAGTAAACGTCCTCATTTGTCACGAGTGGTCGTGTAGGTGTAATCGTAACCGTGCCATCTGCGTTTGACGTAGCGGTACCTATGACTTGGTTACTCTGATCAAGCAACGATACAGTCGTATTCGGTTTCGTCAATACAGTAATCGGATCAGAACCGCTATAGAGTTCGTTATCATGTATGTCACCCGTGTTCGATACAATACTTACCACATCAGCTAAAAAGTCATCACCCATATTATTACCAGCAGTGATGTAGATTGATTCGCCAGGATTTAGTGGTGCTGTAAAAGGAAATTCAAAATCTGTCGTTTCTGCCGTGCTTTCAGGAACTTTAAACGTATTGAGTAATGTGCGTGAGCCGTCTAAACCAATTTTATAGGCTTGTAACGTTGTACCAGGTGTACCGGTTAAGTTGATTTTATCCGTATTCGGGAACAGCTCTGTCGTCGCACTCGTTAACACAACTGGTTTTACTTCATACGTTTTAGGCGGTGTCGTTTGATTGTCTTTTGAAGCGGTCACAATCACATTACGCGCAAGGTTCAAATTAGAGTCCGTTTCAATCGTCGCAATACCATTATCACCAACGACAGCTGTATAAGACGTTTGGGTATCTTCAATCGTCACGGTAATCGTAGAACCAGGTGTACCTTCAAGTGTCAATGTACGCTCACCTGCATAAATCACATCGTTCTCAGGGTTAGTCACAACAGGTTTTTTAAGATCCTCGATAAGTTCAACATTGACGAAGGCGTCTTTGTACGTTTCAATTAAGACGTTTCTTACTTCAGGTTCAAAGTACTGAAGATCGTGATATATAGCCGCAGTTTGTTTACGATAGTCATTCTCAGGATGAGCCGCCATATCCGCTCTCAGTTGATTTAATTCTTGTTCAATACTTTGGTAAACACGCGGGAATGGTGCGGGCTTACCAGGAACTTCTAAACCGTACTCCGTCATGACGTAAGTCGTATTCTTCTTACTACTATCTAAACGTGGCACTTCGGTTCTTGATTCATAATCAACCACCGCAAATCGGCTTCCCGGTTCAGCGTGATAAATCTCAATTAAATCACCGTGTTCGATATTTAACGTAGTGAGACGCGTCATGCCTTTACGCTCAACGTTACCAATGAAATCACGCTCATACTTAATTGTGCCATCTGGGGATTTAACGCGGATAGACGCGTATTTACCTAAACCATAGTAATCATGCGGCTTTCTTAAGCGATCATCTATTTCAAGCGTCTTGTTGCTAGGGTCATAAATCATAGACGCGAACGTGAGGTCACTTAACCCTTTCAATAGGACTTCCTCTTTATTACTAAACATATGTTCATCTAATGCTGGATAATCGAGTGTGACAGGCGTACTATCTTGGTCGCTTACGATGATGACATTTGTCTTAGGTAGTGCACCTGTCTCACTGAAAGGTGCACTGATTTTATAAGCACCAACAGGTACGTTCGTGAAAGTAGCCGTTTGATTCACGACCGGTGCTGTTGCGACGATACGATTTTTATCCATTAAATGTACGACGGCGTCATCTCTTAAAGTGTGTCCGTTTAAGTTAAGTGTAACGGTATTACTTCCCGTAATACCACTTGAACTGATAGCTTCAGTCGAAATGAGATCGTAAACGGTCTTCATCTGATGTTCTTGACGAATGCGTTCTCTTTCGGACGGGTCTTTTACCATAAGGGCCAAGTGATGAAGGATGGAGTGATTCTTTGAAAAGATACGTTCTCTTACATGGTCATTGATGTAAATACCATACATTTCAAGGTAAGGCACGATGTTGTAGTTAGATACACCGCCCCAATTCTCTGCAATCGTGTCATTAAGCGCAGTAACGCGTACGGTACTCGCATTCTCACGTAGTGATTTGTTGAAATCAATAAAGCCTTGAACACCCGTACCACGAACGAGTGTCGCCATCACGTTAAGTCGTTGCGGTAGGCCCATGTCCGTGTAAGTATAATTACCATTAGCAGCTTGCCACGTAGCTAATTCACGGGCTTGGTAACCATTCTGATCACCATGATATAACCAATCCGCATGCGTTCGGTCGACTGTCGATACATAAAGGTTCGCGAAAATATTATTCCAAACTTCGATTAAACCGATGTCACGTGCAGCAATTGTCTTCGTAATGAATCCGTCATATCCATGACCAACTTCATGTAGAACGAGCCATCCTTTTTGAAAGTAAGGCGTCACGTGTGTACTGTTCGTTCCAGCATAGTATGTACTATAGTAAGCAACGCCGTAACCTGTCTTATCAGGACGCACGAAATATTGTTGCTTGTTATCTCTATGAAATTCATTCGAGTTATCAAGACCGAGCCACTCATCGTACTTCGTAAGGATGTTCTTATAGTAATCTAAATTTTGATCAAAAGCGTTGGCGCTTGACGTAGGGTCACTTGGTGCTAAGTTTTTAACAAACTCACGGTCAAGTAATGGTACTAAAATTTTAACGTCTTCCGATTCCACTAATGCAAAAGGCGCCTGAGATCTTTCCCATTCTTGGTCAAACTGCGCTTTATCGCCACCATAGTAGTAGTGCGGCATAGGAATTTTATTGTCGTTCTCGATATAGTACTCAATACTAGCATCTAAGTTAGGGTCGTGTGGCGTTCTTAAGAACAGAGCTGCATTCGCTGGCGCATTAAAATGGTGCCATTGATTATTTAACGAGAACGTTAAACTTTTATCTTCTTTGTTACCGTGCGCGATTAAGTCAAGCTGTAAAGATTTACCAGGCACAACTTTAGTAGAACGCACGTACACGTTCGTATTAGCTGGGACAACGTAACCAAGGTTCTGACGTATGTGAAGTGTACCTCTTGTAACAGATACAAGACGCGTACTTGGCCAATCATCAGCTACATCTACCTTGACCGTATGAATTTCAGGCGTCGGTGGTGCGACCGGCGTAGGCGCTGGTGTCGTCGTGTTCGTTGTCGGCGTCGTTGTAGGTGTTGTCGTAGCTGTCGTTGAACGTGTCGCTGTAGCCGTGTTGTTAAGAGACGACGTCGCGTTAGTCGTGTTAGTCGTGGACGTTGGCGCCGTATTATTTGAACCGCTAGTTGTGTTAGTGGAACTTGCCGCGTTCGATGTTAATGTCGCGTCTGCTGGATCCGATACTACACTACGCGCCGTTCTACGCGGTGCAGGTGTCGACGTTGTAGTTGCGTCGTGTGTAGAACGTGTAGCCGTACTCGGCGCCGTCGAAGTTGTCATCGCTTGATTCGTTTCCGTATAGCCTTGTGAAGCGGTAGGCGTAGAGCCCCTATTTTCAGAAGTGGTAGGGATATTCGATGCGACATTCGAAGCATCAATCGCGCTTTCAGTAGCAGGATTATCAACGTTTGTTGACGCTGTAGGCAGATCGAGATTGTTTAAAGATTCGACCGTAACTGGTCCTGTTTCTTCTATTGTAGTAGTCGTGTCGTTCGAGATAGGCGTCGTGCTCGAAGCTTGGTTCGTATCGGCACTCGTACTCGGCACCGTCTCACTTGCTTGAGCCGTCTGATTATAAACGCCAGTATAAATAATTCCCGTAATAATCGTACTCGTTGTGATGGCAATCGTTTTATGTTTATAAGGTTGCATAAAGCCAACTCCTTTAATTACTATATATAATATCAAACTAAGTTTATTACAATATTAATAGAAAGTCACTGAATTTTTTTGTGGGTTTAAAGTTTCTTATTTTCTCCCTCTTTGAAAAGCCCTTTAGATCCACGTACCGCTAGTGGGGGATTTACAAGATAAGTAGGACGTGTAGGAGAAAGAGGGTTTGAATTTACAAGACTTCGGAAACGTGTAAACCAAACGGCTCTAGATTTACAAGAAAACAGAAACGTGTAAACGAAACGGCTCTAGATTTACAAGACTTCAGAAACGTGTAAACGAAACGGCTTTAAATTTACAAGAAAACAGAAACGTGTAAACGAAACGGCTTCAAATTTACAAGACTTCGGAAACGTGTAAACCAAACGGCTCTAGATTTACAAGAAAACAGAAACGTGTAAACGAAACGGCTTTAATTTTACAAGACTTCAGAAACGTGTAAACGAAAGGGCTTTAAAATTACAAGAAAACAGAAACGTGTAAATGAAACGGCTTTGAATTTACAAGAAAACAGAAACGTGTAAACGAAACGGCTTTAATTTTACAAGACTTCAGAAACGTGTAAACGAAAGGGCTTTAAAATTACAAGAAAACAGAAACGTGTAAACCAAACGGCTTTAAATTTACAAGACAACAGAAACGTGTAAACGAAACAGCTTTGAATTTACCAGACTCTAAAAACATGTAAACCAACGACCCGCAATATCTCCAATTTCCAATAAAAAAAGAAACGACTGCCCAAAGCAGTCGCTCCTCATTTAAACATCATTCAATAGTATGTTCGTCATTCGCATTGTACGGTAGTTTAATCGTAAACGTAGTACCTTCACCGATTTCACTTTCTACATTAATAGTACCATGATGCAGGTCGATAATGGATTTTGAAATTGGAAGACCGAGACCATTACTTTCCTTATACTCACTTTGTTTATAGAAACGGTCAAAGATATGGTCCCGCGTTTCTTGCGTCATACCTTTACCGTCATCGGTAATTTCACAGACAATATAATTCTCTTCACGCTTTAAATTTACCTCAATAATACCGTACGGCTCTGTATATTTAATTGCGTTCGAAATAATATTTTGAAGCGCTTGGTAAATCAGACGATAGTTACCTCGCATACGTAAATGGTCTAAATCATACATAATGACGAGTGACTTTATCTCAACTTGATAATTTTCATGTCTTACAATCGACTGAATTAAATGTTTCAGATTGATGCTGTCTTTAAATTCGAGATGTTCACCGTTATCAATTTCAGATAATAACAAGAGTTGTCTCGTTAAATCGCTCAAACGATTCGTAATATTATAGATGTTTTTAATATGTTCCTCTTTTTTCTTCTGGTCATTCTCATTTTGCATAAGGTCTAACTGTTGATGTATATGTGTCAGCGGCGTCTTAATTTCATGCGACACATTTTGAACGAAGTGCTGACGCATCGCATCAAGTTGTTGTAACGACAGACGCATGGTTTCAAAGCGTTGTTGCAGCGTACCAAGTTCATCCTTACGCGTAATTTCAATCGGTGTATTAAAGTCGCCGTTCATAAGACGCGTTGTCGCATACTTAAGCTGTTTAATCGGCTTCACAATCGTATAAGTCGACGCAATAACCAACAGAATTGAAATCGCAATCAATAATATTAATAACACGATAAGAAAGATACGGAATTCACCGAATGCATGACCAATATCAGGTCTTACAAACACCGCAATCTTACCATCCTTTGTTGAAAAGGTAGTGCCTACCGTATTTCGCGATTCATTATCAAAGAATCCCGTGATAAAAATATTAAACGGTCGTTCTTTAATACCATGATAATCCTTGCCATTAAGAACTTGGTTAATATCGTCGTCACTTAGATTCATTTTCCTAAAGGGTTCACCATAAGAACTCGACTGACCATGTTCATCAACTGTATACACTTGATAGTTCATATCGCCAAGATGTTCGAAGTAATGTTGTAAGTCATGAGATTCTTCTCGACCGAAATACTGCTTCGAATCCTTCAACGTGTCCATGACTTTGGCGTCATTCTTTTCCTTTAAATCAAAATGATAATAAATGTTCGCTAATATAAAACTTGATAACGCGCTTATAATCATTACGGTTATCGTGTAGAGCGCGATGCGTGTGTACAAAGATTTAAACATCAGACGTTACCACCTTGTACCCGAGTCCGCGAACCGTTTTAATCGAAACATTTGATTCTAATTTAGATAAACGTTTACGTAGTCGTTTAATATGAACATCGACAGTACGTTCATCACCTTCATAATCAAAACCCCATATCTTTTCAATCAGGTCCTCACGACTAAACACTTGATTCGGATGCGCAGATAATATGTTAATGAGCATGAACTCTTTGTTCGGTAAGATCATCGTCTTACCATGTGCTTTAATCTCGAGCTGCGGTTCATCAATGACTAAATCACCGACTTCAAGCACTTGTTTATGGTTGATATTATATCTATTTAATACGGCCTTAATTCTAAATATTAATTCCTTTACTTCAAAAGGCTTTGTGACATAATCATCTGTTCCTGCTAGAAAGGCACGTTCTTTATCCGTTAAGGCATCACGTGCAGTTAACATAATGACAGGTAATTCATAATCGTTTTTTAAAGTTTGGCATAATTCAAACCCGTTCATACCATGCATCATAATATCGACGATCGCGATGTCGACATCTTTAGATTCAAGGTAAGAAAGTGCATCTTCGCCACTTGGTTTCGTAACGGCTATAAAATGCTCCTTTTCAATATTGGTTTGAACATATCTTAAAATTTGAGGATCATCATCCACAATTAAACATGTAACTGGCATGTCGTCCCTCCTTTACCTCATTGATTCCATTATAGACGTTGTGAAAAGTGAATGACAAATTTTGATATGAGATGAAACTTTATGACATGAGTTCATATTCAGTTCACATAGCGACTATATAGTGTAGATACAATAAAAAAAGGAAAGGGAGCGAAAGTAATATGAAACTTGCTTTAAAAGAATTAAAGTTCTATAAGTTTAAGTATATGTTAATTACACTCATTGTTATTTTACTTGCAACAATGGTTTTATTTATTTCAGGTTTAGCACAAGGGTTAGGTAGAGAGAACATCTCAATGATCGACGAATTTAAATCGGAGAAGTTCATCGTACATGATGATTCAGAAGATCAGTTAACAAAGTCTAAGATTACACCAGAACAACAAAAGAAAATTGAAGATGAAATCGGCGGCAAGCCAATGAAGTCAACAATGCAGGCACTGTCAAAAGGTGATTTTAAAGAAGATGTGATGTTCGTATCATTACCAGATAATGAACGTCCAAGTTTAGAATCTGGTGACTATCCAAAAGAGAAAAACGAAGTTGTATTAAATAAGAAAATTAAAGCAGAAGGCGTTGAAATCGGCGACGAAGTTAAATTAAAAGACGCTGATAAAACATTAAAAGTAAGTGGTTTCTTTAATGACGCAATGTACTCACACAGCTCAGTAGGTTTATTAAGTGAAGACATGATGGATGACATCAAACCAGTTCAAACATCTATGTATCCAGTTAAAAACGGCGACGTTGATAAAGTTAAAGACATCGACGGCGTACACGTTGTAAGCAAGAAAGATTTAACAGACGCAATTCCAAGTTACCAAGCAGAACAAGCACCATTAACAATGATGATCGCAAGCTTATTCATCATTACAGCAATCGTATTAACAGCATTCTTCTATGTTATGACAATTCAAAAAACATCAGAAATTGGTATCTTAAAAGCAATTGGTATTAAAACATCTCATTTATTAATGACATTATTAATGCAAATCGTATTTATCACAGTGTTAGGTACTGTTATTTCATTACTCATCATCTTAGGATTATCAGCAATTATGCCAATCACAATGCCATTCCACATCACACCATTAATCATGGGTGGCGTATTCTTAATCTTTATCGTAGTGGCAATTATTGGTGCATTATTATCAATCATCCGCGTATTCAAGATTGATGCAATCGAAGCAATCGGAGGTGCAAATTAATGAGTTTAGTAGTTCAAAATCTTAAAAAGTCATTTGGAACAGGCGAAGCTAAGACAGACGTATTAAAAGGTATTGACTTTACAATTAACGAAGGTGAACTTGTAGTACTTAACGGTGCTTCCGGTTCAGGTAAGTCAACACTATTATCTATCCTAGGTGGATTAATGACACCTACTTCAGGTGATGTGTTATTAGATGACAAGGCCTATTTAAGTCAGTCACAAGGTGCTTTAACAAACATGCGTTTAAATAGCATTGGTTTCATTTTCCAAGCATCACACTTATTACCTTATTTAAAAGTCATCGACCAACTAGTAGTCGTTGGACAAGAAGCAGGTATGTCTAAGAAAGAAGCACAAACGCGTGCGAAATCATTATTAACTCAAATCGGCATGGATCACCGTATGAACGTTTATCCAAAAAGTTTATCTGGTGGTGAAAAGCAACGTGTAGCAATTATGAGTGCTTGGATGAACCACCCATACCTTATCTTAGCCGACGAACCAACAGCAAGCTTAGATGCGAGTCGTGCAATTGAAGTTGTAGAAATGATTAAAGACCAAGTTAAAAAACAAAATTCAATTGGAATCATGGTTACACATGATCAACGTCTATTTGATTACGCAGACCGTGTTATCGAATTATCAGACGGTAAAATTCTTTCTGAGTAATATAAGTAAGCCCATATTAAAATTACCAAGAATAATAAGAAATAATACTTTTAAAAAACCGATTAAAAGACAAGTTAAATTATACCCATATAAAAATAATAAATGTTTTCCATTATGCAATCCCTGAGCCCACAGGGGTTGCTTTTTTAAATTGCAAAAACTGGATTACAATATTATGTTATAATTATCGAGATTCTTAATATAGACACAAGGGGGATCATGATGAAAAAAGTTTTAAATCGATGGTTTATAGATGGGTTGAACTTCATGGCTCTAGGGCTCTTCAGCTCGCTTATTATCGGCTTGATTATGGACACAATTGGCAGCCAAACGTTAATTCAAGCGATAGACATCACGTTCTTAAGCGAAATTGGTAAAGTTGCGATGAAGTTTGCTGGGGCTGCTATAGGTGGGGCGATTGCGTATGGTCTAGGCGCTAGTCCGCTCGTCATCTTTTCAAGTATTATCGTTGGTACACTTGGTTACGATACATTTAAAGGCGGGCCAGTTGGTGCTTACATCGCGACGTTAGTTACTGTAGAATTAAGTCGTTTCTTTGCAGGTAAGACAAAGATTGATATTATTTTAACGCCATTTCTTACGCTTATAATCGGTGGTTTAATTGCGAAATTTGTCGGGCCTATTTTAAGTTCACTTATGAAGTCTTTAGGGAATGTGATTATCATGGCAACTGAACAACAGCCATTTATTATGGGCATCTTAATCGCCGTAATCTTTGGTTTATGTCTAACAGCACCTATATCGAGTGCTGCACTCGCACTGATGCTTGATTTATCAGGTTTAGCGGCTGGCGCAGCTACGATAGGTTGTGCAGCTCAAATGGTCGGCTTCGCAGTTACAAGTTATAAAGATAATGGTATTAGTGGGCTCGTGTCACTAGGCATCGGGACAAGCATGCTTCAAGTGCCGAATATTATCAAACACCCGTTTATCATTGTGCCACCGACATTAGCGAGTGCGATAGTGGCGCCGATCATGACGCTATTCTTCCCAATGATGAATAATGCTGCAGGAGCTGGAATGGGTACGAGTGGTCTAGTTGGTCCGATTATGACAGTGAAAGTCATGGGCGGAACGATTGAAACCTGGTTGTTGATTATCGTTTTCTATGTCGCTTTACCAGCTGTGTTAAGTTATGTTATTTATACATTTATGTCTAAGAAAGGGCTTATTAATGCAGGTGATCAGCGTATTCATGTAGGAAAAGCCTCTGAGAAATAAGTAGCGTTTTAGTTAAAATAATCCTAAATAAAACGAGACCCGAGACGTTAGAAAACGTATCTCGGGTCTTTTTATATAGTAGGTTCTTGAATAGCACCATAATATTAATTTCCTAACAGCTGACTCCTAGGGGAGTAGAGTGAGTCTGGAGACTACAGGCTCCAGCCACGCCCCAGGAAAGCATGCTGTTTAGGAAATTAAATAGAACCACAAACAACTTTTTATTATAGTATTATTTAATATTAAAGACTTTCTAAAACAGGAGATGTTTTATAAAAGAAAGTATGAATAATGTCGCAAAGTAGACTGTCAGTAACAAGCGGTATTGATACATTAAGCCTAAGAAATCACGTATCATCGCATAGTCTAAAAAGTGGTAAGGCGTTTGGCTGCCTATACCAATCAAAGGTATGCGTTGTTTTTCCGCAAGTCTTAGAGCGCGTGCAATGTGAAAATGACTTGTGACACAAAGTATGTGTTGATGATCGTGAATATAGGGATCTAAATATGGCTTACTGAATTTCATATTGGTATAAGTGTTAGTCGACTCAGCTTCCGTGATAATCGCTTCAACTGGAACACCTTGATTCATTAAATAGCGCTTCATCGCAAGTGCTTCGGCAATAGGTTCGTCTGGGCCTTGACCGCCACTCACAATTAATTTAGGTTTAGGGTTTTGATTTTGATAGATTTGTAACGCTCGATCTAAGCGGCTTTTCAAAAGGGGCGGAATTGTTTCGGTATAAATACCTGCGCCTAAAATAAGTACGGCTTTGACGCGACATTTCAAAGGTTGATATAAGTAGAACGTCACCCATAATGTATAGATTGAAAATGCGAAAAGCGCGCTTATCACAATATAACTAAGCCAGTTCAAAAGTGGACTTATGATGAATATATTAAGATGTACTAACATCTGACAACCGATAATAAATGAAAGATACATACTATATCTCATTATGATTCTAAAAATCATCACACGACCATGTTCTGATTTTATGACGGTAGGGCTTTTTAAAAGGGAGCCTAGAAACGCAACCGCAGTCACTACCGCAATGAGTAGTGGTATGTTTAAGGTGAAAGCATATGTGCAAATTACACACATTCCTAAGATAATTGTTGAAATGTACGTATGATTATTCATAAATCGGTGCGATTGAAACATCAAAGTTACCATCAACACAAGCATGATTATCGTACAAGCGATTTGAAATATAGCCATACAACCCCTCATTTACGCGTTATAATTTTAATTTAGAGGACTTTAACGAAACGTGCAACTTAAAAGGTTAATCTAATCATTTAGGAAAAGAATCTTTTTAATAAAGTCAATATAATGGTAAAATTAAATTAAACATTCGGAGTAAAAGTGAGGTGTCACAACGTGTCGCAAGAACAAATTAAGAATCACATTGACTTTCTAGGTAAATTTATTAATGATATCCACGCATTTGAGACCAAAATTCTACAATCGATTCGCGCTGATTACCAAATCTCAGCTGAGCAATCTCACGTTATCTCTTTGTTAGCGTATGAAAAGCCCTTAACGCTAACTGAAATCACTGAGTTTCAAGGGGTTAATAAGGCAGCTGTAAGTAGACGCATAAAAAAATTAATTAATTTAGATATGGTGAAATGGACGAGTGACGGACCATTAGAAGATAAGCGATATAAGTATATTACGTTAACTGAAAAAGGGCGTTCGTATGTCGAACACTCAAAAACAGTTATATCTGATTTAGCACAAACAATGCTTTCGGATTTATCTATTGAAGAAGTGGATCACGTGAGACAAGTGCTTGAAATAGTTGATGATCGCCTCAATGAATACGTAAATAATTATGCGCAACATAAATAAAAAACCTTGGACAATATGTTAAGTGTCCAAGGTTTTCGTTTGAGTTTCAACATGTTTGTTGACCCAATGATTTAGATAAATGCGATATAAATCCATCACAATTTTATGCACGAGTGCTTGAGTATACTTATAAACATACCATGGTAGTGAGGGTTCAAATTCTTGTAACGCAATAATGACTTCATTTGAATCAAGAATGCGTCTAAATTCTAAACGGGCATTACCAATACCTTTTTTATTCGCGAGCTTACCACCTTTAATATAGTACAGAACACGATCAGGACTTGAATGTTCAACGTCCTTAGCCATCACAATAATAGGAATGTTTAGAAATGGTATACGAATCGTAAAGCAATCTTCTTCAATCGTACTATCTACAATTGATAACGTAACAGCGTGTAAATAACGACCATAGTTTAAAGCGATGTCGTCCATGGTATACGTTGTTGGAATTTCAAACCTTTGAATTGATTTGACACCTTTTGGTGCTTCCCTTTTCACTAGATCGACTTTCTTAATTTGGTAAGAAGTCGTTTTCATAATACTGCTTATTAAATCTAACTTTCCGTAAGACAGTGGGTATTCCGTATGCTCAGGACGACGTGTCATATCGTGAATTAAACTATCCATTAACGGATAAACGGTTGCTTTGTCGTTAGGTACTATATTAGAAATCACAAATTTAGATAGCCATAACGGAATAATCGGCATGTCGAACATAATACGCTTCTTCTTTAAAATTTGTGCTGTTATTTTAAATAATTCTTTATACGTGTAGTGATGTTTAACGCCAATATCGATAATCTTGTGGGCGTCTGCTTCTCTATTAACAATTGTATTCAATGCGTCAATGACATCTTCCATAGCGACTGGGAGTGTCTTATTATGTGCATATTTAGGTAACGGGATAATCGGCATACGTTTCACAATATTTTCTAGGATTGAATATGATGTTTCATTCGAACCGACGATAATACCCGTTCTAAGGGCTGTCACAGGAATACCGTATGAACCAAGTATCTTCTCGCATTCTCGACGACTATCTAAATGTTTAGACAAAATCTTATGCTTCGGCATTAATCCGCTAAGATAAACGATGTGTTTAACACCATTTCGCTTACTTGCTCTGGCGAAATTGTCAGCGAGCATCGCGTCCATATCTTGGAAATTCGCTTGCGTTAAGCGTGCATTAGGTGTCATTGAGTGCACGAGATAAATGCCGATATCGATATCTTTTAAGACTTGATTTGCTTCTCTAAGTGAAAATAAGTCCGCTTGAACCCACTTCACATTTTCTTCATCTGGTCTAAGAGGTACATCGTTAGTGATCGCGAGTACTTCATAATCTTGTTTTAACTTCTGTAGTAATAAATAACCGAGCTGCGTTTCAGGTTCAGTTAATAATATTTTAGCCACGTACATACCCCCTTTTTTAAAAGAAATGAAAAATAGTTGAACATCTCTTATAAAGTCACTTACTTGTTAACTTCCCTATGATAACGTTCTCAAACTGTAAGCTTTTTTTATTTTATTAAAAGGAATTTATTTATTGGAATGCTTTTAGATAATACTAAAAAATAATTTAAAAAAATTAAAAATGCCCTAGCTAAAGTATATGTTACGAATTTAGCGAAAAAAATATTTTGTCGCTAAAATACTTTTATAACATACATTTTACACGAAAGGGGTGTGAGGAATTAAAAAAATGTCTGTTTACATTTATTGTAAGGTGATAACAGTTTAACAAGTGCAAGGCACTAAATAACCTTTAGGAGGAATTTATAATGGCTAAAAGTAATTTTTATGTAAAACATGAAAACGACGAATGGGTAATCACTTCAGAAGGTAACGAACAAGCAACAAGTAAACATGACAACAAACAAGAAGCGGTTGATAAAGCTAAACAACACGCTGAAAACAACAACAGTAAATTAACTGTATATAACAAAGATGGGAATGTAGACAACGAATATGACTACAACCCAAGCAATTCAACTAATAACTCTAATAACAACAACAATAATAACTCTAACAACAATAATAACAATAACTCAAACAATTCTTCAAACAACAACAATAACAACAACTCAAATAACTCAAACAACAACAATAACTCAAACGATAGCAAAATGAGCTATGAAGAAGCAGGTAAAAAAGGCGGCGAAGCTACTGCTGAGAACCATAGTAAAGAATTCTACAAAGAAATCGGTGAAAAAGGCGGAAGCAAGTCTAGCAAATAATCATCGATTACCTTTAAAGCTGTTCTTCGGAACAGCTTTTTGTAGTTTTATGACTTTTAAGGAGGGATAGGGATGTCAAAGATATTATTGACAGGCGCTTCAGGCTATATAGGCGGTAACTTATTAAAATCGCTTAAAGATGATAATGAAATCGTAGCGATTACCCGTAATACTAAAAACAAAGAGGATTCAGACAATGTCACTTGGAAAAGCGCGGATTTATTCTCGTATGATGATATTAACCGCGTTATGGAAGGGGTTGACATCGCAGTTTATCTTGTACACTCAATGATGCCTAGCTCAAGTAACACGATAGCTAACTTTGAAGATGTGGATGCAATATTAGCTGATAACTTTGCGAAAGCAGCTAAGGCGAATGGCGTTAAACATATTATTTACATGAGTGGTTTAATCCCGAAAGATGGTAACTTATCACCACACTTAAGAAGCCGATTAGAATGTGAAGAAATTTTAGGTTCATATGGCGTACCAGTTTCTACATTAAGAGCTGGTTTAATCGTTGGTGTTAAAGGTAGTTCATACCCAATCTTAAAGAAACTTGTTGAACGTTTACCGGTATTACCTTTACCAAAATGGGCTTACCATAAGATGCTACCTGTTTCTATCGAGGACGTAATTAGTGGTTTAACGAAACTTACAAAACGTTTCCCTTCTAAGAACGAATCGATTGATATCGGTGGCCAAGACCACATGACATATAAAGACCTTTTTACAAAGACGGCGAAGGTTCTAAACAAACGTATCTTTATGTTTGATTTACCAATCGTACCTGTATGGTTATCTAAGTTCTGGGTGAGCTTGATCACAGGTGAAAATAAAGAAATGGTGTACCCTCTTATGGAAAGTTTAGTTCACGATATGGAACGCTCTCCTGAAAATACAGTGGACTCAATTTCTTACGGTAAAATTAGCTTTGAGGAAAGTGTTAAATCTGCGTATGATGGTGAGAAAGAAATGAACCGTAAGAAAGCTTATGACAACATCAGCGGAAATAAAATTATTCAACGTGTTCAATTACCTGAAAATGAACCTTTATCAAAAGTGGCAGACCGTTATTTCATTACAATGAAAGCAATGTCTATGTCTTCAAATATGATGTCATTTGATTCTAATCAGTTTTCGGTTAAAATTCCGTTTACGAATAAAACTTTATTACATGTAACGAAAAGTGACGAAAATGAAGAAAATCGTTATCTTGAGTATCGTTTAAAAGGTGGCGAACACGCTGTATCTGACGATGGCGGCGAAGCTGTCTTAACGTTTAGACGTATTATGGATAAAGATGAAGTGTTAATGGTGCTTGAAGAAGTATACCCAACTTTACCATTAGCGGTTTATCAATTATCGTACAAGAAATTCTATTTATACTTCATGTTAATCGTTAAATTTTATAACAAGATTATCCGCTTCAAACCGCTTCAACGTTTAAGTCTTGCTTAATTTAAATTTTCTTTATATATAAAAATAACAGGCCTGAGAATGTCGTAGAATCTCAGACCTGTTTTTTTATGGCTATTTTCAATTTTTTTATCGATAGGGCTTTTCAAGGAGGATTAAAGGGAAACGTCTCTAACGCACCATATTAATTGTCTTTATACTTGAATGGCCACCAGTTTGCTTTACCAAATGTTGTCACGAGTGCTGGAATGAATAATGGCAACATCAGGATGTTATAAAGGATTAAACCTATGATAACGACTGTCGCAATTTGCATTAGTGTAAGCGCTCCTGATGCGTAAAGTGCTGCAACGGTACCAATTAAAATGATACATGCAGTCATAATTACTGTACCCATCTTCTTCATTGAAACAAGTAACGCGTTGTTGATGCCGTTTGCTTTAACTTCTTCATTGAAGCGATCGAGTAAGAATATCGCGTAGTCGATACCGAGCGCCATGAGTACGACGAAGCTAAAGAATGGTACGACATACAATAGACCACTTTTATCGATAAATGTATCAAAGATAATATTTGATACACCCATTGCCATATAGTACGTGAGTAGAATTGACGCTACCATATAGGCTGGCATAATGATTGAGCGCTTGAGTATGACAAGTATCACAAATAAGAATGAGATGATTAAGAATATCGCTTTGTTCATATCGTTGTTGACCATTTGTTGAAGGTCGTTGTTTTGAGATGACACGCCACCATATTCAAAGCGACTGTCTTTAAATGAACCTGAGTCTGTTACAGTGCTGACTTCGTGTTTAACATTCTTGACTGTTTGGATGGCCTCTTTTGAAAATGGATCGTCTTCAAGTTCGATGTCGAGTTTTAGAATCTTACCATCATCTTCGCTGTACATATCGATTGCTTTATTAAGGTCTTTATTTTTTAACATGTCGTCAGTGATATACATACCAGATTGGTTCATGGATTCGTCTTGAGACATGTCACTAAGACGGTCAGAAATCTTAGTTTGGCCTTTATCGACCTTATCTAAACCATCTTGAGATTTTTGTAGACCTTGTGAGAGTTGCTGAGCTTGGGCTTGAGGGTTACCAGACTGAGGGCTTGATTGAGCTTGGCTCATTTGTTCATTCATCTTACCTAAGCCGTCATTGACTTTGGTAACACCATTATTTGTTTTATTAAGACCTTTCTTCATCTCGTTAAGTTGATATGTTGCAGTGAGTTCTTTAACTGGATCGCCTGAAGGTCGTGTAATGGTGCTTACTTTCTTAACACCGTCAACATCTTCAATGTTTTTAGATAGAATTTCTAAGTCATTAACGCCTTTTTTCGTTGTTAGCTTATCATCGTCTTTAATTGCGATTTGAAGTGGGAAGGATTTACCCATGCCGAACTTATCTTTAACAATGTTTAATGCTTTGATGGAAGCTACATCGTCGCTTACTTCATGTGTATTGTTGTAAGAAATCTTGTTAGGAGCGAACAATACGAATGGTAAGCTTACTGCTAAGACGATAACCAATGTGATGAATGGTCTCTTAGTTGTGAAGTTACCAAGGCGACCCCATAGTTTATTATCTTTATGATTTTGTTTATTTTTATTTGGCCAGAATGTTTTAGTACCGAGTAACGACATAATGAGCGGCATAATCGTGAACATCACGATAATTAAGCAAATAACACCAATCGCAATACCAACCGCTGAACGGAATAGTGAGAATTTTACAAAGAATAGGGCTGAGAAACCGACTAATACCGTTGCTGCGCAAATTAATATCGTTCTTCCGCCTCTATTAAACGTATGCGCTACAGCGTCGTTTACTGAATTGTGTTTAGGTAACTCTTCTTTGTATCGATTGAGTATGAGAATACAATAGTCCGTTCCTATACCAAATAGTAAGGCGACTAGGAATGGTTGAATATAAATCGATACTGGAAAGTTAAAGTATTCAATGAGTAATGCGAGTACCGCTTTCGCAAAAGCGTAAGATAAACCTACGATAAATAGTGGTATAAATGGTGTTGTTACAGATCTGAATACCGCAAATAGTATCGCGAGTATAAGAATAACGGTTATAATTTCTGTCTTCTTAAGTCCATCATTTGTAATTTGAGTAATATCATCGTGAATGATTGTATCTCCAGTGAGATGTACCTTTTTAAAGTCTTGGTTAAGTTGTTGCACTTTTTTCTTAGCTGCTAAAGTCTCATCTTTAGAATCATTTGTTTTGTAAGGAATCATGATAGTCTTTTTATCATCTGACACGAGTGCATCTTCGGTGTCTTTATTCTCAAGGGGTGATAGAACGTTATCAACTTCCTTAATGTCTTCCATATCTTTGACGTAATCTCGGATATCTTGTTTATTGTCTTTAGAGAGTGGTTCTTTTAACTCTATGATTGCACTATTACTGTTTACTTTGGCACCTGCATCTTTTAAGACTTCTTTATATTGTTGCGAAGTCATATCTTTGGATGGCTTAACTTCACCTTGTTGGTTCGCAAGGTCTGATAGGTTGGGCGCAAAGATGAGCGAACATGCAATTAGAACGACAACGATAAGTGAAATGACCCATCTGAATTTGAGTATCGTCTTCATACTTTTCCTCCCTTTATAAAAACTGATATAGAAACTTTACAATATTAGTTGATATGTGTCAACTATATTTCAGAAATTAGGACTCAAGTCGGATTCTGTGTAAATATCGTGTTATTTTTATCAAGGGTATGTCATTTATTTTAAAAAAAGTTTAAGATGAAAACGTGGTATAATTATATTGTGTAAATAAAAATATATTGTCCTATATTCAATATCCAACTTAAGTATGATTGAAATTTTGAACATAAACCGTCATCATTATAAAGGTTTAAAAGTATACAAATTGCTTCGAAGTATCAGTCATGAAAAGAGGTGTAATGATGAAGTGTCCATATTGTAATGAACCATTAAAAGACGACCAACTATTATGTACATATTGTGGGAAACGTGTTGATGTAGACCAAAATCAAGATGATTTTAACCGAAGACAAAAATATACATCCAAAAAACCTTCTATTAAAAAAATCATTCCACTTGGTATCGGTTTATTCATTCTCATTTTATTACTTATACTATTTATTTTATTGAGTAATTTTAATTCACCAAAAGCTCAAGCGAAGACGTTAATTAATTCAATTGAACATAACGACACGCAAAGATTGTCCTACATTTTAAGTACTAAAGAATCAAAGGTTAGTAAAGAAGAAGCAAAAGCCTATGCGAAATATATTAAAGAACGTGTTGGTATCGAAAATTATAAAGAAGACGTATATAGCACGATTGACAAGCTTGATAACAATAAAAGTGTGGCTTACTTTGTCACGTCACCAAAAGTTAAAGATCATAAAGTCTTACGTATTAGTAAGAACGGACGTCGTTACTTTTTATTTGATAACTTAAGCTTCCGAGCGCCTACGAAACAAGCGGTTGTAAAACCTGAGGAAGATTCAACGTATCATTTCCACAATGATGGGAAGACGAAGACTGTCGTAGGTAAGGCATATGAACAAATTGTTCTTGGTAACTATATTCCAGGTGAGTATGAACTCGAGGCAAAGCGTGAGACAGATAAAGGTACGTTTAAAGGAAAGCTTAAATTCGATTATAACGATGGCGAAGCCGACACAATTCCTGTTCAAGAAGAATTTAAGGAAGCAAATTTAGATATTAAGTTGAATCACGCAGATAAGATTAAAGATAAATCTGTAAAAGTAACGATAAATGATAAAGAACAAGAGTATGATGCGGATAAACTGTACGGTCCTTATCCGTTAAATCATGAGATAAAAATTTCAGCGATTGGTAAAGCTAAGGATAAGCAATTTAAGACCGAAACGGTTAGTTTAAGAAAAGCCCAGCTCGAGAAAAAGACATCGATAACTTTAGACTTTGATCAAGATGAAATTAATCAATATGTTGAAAAGAAAGAAAAAGAAGAAAAAGAGAAGAATAGTTTAACGCATAAATTAAAAGAATTATTCTCATAGAATGATTGAAGGCCTTAAGTTTTAGAAGTCATGTTTAAATGCACTTTTAAATCTTAAGGTCTTTTCATAGATAATGAAGTTAAAAGATTGAAAATTCAGAACATTTCACTTATATTTAATTTTAATAACTGTTAAAAAGGGGGAGCACGATGTCAGTTGAACTTAAACTTGCAGAACATATTGTTTTAGAAACCGATCGCTTAAAGCTACGCCCGTTTAAGTTAAGTGATGCGGAAGATTTATATACGTATGCGAGCGATGATGAAACAGCACGGTTTGTCACTTTCGAAAGACATACATCGGTTGAAGATAGTCGACATACCATCGCAGCGTACTACATGGGGGCACCTTTAGGTAAATATGCCTTGGAACTTAAAAGTAACGCACGCGTCATAGGTGCTATCGATATACGCGTAGACGCGGAGAATGCTACGGGCGAACTTGGCTACGTCCTAAACAAAGCATACACCGGTTTAGGTTACATGCACGAAGCGGCTTCTAAATTATTAGAGCTCGGATTTGAAGTCTTGAACCTTAATGAAATGCATGCGTTCCATGACGTCAATAATACGGCGTCAGAACGTGTCTTGAAGCGGTTAAATATGCGGTATAGAGGTGTACTACCAAGTTACGTCAAAGTTAAAGGTAACGTTGTTGACTATTGTATACGTAGTTTAACGCGAGAAGACTACTTTAAACGTCAAGCATCCCAGTGATTAGTAGAAACTGGGGTGCTTTTAATTTGGCTTACGGGTTGTTAAGCGTTGATAAAGTAATTGCGCCATTTCTTCAGGTGATTCTTTCGTATCATTTTTTAGCCAAGTATAAATAATGGCCATTTGACCACCTAAATTAAATTGAACCTGATAGTCGACATGCTTAATATTCGTTAGGTCACTTAGAATTTTATGATAACCACGATGTGATAGTTTCATATAAGAGCGAATCAAGGCTTCGTTCGGGTGCGTGACAATGATTGCTTTGAAAAAGGTTTGGTATCGCTTTAAATATTTAAACACAATGCGATATAACTGCGTGACCTTGTCCGGATTGTTTCTAAAAATATCGAAGTTAAAATATACGAATCTCATTAATTTACGATAACGATCAAGATGTATGTTCTTGATGGTATTCACAAGTTCATATTTATCTTCGAAATAGGCATAGAACGTAGAGCGGTTAATATCGCTATACGCACATATCATTTTAATTGTAATGTCATCCATAGGATATGTCTCAAGTAATACAACCATGTTATGGATAATACGTTTACGAGCTTGTTTTTTCATATCTATTCACCGTTACTCATTATACTAGAAATCTTATTCCAACACATTCATTTGAATTGTTGGTTTTAATTCATAAAGTAACCTTTTATAATTTATAAAGTAAATTTACTTTAGGAGGTTAAATCGATGAAGAAGTTAATTATCGCAAATATCGTCACGATTGCATTATTAGCAATTATCGGTATTGTTGGATTTCACTTTTATAGTGAAGCAACGAATTTTGTGAAGACAGATAATGCGAAAGTCGATGGCGAGCAAATGAAGATTTCTAGTCCGACACCTGGTCAAGTGAAATCAACAGAGTTAGAAGAGAACAAGACTTTTGATAAAGATGATAAAGTTGCAGAAGTAATGGGACAAGGTAAAGATGGTTCACCTCAAAAGAATGAGATTAAAATGCCAAATAAAGGAACTATCGTTAAATCCGAAGCTAAAGAAGGTAGCATGGTACAAGCAGGTAAGCCTTTCGCTTATGCATATAACTTAGATGATTTATATATTACTGCAAATGTAGATGAAAATAGTATTAAAGACGTTGAAGAAGGCCAAGATGTAGATGTTACAATTGATGGTCAAAAATCTACAGTAAATGGTGAAGTTAAACGCGTTGGTAAGGCAACAGCATCAAGCTTCTCACTTATGCCTTCATCTAATAGTGATGGTAACTATACTAAAGTTTCTCAAGTCGTTCCAGTAAAAATTGAACTTGATTCATTACCAGAAGATCACGTAGTTCCGGGGATGAATGCTGAAGTACGCATTCATAAAAATTAAGGGGGTCATCGTATGAATATGACCATCGTCATTTTATACGTCATAGTGGCGTTACTCTTAATTGCTGGACTTAACTTTCTTTTAATCAAGAACGGTAAGAAGAAGAAAGCTAAGCAAACTTCTCATAATACGAAGCGTACAAACGACGATTACAACAAATCGTTTAGCATAGATGACTCGGAAGATGAATCTGTAAATGAAAGTGCTAAATCTAAAGCGGCAGCCTTCACTTTCGGAAAAGGCATTTCGAAATGGCAAATTCTTGTCGCTATGATCTTCGGTATGTTCATTGCGATCTTAAACCAAACGTTATTAAATACTGCATTACCTGTAATGATTAATGATTTCAGTATTTCAAACTCAACAGGTCAGTGGTTAATGACAGGATTTATGTTGGTAAATGGTATCTTAATTCCAATTAGTGCCTTTTTATTCAATAAATATACGTACCGCAAACTCTTCTTAGTTGCGATGACATTATTTACACTCGGTTCACTCGTTTGTGGCCTAGCCGGTAGTTTCCCTATTATGATGGTCGGCCGTGTCTTACAAGCGATTGGTGCTGGTGTATTAATGCCACTTGGTACGAACGTATTTATGACAATATTTCCACCTGAACGTCGTGGTGCCGCAATGGGCTTACTTGGTGTAGCAATGATTTTAGCACCAGCCATCGGTCCGACGCTATCAGGTTATATCGTTGAAAATTACCACTGGAATATTATGTTCTACGGTATGTTTATCGTAGGTTTAATCGCGTTACTACTTGGTTATATTTGGTTTAAAGTTTATCAAGAAACGACAAATCCTAAAGCCGATATTTTAGGCATCATATTTAGTACGCTCGGCTTTGGTGCTTTATTATACGGGTTTAGTGAAGCCGGAAATGACGGTTGGGGCTCAATCAAAATTATCGTGACATTTATCATTGGTATTATCTTCACGATTTTATTCGTATTTAGAGAAATGTCTATGCGTGCTCCAATGTTGAACTTTGAAGTACTAAAATATTCTGGTTACACACTTACGTCAACAATTAACATTATTACAATGATGAGTTTATTCGGTGGTATGTTATTACTACCAATTTACCTCCAAAACTTAAGAGGTTTCAGTGCATTAGATTCAGGTTTACTTCTGCTACCTGGTGCACTTGTGATGGGCTTAATGGGTCCTATCGCTGGTAAATTACTAGATATGATTGGTATCAAACCACTTGCGATAGTAGGCCTTGCGATCATGACTTACGGTACATGGGAGTTAACCAAACTGAACATGGATACACCGTATAGCCAAATCGTGCTTATTTATGTGATTCGCTCATTCGGTATGAGCTTTATCATGATGCCGATTATGACTGCAGGTATGAACGCTTTACCACAACGCCTAATTCCACATGGTAACGCCTTAGTTAACACGTTACGTCAACTAGGTGGTTCTATCGGTACAGCAATCTTAGTTACCGTAATGACGCAACAAACTACTCAATACCAAGCAACTTACGCACAAGATCTCGATAAAACAAATCCTATGATACAAGATCGATTACGCGAACTTGCTGAAGGTATGGGTGGCCAAGAACAAGGTACCAACGTGCTGATAGAATACGTTATGAAATTAGCGTCAGTACACGGCATCAATAGTGCATTCTGGGTCGCAACCGCGTTAAGCTTTATTGCCTTAGTTTTAAGTCTCTTTTTAAAAGGCAAATCACACTATATTTCTCATGAATAGATAAATTTTAAAGCACAACACAGATGCTTATGTAGTTTAGGGGACTACAGCATCATCGTGTTGTGCTTTTTTCTGCTTTCGTTGGAGGGAGGGGATGACGTAGAATTTTTGGTTAAAAAGGATGCAATTCCTTTAAGGGAATTGCGACCATTTAAGGGAATTGTGTATCGAAGGGTGTTCGTTAGACTAAAGAAATTTGAAACAATCGCATAAGGTGGCCATTGTGCGAAAGAAAATTGAAACAATCGCATAAGGGGGCCATTGTGCGAAAGAAAGTAAAAACAATCGCATAAGGGGGCCGTTGTGCGAAAGAAAAATAAAACAATCGCATAACGGCCCCGTGACCATTTCGAAATCTAAATCAATACTTACTCGATCGATTTAAATAATGAGAAATTTTCGGTTACGAAAATTTTCCTTATTACAATGACTGGGGTAAACAATGTAACATGGCCCGCCTTTATACAACACCCCGTAATCCCAAAGGGCTTTTCAAATGATTAAGAATTTCACATCGTGATATACTTAAATGACAGTTATATTAATTTACGGGGGTATCTAACATGGCATTTACGGATCGCGTTTTTAAACGAGTGGAACCAATTTGGGCGTCTTACCTTGAGCATCCTTTCGTGAAAGGGATTGGCGATGGGACGCTTGATAAAGAGAAATTTATGCATTGGATGAAGCAAGATTATATTTATTTAATCGAGTATGCGCGCCTGTTCGCGATTGGGGTTCAGAAGTCTACGGATTTATCGATGATGACGACGTACAGTGAGCTTGTGCATGGGACGCTTAACATTGAGATGGATTTACATCGTCAATACGCGCAGAAATTTGGTATCGAACCTGAAATGCTAGAGGACACGAAGCCTGCTGCGACGACAAGTGCTTACACAAGTTATATGTTGAATTTAGCGCAGCGCGGCGGAATCGAGAACGTGATTGCTGCGGTCTTAACGTGTACGTGGAGTTACAATTATATTGGATTGAAACTAGATGAAATCGAAGGCGCTCGTGATCATGAACTTTACGGCGAATGGATTAAGATGTACGCATCTGACGAGTTCACGCAGTTCAAAGAGGATTGCATCGAGCTTATGAACCGTGCGGCTGAAGGCAAGACTGAGGCGCAACTTCAAGAGCTTGAAGACATCATCGTGCGCACAAGTTACTTCGAGTACATGTTCTGGGACATGGCTGAAAACATGGAAACTTGGCCAGTTCCGACTAAATAATTTGATGGGTTTCTTGCCCATCTTTGAAAAGCCCTATAGTTTTAGGCGGGGTTTCATGCTTATCCTTGAAAAGCCTTATATAACTAGGTAGGGACTTAAGCCCATTATTTAAAAGCACTTTATAACCAAATCGGTCAAATTTCATATTACAAACCAAAAAAGGTTGGGACATAAGTTGTGAAATAGAGCGTTTAAGCTTTATTTCATACAATTCTCAAAACAGCTGACTCAGAGGGCGGGGCCCCGGCAAAGAAATTTGCGTAGCAAAATAACAAGCTATGCAAGCCGGGGCTCTTCCTCATGAACAAAGAAGCCTGAGCTTCTTTGTAAGTCCAACTATCGTATTGAAAATACGAGTTGGGCTTTAGGAGACTACAGGCTCCGGCCATGCCCCAGGAAAGCATGCTGTTTAAGAGAATTGCTATAATATGCCCAACCTTTTTTCGTTAATATAATATTTCAGTTTCTTTAACATCTGTGATAAACATGTAACCTGGCGCGTGCGTAATCATTAACTCAGGTTTCGCACTAAGACCTACTGATTGCGGTGTTACCCCGCAACCCCAGAATACGGGCACTTCGCCATCACGTATTTCTACGGGTTCACCGAAATCAGGCTTAGAGATATCCTTGATACCGATTGCACTAGGATCACCGATGTGAATCGGCGCGCCGTGAACATCCTTAAAGTTAGTGGTAATTTCAGTTGCCTTAATGACTTGTTCCATTGTCATCGGACGCATGCTTACTGTTACAGGTCCGTTAAACAAGCCACTTTCAGTCGTTGGAATCGATGTCATATACATCGGCACATTATGACCTTCCTCTAAATGTCTTAAAGGAATGCCAGACTTTAATAGCGCATGCTCAAATGTGAAACTACAACCGATCAGAAAGCTCACCATGTCATCCGTATAAATATCCTTGATATCTTCGACAACATCCGTTCGAACGCCGTCGTGATACACGTAGTACTCACCGACATCCGTTCTAATATCCGCATCCTTACCATATATAGGAAAAGAAGTTTCACCCGTTTCAGAAACATCTATTAACGGGCAAGTTTTAGGATTTCTTAAACAAAATTTCAAGAAGTCATACGCATATTTCTCAGGTAATATCACGACATTTGCTTGAATAAAACCGTCAGCCATACCACTCGTATGTTGTCTAAGTTGGTTACTTCTAATAAGTTCTCGAATTTCCTTCGGTGCTTTGTCTTTTAAATGCATAAAAAGCCCTCCCCTTAAAAAGCTATTTACGTTTATAAATAGGTGGTTTATTTCTAAAGAATAAGTTAACGAGTAATAAGATTAAACTACTACCAGTTAATATGATCGCATTAAATATGGCATCATCCGGAACAATAACTTCTTCAGGTTTAACTGTAATATAAAATTGTGAAATACCGTCTGAAATGCGTTTAGCTGCTTCTTTTGAAATGAAAATTAAAGCAACCGGAATAATAACCGTAATTAAAGTTAAGAATAAATTGATAATTTTAATCGCTGTTCGATTAAAAATAAGTGTAATGATATGTAAAATGATACTTAATAAACAAGCAATTAAAAATGCATAAATACCATATACTAAAAATTGAACATATTGCTCAGCATGATTAATATCTATATTTAACTGCTGATGTACGTTGTTGGCTAAACTTTGTAGCGATTCAAGGTTAATCTTCTTGCCAAGTACGTTCAGTTTAAATAAATGATCTTTAAACATACTGAATCCAGCAACTACCATTAATATTAAAGATAGTAGCGATAAGATCATACTCATCCAAGAGCGACGTTTCTTACCATAGCGACCTCTATGGATCTCTTGGTCAAAAGCCGCATCGAAATTATGGTGCGGTTGGACGTTTGATTTCATGAGGGACTCCTTTCATTCATATTACGTTTCATTATACTAAGCTTTTTCTCAAGTTTAAAATGATTTATGACAATTTACGATTGGAATATTTAGAAAATCGACAAGAATGGTATAGATGAATGAACACATCTAATCTTTAATTTTTTGTAAAAAACGTTTATGATGATAATAATAAGCTAAAAAACAAAGTGAGTGATGAACAATTGATAAAGCGTAGAGTTATCAATAAGATGATTGAAAAATATTTATCACGTCATCGTCAAATGCGTTATACAAGTGAATATGACGTTGATGCCTTTTTAAACGTTTGTAAAGACAAAAATCGTCTTAAGCATAAACAACCGGATTCAATTAACGTTAAATCAAATCTAGATAAAGATTCATTTAAAGACATGCAAGTCTTTAGATTTAACTTCGGCCACCATGTGCAAAAGAAAATCCTATATATTCCAGGTGGTTTCTATGCGTTGCAACCATCCGTGTTCCACTGGCGCTTTATGGATAAACTTGCATACAACACGCTACATGACATCGTGATGCCGATTTATCCTAAGTTACCAGACTTTCATTATCAAGAAACGTACGACGCGATTAAAGCGTTGTATTTCGATTTAGTCGATCAAGTTGGAGCGGACAACATAATCATTATGGGTGATTCCTCAGGCGGTACGATGGCGTTGTCATTAACACAACAACTTATGAAAGAGAACAAGCCTTTACCACACAAACTTTACCTGATTTCACCATGGCTTGATGCGACGATGGCAAACCCAGCAATAACAGAGTCTCTTCAAGATCGAGATCCTGTTGTGTCACGATTCGGTATTCAATCATTATCGAGCCGTTTTGGAAAAGGCCTAAAACTAGACGACCCGATTTTATCGCCATTAAACGGTCAATTTGAAGGACTACCACCGATTTATTTATTTGCAGGTTCTGAAGAAATTAACTTACCAGATTATAAAAAGTTACAGGATATATGCATGGATTTAAACCAATCATTCCAGTATTATGAATACCCTAAAATGATTCATAGTTTTCCATTGTATCCAATTACTGACTCACGTAAAGTCATTAAACAAATTAAAAAAACATTATAACTAATATTTATAGACTGATTTACACGAAACTGTGTAATTCAGTCTAATTTTTAGTACACTAGATTTATACAGATGTATTTAAATGTGAAATTATTTAAATTAACATCTGTAATGATTAAGTGTGTTAGCCCTTTAGAAATCTCGATAATTAAAAGAAATGCGAATTCAAATGTCGCAATATTTTGATATTTCAAAGGACTTTTCAAAACAAGGGGGACTTATCTGAGACCATCGTGTGCTAACAGACTTTATATCAATCAAAGGGGGATATTATGGATATTTTACTTGGGACTTTATTCTTAATCTTGGTATTACTCGTCTTTACCATTTTTACGTATAAAGCGCCTAAAGGTATGAAAGCAATGGGGGCACTTGCGAACGCAGCAATCGCAACGTTCTTAGTAGAAGCATTCCAGAAATATGTAGGTGGCGAAATATTTGGCATTAAATTTCTTGAAGATTTAGGAAGCGGTGCAGGCGGTCTTGGAGGCGTCGCAGCAGCTGGACTTGTCGCTCTAGCAATAGGCGTGTCACCGGTGTATGCATTTGTTATCGCCACGTCTTGTGCAGGCTTAGATTTATTGCCAGGATTCTTCGCAGGGTATTTGATAGGCTTCGTGATGAAATACGCTGAGAAACGTTTACCAGACGGTGTAGACCTGATCGTTTCGATCATCGTGATAGCGCCACTCACACGTTTAATTGCGGCAGGGGTGACACCGTTAGTTGATGGTTCTCTACATAGAATCGGGACTATAATTCAAAGTAGTACGGATGTCAATCCAATCATTATGGGTATCATTCTAGGTGGCGTCATCACTGTAGTAGGAACGGCACCACTCAGTTCCATGGCTTTAACTGCGCTACTCAGTTTGACAGGCGTACCAATGGCAATCGGTGCGATGGCAGCTTTCAGTTCATCATTCATGAATGGATTGTTGTTCCACAGATTAAAGCTTGGTGATCGTAAATCAACGATATCTGTTAGTATTGAACCATTATCACAAGCAGACATCGTTTCTGCCAACCCAATACCGGTTTACGTAACGAATTTCTTAGGTGGGGCAACAGCGGGCATCGTGATAGCGCTCAGTGGTATGGTGAACGACGCGACGGGTACTGCAACACCTATAGCCGGTTTTCTTGTCATGTTTGGTTTTAATTCTCCAGGAAAAGTCATTATCTATGGCGTAGCGATGGCTATTATTGGCTTAATATGGGGCTTCTTAGGCAGTCTCATGTTCAAGAACTATCCAATTATTACAAAACAACAAATGCAGCAAAAAGAAAAGACAACTAAAGAAGCATAAATAACATAGATTAAAGGTCCTGTGGGATAATTTAGACGAACTAGGTTTAACAAACAATTCCCTTAAACAGCATGCTTTCCTAGGGCATGGCCGGAGCCTGTAGTCTCCGGCCTCATGCTATTCCCACAGGAGTCAGCTGTTTAGGGAATTGTAATACATAAAGCTTTTATGCTCTTTTCATGTACTTTTTCTTAGCTTATCTACGCCCCCTCAGGACCTTTTTAGCTTATTCGGTAATTTGAGTTAAAATATTTAAATAACCGTGGATACGGTATGTTTCATTCAATAAACCTGCCAAACTGTCGGGATCCTGTATGTGTTGTCGCGCTTGCATTTCTACCAACTTTAGCTGACGCTTGTTAATGTGAAATAACTTCATTATCGCTTCGTCTAACGCTTCCTCATCATCCATCTCCGCTAAAAGTCCTTCTAATTTTTCAATCATATTTTGTTCACCTTGTAGTGTCGCTAGATCAAATGACTGATGAATGCGTTCAGTAACCGGACCACTTACATATAACTGTTTCTGATCATTGAAAGTTATAAGTTTCACCTTAAGGTCATCTTTTAAATCAAGTAAGCGACTTTGAAGATGCGTTTGAGTTAATTGAGCTTGTTTGGTCTTAAAGGACTTTTCAGGGATGTGAATTAAATGACCTAAAGATTGATGCGGATTTAACTTAGGTTGCGCCTCGCTATAAGCCTTGAAGTTGTCCATGATCGCTTTAGGGAAAGGTTCTGGCTTACGCGTCTTACGACTAATCCCCATCATCATAACTTCATGTGTCGCAACGATTTCTTGAGACGTGTTATACATTTCTAGGAATAGGTGTGTACGCTTCTCATCCAAATCAATGAGTAGGACACGTATGTCAAATTGCTCACCTAACGTAATTTCTTTAATGTAAGTCGTATGTAATTCGAGCGTGAATACCGTGTAAGCGTGCGCGTTTCGATATGCGTTCGTTAATCCCATATCGTTGTTAAAGTCGTTTACCGTTTCACTAAAGACGCGGTTGTATTCCGCATCGTTCATATGATTATTGCGGTCAATCCAATCCTCAATAACCTCACCTTGATATGACAGTGGTGCGTTCATGTCGACGACCTCCTTCGTAAACTGTTTAAAGAAATTTTATCATGACTTCAATGCCTTGTATAACGCGAGTTCCTTTCGAAAAGTAAATTAAATTTAATCATTTAATGAAATCAATAATCAAAAGCATTTAAAGCACAGAATAAAATGCTTTTAAATTTACGGTAAATTTTGAATATTCTGATTTATCATTGATTGTGATTTGAAATAGATATATAATGAACCAAAAGTTACAAATTACTTTTAAAAAGGGGATTTTATACATGAAAAAGAATATCTATGGTAATACACCATGTTTCTTAGGGGGTGACAATCTTAGTCAAACTGACGACTACAACACGGATGTGCTCGTGTATGGCGTGCCATTCGAAGGACCTTGTACATGGGGTGATTACACGGGTTGTGAACTTGGGCCGAAACAAATTCGGTTGTCCTCAGCGCGTTATAGTGGCTACTTACCTGAACTCGACCACATCGATGTCTTTGAACATCTATCAATCGGTGATGTAGGGGATGTTTCTACTGTACCTCATGATGTCGAAGCGACTGTCAACGAGATCGAACGCTTTGCGACGAAACTATGGCAAACAGGTAAATTCTTAGTCGGCTTCGGTGGCGATCATGGCGTAACGTATCCAATCTTAAAGGGACTCACTTCTACGAATCAAAAGGTCGGTATTATTCATTTAGACGCGCATTATGACAATATGCCTATTCATGAGGATGAACGTTTCGCACGTAATACTCCATTTATGCGTCTCTATGAAACAGAGGGCATTGTGAACGAAAGTATTATGCATACCGGCATTCATGGCCCTCGTAATAAGCCAGATACAGGGCGCTATGCGAAAGAGAATGGTGCAACGACAATTACGATTAATGATATTAAAGCACAAGATGACCTAAAAGCCTATGCGCGAGATATCTATAAACAAGCGTCTAAAGATGTTGACGTAGTGTATTTAACCATTTGTAGTGACGTGCTCGACTTTGCTTTTAACCCAGGGGGACCAGTTGATGGCAATGGTTTAACAAGTTATGAGCTCTTAACGCTCGTGTATGAATTTGCGCAGTTAGGTCTTGTAGGTATGGACTTTGTCGAAGTGTATCCGATGCAAGATCCGAACCAGAATAGCGCGCACTTTGTCTCGACGGTTGTCTTATACGTCTTAGCCGGTCATGCGAAATATCTGAATAAAGTTTGAACATCATAGGGGATGGTCTTTATGGAAAAAGAAAAGGGGATTAAAAAGTTAAAAATCCTAGGACCAGGTATGATTGTAACAGCTTCATTTATAGGTCCAGGTACTGTAACAACGATGACACAAGGTGGTGCCTCGTTTGGTTATAGTTTGTTATGGACAGTGATCTTTTCAATTATCGCAACAATTATCTTACAAGAAATGATTGTCAGAATTAGTTTAGTGACGAACGAAGGACTTGGTGAAGCCATTCAAGATTTATTTCACCATCATATTCTAAAGTTCGGTGCAGTATGGTTCTCAATGATTGCAGTGACACTTGGTTGCGCCGCCTATATCAGTGGTGATTTGTTAGGTACATCGCTTGGTGCATCGTACTTATTCAACATTCCTGAGAATGCGGTTGCGCCTGTAATTGGCTTGATTATTTTAGCGATTGGTATTAGCGGAAGTTATCATCTTGTTGAGAAGATGATGCTTTTACTTGTAGTCATCATGGGTATCATCTTCATAACGACGGTATTCATTGTGCAACCCGACTTTGGTGCTGTTTTAAAAGGCGCGTTCTTACCTTCTCTGCCAAATGGTTCGGTACTTACGATGATTGCACTTATTGGAACAACGGTAGTACCGTACAATTTCTTTATTCACGCAAATTCAGTACATGAACGTTTTGACGGTACGCGTGATTTAAAAGCTGCTCGACTCGATACGATCCTATCAATTACTGTGGGCGGTTTGATTTCAGCATCGATTTTAATTCTAGCAGGCGCGTTAATCGATGGTAAAAAAGTGACGAGCGTGGTACAGCTCGCAGAACCTTTAAAGCCGATTATGGGTGATTTTGCGCCAGTCATGATTAGTATCGGTTTATTTGCGGCAGGATTATCTTCAGCAATTGCCTCGCCAATGGGTGCCGCGACTACGATTAGTAGTTGCATGGGTTGGAAAGGTGGCATGAAGAATACGAAGTATAAAATTGTCTTCGCTATTATCATCATGATTGGTATTATTACGTCAGCTCTAAGCTTCGAACCATTGGAAGTATTATTGATAGCTCAAGCGTTAAACGGCATGATATTACCACTCATTGCCATTTTAATTTATGTCATTATTAATAAGAAAGGTATGATGGGTAAGTTTAAAAATGGCACAGTTTTAAATATTCTAGGCTTCCTAGTTGTCTTAACTGTATGTTTTCTAGGTTGCTATAGTATGTTTGATGCGATAAAAACATTTGTGACGGGATAATTACATCTGGTTTCATTTTGAAAATGTGATATAGTCAACATATCATTATGTTGGAGGTTATAAGCATGGATTCGTTTCGTCAAAGGGAAATGCGTAAAGATGAACATGTGAAACTCGCGATGTCGCAACATCAGAACGTACAATCAGATTTTGAATATATGCGATTTGTACATCATTCAATCTCGCATATCAATTTAGAAGATGTAGATTTGTTGGTAAATAGGTCCTTTATGAAAGGGAAGAAACCTTTATATATCAATGCGATGACAGGGGGTAGTCGTTGGACGAAGTCGATTAACGACAAACTCTCTCAAGTGGCACATACCTTAGATATCCCGATGGCTGTCGGTTCAACGCATGCAGCGCTTAAAGATGAATCGCTCAAAGATACCTTTGAGATTGTAAGACACAATCATCCTAAAGGACTTGTAATGAGTAACGTTGGCGCAGATGTATCTTTAGATGGTGCGAAACGTGCAGTAGAAATGTTAGAAGCGGATGCCCTTCAAATCCATGTGAATACGCTTCAAGAGCTCGTTATGCCAGAAGGTAGTCGTGACTTTGTTGAATGGATGACACATATTGAATCTATTCAAAGTGAGATCGATGTTCCTGTTATTATTAAAGAAGTTGGCTTTGGTATGAGTCATGAAACATTATCGCGCATTCAATCACTCGGCATTAAACATGTAGACGTGAGTGGACGTGGTGGCACGAACTTTGCCCTCATTGAAAATGAACGTCGACCACTGAAGGACATGGCATATATGTCAGACTGGGGTCAATCAACTTTAATCAGTTTACTTGAAACAAAAGCCTTTCAAGATGATATAACTGTGTTTGCGAGCGGTGGTATTAGAAACCCTTTAGATGCGATTAAAGCGTTGACACTTGGTGCTACGGCAGTAGGCATGTCACGACCAATATTAGAATATGTAGAACAATATGGCGTCGACGAGACGATTAACTATTTAGAAACATTTTATCATCATATGAAAAAGATAGCTGTATTGCTTGATAAAGGTGATTTAGAAGCGTTGAAAGATGCTCAATATGTGATGGATCCTTATGTAATGAATTGGATAACACAACGAGGAATATAAAAAAAATAGGCTAGGACTTTTTAACAATTCCTATAAACAGCATGCTTTCCTGGGGCGTGGCCAGAGCCTGTAGTCTCTGGTGTCACGCTACTCCCCTAGGAGTCAGCTGTTTAGGAATTGTATGAAATTAAGCAATTAAGCTCATTTCATGACAATTGTCCTAGCCTTTTTATTGTTGATATTAGAATTATTTAAAGATGTTGATGAAGCCTGTGATAATTGGTACACCAAGTAAGTCTACTAAGAACGCACCAACAATAGGTACAACTAAGTATGCTTTTGGAGAGTTACCAAAACGTTTCGTGATGGCTTCTAAGTTTGCCATTGCGTTAGGAGTCGCACCAAGACCGTGACCAATAAAGCCACCAATCATTACTGCAGCATCATAGTTTCTGCCGAGTAAGAAGAATACGACGAATACTGAGAATAACACAACGAAAATAATTTGAACGATAACAATTACAGTTAACGGTAATGCTAAACTATAGATTTCTACAAGTTTAATACTCATTAAAGCGAGTGATAAGAAGATATTTAATGAGATATCTCCGATACGATCATTAATTTTAAGGTCCACGATATTAAGCCCAGTAAATTCACTAATGTTACGCACAATTACGGCAATGAACATGGCACCAACGTATACAGGTACGTTTTGGCCTGTAGCTTCACTGAATTGTTCAGCTAAGTATGTTCCTAATGCCATACAGAATGAAATGATCGTTAATTGAATAAAGAACACTTCTGAGAATGTAAAACGATTGTGTAACTTCTTATTGAAGTCGAGTTGACTGTAATCTTTCGAAGTATTTTCAGTTTTAGCTGGTTCTAAGTTGTGCTTTTTGATTAAGAAACGTACGACTGGTCCCCCTATTAAACCACCTGAAACAAGACCTAATGTAGCTGCAGCTAAAGCAGCAGTTAAAGCAGAATCAACGCCTAGTTCTTGCACGGTTTGACCATATGCCGCAGCGTTACCATGTCCACCTTCCATTGACATGGTACCAGCTGTTAAACCAAGTAGTGGATCTAAGTTCATTACTTTGGCAAGTGATACTCCAATCACGTTTTGCATGATGGCAAGAATACCACATAATAACCAATAGATTAAAAGGACCTTTCCACCGAGACGTAATAATTTAAATGATGCACCTAGTCCAATTGTAGTGAAGAAGGCGATCATGAGGAAGTTTTGGAAAAACTTCGAATCAAGTTTAATGTTCACAATTCCTGTTGACTGTAAGATTGCGACTAAGATAGCGAATATTAATCCACCAATAACCGGTGATGGAATACAAAGACGCCTGAATATGTTAACTTTGTTTACAATAGCTTGACCAATTAAAAGCATGAGACAAGCTAGAAACAAAGTTGTAAGATTGTTTAATTCTATCATCTATTTTCCCCCTAGATTTAATTTAGAAAGGGCTTTCATGGCCAATGTATTATATTATACAGAAAAATTATAAGTGATTCCACATATTTTTCGAACTGCACAATTGTATTTTTACTATATACATAACGTTTTAAATTATTAGAATATTTAAATAATTAGTCACGATGGCTTTTGCGATATTGAGAAGCACTCATACTAAAGTGTTTTTTGAATGCTTTTGAGAACATGAGCGCATCATGATAACCAATTTCACGCGCAATTGTATTAATCGGTTTGTTGGTATGAAGTAGTAGTTGGGAAGCTTTGTACATTCTGAGGTGTATTAAGTAATATTGAGGTGATTCGTCTAAGTTGTTCTTAAAAAGTTTATAGAGATAGCTACGACTTAAATTCACGTGCTCTGTGATGTCATGAATGGTAATGCCATCCATATAGTGATTATGAATGTAGTTTAGTGCTTTTTCTAAGGTGGAATACGATTCAGGTTTAATATCTTCAATTGGTTTCGGGAATTGAAGTTGAAGATGATAGAGCAGGTCGTATAGGTGACGCATGAGTCGAATATCGTCTGAAAGTATTGGATTATAAGACCTCGCAATATCACACATATTGAATATGATATGAGAAAGCGTCTTGGTATCTGTGTCTTGAATCACATAGTCTTCGTTTACAGTTGAACGTGAGAGATAAGAACGGACTTGCTTGCCACTAAAACCAACCCAGTAGTATGTCCAAGGGTTAGTCGGCGACGGATAATAGGATACGTTAATATCCTTCTTTAATAGAAATAAGTCGCCTGCTTTAAGATGATAAACTTGGTCTTCGTAATGAATTGTACCGGAACCCTTTGAGATATAATGTAAGACTGCTTGTCGTTTTACTTTGTAGGTGTAATCGACATGAGGTGTTCCGATCTCAATGCCACATTCATCTATTTGAGCTTAATAATTATCTTTCTTGAACTTCTTCCATAGTACTTGCATGCTTTAAACCCCTAAAGTATTTAATGGAAACATTTTACCATATTTTTGGTCGATGAAGTAATATTTTAAATAATAAAATTGTGATAAATTCAAATCGTTGAAAGTTTGTTTTATAGAAAGATATAAACGGGGGAACAAATCGTGAAGCAAGATATAAATAAATATAAACTACCAACACATGTTAAAATGTTGCATCGACAAAATGATTATCACGTTTATGCAACACCGGAAGAATTTCTTAAAGAATTGCCTGATGTTTCTACAATTACTTATTTAAAAGACAATTGGAAAACATCCATTTATGAAGATCCTAAAAACTTACTTGAACAACTTCTATTAACTACACAAATTAACGACACGCTAAAATTAGAACATATCCCAATCAGCGAACATGAACATACTTCTTTTGAACAACTTCTAAATGATTATCCAACGACGACTGTATTTAAGACGAGATTTAATATGAAAGATTATGAAGCGGTTAAAGATTACCATCTTACGTTACGTCAATTAGCACCATTTACTACGGTAATGCTGAATCACCATTATATTGATACGAGTGGTTATGATAGTTCGACCAAGCATTATGAAGTATCTGAAGTGATTAGTGCTTTTGATAATGAGCTAACTTTAGTCATGCACCCAGGTATAGCTGCCTCGAATTTAGCGATATCGAACGTGGAAGCTTTCATAATGAAAAGAGAGGTAGAACGCTTAGATGATTTTGATCTAGACATTAAAGTCATTAATTCGAATCAAGCTGAAGTAACTTTCAAATGTTTAGATGTAGAAGGGCGACCATACTTAAACTGTATGATTATGGATCCTAAGGGTAACACGCTCCTTACGCAAGAATTAGACTACGATAAACCAATTCAACTCCGTATCACGCATCCAATTGTAATGACTCCTGAAACAGAACACTTCTATGTATGTATTATAGAGTCTGAAACTGAATATATTAAACAAGAATTTGTCATTAAATTATAAATAATTCGATATACACCTTGTCATTAAGGGTAGGGCAGAGGGCTTTTAAAGTGGAAATAGGAAAGCTTTGAAAGGTATTGCCGACCACGATGATGAGGTGTATTTATGTGCAATGATAAAAATCTGTGTATTAAATATTAACCAGTACCTTGCAATGTATAATAGTGATGTGCTATATTCTATTTGAGTACTTGGTAATACACAGTACCGGAAAACGAGGTGTAACGATTGAATATTCAATATAAGAAAGGCGCTTTAGAATTAATTGTGTTATTAATCATCAAAAATGAGCCTCAATATGGGTATTCGCTTGTTCAGTCAATCGGGCGACATATGACGATTGCTGAAGGAACGGTGTACCCACTTTTAAGGCGTCTCGTTAAAGACGACGTGTTACAAACTTATTACCAACCGTCATCTGAAGGTCCTCAACGAAAATACTACGACCTTACAGAAAAGGGACGCGAGCGTTTAGAAGCACGTTTAGTTGAATGGGAATCATTTATTGAGATTGTAGACATTTTCATAAAGGAGGCAAACGCGAATGAATAAAGAGGCTTATTTAGCCACATTACGAAATCATTTAAAGCATATCAGTGAAGATGAAAAGAACGACATAATCGATGAATATCATATACATTTCTTAGATGGGATGCGGGATGGTAAGTCTGAAGCACAGATCTCGGAAGAACTTGGTCACCCTAAAGATATTGCTAAAGAAATGAATGCATCTATGGCTGTCGAACGCGCACATGAAAGTGGTAAGGTTGGTGATGTCGGAAAAGCAATTATCGCGACGATCGGACTAGGCGTGCTGAACTTTTTCGTGATTACGATACCGTTTATGTTTATCGTCGGTATATTGTTTACGATTGCATCGATGAGTGTAGGCTTTGTAACCGCGCCATTATTTATGATATTAAAGGGAGCTACGGATGGCTTTAACAATCTTATGCCTTTAGAAGTCTACGTTTCTCTAACGATGTTTGGCATAGGGCTTATATTCCTAGTGATCGCGATTAAAGCTATTAAATCATTTATTAAACTATGTGTTCGATACTTGAAGTGGAATATTGATCAGTTTAAAAGGAGTACGAAGGCATGAGAAAATATTTAAAGATACTATTAATCATAGGACTTATCATCACTGTTGTATTCGGAGCTTTGACGTTCTATGAAGTGAAGAAAATGAGTGAAGATCATGGCGTCACTAAGAAGAAAAGTAAATCGTTCGATGAACCAATTCATGGGTTAGATATTGATACGATCTCTGCAGATGTTGAGATAAGAAAAGGCGATCGCTTTAAGGTTGAAACCATGCTTAATGATAAGGTTACGAAATTTAGCACAAAAGTTGAAGATAAAACGTTGAAGGTAGAAGAAGATTCAAGCTTCCATGTAGAATTTGACATCTTTGGTAAAACTAATCGCAACAAAGTTATCGTTACTGTTCCAGAAACAGAATTGGAGAAACTTAAGCTAGAGTCAGATTCGGGTGACGTTAAGATTAAAGGCATTCGATCTAAAATGTCTGAAATAGATGTTGATTCAGGCCGTGTGAAATCAGAACACAATAAATTAGGAAATTCTTTAATTCATATCGATACTGGCGACTTTATTTCTAAGAAAACGACTTACACACGCTTAGACACTTATACGAACACAGGTACAATTCGTATAGAAGATATGACACCTGATATTTATGCGAGTGCAGAAACGGATACAGGTGAAATCGATATTACGTATGATGAATTACCTCAAAATACACAATTTGATGCGCGTTCCGGTGTTGGCGATGTTTCCTTTGAAAATGATGCGCTTAAAGATAGACGTAGTGGTGACGGAAAGTATCTATTTAAATTAGTAGCCGATACAGGCGAAATTCGAATTAAATAAGGTTGATGGAGTGAGGCGTGAGCGCCTCACTTTTTTAGTTTAATCAACGGGAACTAACGCTTTATAAGGGCTTTTCAAGGGGGAGCGAAAATAAATATTAAAGTTTTTAGAACTTTAAAAATATATTTTCAATAATTGGAATTAAACAAGAACCTTGTATTATATCTAAAAAAATGTATAATTCTGATAGTAATAATATGAATAGGAGAAATGAAAATGTCTAACGAATTACGCAGTAAAAAACAGTATGGTGCTTTAGCGTTACTTCCGTTAGTGATTTTTTTAGTGCTTTACATTGGCGTAGGGTTGTTTTTTACGATAATGGGTAGTGAAGATGCTTTTGACAAATTGCCTAGATATGTCGCGATATTTATAGGTATTGCAATCGCCTGGTTATGTTATGACATTAAGACGCCTTTTACTAAAAAGGTTAAGGTATTTACAGAGAATGCTGGTAACTCAGGCATTGTGCAACTTGGATTAATCCTGTTATTAGCTGGCGCGTTCTCGACTGCCGCTGGTGAAATGGGTGGTAAGGATGCCATGGTGAACATGGGATTATCAGTGATTCCAGCGAGCTTGATTATTCCAGGGATATTCATTATTAGTGGTTTCGCCGCGTTAACACTAGGTACGTCGACTGGCGCCCAAGCAGCCTTTATTCCTGTAGGTGTTAGTGTCGCACAGGCTGCTGATTTAAATGTTGCAGCTGCAGGTGCTGCGGTAATAGCAGGTGCATACTTCGGCGATAACTTATCGATTATTTCGGATACGACGATTGCTGCGACGAATGGTGTTGGCGCGAAGATGAAAGATAAGTTTAGAATGAACTTTCTGATTGCGCTACCTGCAGCAATAATTACCTTTATCATTTATGCGGTAGTTGGCGGTACTGGTAATATTAAAGGTGACTTAAGTTTCAATTTCTTAGATGTGTTACCGTATCTATTTGTGTTGGTAGCAGCAGTTTTTGGTCTGGACGTTATTCTTGTACTCATGATCGGTATTGTGATGACGGGGATTATCGGAATTGCTGAAGGTAAGCTTGATTTCTTCCAATGGACGAGTGCGCTTGGTAAAGGTATGGAAAGTATGTTTCCAATCTTCTTAGTCGCATTCTTAGTTTCTGGTTTAGTAGCCTTAATCCGTTATTACGGCGGTATTGATTGGGTCATCAAGACTATGAAATCTAAGGCCCGAAATCGTAAGAGTGCTGAATACGTCATCAGTTTCATGGCAGGTATTCTATCCGCGTCACTTGTTCATAATGTGCTTGCGATTATTATTTCTGCACCTATTGCAAAAGAAATCGGTCAGGAGTACAAAGTGCCACCGAAGCGAATGGCAAGTCTACTTGATATCTTTGCGGCAAGTGCTTTGATGTTGTTACCGCATGATAGCGGCATGTTAATGGTTGAACAATATGGTAAAGTTTCATATTTAGAAGTACTTCAATACTCTTTCTATCCTTTAGTATTGATGATATGTGCGATTATAACCATCCAGTTTGGTTTACTTCGCAAAAAGGAAAATAAGTAAGTATAAAAAGTGGAACCTGCTAGAGTGGGTTCCACTTTTTTTTGTGGGTAGTGAGGTGTTGGCATTGAATTTTGTAGGAGGGCGCATTTGAGTGATTTGAAACTTGATGGTGAATCCGTAATCAAGTCTCAGAGCCTTTGAAACTTGATGGTGAATCCGTAATCAAGTCTCAGGGTGTTTGAAACTTGATGGTGAATCCGTAATCAAGTCTCAGGGCATTTGAAACTTGATGGTGAATCCGTAATCAAGTCTCAGGCCATTTGAAACTTGATGAGCGAGCCGTGATCGAGTCTCAGAGCCATTGAAACTTGATGAGCGATCCGTTATCAAGTCTCATCCACCATTCAAAGTTTCACTAAAGGGCTTTTCAGAAAGTGAAGTAAAGGAATATGGTGGTCAGCGTCTCATACATCTATTTCCAAGTATCTTTGGCGTCGATCATATCGCGTTTCGGACGACGTGAGACATAAGGGTTCCCTTTAACGGTGAAACGAAGCGGTTTATCCGTCCATTCACCTTTATTAGGAATGCCAATTCGAGCATCAGCTACGATTTCTTTAGGATATCGACGGTTTTCTTCATCTATATAAAATGGGCCGGCATTGATTGGCGTGCCATCTAAACTTTGCTTGATGTTCATAGCTTTCGTCAATTTACCTGGACCATTTGTGATATCATAGCCTGTCTTATTTCGATTCAACGACATCTCTTCAACACCTTCATCAGGTTCAATTCCACGGATCAATATACCATGAGGTACATCTTCGTCTTGAGCTACGAAATTGATAAGTAAATGTGTATGCATCACATGCGCATAAATTGTGCCGCCTTTACGATATAGCGACTCGACTCGCGGTGTTCGGCGACCGTTGTAACTATGCGACGCGCGGTCAATCGTCCCGAGATACGCTTCTGTCTCAACAATAAAACCGCTAAATCTCGTGCCTGATTCAGGATCGATATAAATAATCTTAAGGCCCAGTAAGTCCTTAGCTATCGTTTCAGTGTCTCTTTCAATAAAATCCATGACGTTCACTCCTTGTTAGAATAACTTTATCATTAATTTAAATGGACTTAAATACTGATATCATTGCTTTATTAAACAATCTAAAATTATAATTAATTATAAAAGTGTTTTAATTTTTTAGTTATATGATACGATGTACTTATATTTCAAAATTACAGAAATTTTTAAAAAGAAGGAGAGACTTTATGAAGAAGGACGTAGGGTTTTTAGAAGCGTTTAAATTATTTTGGACGAACTATTTTAATTTTAGAGGAAGAAGTCGTCGAAGCGAGTATTGGTATGTCGCACTATGGTTTGTCATTATACATATCGCTTTTATGTTCGTTACAATTATTAGTTTCATTATTAATCCGATATTAGGAATTCTAATGGGAATCATTTGGGGACTATTCACATTAGGGTCTTTTATACCGAACTTAGCATTATTAGTTCGACGATTCCATGATGTAGGATTTCCAACTTGGGTGCCAATCGGGTTGTTTATATTTAATTTTCTTGTCGGCGTAGGAACAAACGTCGTTCAAGTCGTTATAGAGAAAAATTATACGCCTGAAAATTTTCCAATCGGTCTCGCGATTTTCATGATGGTGTTTGGTTTACTAAGTTTCGTACTTAGCATTTTCTCTCTCGTCGTGACGATTCTTGATTCTAAGAAAGGCACGAACAAATACGGTCCTAATCCGAAAGCAATCAATCATTACGACAATCGCTATGACGGTGATGGCTATAGTGACAACCAGCGTGATTTAAACGATCGTTTTCATGGTGATGCTTCTTCTGAAAAGCCCCACGAAAATAATCAAGACAAATATCATTACTAATTCTTAAGTGGCTTGAAAATTATCGAGCCACTTTTAATAATTCCATCAAGGAGGCGCTTAAAATCGAAAGAGATATAGGATTTTTTGAAGCACTTGTATTGTTTTTCAAAAACTACTTCAACATTAAAGGTAGAAGTTCTCGAAGTGAATTTTGGTACATGGTCATATGGGCGATATTGTTTACAATTGCGTTAACTGGTATTTCTATTTTAGTTTCCGAAATGTCATTTAATTCTATGAACGACAGAATTTTAGAGTTTATAATCTCACTCATATTCATTTTCTTAACAATTCCGGCGTTCACACTTAGTGTGCGACGCTTTCATGATGTAGGTTGGTCGATGACTATTCCAATTATGATACTCATTATATCTTTAATAGCAAGGTTCTTCGGGTTCTTCATAGAATTATCGTCAGGATTGGGTTTTACACAAATTGAAAAAGCAGTTACTGCACTCAGTACACCAAATTTTGATTATTTAAGTGGTGCATTTGGATTAATTCTAAGTAACCTATATTGGCTGCTTACGATAGCTATCTTTATTGTCGCGATATATAAATCGCAAAAGGGTCCTAACAAGTACGGTCCAAATCCTAAAGAAGATTTCGGGTTTTAAGCTTCAATTAAAAAAGGCGAACTCAACACATCGAGAGTTCGCCTAATTTTTATTCATAAAATATGCAATTTTAATAAATATCTCCAAGTGTCGCAGCCATGACTGATTTTATCGTATGCAGACGGTTCTCTGCTTGATCGAAGACGACTGAATGTTTACTTCTAAAAACCTCATCTGTGACTTCAAGTTCCTTCATACCAAACTTTTCATAGAAGGCTTCGCCCATTTCGCTTTTCAAATCGTGACAAGCAGGAAGGCAGTGTAAGAAGAGCACATCTGGATTCTTCGTTTGATCTATCATAGATTGGTTCACTTGATATGGTTTAAGTAGTTCAATACGCTCTGCAACTACGGATTCATCCTCACCCATAGACACCCAGACGTCAGTGTACAACGCGTCAGTACCTTGAACTGCTTCCTCGATATCGTCTGTAATAAGGATATGACTTCCAGATTCGCTCGCAAAGCTTTTGGCCTTTTCCACAACGGAAGCTTTAGGTTGTAAAGCAGTAGGTGCAGCAATATGAATGTTGACACCGAGCAGACTGCCCGCAATTAATAATGAATGCGCAACGTTGTTTCGACTATCTCCCACGTAAGTGAGCGTTTTGCCTTTCAATGCACCGAGCTTTTCTTTAAGGGTCATAAAGTCAGCTAACATTTGAGTCGGATGCCAATCATCCGTTAAACCGTTCCACACGGGAACACCTGAATGTTGCGCTAAATCCTCAACGTCTGATTGTTTAAAGCCACGATACTCAATACCGTCGAACATTCTTCCAAGCACTTTAGCCGTATCTTCAGCCGATTCTTTCGTACCAAGTTGTAAATCCTTTTCACCGAGAAATTGTGGGAAAGCACCCATGTCTCGCGCGGCAACAGTGAACGCACAACGTGTACGCGTCGAAGGTTTCTGAAAGATAAGCGCGATGTTTTTACCTTCAAGATAACGATGCGGAATGTGTCGTTGCTTTTTATCTTTTAACTCCATTGAAAAGTCAATTAAAGTTAGTAGTTCATCACCTGTATAATCCATCGTTTTTAAAAAGCTTTTACCTTTAAATTGATTAAGTTGGTGTAATGAAGTTGTGTAAGTTGTCATAATATCCACTCCAATAATACCAGTTTGAATTTATATAGAGTATAAACGAATAAATATTCTAAATCAAGTATTAATATACAATTACGAACGAAAGTTGACAGTCTATAAGATGTCATATATATTGTACATGTAACATATATGTGACATTTGAAGAGGTGGCATTTTGAAACAGGTTAACCATGTGAAAAAGTATCGAGGCGCGCGCGGCCTCTCTCAGTTAGAACTAGCGAAACGAATAGGTGTCTCTAGACAAACGATTAACTTAATTGAAAATGATAAGTATAATCCATCATTAAATTTGTGTATAAACATCGCGAAGACACTTAATGTAACTTTAGACGACTTATTTTTAGAAGGTGATTAATATGGCGAGCTATCGTTTAAGTGATTTTACGAAAGATCAATCGGGACTAGATGAATATCAACGTACTATGGGCACGAAGATAATTGGATTCGTTGAAACGTTGTTAGTAGTGGCTTTATTTATAGTGTGGTATATCTCAGTTATCACATCGATTGCGACAGCAACAATGTCACTCACGCCGATTCTATTAACAGTAATCTTCTTTATAGTAGGCGCACGAGCGGCAATTCATAGTGACTTTGTGACACAACGTAAGAAAGTTGTGGCGAGTGAAGCGGAGAAAGAAGCATATATTCAACGTCGTAAACGTATCAGTATTATCGGTGGTGTCTTGGTTTATCTATTTATGGTTATATCAATGATGATTATGATGTTTACTTTAAAGGTGAATGTATGGAATGCTTTTATTCAAATAACCGGATCCTTTGTAATCTTTTACCTACCTTTAGCGTATTCATCAACTAAACAACTGCGTAAACAAGTCAAAGTAGATGCTGATGGAATTGGTGGTGTTGAGGCATGAAGATCATAGATTTTGTTTACAACTCACTTCTTGAAAATGACAAACGTGATGAACTTGAACGTTTGAAATTATTTAAACTCAAAACGATTACGTATCTCATTCTATTTTATAGTGTGCTCCTTACGGCAGTACTTGATTTAGCATTACAACTTATTCTACATCAAAGTATTGTAATGCCAATCATTTTAATCCTATTATTGTTAGGTTCATATGTAACCATTCGTATATTGTTCTATCGAAATGGCATATCCCTAAAGAAAGAATAAATACTTAGTTATCCGGTGAAGTACAATCTTTGCCGGATTTTTTATTTTGAAAAAGGGAAAGGTTAAATGAAATCAGTTTTTGAAATATTCTAACAATTTTTGTAAGATAAGGTAAAAGCTTAAAGGGGAAAATTTATGGAGAAAAAAGATAAGAAGTTTCAGCTCAAAACGCCTCACACATACGCGTTACTGCTCATGGTTATCGCCTTATCTGTCGTGCTAACGTACGTGATACCTGCAGGCACCTACGACCGTGTTAAGGAAGGGGATCAAACGAAAGTAGTGCCAGGTTCTTACCAACACGTAGATCAGCAAGCCGTACCAGGCATAGATATGTTTCGTTCGATTCCTGAAGGTTTAATTTCAGGAGCGGATATTGTATTTTACATCTTTTTAGTAGGGGGCGCATTCGGCATTGTCCACCGTACTGGTGCTATTGAAGCGGGTGTTAATAAAGCGATGCGTTCTTTAGGTAAATCTAAAGTGTTAATGATTCCGCTCACGATGTTGTTGTTTTCTGTGCTGGGCTTTTCAATTGGGTTGGCGGAGGAGACCATTATCTTTGTGCCAATCGGTATTATAATTGCGCGCGCACTTGGCTATGACGCGTTAACGGGTGCTGCGATGGTGATACTTGGTGCATCAAGCGGATTTATTGGGGGGATGTTGAATCAGTTTACGGTCGGTGTGGCACAAAAGGTTGCGGAAATTCCGATGTTCTCAGGTTGGGGACTGCGTTCAATTATATATCTCTTTATCGTGTCTGCGGCGATTCTTTATGTCATGATATATGCGAAACGCATTAAAAAGGATAAGACGAAGAGTTATGTTTATCACCTTGAACAAACACCTGAAGCACAGTCTCAACAAATGGTAGATAAAATTCACTTCTCAGTGAGGCAATTACTGAGTTTACTGATACTTGTAGCGGCCATTGTCGTGAACGTATTTGGTATCTTTAACTACGGTTGGACGTTCAACGAAATGAGTGCGAACTTTTTATTAGCAGGTATTATCGCAGGATTTGTCGGTGGCCTTGGCTTTAATGGTACGTTTGATGCATTAATTGAAGGTATGAAGTCCGTGTTGTATGGTGCGATGATCGTAGGATTTGCGAAAGGTATTGTTGTGATACTTGAGAATGGTAAGATTATCGACACGATTGTGTTTGGTATGACGTCACTTCTTGAAAATTTACCTGGCGCAGTAACGGTACTTGCGATGTTTATCTTGCAATTTATGCTTAATTTCTTTATTCCTTCAGGTTCGGGTCAAGCTTTGACGACGATGCCATTAATGGTACCGATTTCAGATATTCTCGACATCAATCGACAAATTACCGTTCTCGCTTTCCAATATGGTGATGCGATTAGTAATAGTTTATTCCCAACATCGGCAGTACTTATGGGGGCGTTAGCCGTTGCCGGTATTTCATATGTAGAATGGCTGAAATTTGCTTGGCGTATTATCCTAGGTTGGGTCGTAATTTGTGGATTAGGTATGACAATAGCATTGTTAATTGGTTATTAATTTTAAAGTAAAATTTATATTCTTTTAACTAAAAAGTCCTCAATTATTATATACTAAGAGTAATGCAATTAAAGTAAGGAGTGTATATGCATGACGTTATCTGTTCAAAGTATCTCGAAAACGTTTGGGGACTTTAATGCTGTTGATGATATTTCATTCGAATTATCTGAAGGTCGCATGCTTGGTTTCTTAGGACGTAATGGTGCTGGTAAGACAACGACGTTTAGAATGATTCTTGGATTGTTAAAACCTACGTACGGTAAAGTAACTTATAAGGGACAGAAAGTAGATAAACACTTATATGATTCAATAGGTTACTTACCTGAAGAAAGAGGACTTCATACAAAACATACCGTTGAAGAAGAGTTGGTGTATCTAGCTACGCTTAAAGGTATGCCTAAAAAGGAAATTAAAAAAGCTTTAGACGTATGGCTTGAACGCTTTGAAGTGACGGAACATCGTACGAAGAAAATCGAAGCGTTATCTAAAGGTAACCAACAAAAGATTCAATTGCTGGCAAGCTTAATTCATAAACCAGAATTACTTATTTTGGATGAGCCGTTTAGCGGACTTGACCCGGTTAACGTAGAGCTTTTAAAAAAGGCGGTCATTGAATTGAATGAAGCGGGGACGACGATTATCTTTAGTTCGCATCGTATGGATCATGTTGAAGAGTTATGTGACGATGTTGCGATTATTAATAAAGGTCAATTAGTTGTATCAGGTTCGATTAAGGACGTTAAAAATGATTTTGGTCATAAAAAGATTGTGATTGAAGGCGAACATACATATGAGGATTTAGAAGCGTTGCCTGGAGTTGTGGACCTTTCACAAAGTAAACGTGTTACAGAGGTGCTTATTGAAGACGAAGCGGTAGCGGAGCAGGTCTTCCAAGCGGTCGTAGCGAAGGGCTATGTGAAACGTTTCCAAGTTATCGAACCATCGCTCACTGACATCTTTATTCAGAAAGTAGGTGAGGTTCATGAGTAAGTTTCTCGCGACATTTAAACTCACTTACATTAAAAAGATTAAAACGAAGTCGTTCGTCTTGATGACGTTATTAATGATGGTGTTAATTTTGGTAGGTGCAAATATTGATAAAATCATTAAAGCATTTAACCCGGGTATGGGCGAAGTAGGTATTGTTACGCAAGATAAAGATCTATACAAACAACTTAAGGCAGCTGAAGAAAAGATTGATGACAATGCTAAAATTCAGTATGTGAACTCAGCTGAAGCGGCTAAAGAGAAAGTTAAAGATAAGGATTTAGATACGGCATATATTATTGAAGAAACAAAAGATCACGCGTTGAAAGGAACGATTGTAGGGCGCCAAAACGCAGATCCAGGCGATAAGGCGAAATTACAAGGCATCTTAACGACGTTCCAACAACAACGTATGAGCCAAAGTTTAAATATCAAACCTGATAAAATGCAGAAGTTGTTATCTCAAAGCCAGGTAGATGATCTCAAGGTTTCAGAAGATGATAAAGAAACTGAACGTGATTCGAGTGAATCTTTCTTTATCACTGGATTTGTCTATGTCATCGTGTTCTTAATGTTCTTTATCATTATCAATTATGCGAGCCAAATCGGTATGGAAGTAGCTAATGAGAAGACGTCACGTGTTATCGAAATGGTTATAACGAGTGTGTCTCCAATTGCGCATGTGCTATCGAAGATACTCGCGATTATAGCGGTCGCGTTTACACAACTACTGCTTATCGTAGCTACGATGGTATTTAGTTACTTCGTGTTTGACTTAAGTAGCCTGTTTGAAACACTTGATCTTAAAGTTGGTCCGGATGCCGTTAAAGTCATGATTTATGGTGTTATATTCTTTATCTTAGGTATCATCAGTTTCATATTCTTAGCAGCAATGCTTGGTGCAATGACGGCTCGTATTGAGGATGTTGGTCAAGCGATTGCGCCGATGACGTTAATTCAAGTAGGGGCTTTCTACATTGTAATGTTCAACCTAGCAACACCGAACTCTCTTATTGCAAAGATTACAAGCTTTATACCGTTATTCTCGCCGTATGTCATGTTCTTAAGAAGCTCGAGTCCAGATACACCGTTTTGGCATGTTTTAGTCGGTATGATTATTTCACTCATTACGATTGCCGTCTTAATGTTCTTAACGATGAAAGTGTATAAAGACGCTGTATTATCATTTGATAAAGGTTTATTTGCTTCAATTAAGAGACTTTGGAAAAATAAAAACGCATAAGTGATTGCGTCATTTGTTATTTGAACGTGAGAAACTGTTTGCATGAATGTGCAGGCAGTTTTTCTTATTATAATGGTAAGATATTTAAAGGGCTTTTCAGGAGGTGACAAAGATGTCAGTGATTTATCCAATCGCGGTATTTATATTGGCTGGATTATGTGAAATAGGTGGCGGTTACCTCATCTGGTTATGGCTACGCGAAGAACAAAGTATGTTGTTCGGTTTAGGTGGCGGTATACTGCTGATATTGTATGGTGTTGTTGCAACGATGCAAGTATATCCGACGTTTGGACGTGTTTATGCAGCTTATGGCGGCGTATTCATCGTCATGAGTTTAATTTGGGGATTCGTCGTTGATAAGGAAGTTCCCGATAAATTTGATGTGATTGGTGCCGTAGTTTGTATCGTTGGGGTGCTAATTATGGTATTACCACATCGAGGTTAAGTCGTTAAGGTTGATTGTGCGTTGGCGTAATTTATGTTACGGGTGTAAAATTAAAGAATCGAGACAAAATAAATTTGATTAATTAATTTGATACAAAAAATTTCCCTTAACAGCTGACTCCTAGGGGAGTAGCGTGCGTCTGGAGACTACAGGCTCCAGCCACGCCCCAGGAAAGCATGCTGTTTAAGGGAAATGCTTAATATAGCAGTGTTAATGCTATGACTTTTGATAGTTGCAATATTTCATTCTATTTAATTTTATTACCTTGAGCGTCTAATTTCACGATTGGCTTACCTTCTTCTTTTTTGTATGTACCCACAATTTCAAGGTTTTGATCACGGTAGTTTACCGTCCAACTCGTGATGCCGTTATGCCACTTAACATTATCCCAGATGTATTTTTCCGTATCGATAGGCTTGCCTTCGAATTTATTAATCATGTCATAAACTTGAGTGCGCGCACGTGTCATTGTTGCTGTACTTTCTTCAGCCTTATATTTTTCTGCAGTTTGTTCATTATCGAGAGGGTTTTGGTTACTAAATTCTACTTTTTGAGCTAATTCATTAAATGATTTTAATTGTTTATTATCTTGATATAACTGATTTAAATCAAGTTCTTTACCATTTTTCAATAATTCTTGATATGAGCCCGGGCTTTGTGAGCCAGCGATAAAAGCTTTATCCTTCCCAATACCAATCTTCGTAGCGAAAGGCTTTTTAGGTGGGTACACCGTATAGAATTTCATATCCTTCGGCGCTCCAGGTATTGGGTTCATTTTAATTAAATGTAATTTATAAAGTTGTTTCTTTTCAGGTGGATTCGAGTAATGTTGTTCGAAGATACCTGTAAGAATTTCTCTTTTCGATAATGTAAATTCTGATGCTTCATCGGCTGAGAACACGAGCGCAGCTTTCTGAGCAGGCGATAAGTTACTTACGCCTTGATCTTTTTTCTTGTCGTCAGCAGCTTTTGATTCAGTTGCTTGATCTGATTCAGATGCCTTCTCTGATTCTTTAGTTTCGTCTGATTTCGACGTTTCTTCAGTTTTAGCTTCCTTATTATCTTCAGATGACTTAGATGATTTTGATTCTTCTGTCGCTTTGTCTTTCGATTTTTCTTCACTTTTAGGTTCGCTTTGTTTCTGATTCTCGTCTTTATCAGATTGCTTACTTTCAGTTCCGCCGTCACACGCAGTCGTAAAGATAAATAATGTGCTTAACAACAGTATGAGTCTTTTCATGAATGGTCTCCTTTATCATATTTTAATTTTAAGGTGAAGCTATTTTTTATAATAACATAATATTTAAAAGGTTTTATCAAATTAATTATCTTATTTCTATTTTTATTACACCTCTTGAAAAGCCCTTTGAGAAAGAGGCGCTTAAGAAGGTTTTAGGAAGTGATTTTAGATTATAGGGATTTAGGAAATTGAGGTTGTTACAAAGACTGAAGTAAACAATGTAATAAGGAAGCCATGTTACAAAGACTAAAGTAAACAAAGTAATAAGGCTTCCATGTTACAAAGACTGAGATAAACAATGTAATAAGGAAGCCATGTTACAAAGACTGAGATAAACAATGTAATAAGGAAGCCATGTTATAAAGACTGAAGCAAACAATGTAATAAGGAAGCCATGTTACAAAGACTGATGCAAACAATGTAATAAGGAAGCCTTACGTACCTCTAATCGTCTACTTTTTAGCCTTCGCTAGGCGCTTTTCCAAAGTTTGACGACGTTCATCCGTAATATACGGATTTCTAAGCGCATACTCTAATTTCACGATATTCTTACGGTCGACATAAAAGACATCATTTATATCTGCTATTGATAAACGTGTAGCAGGTTCAGCTTCTTTAACCAATTTCATATGATCATCAGGCTTAACATGTCCTTCTTGAATAACACGCATATAGCAACCCGTTTTACCAGTTTGTGACATGCGTTTGACTAAGTCTTTGACACCGTACAAGCTTTGAATTTTCCAACAAGGTTCACGAATCTCAGAAACTTCGATAATAGCCTCTCCAAGTTGGTATTGGTTACCAAAGTAAAGATCAGATTCATCGATTTTTTCAATAGTTAAGTTCTCACCAAACATCGCATATTCAGGCATAGGATCGATATCCGCTTGCCACATGTGATAGTTATGTTTACTAAAAATACACACAGCTTTATCTGGACCACCATGACTATGATATTGCTGTTCGTCTTCAACGAACCCTGTCTTTGATAAAAACATTGATTGTTGAATAGGCTTTTTCATAATGGCAGACGACATTGCCTTATCTTGACCATAGGGCACTTCGTCGATTTTACCAGTAGAAATGGCGATAATTTGATAGTTCATACGATTACCTCCGGACGTTTAATTACTAGTATCGTATCATTACGCCAGATAAATTTCAGTATTAAAAAAAGAGCGAGACCAGAGTCCCGCTCTTATACATTAAACTTATGCCCAACCTACATGACCTAAACCAACTATAGTGACTTCCCCGTCAAGTACTGCAAATTTAATTTGATTACCATTAAAATTATAGGCATAATCACCATTATCTTTAGAAATTTCTCCTCCTGGACCTGGATTGTCAGGGTGGAATTCATAATCTTCACCATATGCGTTAATAATATCTTCTTTCGTAAGTTGACCTGGTGCCACTCTGAACGTTGTTTTATCAGGTCGATTGTCTTCATCCACAAATGCAAAATCTTGGTCATATACTTGCTTACTCACTATATTTCCGTCTGACTCTGCATCTTGTAAGTTAACTTTATATCCATTAAAAGTAATGTTGTTATATTTCGCTGCGCGCACAAAGTCAGGATCTACAACAAAACTAGCATTGTTTTCAACATAACCATTATATTCATACCAAGGCGTTACGGCCTCTTCTTCTTGAGCTTGTGCCTCTTGTGAAATTCCCACCCCAGAAGCAAGTAAAGTACTAAACGTAATTCCAGTGGCTGCGACTATTTTTGTTAATTTTTTCATAGTATTTTAACCCCTTTAATTTTATTTAGCTTACACTTAAAAGATTACAAAACTATAAGTAAAAGTACAACTCATATACTCTGAATATTGTGAATATTAGCATAATTTTTGTTATTATTATTCCTAATAGCTATAACTTTAACTTATATGAAACTTTTTGATTTATATTAAATGATGTGAAAGTATGCAACTTACTAGTTGGATTAAATAGCTATTTTTAAAAGAGAGGCTGGGACATTATACTACAATTCCCTTAAACAGCTGGGGCATGGCCGGAGCCTGTAGTCTCTAAAGCCCAACACGTCTTTTCAATACGTGAGTTGGACTTACAAAGTAGCATAGCTACTTTGTACCATGCTCAAGCCCCAGCTTGCATAGCTTGATAATTTGCTTACGCAAATTTCCGTGCTGGGGCCCCGCCCTCTGAGTCAGCTATTTTGAGAATTGTAGGGAATAAAGCTTAATTGCTCTATTTAACGACTTATGTCCCAGCCTCTCAAAGACAAATGTATTAAACCCAGACAGTAGATCCTAAGCCAACAACTTCAACGTTTCCATTAGTAATACGGAATGATACATTATTACCATTTAAATTGTAAGTATATGTTCCATTTACTTTATATGCGTCGCCATCAGGAGTATGGTAGGCAGGTGTAAATTCATAGTTAGTACCGTAGGCTTTAAAAACGTCTTTCTTAGTTAATTGACCTTCATCTAGTACGATAGTAGTTCCATCCGGGCGTTTATCCTTATCAAAGAATAAGAATTGTTGATCGTATTTAGAATCAAATTTACTAGAAGTTTCTTCTACGTTATATGCTCCTAAATTTAACTTATAACCATTAAGTGTTACGTTATTATATTTAACTGCGCGAACGAAGTCTTGGTCTACAAGGAATCCAGCGTTATTACCAGCATTACCATTATATTCATACCAAGGTGTAACTGATTGCGTGTCTTGAGCGTGAGCGTCATTGTTAAACGTCATTCCAGTTGCGAAAAGTGAACTAAATGCAATTCCAGTGGCTGCGACAACTTTAATCATCTTTTTCATATTATCTTAACCCCTTTAACTATATTTAGCTTACGGGTATTACATTACAGTAACGTTACAAAAATTACAACAGTTTTACCATCTAAAACGACTAAATTCTTAATACATATAATTAATGACTTTTCAAAAAGTGATAAAATTTACTTATTATAAAAAGTATTTAAATTATAAATGAATGGTATTACGCTTATTTACAATAACACTATATAACTACGCTTGAGTGATGTACAATAAGTTTATAAAGAATCGTATGAGGAGGATTTCAAGATGGATGTTAATGCTTTAAAGGAAATGACGTGCGATGAAGCGGTCAAATATATTAAAGATGGTATGGTTTTAGGTATCGGAACGGGAAGTACGATTGAATTGTTAGTACCTAAAATTGCAGCATTACAAGAGCAGTCCATTTATGTAACAGGTGTCTGTACGTCTAAACAAACGAAAGCACAAGCCGAAAGTTTAAATATTCCGATTAAAGAAGTGAACGACGTGACGCATATAGACCTTGCGATCGATGGTGCTGACGAAGTTGACCCTGACTTAAACCTTATAAAAGGTGGTGGTGGCGCTTTATTCAGAGAGAAAGTTATCGATGAAATGGCTGACCAATTTATCGTACTTGTTGATGAACGTAAACGCGTTAATTACCTTGGAGAAACATTTAAATTACCAGTTGAAATCGATCCATTTAACTGGGTGCACGTTCAAAGACATATCGCTTCATATGAAGGCGTGACGCCTGAACGCCGTGAACAAGATGGAGAACCTTTTGTGACGGATAATGGTAATTATATTCTTGACCTTGCTCTCTCTGAAAAGATTGATCCTAAAGCATTACACGAATATTTAATTCATTTAACAGGAGTTCTTGAAACAGGATACTTTATCGACTGTGCAACTCAAGTCATTTATGGTACAGAAAATGGTGTTGAGGAAGTATTTAAGGAAAGTAATTAATCGAAAATAATAAGGGTATATCACAAATAAATTATGATGTTCGAAGCATCCAAGTAAGTGCGTCACACTCAACCTTAATGTATGTTAGGAGCAAAGTCTTATGAATTCAAGAGTCAACACGATGTCTCGGTCTTTTGGATTACTTCTCATATTACTCATTGCGGCTCACCAATTTCTAATCAACAAGCATCTCACGTTAGGTATCATTACCATCATTGTCTTACAACTCGGTATGTACATGATGAGAGGGTTGATGTCTAAGCGTGTTCGAAACGCCTTAATTTTAGCGATTATCTTTTTTACGTTTACGGACGTAGTTTGGATTGTTACGAACCACATTGCATTTTGGGTGTTGTCACAAGTCACCGTAATGTTTATCGCATTCGGTTTATTAATTTTTGGTCTTTTCATTCAGAAAAATGAACGTGGTAAATTAAGGTTTGTTATCGAAGAAACGTCGAAAGGTATTGTATTTGCGATTGTTTCACTTGCGACGATATTGCTTTTCGCGGGGAGCTTCAACTCGCAAATCTTTAGTATTGTGACGCAGAAAATTATGGGTGAGAAGAACTATATTCAAGCTGAAGAGAGCATCTCAGTTATTAATGGTAAATATAAATTAATTAGCGATGTTCAATATGATTCGGATAAACCGCGTAGTTACATGGATATTATGACAAAAAACGGGAAGGTCGATCCTGATAGACCAACGTTCTTTTACATCCATGGTGGCGGCTGGGTTGCTGGGGATAAGATGGAAGGTGACCCGCATTCTGAGACGAATGATAGTAACTTATTGTATCAATATAAGAAGATGGTTGATGCAGGTTATAACGTTGTAACGATCAACTATCCACTTGCACCGCAGTACCATCATCCTGTTCAAGTTCAACAAGTGTCCGATGCAATTTCCTTCTTAAAGGACTATGGTAAAGGCTACGGCATAGGTACGGATAAAATCGTGATGTCTGGTGGTAGTGCTGGTGGCCAACTTGCAGCGGAATTCGTTACGATTCAAGCGAATCCTGAATACGCGAAGATGGTTAAAGTTAAGCCAGTCATTTCTTTAGATAATATCAAAGCACAAGTTTTAGAGGTACCGATGTTAGACCCAGTACGCAATCACAAAACGGATCGCGAAAATATACTCAATGATTATATGTTTGGTCAATACTTTAGTGCCTACGTTGACCAACCGCTTGTTGTGTATCGTTCTAAATTAAATAAGAAATTGAATCTTATTGAATATATTAATGAAGACTTTCCACCAACATTTTTATCAGATGGTAACTTTGGTTCCTTCTCAGACCAATCTAAAGATTACTTTGTGTCACTCAGTCAAAATGATGTTAAGGCAGATATTTATATACCTGACATAGATGAAGGCCGAGCAGGTCATGGTTTTATGGGGGATATTGATTCCAAAGAAACACAGACCTTTACGAAGAAGAAATTAGAATTCTTGAATTCGATTGATAGCTTAAATACGAAGAAAAATAAACAACGCGAAGAAAAGCGTGAACGAGCCCAATAAACGCTGCGTTTCAAATTGAATACACAAAAATAAGCCCTAGTCTAGGTCACTTACCTTAAAGGTTAAAGTGCTTAGTACTAGGGCTTGTTTCATCTTATCGTTTGTTTCTAAATGGACGACGTCTTCTTAACTTACTTTTCTTTGATGTTTCAGGTTGCGCATCTACTTCAGGATGTTGGTCTTGAGTAACCTTTGAAGAATATGGACGACGCTCGTTAAATTTCTCATCGAGGTCTTGATTGAGTTTACGTTCATCTCGATCTGAAATATCGTCTTGTTGCCAACTATCATGCGTTTGGGCTTGGAAGTCATCTTGAGCAGGATCACGATCGTGAGTTTCGTCATAACGTTCATGATACGCATGTTGAGGTTCCTCACGTTTATCATATCTGTCTTGATAGTGTGCTTCCGAGCGACGGTTTGAGTAATCGTAACGGTCCGTTTCATCAAGTTCATCGGTATCATACGTACGTTTATGTTGGTAATCCGTATTTAAACTTTCATCATAAGAACCTCTAGCACGTCTTTGTTTCGCTTTATTTTTACCATATTTGAAAAGCCTTATAAGCATATTAATGATAATGTAAATTAAAGCACCAGCTAAGGTTGTTAAACTTAAAAGCTTGATTGAGAATAATTCGCCTGTTTCTTCACTAAAGAAGAAAATTTGTCCAATTGCCATTAACGTATGGAATACTGTCGCAATATAGATCGTACGACCTTTCGTACCACGAATTAATTCACCGGCAATTAATGAAAAGGCGAAGTAAAATAAGAAATTGTACATCGCAAATGTTAAACCAAATGACGTCACAGTAAACCAAAGTGCGTATATCACACCGACGATAATCGAAGCGATAAAAGTATAAACCTTTTGTTCAACGATATGTTGTAAATAAGAACGAAAACCAAATTCTAGTAAAAAGGCTGTCGCAAGTTGGCCTAGGAATAATTGCCATAAAGGTACGGATAAGTCCTTTGCTTGTAATAAAATAAAACTATCTGCATATGTATTAGATAAGACCATTCCGATAATAAATATGATTAGAGGTAGTAAAATCGCGAGTAATAGGCGTTCAATTACTTTCAAGTTAATACCTAATTTTAAATCACCAAGTTGAATGCGCTTATGTTTGAATACTAATATACATATTAATGAAGCAATAAATGGTGCGAATGACAGTATACTAAATACGAATTTCTTTGTCGTAATAAGGTCTTGAAAGTCTTTTAAAATAAGTGGAAGTCCAAACGTTATTACGAAAAAGACAAATATTGTCATAGCCCATTGAAAGCCTGAGATGCGCTTTTTAGTCATAGTAAATCCTCCAAATCTCTAAATGCAATATATTATAATCGCATAATGATATTATAACGACGAAATGTTTGTAAATAAATTAGTTATGGGTAATTATCATTGAAATGTAATAAAATAACAACCAGATTGAAAAAATGGTGTTCTTTATAAAGTGCCAAAGGTGCGCGTATGGCGTATTTGATTTTAAATATCGTCACCATTTATACTTAATCTGAGGGCTTAAATAAAGGGAGGATGTTAGGTAATGTATCAACAAGCAGAATCAAAACTTTGGAATGGGCGTTTAGATAGTGAAACAGAAGAACGTCATTTCAGATTATTCCAAACAGTGAACTTTGAAGATATCAACGCGGCAGAAGATCACAAAGAAGATGGTATTGGTATATTAGGTTACGCGATTGATAAAGGTGTTGAATTAAATAAGGGGCGCGTTGGCGCTAAAGAAGGTCCTGACGCGATTCGAAAGGCCTTTTCAGGATTGCCAATCCTAGATAAAAAAACAGTTACTGACTATGGTAATGTGTATCATGATCGCGATGAATTAATTGATACGCAAAAAGAGTATGCAGATTACGTTGAGAAATCAATGGCGCATAATAATTTCACGTTCTTAATTGGCGGTGGCCACGATATCGCTTACGCACAGTATCTTGGTGCACGTAAAGCGAACCCTGATGCATCAATTGGTTTCATTAATATCGATGCGCATTTCGATAACCGTAAAGAAAAGCATTCGACATCAGGTACTTGCTTTAGACAAATTCTCGATAACGACGATAATGCGGATTACTTTGTATTAGGTATCCAACAAAGTGGTAACACGCAAGGATTATTCGACTATGCTGAGGAAACGAACACTGAATTTGTGACAGCTGATGAATTACAAGGCCAAATCGCGCCACCAATTAAAGATAAAATTGAATTATTCATGCAAAATCATGACATTGTATTATTTACACTTTGCATGGATGTTATTGACAGTGCATACGCACCAGGCGTTAGTGCACCTGCAGTTCTAGGTTTAACGCCAAATATTGTTCTTGAATTAGCAAAACGTATTACGGCGTCAGACAAAGTAAATACAATGAGTATTGCTGAAATGAATCCAACATATGATGTAGATAATCGTACAGCTAAATTAATTGCGAACATTATGCATCATGTGATGTATTAGATTTCATGTCCCAATACTCACGACATAGATTAACTAAGGAAAGCACTTGTTCAGAGTGCTTTCTTTTTTTGAGGTAATTAATGTAAATTGTACGCTTTAGGTTTGGACGCATGCGTAAAGTCTTCAGTTTGCTTGTGTTAAACGATTGATAGTAGACACGCGGGATAACGGCATATCCTAAATGTTGATGAACAAAGTTCGTTGCTGCTTCAAAGCGATCGACTTCCATGACAATGTTCGCGCGGATATTAAGTCGTTTAAAGTAATCATTTAAGTGCTTTCTGACACGGTATTGCTTATTTGGCAAAATGAGTGGCAAATTCTTGATTGAAATTGAACGTTGGTTAGGAAATTTATCTTCTGGCATCACGATGACATAATCTTCTTCATATAACGGGATAGATGTGATATCTTCGTGCTTAATTTGGTCATTCGTTAATCCGATATGAATATCAAACTTGAGTAATTGCTGAATTGTTATTTCTGGGTCTAAAACTTCTGATATTTGGTAATGTTGATCAGGGAATGATTGACGATGTTTATGAATGACTAATGGTACCCAACGGCTCGTCGATTCTAAGATAGACATTTTAATTTTAGGGTCATGGCTAAAGTTAAGGTCGTGCATCTTTTCTAAAGTTTGATGATATTCTTGCACGAGTTCAGTCGCATAGTTGTAAAATTGAATCCCTTTTTCTGTAATTTTGATTGCTTTCGTTGAACGCGTGAGCAATTCATAGCCTAAATCTTCTTCCATCTTCTTAATTGTTGCAGTTAAAGAAGGCTGACTAATATGTAGAAACTGCGCAGCTTTAGTAAAACTATTATATTTCACGATTGCGATAAAGTATTCCAGTTGAATGATCTTCATATATCTTTACTCCTATTATCAAAATATCGTTCCAATTATCTGTCAATTTCAAAAATTCCAATAAATACAGGCGTTTTAATGCGTTTTTAAAATCCCTAAACTATAGGTTTTTAGGGGTATTAATAGACTTAACCTATAAATAATTAGTTTATTAATATTAGTTAGCTATATTTTATCATATTATAATAGAGAAGGAAGTGGGATGGTACTTAACACAAAGGGGTGTATTAAGTACATGTGGAAATTTTTTGTATATAGTTTTATAGGTATCTTATTCTTCTTTGTTCCTATGGAAATAGGTGGAAAGAACTCAATCTTAATTGATCACTTAGTTACGTTGATCAGGAATACAGTAGGGCCGGTATTACCGTACTATATTTTATTACTTTTAATACTTGGTGCTATTTATCCAATCGTAACAGGTCAATGGAAGAAAACGACTACCGAGAAGATATTTACATTCTTCAAAATCTTAGGGGTAATCATCGGATTTATGGTCGTGTTTAAGGTAGGGCCTGGATTTGTTTTAAATCCTAAGATAGGACCTTTCCTATTTGAAAAGCTAGCGCTACCGCTTGGTGTATTAATTCCTGTAGGGGCAATATTCTTATCACTACTTGTAGGTTATGGCCTACTCGAATTTATCGGTGTTTTATGTCGTCCATTTATGCGACCAGTCTTTAAGACGCCTGGTAAATCTGCAGTAGATGCTGTAGCGTCCTTCGTTGGAAGCTATTCAATTGGTTTACTTATTACGAATAGAGTATATAAAGAAGGTCACTATAACCACAAGGAAGCAGTCATTATTGCGACAGGATTTTCAACGGTTTCAGCTACATTTATGATTATTGTTGCAGAGACACTCGGAATCTTAGAACATTGGAATTTATATTTTTGGTTAACGCTCGTTATCACATTCGTAGTAACAGCAATTACAGTACATATCCCTCCAATCAGATTTGAATCAACAAGCACATACGACAACGTACCTTATCAAAAGGAAATAAAACAAGACATGTCTTTACTTAAAGAAGCATGGGAAGAAGCTAAAATCGCAGTTAAAAACAGTGCATCTTTATGGGAGAACGTTAAAACCAATTTAAAAGATGGTGTTGTTATGACAATTGCAATTATCCCATCAATCATGTCAATTGGTTTCTTAGGGTTAGTAATCGCTGAATACACACCGATTATTAAGTATATCTCTTATATTTTCTACCCGTTCTTAATGTTCTTTCCGATTGATGATGTATCAACTTTATCTCAAGCAGCAACGCTTTCAATCATTGAAATGTTATTACCTGCGGCGGTTGCAGGTAGTGCCGATTTAGCAATTCGTTTCACAGTAGGTGTGATGAGCGTATCTGCCATCATCTTTTTCTCAAGTGTTGTACCAGTTATTATGTCAACGGACATTAAAATCTCGGTATGGAAGCTTGTTGTGATATGGTTTGAACGCGTTATTTTAACTTTATTAATCACATTACCAATAGCATTACTTATTTTTGGGTAACACATGAATGTACCTTTTAAAATAATAGATTTATTTAATTCAGTTTAAGGAGAGATGGAAATGAGAAATATTCAAGCAAAAAAAGGTTTAGAAATCGAATGTAAAGGCTGGGAACAAGAAGCAGTCTTACGTATGTTATATAACAACTTAGATCCTGAAGTTGCTGAACGTCCAGAAGACCTAGTTGTTTACGGTGGAATTGGTAAAGCAGCGCGTAACTGGGAAAGCTTCGATGCTATCGTTGAAACACTTCGTAATTTAGAAAAAGACGAAACAATGTTAGTTCAATCAGGTAAGCCAGTAGCTGTATTTAAAACTCATGATGAAGCACCACGTGTTTTATTATCAAACTCAGTATTAGTTCCACATTGGGCTAACTGGGATCACTTCAACGAATTAGATAAAAAAGGTTTAATGATGTACGGCCAAATGACAGCTGGTAGCTGGATTTACATTGGTTCACAAGGTATCGTACAAGGTACTTTCGAAACATTTGCTGAGCTTGCTAGACAACATTTTGATGAAGACTTAAGCGGCACAATTACATTAACTGCTGGTTTAGGCGGCATGGGTGGTGCGCAACCACTAGCTGTAACAATGAACGGCGGTGTTGTTATCGGTATTGATGTTGATGAAACACGTATCGACAAACGTATTGAAACACGATATTGCGACGTTAAAACAAGCGATTTAGAAGAAGCAATTAAATTAGCTACAGAAGCTCGTGATGAAGGCAAAGCTTTATCAATTGGTTTAGTTGCTAACGCAGTAGATGTATATGAAGATTTACTTAAACGTGATGACTTTAAAGTGGATATCATCACTGACCAAACTAGTGCACATGACCCATTAAATGGTTATGTTCCACATGGTTATTCTTTAGAAGAAGCGAAAAAATTACGTGAAGAAGATCCACAAGAATACGTTAAAAAAGCGAACGCTTCTATGCGTAGACACGTTGAACAAATGTTAGAATTCCAAGAAAAAGGTGCCATTGCATTCGACTATGGTAATAACATTCGTCAAGTAGCGCATAACGAAGGTTTAGAAAACGCATTTGATTTCCCAGGTTTCGTTCCTGCATACATCCGTCCATTATTCTGTGAAGGTAAAGGACCTTTCCGTTTCGCTGCATTAAGCGGTGATCCTAAGGATATCGAACGTGCAGACGAAGAAATGCGTAAATTATTCCCTGAAAATGAAAAACTTAATCGTTGGTTAGACTTAGCTCAAGAAAAAATCTCATTCCAAGGTTTACCATCTCGTATTGCTTGGTTAGGTTATGGTGAACGTGCGAAAATGGGTGTAGCACTTAATAAATTAGTGCGCGACGGAGAAATTTCAGCACCTATCGTTATCGGCCGTGACCACTTAGATTCAGGTTCAGTAGCAAGTCCTAACCGTGAAACTGAAGGTATGCAAGATGGTTCTGACGCTGTAGGTGACTGGGCAGTACTTAACGCTTTAATCAACACAGCTGCAGGTGGTTCATGGATTTCATTCCACCACGGTGGCGGTGTAGGTATGGGTTACTCACTTCATGCTGGTATGGTAGTTGTAGCTGACGGTTCAGAAAAAGCTGAAAAACGCTTAGAACGTGTATTAACTACAGATCCGGGTATGGGAGTAGTAAGACATGCTGATGCAGGTTATGACATCGCTAAAGAAGTAGCAAAAGAAAAAGGTGTTCATATTCCAATGATTACAGAGAAAGGTGATAAGTAATGAACGATTTAGTTATTCAAAACATTAAGGAGCTTGTATTACCTAAGAAGACTGACAAACCTTTAAAAGGTAAAGCACTTGATGAATTAGAAATTGTTGAGAACGGTACAGTTGTCGTTAAGGACGGTAAAATCGTTTATGCTGGTCCGCATACAGAAGAGTACGAAGCTGAAGAAACAATCGACGCTACTGGTAAAGTTGTATCACCATCTTTAGTAGATGCGCATACACACTTAATTCACGGTGGTTCTCGTGAACACGAAATGAGCTTAAAACGCCAAGGTGCTTCATATTTAGAAATCCTTGAACAAGGTGGCGGCATCCTTTCTACAGTAGAATCTACACGTAAAGCATCTGAAGATGAACTATTCGAAAAAGCAGAACATGACTTATTAACAATGATTCACCATGGTGTGTTAGCTGTTGAAAGTAAAAGTGGTTATGGCTTAGATAAAGAAAACGAATTAAAACAACTTAAAGTTTCAAATCGTTTAGCTGAAAAGTATAACCTAGATATGCGTCACACTTTCCTTGGACCACACGCTGTACCTAAAGATGCTGAATCAAACGAAGCATTCTTAGAAGAAATGATTAATTTATTACCTGAAGTTAAAGAATATGCAGACTTCGCTGATATCTTCTGCGAAACAGGCGTATTCTCAATCGAAGAATCTAAGCGTTATATGCAAGAAGCTAAGAAACATGGTTTCGACGTGAAAATCCACGCTGACGAAATCGACCCATTAGGTGGTTTAGGACTTGCAATTGATGAAGATGCAATTTCTGCTGACCACTTAGTTGCTTCAAGTGACGAAGATAAGAAAAAACTTAAAGATAGCGAAACTGTAGCTGTATTATTACCAGGTACAACATTCTACCTTGGTAAAGAAGAATATGCAGATGCACGTGGTATGTTAGAAAACGACGGTGCAATTGCAATCGCTACAGACTACAACCCAGGTAGTTGTGTAACTAACAACTTACAAATGGTTATGGCTATCGCAGCATTAAAACTTAAATTATCACCAAACGAAATTTGGAATGCTGTAACAGTTAACGCTGCTAAAGCAATCAACGTTGATGCAGGTACTATTAACGAAGGTGACAAAGCGAATATCGTGCTTTGGAACGCACCTAACCACGAATTCGTTACGTACAAATATGGTGTTAACCATGTAGATAAAGTTATCAAAGACGGTAAAGTTATCGTAGATCGTGACTTATCTTTAAAATAAAGCATTGACTAAATGCTATACCCCAACGCTTTAGATAAGTGTTGGGGTATTTTTATAATCTTTTTTACGCTATGTTATCACAAAATTCTAAAAATTGTGTTAGCATAGCACTATAGTTTTCGTTAGGCGTATTTTTAAATAACAGGGGAGTCGATATCATGTATGACTATGAACAAACGATTGAATGGAGACGGATGTTTCATCGCTATCCAGAACTTTCTGATGAAGAATATCGTACGACTAAAAACATTAAGAAGATCCTTAAAAAGTTCGACATCAAGATATTAGATTTTGACCTTGAGACGGGTGTTGTTGCTGAAGTTGGTTCAGGGGATCGCATGATTGCCATACGTTCAGACATCGATGCCTTACCTATTCATGAGGAAGTGTTTAACACCTTTAGATCTAAATATGATGACGTGATGCATGCATGTGGTCACGACATTCATATGGCGAGCGTGCTAAGTGCTGCAGTTAAGTTAAAGCGCATTGAGGATGAACTTCAAGGGCGTGTGAGATTTGTCTTTCAACCAGCAGAAGAACTTGGTCATGGTGCTACAGACATGGTTAAGGCGAATGTGTTAGAAGGTTGCGAGGCGATACTTGGTTTTCACAATTATCCTTCTTTAAAAGTCGGTGAATTCGGAGTGAAATCAGGTATCTTAACATCTAATGTTGATCGTTTCGAGTTTGAAATCACTGGAAAAGGCGCGCACGCAGCGCGACCGGAAGATGGTAACGATCCTTCAATCGTTTTAGGTCAGTTAATTACAAGTATACAATCTATAGTAAGTCGCAATGTTTCAGCGTTTGATCGCGCTGTTGTATCTATAGGTGAAGTGACAAGTGGTAAAACATGGAATGTCATTCCAGAGACTGCTTATGTACAAGGTACCGTGAGAACCTTTGATAAGAAGGTTCAAAGCTATGTTGAAAAACGATTAAAAGACATTGCGACTGGCTTAGAAACCATGTTTGATGTCGATATCAAGACAACCTATACTCATTTACCTGGTGCTGTGTACAATGATTATAAACTTACTGAACAATCGATTGAAGTGGCAAAAGAAACTGGATATGACGTAACAATTTTTGATGAACCACTCACAATTGGCGAAGATTTTTCTGGCTTTACGAAGCACTATCCAGGCGTGTTCGTTATGATTGGCTCAGAAAGTGAGTATCAGTTGCATCATCCGAAATATGATCCAGATGAAGGTATTCTAGAAAAAGTACCGGACTATTTCGTGACATTAGCGAAGCGGTTACTTAATCAGGAAAGTTGATTGATTAAGTGTACCAAATATATTTAATTAAGAATTAAATTTAAATCATGTATTGATTAAATGTTTTACCAATGCTAAAATGAGTTATTAACTCGAGCACAAATTCAAAAATCTTATATAGATCTTATCAAGAGAAGTGGAGGGACTGGCCCTACGAAACTTCGGCAACATGGTGATGCGTGTGCCAATTCCAGAAGCAATATGCTGAAGATAAGAAGTTAAATTCAACCTTTCTTCTTTTTCACATATTAAAGAAGAAAGGTTTTTATTTTAAGGAAGTGATGATATGACAAAGGAAAAGGGAAATGTATGGGGCTTATTGCCTTTATTAATATTTGTAACGTTATTTATCGGAGTAGGCATTATCACTGGTAACTTTAGCACGATGCCTTTAAATATTTCGATTATGATTGCTGTAGTAATTGCATTATTTATGAACCATAAAACGTCCTTTAGTAAAAAGGTCGACGTCTTTACGAAAGGTGCAGGACATTCTAATATCATTCTAATGGTATTTATCTTCTTACTCGCAGGTGCCTTTTCAAAGGTGACAGAAGAGATGGGAGGCGTTGAGTCAACTGTTAACTTAGGTTTATCTTTGATTCCCACTAATTTATTACTCGTAGGGTTATTCTTAATTTGTATGTTTATTTCAATCTCAATGGGAACGTCCGTAGGTACTGTTGCAGCGATTGCACCAGTTGGATTTGGAATTAGCCAAGCAACGGATTTATCAAGCGCACTTGTGATGGCAACTGTAGTAGGTGGTGCGATGTTTGGTGATAACTTATCTATGATTTCAGATACAACGATCGCTGCTGTACGTACTCAGAAGACGCAAATGAAGGATAAGTTTAAGGTGAACTTTAGGATTGTATTACCTGGTGCCATTTTGACAATGGTGCTCTTATGGATCCTGACGCATGGTATTACACTCGATCAATCTAAGTCATATGATTTTAATTTAGTGAAAGTGATACCTTATTTATTAGTACTTATTTTGGCTTTAATCGGTGTTAATGTCGTGATTGTGCTGTTATCTGGTACGCTCTTATCAGGCATTATTGGATTTATAGATGGCTCGTTTGATTGGAAGGGCTTTTTAAAGGCAGCCTCTGAAGGTGTCATTGGTATGGAAGACACGGCGATTATCGCGCTCTTAATCGGTGGTTTAATTTCGATTATCGAGTTCAATGGCGGTATTAGATGGTTGCTTGAATTTGTGAATGCCAAGGTTAAGTCGAGACGCGGTGCAGAACTTGGTATTGCTGGCCTTGTCAGTGTTGCTGATATTTCAACAGCGAATAATACGATTTCAATCTTAATGGCCGGTCCTCTTGCGAAAAGGATTGCCGACAAGTACGACATTGATCCAAGAAAGTCGGCAAGTATCTTAGATATCTTTGGTAGTTGTTTCCAAGGGTTCTTACCGTATAGTCCGCAAGTTATTGCAGCAGCTGGTGTCGCAAGTATTTCACCAGTAATGCTAATTCCTTACTCGTTCTACCCATTCATTCTTGGAATTAGTGGTGTTGTCGCGATTATACTTGGTTTACCAGTTCTTAAATCTAAACGAAAAGCCGCTCATAACGAAAATTAAGACCATATAGTTTTTGACTTTGTGTATTATACGTTAGAATATATATTAACAAGTATGATAGACGAAGAATGGATGTGTAAAGCTAATGCAAGAAGAAACAGTGCAAATTGAAATTGTTCGTTTAATGAAAGTTTCGCCTGAAACACTATATCAAGCTTGGCTCCACCCTGAATTATTGCGTCAGTGGTTCTTAACAACGCCAAGAACGAATCAAAAGCTCGACAATGACCCTGTAGAAGGTGGAACTTACGAAATTATTGATGCTAAAAATCAAAAGGAATTACGTGTAGTTGGTACATACCAAGTACTTATTCCTGATCAACACATTGTCATGACAATGGGTATGCCGCATTTAAGTGATGTTGAAGATTTAATTGAACTTTACTTTGAGGAACGTGAACCTGGCATTTGCCAAATGACATTTAGATATCAAAGTGATATTCCTAAGGAGCGTCGTTTAACACGTCTTGAATACAAGCAAAAGAAAAAGGAATATCATGATTCCACTGTGCATGGATTTGAAATGATGTTTGATAAACTACAACAAGTAATTGAAGAAGACGACGAATAATTTCCTTAACAGCATGCTTTCCTGGGGCGTGGCCGGAGCCTGTAGTCTCCGGACTCACGCTACTCCCCTAGGAGTCAGCTGTTAGGAAATTATCTTACTCTTACGAATCGTATTTCATTAAGAACAAATTGAATCAATGACTGAGATGACCGACACGTATGCGTGTCGGTTTTTCTTTTGGTGATAGGGCGTAGCTATCTAAAAAACGTTTGTGGTGCTATAGGGCTTTTCAAGGAGGGGCGCCACGGAGATGATGTAAATAATGATTATTGCTATGTAACATATTTCATCCATGACATATTATTACAATAATTGGTAGTAATTTGCTTGTAGCGTTTTTAATGTTTCGGAAGTGGTAAATAGGAAGTATATCTACATATATCTAAAGGGAGGATTTACTGTGGTTAACAAAAAAGAACAAGATTTAGAAAAAGATATTGTAAATAATGACGGTAAAGCAATGACGACGAACCAAGGTCTTAAAGTAAGCGAAGATGAAAATTCACTACGCGCTGGTGAACGTGGTCCTACACTTCTTGAAGATTTCCATTTCAGAGAAAAAATGACGCATTTCGACCATGAACGTATTCCTGAACGTATCGTGCACGCACGTGGTTTCGGCGCACATGGTGAATTCGAATTATATGAAGACTTATCTGAATATACGTATGCGGACTTCTTAACAGATACGTCTAAAAAGACACCAGTATTCGTACGTATCTCAACAGTTCAAGGGTCAAAAGGTTCTCCAGACGCAGTTCGTGACGTACGTGGTTTCGCGACTAAATTCTATACTGACCAAGGTGTATTTGACTTAGTAGGTAACAACATTCCAGTATTCTTTATTCAAGACGCTATTAAGTTCCCTGATTTAATTCATGCTGTTAAACCAGAGCCACATAACGAAATGCCTCAAGGTGGTTCAGCTCACGATACTTTCTGGGATTTCTTTGCACAAAATCCTGAATCAACACATACAGCTATGTGGGCTATGAGTGACCGTGGTATTCCTAAGAATATTCGTCAAATCGAAGGTTTTGGTGTGCATACATTCCGTTTAGTAAACAAAGAAGGTAAAGCACATTTCGTGAAATTCCATTGGAAACCTGTGCACGGGTTAGAATCTATGGTATGGGATGAAGCGCAAATTGTTTGCGGTAAAGATATCGACTTCCATAGAAAAGACCTTTATGAATCAATTGCGAAAGGTGATTACCCAGCTTGGGAATTAGGTCTTCAAATTTTACCTGAAGAAGATGAATTTAAATTTGACTTTGATATTTTAGACCCTACTAAGATTTGGCCAGAAGACGAAGTGCCAGTTAAAAAAGTAGGTAAAATGACTTTAAACCGTAACGTTGATAATGTATTTGCTGAAACTGAACAAGTGGCATTCCACCCAGGTCATATTGTTCCAGGTTTAGACTTTACTAATGACCCATTATTACAAGGACGTTTATTCTCTTACACAGATACTCAAATTTCACGTCTTGGTGGACCTAACTTTCATCAAATTCCAATCAACCGTTCAGTAGCACCGGTTCATAACAACCAACGTGACGGTATGCATCAAATGAACGTACACCGTGGTCAAACGGCGTACCATAAGAATGCGATTAACAACAATGATCCTCATACAACACCGCAATCAGAAGGTGGCTTCGCTCATTACCAAGAAAAAATCGATGCGCATAAAATTCAAAAACGTAGCGAAAGCTTTAAAGATTACTATAGCCAAGCTAAGTTATATTTAAATAGTTTAAAACCACATGAATTCGACCACACAGTAGATGGCTTTTCATTCGAATTAGGTAAATGTGAAAAAGTAGAAGTTAAACAAAACGCAGTAAACCAATTAAACAAAGTAGACCGTAAATTAGCTGAACGCGTTGCTGAAAATATTGGCGTTGAAGTTCCTGAAGTGAACGAAGAAGTACGTTCAGATAAATCTGATAGTCAATTAACATTAGAAAAATTTGAACGTCCATTACCAGGTCATTCAGTAGCGATTGTAGTAGATGGTGAAGTAGACGAAGAAACGTTAAAAGCTTATGCGAAAACAGCAGCTAACAACAAATTAAACTATGCGTTTATTTCTCATAAACCTAAACACATCACTGAATCATTCGGTATCACTGAAACGTTCGATACTGTTCACCCAGTATTATTTGATAGCTTAGTAACGTTATCTGATGATACACCATTATCTAAAGAAGCAGAGTTCTTTATGGAACAAAGCTTTGTTCACTGCAAACCACTTGTATTAACTGAAACTGCTAAAGCTAACCTTAACAGTGACAAAGTTGACGTAACACAACCAGGTGTATTTGTTTCAAATGAAGCGAATGCAATTGTAGAGCAATTCAAAGAAGTACGTTATTGGGATCGTGAAGTTTAATAGGAGGCCATACTAACTATGACAAACGACTTTTTAAAATTTCATGAACAAATTAAAGGTTATACGCAAGATACACAACCAGGCTCAGAGAAAGATATGGATCCACTTCCAATTACTGAAGATGATTCATATAAAGCTGCCGGTAAGTTAAAAGGTAAAGTTGCCTTAATTACCGGTGGTGATTCTGGTATTGGTCGTGCCGTTGCAATCCTTTTCGCAAAAGAGGGCGCAGATGTTGCAATTGGCTACTTAAACGAGCATATTGATGCTGAGAATACGGTTAAACGTTTAGAAGAGTTAGGTGTTAAAGCAAAAGCTTACGCACATGACTTACGTAAAGCTGACGAATCTAAAATGCTTGTTGATAAAGTAGTGAATGAATTTGGCGGACTTAACATCTTAGTGAATAACGGTGGTGTTCAGTTCCCTAAAGATAACTTTGAAGATATTTCACAAGCGCAAGTTAAAGCGACATTCGAAACGAACATTTATGGCATGATGTTCTTATCACAAGCAGCAGTGCCTCATATGAAACGAGGCGACAGTATCGTAAACACTACAAGTGTTACTGCTTATCGTGGTTCAGCGCACTTAATCGATTACTCAGCGACTAAAGGTGCGATCGTGTCATTTACACGTTCTCTTGCGACAAGCCTTATGGAAAAGGGCATTCACGTAAACGCGGTTGCCCCTGGACCAATCTATACACCTTTAATTCCTGCTACATTTGACGCTGAAAAGGTTGAAAACCAAGGTGGCGATACGCCTATGAAACGCCGTGGTCAACCTGTAGAACTTGCACCTTCATATGTGTTCTTAGCTTCAAGCGATGCTTCATATATCACAGGTCAAGTGATTCACGTAAATGGTGGCGACTATATCACGTCTTAATTTGTTAGAAAATAAAAACCAGGCTTGGACGAATTTTTATGAAATGTCCTAGCCTGGTTTCTTTTTGTGCTGTTGGGTATTAGTGCAACTTAAAAAGGCACTTACGAGCGGAATTTCTTAAAAAGTTAAAACCTCTCTTATCGCCCGTAAGCGCCATTGTCCATAAATATTATATTTTAACACGATCTAAATTTAAGCGTTGTTCTAAATTACGAAATCTTAGAATGTGCTAACGAACGCTTTAAAAAGTTAGCTTGGTTAATATCTAAATGTTGTGTAGCCAAAGTTTGAATCAATGATACATAAATGTCTGTCTGACACTGAACAGAAATCGTACGTTCATTAATCAGGTATTGTAAATCATGATGATGTTGGAAATAGTTAAGGATATCGATTGCTTTATCTTTAATGTAGGCGTCTTGGATGCCTAAAATACCGATTTCAAATCGTTTAGGAGATTTAAATGTATGATCAGGATTGATTAAACCCTTATGATCCTTTTCACGAAGGATTTGAAAAATTTCATAGTTATGAAAGCTTAAGTAGCTAATTAAATAGGGTAGTTGCTGCTTTGGAATCTGTACTTCTAATACAGTATGAGATTGATATTTATTTAAACTAAATTGAGGCTGGTGTATTAAGTGCATCATCTTCAGCGTTTTATTTAATCGAAAGCGAGTGCGGCGGGAATGAAGACCTTTAATATTAATTAAAAAAGTGTCATATTTATCTATCATCATATATATTCCTCTTTCATATTTATTATATGAACTTAAAGTAGTTTGTAAGCATATTGTACCACTCCATATGATATAAATCACTCAGACTTTGGGACGAAGTGTTAAATTTCTGAATTCGTATTGAGAAGACGTGTAATTGCATGTAAAATGATAATATTCAGAAAATTAAAATAAAAGAGGTGCTTATATGTCTAGAGTTAGTCAATTCGTGACACAAACGTTTGTAATATGGATGTTAATCGCCGCAATACTCGGCTTCACATTCCCAAACTTCTATACAGAATTAAGTAGTTTCATCCCGTATTTACTCGGGTTAATCATGTTTGGTATGGGTCTTACCATTAAACCAGATGACTTTAAATATGTCATAACAGCACCTAAAGCTGTCTTAATCGGCGTCTTCCTACAATATACGATCATGCCACTTATCGCATGGTTACTTATTTTAATCTTTCAATTGCCTGCAGACTTAGCTATAGGCGTGATGTTAGTAGGGTGTTCACCGGGCGGCACAGCTAGTAACGTGATCAGTTATCTTGCTAAAGCTAACGTATCTTTATCAGTCACAATCACAAGTATTTCAACACTACTCGCGCCGTTGTTAACGCCATTACTTATGTACGTCTTTATGCACGAAACGCTACAAGTTTCATTCCTAAGCATGTTTAAGACGGTCGCACAAGTGATTATCATTCCTATCATTCTTGGTCTTCTTGTGCAAAAGCTCTCTAAGAACATCAAGCACGTTACGGAGACATTATTACCAATCGTCTCAGTATTTGCGATTTCACTTATTCTTGCAATTGTAGTTGCATCTAGTCGCGATAAATTATTTGAAGTTGGTGCTATTATTTTCTTAGCTGTGTTCTTACACAATGTTCTTGGATATTTATTAGGCTATTTCCTAGGAAATATATTTAAACTTAACAATCAAGATTCAAGGACGGTTTCCATTGAAGTTGGTATGCAGAATTCAGGTTTAGCAACGACACTTGCTACGTTACATTTCAACCCATTAGCCGCTATACCAGGTGCTGTATTCAGTTTCATCCACTGTATAACAGGGCCAATTCTTGCTAACTGGTGGGATCGCTCTAAACACAATATTAAAAAGACAGAAACTTAATCGAATATAATCGTATTGATACGTTCCTACTATTTTTTACGTTATAATAGTATATAAGAACTTATAATTTTGTAGAGGTGAGTTATGAAACGAGCATTTGATATTTTGTCCTCACTTGTTGGCTTAATTATTTTAGGCCCGTTCATGTTGCTTATAGCTTTGGTAATAAGACGCGAATCAGATGGACCTGCGCTTTATATTCAAAGCCGAACAGGTAAAGGTGATACCTATTTCAACGCATTCAAATTTAGAACAATGCACATCAATGCGCCGATTGTACCGCGTGAAAACCTAACACCAGCTAAGTATACGACGCGTTCAGGAACACTTTTACGTGCATCATCAATGGATGAATTACCACAACTTTTTAATATTTTGAGTGGTGAGATGTCATTTGTAGGACCTAAATCTGCACAGTTTAATCAATATCAACTAATCTCTAAGCGCAAGCTTTATGGATTAAATCAAGTCAAACCTGGTTTAATTAACTTTTCACACACGGTCGGCGGACCGCATTTAACAGAAGATCAACGTTTGAAACTTGAATCATATTACATTAAAGAGCAATCATTCATGTTAGACTGCTTTACAATTTACAAAATGGTTCAAAAGCAAAAGGAACTACCTGCACGTTTATCACAACGCTTAGTTAAATTATTATAATTGGACATTGAAAGACCCTCTACTTAGAATACAAGTAGGGGGTTTTTACAATGTATAAAGCAGTCGTATTCGATTTCGACGGTACGATAATTGATACTGAAACTTATATTTTTGAGACGATTAATAAATACCTTAAGATAGCTGGCGAAACACCTTTAACAAAGGAAGGGTATCGTCAGTCCATTGGCGGTTCAGGTGACGACGTATATTCCCGTCTCCGCTTTATGTTAGGAACTAACATGACGAAATTGCTCTTTCAAGAACAACTTGGTACAAGCCACCAATTACCCGTTCGTGAAGCGGTTGAAGGATTTATCGACTATTTACAAAAGCGTAACGTTCCTATGGCGATCGCAACGAGTAGTTATCGATCTGATATCACACCCATTTTGGAAAGGCTCGAAATAAAAGATTTATTCAATGTCATTATAGGCCGTGAAGATGTAGAAGCAGTGAAACCAGAGCCCGATTTATATTTAAAGGCTGTGCAAGCATTAAATTATAGTCCAAGTCATTGCTTAGCCATTGAAGATTCACTTAATGGCGCTAAAGCAGCGACTATGGCTGGTTTAGATTGTATTGTGAACACAAATGAGATGTCTCAGCAAGATGACTTTTCAAGCGTGGCATTAGTGGGAAAGGAAGTATCAACTGAAGAAATGATTCAGATCTTCGAAAAGTGAGGCGTTAACGCATGTCCATAAAAGCGATTCTATTCTTTATAGTAGGCCCGGTGATTATAGCCATTTGGAATCTAGGTATCGGGCCTAAACGACATAAGCACATACCTATGAAGGTTCATTTATTGTCGTTTCTGCTAGGACTCGCATTATATTTAATGATTGCGTATGTTGTATATAAGTTCCTGTTATAAGAGATTACATAAAAAACGCGTATTACTGTGGGATAGACAGTAGTACGCGTTTCATCTTTAATTAAATATTATGAAGACGAGGACTAAGAGTATCAGTAATAAACCATCTACAAGTGCAATCATCTTGAAGCGGTTGCTATTAGGTTCTTTAGAAAATTTCTTAATCATGATCATATTCGGTATTAAATTTAGAATCAATAAGATAATAATAATGATAATAATTGCATTTGTCATGGTTATTTATTCACGTTCCTTTTATCGAGAAGGACCCAAACGACCCCAGCGATAATGCCAAGTATAACGCCAGCTACAAGACCGACTTTAATACTTTGTAAGATTAAACCGCCTAGAATAAGTCCGATTAGGATTGCTATCGGTATAGTAATACCGAATTTAATCTTCGTTCTTTCGTCTCTAAGTGACCAAAATACGATAAAGTTTAATACCATGAATGTAAGCGTTGCAAGTAAAGATAAGCCAATTAGCCTTGGCATATTGTGATTGGAATCAGCAAAATAATTTAAAACGAAGAAGAGTATGCCAAATAAAATACCCACTCGTATTGATCTCATAAGAATGTGCTTCATTAATTTGAACTCCTTCAATAGAATCTGATTGAAGTATATCACATCTTGTTAATGTGGCTTAATTGAGACGTTCCTTATCAAATTGATGATGGTCATTAAGATACGCGTAGAAAAGCCCAATAATTAATCCGCCACCAATATAATTGCCTATGCCAGCCGCAATGATATTCTTAACAAGGTGAAGCGGTGATAGTGCTAGTGGATCGAACAAGAGTCCGGCGATAAATAAACATGAATCATACACGACATGCTCATATCCCATAAATGCGAATATCGCGACGCCAAACATCATCACAAACATTTTGGCGAAGATGTCATGTATTTGCATGGCGATGACTAAGGAAATATTGATGAAGAAGTTTGCGAATATTGCTTTAATTAATATAGACATGAAAGAACTGTCGACACTTTTATGATCGATGATGTGTACGAGTTCGGCTTTCATATCTGGCGTTACAACATCTGTACCTAGCATTAAGGTGAATAATAATATAGCACCTACCACGTTACCTACAAAGCATAGTAAGAAGATTTTAGCGACGCGAGTTGGTTTAATCAGTCGATAGTACAATCCAACTGTGAAATACATAAAGTTACTCGTTAATAATTCTGAGTTTGTAAATAATATCATAACTAAAGCGAAACTAAAGGCAATTGCCGCGATGATGTTAACCACACCAAGGGGTATGTCTGATATAAGCGACATCTTAATCGCGAGCACAAATACGGTTATGATGCTAATAATAAAGCCTGCCATAATAGCTCTTAGTATATAGCGTTTAAAGTAAACACCTTGAAGAATGTCCTTCGTCTTTATCGTGTCTACGATTTGATTCACCCAATCCTTACCGTAAAAGATTTTATCCCATCTTACATTTTTCTCATTCATAACTTTCTTTCCTCCATACGAAACATCATACGAATAAATTATATAGTATTGTGAATTAATTCACAATAAGAAGTTGTTACAATATTGTGTCGCATATATGTCAAAATTATATATTAGAGAAATGATTTAAATTAGTGAAAGCGTATACATTTCTGTTAAAACAAATGCAATCATTTAAAGGGTTGAAGCGTTAATAGGTATGAGTTATAAGTATATAGATATTTTGAAATTATCTCCTAAATGTCAACGTATAAAAGGGATTGATTATTTAAGGTAGTAACTAAATTATAAAAATTTTTAAAATCTTTCTACAATTAAAGATAAATTGTAGTATAATACGTTTATCCGTTAATTAGATGTATTAGGAGATGGGATGAAACATGAATGATAACGAATTAAAAAGGGGACTAAGTGCACGTCAGATGCAGATGATTGCACTTGGTGGAACAATTGGGGTAGGTCTATTCATGGGTGCTTCAAGCACAATTAAATGGACTGGGCCTTCAGTAATTTTTGCTTACTTAATTGCAGGTATATTCTTATTTTTAATTATGCGTGCGATGGGTGAGATGATTTATTTAAATCCAACAACTGGTTCATTTGCGAGTTTTGCGAGTGATTATATTCATCCAGTTGCGGGCTATGTGACTGCGTGGAGTAACATATTCCAATGGATTGTCGTCGGTATGAGTGAAGTAATCGCAGTTGGACAATATTTAAAGTTCTGGTGGCCAGAGTTACCTTCTTGGATACCTGGTATCATCGTAATTATAATATTATTTGCTGCTAACGCAGTTTCTGTAAAAGCATTTGGTGAATTCGAATTTTGGTTTGCTATGATTAAAATCGTTACGATTGTCTTAATGATTATTGCAGGCTTTGGTATTATTTTCTTCGGTTTAGGCGTTGGCCAACCACTTGGATTAACGAACCTTTATGCACATGGCGGATTCTTCCCGAACGGATGGGTTGGTTTCTTCTTTGCATTATCAATTGTAATCGGTTCGTATCAAGGTGTTGAATTAATCGGTATTACAGCTGGTGAAACAAAAGATCCTCAAAAGAACATTAAAGCAGCTGTTAATGGTGTTATCTGGAGAATTTTAATCTTCTATATTGGGGCTATTTTTGTAATCGTAACTGTTTATCCTTGGGATGAGCTAGGTAACTTAGGAAGCCCATTCGTAGCAACATTTGCCAAAGTTGGTGTAACAATCGCTGCTGCTTTAATTAACTTTGTTGTAATCACTGCAGCTATGTCAGGTTGTAACTCAGGTATCTTTAGTTCAAGTCGTATGATCTTTACATTAGCGCAATATGGACAAATGCCTAAGATTTTCCTAAAAGTTATGAAAAATGGCGTGCCGCTATTCGCTGTATTAGCTGTTTCACTAGGTATCTTTGTTGGTGTAATTTTAAATATTGTATTACCTTTAATAATTCCTGAGTCAAAAAATATTTTCGTTTATGTATATAGTGCTTCTATTTTACCAGGTATGATTCCATGGTTTATGATTTTATTCAGTCATATTCGCTTCAGAAAGAGATATCCTGAAAAAGTGGATGGTCATCCATTTAAAATGCCAGGAGCACCAGTAACAAACTATTTAACTATTGGTTTCTTGTTACTTGTCTTAGTTGGCATGATTATTAACGTAGATACACGAATTCCATTACTTATCGGTGTATTATTCTTAGGATTTATGGCTATTTACTATTTCTTAAGAGGCTACCATAAACAAAGCAAAAAAGATCAAATCTAATATCATAAAAACGTGAGATTGAATGCTTTCAGTCTCACGTTTTTTTATTTATTTCTTATAGGAATCTACTGTTGACTTTGATAGAGTTAATTGGTTTAAAGCTTTATTATAATTTTTAGCAATGTATCTATAATATATAATATCGATTGTATATAGTTGAGAAACTAGAGACGTTGTTGCAGCCATTCTTAATTCTCTTTCATCATTACGACCATGTATGAGTTGAATATCTGTAAGTTCGGCTATTGGGTTAGATCGATGATTAGTTATTCCTACAGTTTTAACGCCGTGTTCTCGTGCCAAGTTGATGAGCTTTATATGTTCACCATTCTCACCAGAATTAGACAATGATATAAAACAATCCTTATCTTCTAAGCTTGATAAGATACTTGCTATCAAATGCGTATCCTCAATGCATTGAATATGAATACCTAAGCGACTAAATTTTTGATACATGTCCATAGCTACGACATGAGAGGCACCTATGCCATAAACTATGATTCTATTAGCTTCTTCTATTAGGTCGCATAGTTGTTCAATAGATTCATTGTTTAAGCTAGAACTTGCTTCATTGGTAGCGAAGTTAATACGCGAAATGGTTTTATTCTTAATACCAGCAATTGATTCATTCTGCCTTAGCTCGGGGTTTAAGCTATGGTTGTCTATAGAGATGTATTTAGAAAGTTCTATTTTGAAACTTTGAAATCCACTTAAATTTAGTTTGCGACATAGACGTACAATTGTTGCTGTACTTACATTGGTGCTTTCAGCAAGCATTTGTATACTCATTGTAATTACCTTATTAGGATTGTTGAGAATGAAAGTTGCTAAAGTCTTTTCACTTTTAGATAAATATGGCATTTCAGAATCAAGTTTCATTAATATACTCATTTTTAACATCACCAACATTGTTAGGCTTTACCATTTCTTTAGTAGTACCGAATAAGTACGTTGCTACAAAGCCACCTAAATAAGCAGCAAGTAAACCTATTATATAACCAAGGTATTTTGCATCAGCAATTAAGGGAATTAAAGATACACCACTTGGTCCAATTGCATAAGCGCCTATATGACCAATACCTCCGATTACAGCTCCTCCTATGCCACCACCTATACAAGCGGTGATAAATGGTCGTCCAAGGGGAAGTGTAACACCATATATTAATGGCTCCCCTATACCTAAAAAGCCAACCGGGAGTGCTCCCTTGATCATATTTCTAATTTCTTTATTTTTACGACACTTAACCCATAATGCTAATGCAGCACCTACTTGACCAGCGCCTGCCATGGCAGCTATTGGAAGTAAAAATGTTTGACCTGAATGATTAATCATTTCTATGTGAATAGGCGTGAACATGTGATGTAATCCAAACATAACCAATGGTAGGAAAAAAGCACCTATAATAAATCCGCTAAACATACCACCAGTATCAATAATCGTGTTGATAACGCCCACAAGACCATTTGAAATAAAACCAGCTATAGGCATAATTAGAAATACTGTTAAAAGTCCTATGAATAGTAAAGATAGGGTAGGTGTAACAATGATATCGATTGCGTTAGGTATAACCTTGTGCAGTCGCTTTTCGATAAGGCTAAGCAACCAAACTGCTAAAAGAACACCTATAATACCACCTTGGCCGGGTAATAATGAATCTCCAGTAAAAATGTTTGTCAGCGTCTTATCTTCAGTGAGACCTGTTAATAAAGTTGTTCCTCCAATAACGCCGCCTAATCCTGGTGTAGCCCCAAATTGCTTAGCAGCGTTTATTCCTACAAAAATTGCAAGATAAGCCAGCATACCATTCTTGATTAAATCAAAAATTAATATTAACTGTGTTATAAACGCTCCGCCAATAACTTCAGCAGTAACTAAGTTTGTTAATAAAGCGCCTATACCACCTATGAGACCAGCACCAACGAATGCTGGAATGAGAGGGATGAAAATATTAGCGATAACTTTAAAGAATCGTTGAAGCGGCTTTTGTTTATGCTTTTGAAAATTAGATTTGTTTTTTTGAGCTTCATCTTCTACACGTTGCTTATTATTAGAAGGTATATCCTCTCCTAAATCAACACCACTCATCTTACTAATAACATTAGCAACTTTGTTACTTGTGCCAGGTCCAACAACCACTTGTAGACGGTCGTCTTCAACTACGCCCATGACCCCGTCTATCGCTTTTAATTGATCATAATCAACTTTATTATAGTCTTTTATTTTTAGACGTACGCGTGTCATGCAGTGAATGACGTTTTGTACGTTATCCAAGGATCCAACAGCATGTAGAATATCTTTAGCAAGTTTTTCTTCTTTATTCATTTTTAATCACACTCTCTTGAATAATTGATTGTATTTTACCTTGATGAAGGTTAAGTAACTCGATTGCTTTTTCTCTTGAAACAGTCATTAATGACATGACTATTGCTACTTTCACTTGTCTTCCTGATTCTTCAAAAAGTGATTTGCTTTCATGTTCAGATAGATTACAAACTTCTTTAATCATTTGAATAGAGCGATTAACAAGTTTTTGATTAGTAGGTTTTAAATCTACCATTAAATTGCCGTAAACTTTACCAACGCCAACCATTGTTATTGTAGAAATCATATTTAGGATGAGTTTTTGACTAGTGCCAGCTTTTAAACGCGTCGATCCTGTTAGCACCTCTGGACCTACGTCTACTTCGACAGGATAATCACTGAGGCTGCTTATTGGAGTATTTAAATTACATGATATTGATCCTGTTTTAGTACCTAATGAGGATGCGTACTTTAAACCACCGACTACATATGGTGTGCTACCGCTTGCGGCTATACCTATGACGATATCTTTAGAAGACAAATGAATTTGCTTTAAATCTTCTATAGCCTTTGATTCATTATCTTCAGCGCCTTCAACAGCTTCAGTCATTGCGCGTTCACCTCCTGCTATTAAACCAATGACATCACCTTTCTTTGTATTAAACGTTGGTATACATTCTGCAGCATCAAGTACACCTAATCGACCGCTAGTTCCTGCACCAACATATATAATACGTCCTCCTTCATTGAAAATTTTTATAGTTTCTTCAATTAAGGGTGTTAGTTTTGGAATGATTTCCTCAATTGCTCTTGGTACCTTTTGATCTTCCTGGTTCATTAGTTTTAAAGCAGTTTCAATATCCATTCGGTCTAAATTCGTAGAAGCTTGATTACGTGATTCAGTTATTTTTGAGGTCATTTATTCTTCTCCTTTCACAAACTCAAACGTATGATTACCTTTTATATACTTGAGTTCTTTAATGTAAGTAGAATCGATTTGAGCAACGACGTTTACAGAATCCGTTTTAGGTAGGTTAACTTTTGTGATTTGAACTTCGCCTTCATAGCGACCATAGAGTTTATTATCAATAGTGATAGTCCCTTCAGGACGGTCTAAATTTTCTTCTATTGGTATTGTTCTTTGACACTCTGTTCTAGAATGCATGGAACGAATTACTTGTTCAGCAACATCTGGCCTATTGGTATGTCGTTTGAATAACTCTGTTTGATATGAGTCATTAAACCACTTGAGCGGTAACTCAAAGTGCTGATTCATGATTGCTTTATACAGGCGACTAGCTTCAAATAAGCTAATATAGTGATCACCTACGATGATATGATTAACGCCACTATCTAAAAGTTGATATGATGCATCTATGACTGTGGTACCACGAGCTGATTCTAAAGTTGGTAAACCTTTATGAATAGGTCCGCGAAATGAAGTACCAGGTATAAAACCATATATAGTAGCTTCATTATCAAATGATCTTATTAGTTGATTTTGTTTTAGCACATGTGATTGACTTAAACCTGTTTCGGGACGTGGATAATAATTATGGCAGTATATCATTTGTGATTTTGGTATTTTTGCTTCATGAAATTGCTTTAAATCCTCTTGAGAAATCGTACTAGCATTTAGACATACTTTTACATTATTTGAAACACATTCTTTAACGAGTTCTAAAGACACACTATGGTCAATTCGAATGATTAATTGAAGTGAAGGATATTTAGACATTAAGTTAAACAGTTGGTCATTAATTACTTCAGGATTAGCATCTACAATAATGTTAAGGGATTCTGAACTAAGCTTGTTTAGTCTATGTTCCAACATATCAAGAGGGTCCTTTTGTTCTTCTTCAGGTATTTGAATTGACGTAAAAATCGTCTTATAGCCCATATCAAGTAAGGATTTCTCATAATCGTAATTTGGTTCATGGCTAAAATAGATTGAGAAACCAAGCATAATAAAACCTCCTCATGTAATCGTTTACATGAAGTATACCTAATATGAAATAATTTTACAATTTAGTTTTATTTAAAGTTCTAAATATGTAACAATTTTACATTTGTAAAATGTTCAACATATGCAGTATAACTTTAATATATTCGTCGTTAACGAGGTGTTGGTTGCCTTCAGAGATAAATTGTAAGTTAGCATGATGGAGGTTAGATAAAGCTTGTTTGTATAGAGAGGCGATATGGTGGGGTGGTATGGCTATAGCTTCTTCAAGATTATGATAGTGCATCGCTACAAGTTGGTTGAGCTCAGCGGCTATTTCTAATGACTTTGCGCGGTCTTTAAAGCAATAAAGGTCGAAAGATTGAGCAAGCTGATATATCGTTATGAATTGAGCATGGATATCTTGAGTTGTTAAGTGATGAGGTTTCATAGTCATCAACCTTTCTTAGAGGTGATTATCATTGCGGATATAAAAGGAGGTTTGAAATGAAGTCTCTATATTATTCGTAGAAGGTTTGGTAATTGTCTAATGTGATGTCGCTCGTTTGTATTGATTTGTGGAATGAATAAGAAATATCTTGAATGTCATTAATAAGGATAGGCATCGTGTGACCAGTACCGATTACATAGCAAATAACATGCCATGAGCCATTTTCACAGACCATCCCTATAAAGATGACGTTTTCAGAGCGTGGCTTTTCAGAAGTGGTGAATTCTACAGACATGACATTGCGTTCGCTACTATAAATCAGGATATCATTGAAAATTGAAGGTAGTGGTTGGATGTGTTGGTCGTTGAAGCGGATATAATGATCCAATTTCTTAAGCACGCGGCGCAAGTGTGTTTGAGGCAAGTTGAGACACTTCTTTAAGATGCTTTGGATTTCATACTGATAAGGCAAATTTGTATACGTGAGGCTCT
>NZ_JH815594.1:86501-104185 GCF_000298075.1 Staphylococcus massiliensis CCUG 55927 | reverse complement strand
CATTTAAAAGCAAAAACAACGTCGTGATCTCTCGTTCAGTCATACTTAATACATATTTGTCCGTATCATTTGTAATTTGATAACCACCATGTTTACCTTGGTGAGCAAGGATTTGAACGCCTTTGTCTTCAAGGTCTTGAATGTCACGAAGAATGGTACGCTTAGAAACGCCGAGTTTCTCAGCAAGCGTATTGGCTGAAATGTGATGATTATCCTTAATACATTCTAATAAACGATTTTGACGTTCTGCTTTAGTCATGACATTCACCCTCCAAATACGTGTCATTACTGGTATTATACCATATAAAGGGAAGATTATAAATTTTGTTTATTTTCTAAAAAAAGTTAAGAAAACGCTTACATTATGAAATGAATTGTGTTATAGTATTTATAGTGACTAGGGGAAGGCATTATTAAACTTCAAACAAAGGGGTAGCTATAATAGTGTTATAGCATGATTGAGTTTATACTTGTGCTAAATTCTAGTTTTAACATCTTCAATATTTATTACTTACTTTCCTTTCTAGCCGACTAGTAGTATCTAGTCGGTTTTTTTAATTGTGTAAATACATTTACTAAACGTGAAACTAATGATAATTTTATAGATGATTTAAAAATATTTTGACGTGAATAATATAAAATAAATTGTGGAGTGATTATTATGGTAACTCATGAAGCTTTACTTGAAATTGATGAGATGGTTAGAGCGTGGTTAAGAGATTTAGATACGCAAATTCCGAGTTTAATGAATCAAATGGATACGGACACTAAAAACAACCGTTTTGATCTTGTGACGAATGTTGATAAGACATTACAAAGTTCATTCCAATCATTTTTAGAACAATCATTCGATCATCATAAACTAATTGGTGAGGAAAAGGATAATTCTGAAATAGATGGTAAAGAAGGCCATGTATGGATTATGGATCCTATCGATGGTACTGCTAACCTTGTTAAGCAAAACGATGACTTCTGCGTTATTTTAGGCTACTTTATCGATGGTAAGCCAATGCTTTCTTATATTTACGATTATCCAAGACATAAAATCTATAAAGCCATTCGTGATTCAGGTGCATATGTAAATAATAAGCGCATTACGCCTCCAGAACCACTACCGTTGAAAGACGCAGTTATTTCGTTTAATGCAGAAGTTATGCCTGAAGAGACAACAAGACGCTTGTTCGATGCAAGCTTCGGATTTCGCTTTATTGGATCTTGTGGTCTAGACTCTGTACGTGTTATAAATGGTCAATTCGGTGCACATGTAAATACTAACCCATCTGCGTGGGATATTGCTGCTCAACATCTTTTCGCTGAGTTATTAGGTCTTAAAATGACGACGCTTGATAATGAAGAGATTGATTATACTAAAGGTGGCGCGTTCATCATTAGTAACCCTGGTTGTCACGAAGACATGTTAGCATTGTTAAATCAATCTCCTGGTTACAGAAGATAAGTTTTATTTAATTTAAACATTTCTCTAAAAGTTGTATCATGTAATAGGTCTAAAGAATTATATTAAATTGAATGAGTTCAATATATAATATATATCAAGCGACAATTTAACGAAGCGTTAGTTGAGGAGTGAATAATTTGAGAGGTTCTTATGAGAAAAAACGACATCCACTTAAGAAACTATTGTTGATAATAGGTGGAATTGTAGGGCTTTTATTTGCGGCATTACTCATTTTTATATGCATAAAAGCGATGTCTTTAAGTGGTGCGATTCACCACCCGCTTGATCGAGATAAATCAAGTTTAAGAGATAACAAAGTAGATATTAATAAGAGTCAGCCTATTTCAATTGCTTTATTTGGTGTAGATTCAAATACGACTCGAGATGCGCAAGGGGCAGGGGAGAGAAGTGATTCAATTATGATTCTTTCGATTAATCCTCAAACTAAAACGACAGAAATGATTAGTATTCCAAGAGATACGCAAGCTGAAATTGTAGGTAATAATACGACTGAGAAGATTAATCATGCTTATGCCTATGGTGGCCCTAAGATGGCTATTGAGTCTGTAGAGAAATTGATGAATGTTCCAATTGACCATTACGCATCGGTTGATATGGATGGTCTTAAAGAAACGATAGATGCTTTAGATGGCGTGGATGTTGTTAGTAATGCGACGTTTAATGTAAAAGGCACGCAATTTAACCAAGGAGAAAAAGTTCATTTAAATGGTGAAGAAGCTATGAACTTTATTAGAAGTCGTAAGGAAGATGGTTCAGGCGGCGATTTCGGCCGTCAACAACGTCAACAAATTGTACTCCAAGGTTTAGCTTCAAAACTTACAGATGTTAAGTCTATCACACGTCTCAATACGATCATTGAGCAACTTGAGAAAAATGTAGAAACTGACTTAACTCTAGGCCAGCTTAATACAATTATTAAAAATTACAAACATGCAGATGAAACTGTAAATAAACATCAACTTGAAGGCTCAGGAAGTGTTCAAGACGATGGCGTTTATTATTTCGTACCTGTTGAGAATCAAAAATCAGAACTGACACGCGCTTATCGAGAAAACTTGAATATTTAATACCTAAAAACCCTTTAGATTTTAGCGACAAAATCTAAAGGGTTTTATATTTATTGGTTGTGACTGCTTTTAAACATAACAATCTAATGGCGTTATTTGCTTCGAGACTAGTTAAATGATTTCTGCTTATTATTTTAATATATCTTCAAGCTCAGTTAATAATTGTTCTGCCCCTTTTTGGCTTAAAGTGATTTTTCCGTTCGCAATCTTATAAGTGTTATCACTTGTTTCTCCAGTAATCATGCACGCATTATCATCAGAATATTTTCTTAACATGACTGTATCGTCTTGGATGAATATTTCAATAGGGTCTTTAACCTTTATGTCTAATACAGAACGTATTTCCTTTGGAATGACAATACGGCCTAAGGGGTCTACTTTGCGAACAATACCTGTTGTTTTCATTCGAACTCACTCCATAATATTGATTTGTGTATGTTTAAAGTCGCTATCTATCTTTAATCAATAAACAACTATTTGCTTATTATAGTATATTTTATTACAGAAATAAAATTACTCTTTATACATTTAGTTAATAATTAATTGTATACAATCTAAAATGTAAATTACTGTTAAAAACACAACCCCTCAAACCCCTATATTACGGGGTTTTTAGTATTTGGAAATTATTGTAAATCGTGAAAAACATTTTATATTCGCAATATTCTATATTTTCCGACAATTAGGGTCAATGTAAATAAATGGTAATCGTACACGCTCTTATACTTAAAAAATAATACTCAAATGTGAATGAAATTTTTTGTTATATATTTTATGAATAAACATACATTTAGTTGCCTGTATATTGTATTTTTATTCATTTAAATACAGTTTTATATGTACCTGTGCTCATAGCTCATGATATCATAAACATATCATTCGAATGGTCATTTACCATTTGGTATATTTAAAGAGATAAAATTCTTGATAGGAGGCGTATTATGGCTGATATTGAAAACCTTAAGTCTATTATAGATTCACGTCACACTGTTAAATCGTTCGACCCAAACGTGAAAATTCCTCATGATACGTTAAATGAGATATTAAGCTTAGCAACTAAAGCACCATCATCGTTCAACTTACAACCATGGCGTTTTATCATCGTTGAAGACGATGCTGTTAAAGCTAAAATTAAACCTTATGTAACCGTTAATACACATCAACTCGAAACGTCTTCACAATTCATTATTGTAGTTGGGGATCGCGAGCATATCCCTTATAAGGATGCGATTTATGATTCAATGGTTGCAGCTGGCTACATGGCGCAAGAAGACGCTGATGTGAAGAAAGAAAAGATTGAGAAATACTACAGTACTTGGACAGACAGTGAAATTGAACAACAAGCACTTAACGATGCTAACCTTGCCGCAATGCAATTAATGTTAGCGGTTAAAGCCTTTGGATACGATTCAAATCCAATTGGCGGCTTTCAACACAATGAAATCTTAGAAGCCCTTGGTATTGATAACAAGCGTTATAAACCAGCTTTATGTATCGCCATTGGTAAAGGTAACAAAGCGCCAACAGGCACAACGCGTTTACCTTTAGATCAAGTTGTATCTTTTAACGGCGAGAATAAAGACGGGCATATTTAAGTTATATTCGCTATAAGGCATGCTTTAACTCAGCTTGCTTTATAGCTTTTTTTTTATGAAAAGGACTTTAGGTTCAAAGGGCTTTTCAAGAGGACCTGAACAATAAACCAAATTGTTAACAATAAGTGTTGTTTTAAAATTAAAATATAGAATATTTCAATAAATAAAAAACGAAATTTATACATAAAAATCGCATTACATCAACTATCCAAATGGTATTGATATTCATTTTCAATTAATAAAATATTTATGGAAATGGTACACAATTGGTTAACTTTTAACGAAAAAGAGTATAAAATGAAGGTAACACTTTAAAATTTAAGGGCAGCGAAGAGGAATTATATAGGGGGGATACTATGCAAGAGCATATTGTTGTAACGATAGATGGTAAGGAATATCTTGCGGATCAAGGCACGAACTTGCTTGAGTTTATTAAAGCTCAAAACACGTTTGTTCCTTCGATTTGTTATAACGAATCATTAGGTCCAATTGAAACGTGTGATACATGTACGGTTATGATTGATGGGGAAATCAAGCGTGCGTGTGGTACTACAATTAATGGTCCTATGGATGTTAAGACGACAGGCGATTTAGTTAAAGCGAGTCAAAAGGAAGCGCTAGACCGCATCCTAGAAAAGCACCAACTATACTGTACGGTGTGTGACTATAACAATGGTAGCTGTGAAATCCACAACACAATGGACGAATTTGGACTTGAGCATCAAACATACGAATGGAAGACTAAAGGTTATGAAGTAGACCACGGTCCATTCTATAGATACGACCCTGACCAATGTATTCTATGTGGACGTTGTGTAGAAGTATGTCAAGACGTTCAAGTTAACGAAACACTGATGATTGATTGGGAACGTGAGCGTCCACGTGTTATTTGGGACAACGATGTATCAATTAATGAGTCATCATGTGTTGCTTGTGGTCAATGTGTAACTGTATGTCCATGTAACGCCTTACTTGAGAATAATATGGAAGGTAATGCAGGTTATATGACAGACCTTGAGCCAGGTTCACTTGCTTCAATGATTGATTTAACTAAGAAAGCTGAAACAGGCTACGGTCCATTATTCGCAGTTTCAGATTCAGAAGCTAAGATGCGCGATCAACGTATTAAGAAGACGAAGACAGTATGTACATATTGTGGGGTTGGTTGTTCATTTAACGTTTGGACAAAAGACCGTGAAATTCTTAAAGTTGAACCTCAACACGAATCACCAGCAAACAAAATTTCTTCATGTGTTAAAGGTAAATTCGGTTGGGATTATGTGAACGCTGAAGAGCGCTTAACAAAACCACTTGTACGTCGTAACGATCAATTTGAAGAAGTTGAATGGGAAGAAGCAATCAAAGTAATTGCGGATAAATTTACTGAAATTAAAGAACGTAAAGGTTCAGATGGTTTAGCATTTATTTCATCTTCAAAAGCCACAAACGAAGAATCTTACTTAATGCAAAAACTTGCACGTCAAGTTATCGGTACAAATAACATTGATAACTGTTCACGTTATTGCCAAGCACCTGCAACGAAAGGGCTTTTCAGAACGGTAGGTCACGGCGGTGACTCAGGTTCTATCGAGGATATTGGTAAAGCGGATATGGTTATTACAATTGGTACGAATACTGCAGAAGCACATCCTGTTATTGCATCAAGAATTAAACGTTCTCATAAATTATTCGGCCAAAAATTACATGTATTTGATATTCGTCGTCATGAAATGGCAGAACGTGCTGATGCATTCTATTCACCAAAACCAGGTACAGACCTTGTGTGGTTATCAGCGATTACGAAATATCTGATTGATAATGATCTTCATAAGAAAGACTTCATCGATGAATGGGTAAACGACTTTGATGCGTATTACGAATCTTTAGCTCCATTTACAATGGAATTTGCTGAAGAAACAACAGGTATTAATAAAGAGCGATTAATTGCTTTAGCGCACGAAATCGCACAAACTGATAAAGTTGCGATTTGTTGGGCTATGGGTGTTACGCAACAAGACGTTGGTAGTGACACAAGTACAGCAATTTCTAATCTGCTATTAGCAACTGGTAACTATATGCGTGAAGGTACAGGTGCTTACCCATTACGTGGTCATAACAACGTTCAAGGCTGTAGTGACTATGGTAGTATGCCTGATAAGTTCCCAGCGTACGAAGGTGTTGAAGATGATGCCGTTCGTGCACGCTATGAAAAAGCATGGGGCGTAACACTTCCAAGTAAAGCTGGACGCGATAACCATCAAATGATGGATGGTATCCACGACGGTACAATTGAATCACTATTTATCTTAGGTGAAGATACAGGTATTGTTGACTCAAATATCAACTACGTTCAAGAAGCACTTAGAATGCTTGACTTCTTAGTTGTTCAAGATGAGTTCTTAACGTTTACAGCTGAATTCGCGGACGTTGTATTACCTGCAAGTCCTGCCTTAGAAAAAGAAGGTACATTTACGAATACGGAACGTCGTGTTCAACGTTTATATCAAGCACTTGAACCTTTAGGCGATTCAAAACCTGACTGGCAAATTACACAAATGATTGCTAAAGCAATGGGCTTTGACTGGAATTATAGTCACCCAAGTGAAATCATGGATGAAGCTTCTAGCTTAGCACCAATGTTCAGCGGTATTAATTATGAACGTCTTGAAAACTACAAAAGTTTACAATGGCCTGTTGCTGAAGATGGAACTGACTCACCAGTTTTATACTTAGATGGCTTTAACTTTGAAGATAAGAAAGCGAAATTCTATCCATTAGATTTCGATAATTTCTATAAAACGAATGAAGAGTACGATATTCATGTTAACAATGGTCGTGTGTTAGAACACTTCCACGAAGGTAATATGACATACAAAGTACCAGGCCTTAAATACAAGATGCCTGAAGCATTCGTTGAAATTTCACCTGAACTTGCGAAAGAACGCGATATTCATGAAGGTGCTAAAATCCGAATGACATCCGATTCAGGTCAAACAACAGGTATTGTCCACATTTCAAAACGTGTTCAAGGTAAGCAAATTTACATTCCATTAAACAGTAACAGTATGGAAAATGATAACGTTGGTGCGATTAATATTCTTACTAACGGCGATACAGATCCTGATACACATACACCATCATACAAACGTACAAGTTGTAAGATTGAAGTGTTACGTAAGAAAGGTAAATCACCTATCAATCCAACGAACTTTAGATTGAAAGAACGTATACCGCAACTTGGTGTCCAAGTTCAGAAAAAATGGGAACGTGATGATTATGTATTCCCAGGAAATCAGGTGAGAAAATAATGGCAGAACGTATCTCTAAAATTAAACGCATTGAAAAGTCCGAAGCTGAAATCAAAGAAGCACACGTGGATGAAGTAACGACAGCTATTTCTGAGAATAAAGACAGTATCATTAAAGCAATCAAATTAGTTAAAGCACTTGATGACGCGAAGATCTTAGATGGTTTAACAGGTGCAGTTAACGAACGTTACTACATTTTAGATAAGTTCGCAAATGAGCTTAATAAAGATCAATATGCTGGTATGATTCATAATATTGGTCAGTTCGCATTATTACTTGGAGAATTTAATCCTGAAGACTTAAAAGTTATTCTAGATAAATTCAACCGTGGTATTCACGTTGCTAATGAAGCGAATCCTAATAAGACTACGTCAATTGGTGGCTTCATGAGTTTATTACGTGACGAAGAAGCGAACCGTAGCATCACATACTTTATTAACATGTTAAAAGGTATGTCACGCGAGAAATAAAGTAAAACTTATGACGGGTCAGGGACATAATACTACAATTCCCTTAAACAGCATGCTTTCCTGTAAAGTCCAACTCGTATTTTCAATACGGTAGTTGGACTTACAAAGAAGCTCAGGCTTCTTTGTTCATGAGAAAGAGCCCCGGCTTCCTTAGCTTGAGAATTTGCTTGCGCAAATTTCTTTGCCGGGGCCCCATCCTCTAGGAGTCAGCTGTTTTGAGAATTGTGTGAAATAAAGCTTAAATGCTCTATTTTACGACTTATGTCCCAGGCCTGTTTTTTTATGTAAATAAAGGTTCAATAAACCGATTTCATGATAAAATGTGTGAGAGATTAATTTAGAGGAGTGAACATCGATGAGTGCAAAAATGACCAAAATATTGGCATTTATTTCAAATATATTTTTAATATTAGGTATCATTTTCTTAATAATGACATATCTTAAGCTATCCATTGCTATGTTCATCATTTCATTAGCAATTAGTTTAACGATATTTAACACCATTTTTAGAGATCGTAAGTGGCTTAAGATAGCTGTTAATCTTTCATTTTTATTTGTAGTCATTTTAATCGTCTTCTTGTTTAGTGCATTATCACAAGGTTAGGGGGGTTAGGGTATGACGGATTTAATACGTAAACGTTTCTCATTATGGCTTTTGTTGCTGATTCTAATCGTCTTTATAGGTTTGTTAATTTATAACGAAACGCATATCTTACGAAGCGATAAAACGCATACGTTCGATGAGGCTTTAGACAAGCAGTTGAACAACGATGCGCTTCATACGAAAGAAGTGGATCAGAAATTTAAAGATGCTTCTAATAATGACGTGCGTCAGGCGATGGCCATTCATTCAAAGGATTCCGATTTCATTTACATGGACATTTCAGAACCAGTACCTATGAATAAAGAAGAAGTTGATGATATTTTAAAGTCTAAAGGTGTCTTTAAAGGTAAAGGCGATGTCTTTTTAAAGGCCCAAGAGAAATATCAAGTCAATGTCATCTATTTAATTAGCCATGCATTACACGAGACTGGAAACGGACATTCCAAGTTAGCTAACGGCATTAAAGTTGATGGTAAGACGTATTACAACTTCTTTGGTATCGGTGCGTTTGATGCTAATGCATTGAAAACAGGTTCTAGCTATTCTAAGAAGGCTGAATGGACGTCGGTTGATAAAGCAATCCTTGGTGGTGCTAAGTTCATTCGTAAGAACTACTTTGATAAAGGGCAACTGACGTTATATCAAATGCGTTGGAATCCTAAATCACCAGGTGAGAATCAATATGCGAGTGATATTCACTGGGGTGACCGCATCGCTTCCTTTATGGAAAAGCCCTATGAGAAGTTAGGTATTAAGAAAGATCATATCCGAAAGGACTATTACAAAGAAACGAAACACTAAATTCTAAAGCTGAGGCGTTAACGTGCCTTGGCTTTTCTTATGGGAAAAGAAGTGAGACTGTGGATGAACGAATAGGGAATTCGTCAATCAACATGGCGCTTAAATTGTGATAGACTTAGATTAATATATTGAATTGAGGAGTATGCAGAATGAGAATTGCGATTATTGGTGCAGGAATAGGTGGCTTAACATTAGCTTCACTACTTACAAATACAACTCATGATGTTCACATCTTTGAACGTAAGGGGAGTCTTACAGATATTGGAGCAGGCATTGGTTTAGGTGGTAATGTGCTTCAAAAACTTGGTAATCATGACCTTGCGAAAGGGATTAAAAATGCAGGGCACGTGCTTAACCAACTTGAAATGAGAAATGACCAAAACAAGCTTCTGAGTCAAGTTAAATTAGACGGTCAAACGACGAACGTGACGCTGTTACGCCAAGATTTAATAGACGTACTTGCAACTTATGTAAAACAAGAAAATATACACTTCAACCGTGAAATTAAGAACGTGCATCAAAAGGAGCAAGAAGTAGATATTACTGACAATCATGGTGACACGTTAACATTTGATTTAGTAATTGGTGCTGATGGCATTCGTTCTAATATGAGACAAGCGCTAGGCTTTGAGAATAAGGTTAAATATCAAGGTTATACGTGCTTCAGAGGCGTTGTAGAAGATTTTCAATTGAAAGAAAACCATACCGGTGTTGAATATTGGGGTAAAACAGGTCGCGTAGGCATTGTTCCTTTATTAAATGATAAAGCGTATTGGTTTATAACAATTAATACCAAGGAAAATGATCCTAAGTATAAAACATTCGCGAAGCCACATTTACAAGCTTTATTCAATCATTATCCAAATGAAGTACGACAGCTTCTTGATAAACAAGGTGAAACGAATATCTTATTACATGATATTTATGATCTAGAACCGCTTAAGACGTTTGTAAAAGGGCGTGTCGTCTTACTAGGGGATGCTGCACATGCGACAACACCAAATATGGGTCAAGGTGCGGGACAAGCGATGGAAGATGCGATTGTATTGTCTAATTGTTTAAAAGACCAACCCCATCTAGAAGATGCTTTAAACCGTTACAATAAGTTACGTGTTAAGCACACGAAAAAGGTTACCTTAAAATCACGTAAGATTGGTAAAATCGCGCAGTATCAAAATAAACTTATGACTTCAATGCGAGATACTGTAATGGCTAAAACACCGAACAAGCTCATTTCAAATCAAACAAAGTTCATTTATAAAAGTAAAGAATCTTAAAAAAATAAGGCGAGAACAAAGATAGGACTTTGTTTTCGCCTTTTATAATAAAACAACCGTTTCGTATTAGTTAACGATGTATTTAGGTGTTCTTCCGTCTGCTTTTTTAATGATATTCTTAGCTACAATCTTAGCCATCATATCACGAGCTTCGAATGTGGCGTTACCGATATGTGGCGTGATTACTACATTATCAAGTGATTTTAAACCTTCTGTAATTTCAGGTTCAAATTCGAATACATCAAGCGCTGCACCTTCAATTGTTTTATTTTGAAGTGCTTCTACTAAAGCTTCCTCATGAACGATTGGACCACGAGCAGCATTAATTAAATAGCTTGTAGGTTTCATGAGTTCTAATTGTTCTTTTCCGATGAGGTGATGTAATTTAGGGTTATAAGCCGCATTAATCGTTACAAAGTCTGCATGTTTAAGTAATGTTTCAAGTTCAACATACTTAACGCCTAACTCTTGTTCAACTTCAGGTTTTTGGTGGGGACCAGTGTATAAGATATCTAAGTCAAAGGCTTTAGCGCGTCTTGCTACGGCGCTACCAATTTGACCTAATCCAATAATACCTAATGTTTTACCAGTAACTTCACGACCTCTAAAGAATAACGGTGCCCAGCCATCAAAGCCTTCTCCACGGCATAAACGATCGCCTTCAGGGATACGTCGAGCTGCACTTAACAGTAAGCCCATCGTTAAATCAGCTGTTGCGTTAGTTGACGCTTTAGGCGTATTCGTTACATCGATATTTTTAGTTCTTGCATACTCGACATCTACATTATTAAAACCAGCACCATAGTTTGCGATAAACGTTAATTCAGGTGCACTATCAATAACTTCTTGGTCTACATTTGTCGATAATAAACTAATTAAAGCGAAAGCATCTTTAACACCAGCTTTTAATTCCTCTTTAGGAATGATGCCCTCACCTTCATACATATCAATCTCAAAATCTTCCTTCAGTAAATCTAATGCTATTTCTGGAATAGGACCAGCAACAAATACTTTTTTCATTCTTATCACATCCTTCTAGTTCAGTATAAGAAAATTAATAAGATGGCACAATTTAAATGAATATTAGGACATTAATTTAAGTCCGATAACGGCAACTATAATTAAGAAGATACATAAAATGCGCATAGGCTTTTTCGATTCGTTATACCATATCATACCTATAATCGTACCGCCTGCTGTTCCAATACCTGTCCAAACAGCGTATGCAGTACCCATTGGAATGCCTTTCATCGCGAGTGCTAATATTGAAAAGCTACAAAAGAACGTTACGCCAAGTAATATCACATAAATCTTGTTAGATGATTGAGCGATTTTATTTAGCCAGTATACACCGAGTATTTCAAAGCAACCAGCGAGTACAAGTAATCCCCAGTACATATTAATTCGCCTCCTTATCATCTACATCAGATGTGAGTTTAAGACCCACGATACCTACAATTAAAATGATAATGAGTACCATTTTGGTGATGTTAAATGGTTCGTTCGTGAAAAAGAAATCAAAGAGAATCGTACCAAGTGTACCCATACCAACAAAGATTGCGTACACCGTTCCGACGGGTAATGTTTTACAAGCTGATATAACGAGATAAAAGCTTAACGTGATAAACATCCCTGTTAACAGCCATTCAATAAGGTTATCGGAATATTTGATTCCCGTAACCCAGATGACCTCTACAAAACCAGCTACAAATACTTTAAACCACTGCATAGAGATGCTCCTTTATTAAAAGATATGTAGACCAATTCTCTCAAAAGTGATTAAAAGAATCAATAACGGCTATTATAATACTACGAACTAAGATAGAAACACCATTATCATTTGGGGATTGTGATGTGTTTCTTGAAATCATTTAGTTACCTACATATAACAGTGATAACTTGAATATACTTTGATAACCACTCATTTATAATCCAATACAATCACTTAAACGTTATACGACGCCTAAACAAAGTAGATATATGTAAATAGGTTAGATTAATCTAATCTAAAAAAGGACTTAAAACATACCGTTTTACCGCATGTTTTAAGTCCTCTTTATTTATAGGATGATATAGCATTTGATTGTTACTTAATGGAAATCCACGTTTGAATTAAATGTGGATGTAGTTATAACTTGCTGCTTGGCCTGCTGGGATTGTTCTTGTACTAGTAGCGAATGGACCTGCAGCGTAGTTCATTTCTGATACAGTAATTGAACCATCATAGTTAACATGCTCAACATACGCAACGTGACCGAATGGACCGTTATTTGATTGCATAATTGAACCTGGTGTTGGATTATTGTTTACTTGATAACCTTCTTGAGCTGCTGCAGTATCCCAGTTATTAGCGTTTCCCCAGAATGTACTAATTGTGCCACCTACGCGGTCGAATACATACCAAGTACATTGACCTGCAGTGTAAAGATTAGCGTTTGATTGAGTTTGAATTGAATTAACTTGTGATGCGTCTGCTTCGTTTGAATTCATACCTAACATAGCTGCTCCCATAGTAGCAGTAATTGACGTAATAGCGATTAATTTTTTCATTTTAAAAGTCCTCCCAAATTTTTTATCTATCTCTAATTCAAGAAAAAATACATTTTATCATTTAGTAGCGATTGCCGATTTTTTTAACGACAAGCAATACTCTAACAGACAAATTTGGGTTTGTGTGCAATGTTACGTCATTGTAATTGAATTTAAATCGCACTATGATTTGTTGTAATAATCAATGAATTCTTAGAGAAAATATTACAAGCTCTAAAAGACCATGCCTAAACAATTTTTTAAAATTATTTACATCAAATAAACAAAAGGATTATTACACTTTATGTAACAATCCTTTAATCTCGTTTTGCTTATTTGAATATTCTTAAAGATAGCGGAATGAGGTATGGCTCTCCTTTTGCTAACTTGAAAATTGCCACAATATGGAAAACAAAAGCCACTATAGAAAGAATTGGCAAAATCACGAAGCCAATTAAAATGAGACAAAGTGCAAGACCGACAAATGACCATATCGTATATGAAATGATGTAATTAAAATAATCCTTCCCAGCTTGATCCACGAACGTTGAATCGTCTCGCTTAATCAACCAAATGATTAAAGGTGCGATGATAGGGGCGAAGAACCCACCTACATAGATGAGTGAAGCGAATAAAGTGTCGTCTTGAGAGCGTCTAGGTCTTTGTACGTGCTCGACATTGTGTTGGTCCAAGATGTCTTCCTCCTTAATATGATGTATTCAATCTCTTAAATGATTTAAGTGATATCGTTTCTATAAAGGTATCACAAAATATAATAAAAAGCACTGTGAATGAAATTTGATTGATTTCTATAATTATAAAAAACAGTTTCCAGATACGTTCTATAATGTTAATCTTTTTAGGAAGTGTCTTTTTATAAAAGAAGTACCAAATTTAAAATTGTAGAAAGAAGGGATTAATATGAAAATTGCAATTATTGGTTCTGGTAATGGCGCAGTAACTGCAGCAGTTGATATGACCGATCAAGGTCATGATGTAAGTTTATATTGTCGAGAACAAACAATTGAGAAATATGATAAGGCAAAAGCACTGGGAGGATTTCATTATAATAATGAAGGAGAAAGTTCGTTTATATCATTCACGAATGTCAGCCACGATATCGAACATGTTTTAGAAGGTGCTGAAGTTGTCATGTTAGTCATACCTTCTTCTCATATTGAGTACTATGCAGAAATCATGGCACCTTATATTGATGATTCACAATTAATTGTCTTTAATATGGCGGCATCAATGGGCTCTATACGATTTATGAATGTACTTAAAAAACATCATATTGAAACACAACCTAAATTTGCTGAAATGAACACGTTAACGTATGGTACACGTGTTAACTTTGACACAGCTACTGTAGATTTATCATTAAAGGTTAAGAAAGTTTACTTTTCAACATATAATAAGAAAGATTTAAATGAAAGTTTTAACACTGTGAAAAGTTTTTATCCATCCATTCGTAAGGAAGAGAGTTTACTTCGCACGAATCTAGAAAATGGTAATCCTGAAGTTCACCCTGGTCCAACATTATTAAATGTAGGGCGTATAGATTATAGTGGCGACTTTGCACTATATGAAGAGGGCATCACGGAACATACAGTGAAATTGTTACATGCGATTGAAGAAGAACGCTTATCACTCGGTCGCAAGTTTGGTTACCACTTAGAAACGGCTAAAGAAGCGCGTATCGAACGTGGTTATTTAGAGCGAAAAGACGACGATAAATCATTACGTTACTTATTCAATAACAGTCCTGTGTTCTCTCAAATAAGAGGACCACATCAAGTTGAAAATCGTTATTTAACTGAAGATATTGCTTATGGACTTGTTTTATGGTCAAGTATTGGTAAAGCAATAGGTGTTCGTACGCCGAACATTGATGCTGTTATCACAATTGCCTCTACGATTTTAGAACGTGACTTTTTCGAAGAGGGATTAACTTTAGAAGCGTTAGAAATTGATGACATCGAATCACTTTAATTGAATAAGGAGGATTGATTTATGACGAGAAAGCCAACTTTATTAGAATCTATATCAACCATCCTTGTCATGATGGTTGTCGTTACGATCGGATTTTTAATCTTTAAGATACCGATTCAAGCATTGTTAATTATTTCAGCTGCTTACGCTGCATTTATAGCATGGCGTGTGGGCTTGAAATGGGAAGATCTTGAAGCGGGTATTACAGAACGACTTAAGACAGCAATGCCAGCGTTATTTATCATTTTAACGGTAGGTATCATTGTAGGGGCTTGGATGTATGCAGGCACTGTGCCAGCTTTAATTTACTATGGTCTTAAATTCTTAAACCCTACGTATTTCTTAATTTCAGCTTTCGTTATTTCAGCAATCACTTCAGTCGCAACAGGTACTGCATGGGGGTCAGCTTCTACAGCAGGTATCGCTTTAATGGCTATTGCGACTCAATTAAACATTGCACCAGGTATGGCTGCAGGTGCTGTTATCGCGGGTGCTGTATTTGGTGATAAAATGTCTCCGCTTTCAGATACTACGAACTTAGCGTCATTAGTGACACGCGTGAATATCTTTTCACATATTAAATCATTGATGTGGACGACGATTCCAGCATCATTAATTGGTATGGCGATATGGTTCTTCGTAGGTCTAGGTCATAGCAGTAGTATTAAATCTGAACGTATCAAATCGATTCTAAGTGATCTTGAGCATATTTATAATCTCAATTTCTTTATTTGGATTCCTGCTATTGTCATTATTGTATGCTTACTCTTTAAAATATCAACTGTGCCGTCTATGTTAATTTCAAGTTTAGCAGCGTTGATTGTTGGTACGTTTAATAATGGTTTTAACATTGTTAATGGTTTTCAAGCGACGTTTGATGGTTTTAATAAAGGCATGCTACCTTCAAATATGCAACATATCTCAGATGACACGATTAAGTTGATCGAACAGGGTGGTATGATGAGTATGACTCAAATTATCGTTACGATCTTTTGTGGATATGCATTCGCAGGTATTGTTGAACGTGCTGGTTGTTTAGACGTGCTTCTAAACAAGATTTCAAGCAATGTCCGTCGACCTTCACAATTAATTCTTGTAACTGTTGCAGCTAGCTTAATGCTTGTACTCGCTGCAGGTGTTGCGTCCGTTGTAATTATTATGGTAGGTGTCTTATTAAAAGAAATGTACGATGACATGAACCTAGATCGTTCTAATCTATCACGTACTTTAGAAGACTCAAGTACCATGGTGCTACCTCTTATTCCGTGGGGTACATCCGGTATTTACTATCAACAACAACTTGGCGTTGATGTCCAGGACTTCTTCATATGGACAATCCCTTGTTATCTATGCTTTATTATCGCTATTTTCTATGGTTACACGGGACTTGGTCTTAAAAAGAAATCTAAAGAAAGTTAATTCATTTATAGAACCGTTAAACAAATTAGATATTTGTTGACGGTTCTTATTTTTATAATTTGATTTTGATTGAGACTTTTTTACTTTAAAATAAATAAACTTTAAAGATTATGTTTTAAAAATGTGAAAGCGGATAAATAATGAATATAGATAACGGTGCCCTTACATAATCATTGTAGTAGCGGCAATGAGGGTTGTTGGCATCATCTATCTAATGTAGATAATTTCATTTTAAAAAGTCCTTCTATTATCTATCTGTTTTCATCCTTAACATGTGTTTTTGTAGCGAGGATACATGTAAGGATGGAGATACATATAATGAACCTAAATGATGATATGTGAGCATTCCATTTTATATGAAATTTCATTTACAAGAAATAAACCTTCTGATGTTAAGCTTGAGATAGAACCATCTCAAGCTTATTTTTTATGTGAAGCGCAAAAAAGGGTCGGGGACATCTCGTTATGTCCTCGACCCTAAATATATTTAAATCTTAGTGAATGTAGTTGTAGCTGTAAGCTTGTGAAGCAGGGATTGTACGTGTGCTCACGCCGAATGGACCTGCATTGTAGTTCATTTCTGATACAGTTACTGAACCGTCATTGTTAACGCTTTCAACGTATGCAACGTGACCGAATGCACCTTGAGTTGATTGCATGATTGAACCAGCTTGTGGTTGGTTGTTAACTGTGAAACCTTCTGAAGCAGCTGCGCTACCCCAGTTATTAGCGTTACCCCATAATGTACTAATTTTACCACCTACACGGTCGTAAACGTACCAAGTACATTGACCAGCTGTGTATAAGTTAGCTGATGAACCACTGTAGTTAGAAATTGAAACGCCACCATTGTTTGAAGATTGAGCTGGTTGAGCGTTATAAGAACGTGCATTTGAAGCAGGTGCTTCATAGCTTGATGTAGTTGGTGCTGAAACTGCTGAGATACCTGCTGAACGGTTTGAAGTAGCGTTTGAAGCAGTGTTAGCTGATGCTACATTGTTAGATGAATTATATGATTGTTGAGAATTATTTGTACCGTAATCGAATTGGTCTGGGCTCCAGTTACCTTGCCATTCGAAGTGGTATTCATCATTGTTATCGATTGTGTAAGAATAGCTATAAGATGTAGGATCGTTTGGATTGTA
>NZ_JH815594.1:0-86264 GCF_000298075.1 Staphylococcus massiliensis CCUG 55927 | reverse complement strand
TCCTCCGTTATTGTATTCTGCAGCGTCTGCCTCGTTTTGCATCATTCCGAAAGTAGCGATACCTGCTGTAGCGATTGTAGCTGTAGCGATTTTGTTCATTTTAAAAGTCCTCCTAAATGTAATTATATAAGTAATTTATTAGTCCATATGACAAGTAAAATAATAAAGTCCCAATGACAAGTTTTTATTTTCCAATTTGTATTTTTGTTTTGCTTTGTTTTCGCAACGATTAATACTTTAGCAAAAAATATTTAGCTTGTGTGAGTTGTTAATGTTTTGTAATTTACTTCTAATAGAAAAGGATTTCTTGTAACAAAACTAAAAATTGTCAAAAGGCCGAATAATGTTGTGGTTAAGGGAATTGCGCTTGATTTATTTCTAAAAGGTTACAAGGTCGATAATATTTCTGTAATTTTACAGAAAATTAATAAAGTATAAAATAACAAAATTCCCGTCAAATTTTTCCTATATTAACCCTATAAAGCTAAAGAATGCTTTTATTAATTTTATGTATAACGACTAATTAGAATATGTCGAAATTTACACAATTAACATATTAATTCCCATTAATTTTAGGAATTTTGTTATTTTCACCGAAATTAATAAAAACTTTTATTCATTCTCATACAAAATATGTTATAATTTTACGAAAAAAGAGTATCAAATAAGAAAATATATTTATATAATCTTATTAAGCTCATTGATAATTGAATTTACTTGGGTGTTTTAAGTTTCGAGAACAGGAGATGTATCAAGATGTTAGATATGTACGATTTAAAGGCTTACCGTTCATTACAAACACGTTATATGAAAGAAACTGGTATAACAATGTTGTTTGTCGTTCACGGGAAGGGTACAGTCCGAATTAATCAGCATATTTATCATGTTAAGCGTAATCAATTCTTTGTTGTCGTACCACACGATGTATTCTTGCTTGATTTTCAAGCGGATAGTGTAGTGTGCGTACTTAAGATTCCTTTTCAAAGTATTGAGAAGCTATCATACAACCTGACAACGATATACTCTGAAGAAATCGATAATGATACATTGAAACAAGCTATCATGTCGCTTTTCAAAGAGTTGTTCGATAATCAAAATCAAATTTCCTACACCCATGATGAGACTTGTAAACGCATTATTTGGAAGATATTATTTGAAATCTCTTTGGTTCACACTGAACAACATGATTTAAAGAAAGATAAGGAATATCATACAATTCGAAACTATATTGATCAACATCACAGTGAAAAGGTCACGCAATCGATGCTTTCAAAGGCACTTTTGATGACGGAGCAGCATATTAGAAAAGTGATCAAAGATACGCTCGGAATGAATTTCCCACAATTTCTCAGAGATGTTCGGTTACAACACTGTTTATATGATGTCTTAACTACTAAGAAAAAGTTAACCGACATTGCTTACGAACATGGTTACACAAATAGTTCAAAGTTTATATCTGACTTTAAAAGCACCTATGGAAATACACCTAATCAATTTCGATTAGGCATCATGAATTTAGATATGGATGTAAATAACGGTGAGTTAGTTCCATTCGATGAACAATTTAATCAGTTATTGATGAATTCAGGGCATCATGTTTCAGCCACAAAGCCTCTGATTCACAATATAAAGACGGTTGATCGTGGAGAGATTTTGCGGCATCCTAAGTTTTTCATTAATGATTTTAAAATCGAATCTTTAAATTATTCGTCGGTTCAATCCCTGTTAATTAATTTAAAAAAGCACGCGCTTAATCTTTTTATAATTATTGATAATTGGTTTGAAACGTTTAATCATTATGAAACGACAAAAGAGCAATTATATTGGATGAAATCGCAAATGCATATTTTTAATGAGTTGCAAATTCAACCTGTCATACGAATAAACAGTACAGACGATATGGTTTTTAATCGTAAAATGGTGAACTCATTTTTTGATTGTTTATATGAATGTTTATATGAATATCAAACTTTAGACATTCATTTCTTATTTACAAATTCTTCAGTGCAAGCACTCAAATGTTACCGAGAAGTTGCTGAAGCGTACTTTCACCACGTTCCTTTTATTTACCAAACGACTTCATCAGATTTATTAGATAAACAAACACTTATTAACGTCTTGTCGTATTGTGAACATATTTGCGTTGATCTACAACAGTTTTATCAAATTCATTCATTTATACCGAATTCACAAGTTATTCTTTTAGATATCTTCAATACGAATGCCTTACCTATCGTACGTTTTGAAGATGAATTACAACAACTTCAATTATTGATGAGTTTCTATTCAGAAATTCATGGTTTTACCATTCCATTAAAGGAGATTGAAAGAGAAAAACAAAACCGATATGTAACGCGTGAACGAGAAATCACTTTAGAAAGTTTACCGCTTTTTGTGCATCTTATTTTTATGTTGCATAAGTTAAGAGGGCATATCTTATCCGTTCATGACAACTATATTATTACAGCTTATAAGCAAGAACTACAGCTTGTTATTATTCCGAAGCTTTCACATTTATATCAATCGATGAAATATATCATCCAATTCTCTGAGAAATTTCGGAAGGTAGATTGTAATGTAATGACAATTAACTTTTCAAAAGAGACGGCTGACTTAGTCAAAGAGTCGGTTTACGACAATGACCGTACGATGATTGATATAGCCAAGCAGTACCATTTCCAGACACAGATTGAAAATGAGATTAAAAGCATTGATTTTGATCATCAATCGATACAGCATTATAAATTTAAATCGATTCAATAGAAGAAAGGTGGCCAATATGGAGCAAACGTCCATTCAGCATTTCGTAAAAATAGCAAAACAAACGATGATTATTAAAGGTGTACTTAAAGATGTACACGATATGACGATTAATCACCTTAAAATTTTAACGTATTTATCAGATTATGAGGTTAATGAAGATATCAAAATTCGACCACTCCGTAGACAAGAGGGTTGGAATGACGCGCAAATGACACAACTATTAACGTATTTACAATCTAATGGTTGGTTTGATAAGAAGCGTTATTATAAAGATGAACGTCAAATCGTAATTAATTTGAATGCATCTCAACAAAAGCGTATCCATCAATTTCTAAATGAAATCAATCAACATATGTTATTACACGTCTTTGAAGAACATCCTTCGTTAACGAGTACGTATGGTGCTATTCGTTATTACTTTGATTGCGTTAATCGAATGAAGCGTATTCAAGAAAGTGTGGCGCGTAAATTATATACGTTAGATGAAATGATTATTTTATCGATGCTTTTGACGAATGAAGATTTAACGATGAGTGTGAAATCGTTAAAAATTCAGCTTGAGAGTAATACCGTAAAGGTCAATAAAATTGTGAAACGACTTGTTACGAAAGACATCATTGTAAAAGGGCGTTCGCCAGTAGACGAACGCGTCGTTCAACTTACGATTCGTGAAGAAGCAGCACCTTTATTACGTGATATCTTTACATCTATTTTAGAAAAAGAAATGTGTTCACACGTTGTTTAATTGGAAGAAAATGACAATGAGCAGGTTATCGAATTTATAGACAATCCAGTATGTGGTATCTATTTATTCGGAATAACCTGCTTTTTTGTATTTACTTCGAAAAGAAATTTCAATTGTAACTAAATCTGCAAACAAAATTATTAATTACGTTCAACCTTTCAAATTCCTTACTATTACAAGGTTTATAAATTACATATTGGTAGACTTTTTGTGAATTATGACTTTAACATTTGTGGGCTATTCAATAAAATATTAAAGTAATTATTGAATTATTAAAGGGGGCATTATAAAATAAAAATAACTTTTAAATATATCCAAGTGATTAATAGTTAGAGATAGACATATATAACTCAATGAAATACTTGGAGAAATTTCAATAGGAGTGATATATGTGAAACCATATAAAGTAAATGATATTTCCCATTTAGTACAATTGAGCTACACGTGTAAACAAATCTTTTCTACCATTAAGAAGGAACATCAACTTACATATGAAGAAGTATTTATTTTAGAATATGTATATTATGGTGAGAAAAAGAAATACGACATGAAAGAAATTACGAAAGCTGCGAATCTAAAACCATATTACATCACTAAAGCACTTCAAAAGCTGAAAGATATGAATTTAGTATCAAAGAAACGTAACTTAAAAGATGAGCGTACAGTTATTATTGAAATCTCTAAAACACAACGTGAAAAGATTAAAAAGATTATTGATCAAATCGAATCTTATTTAGTATTTGAGTAAGGCTTGAAACTTTAATCGCTACTTAAGTAGTCTTAGCACTCAAATTTAGGTATTTCTTCAGTACTGTTTCACTATCCTGTAGGTTATATGTTAGACGTAACGGCGAATGTCGTAGTAAAGAAGCCCAACCCTCGAATTTTAGTATTCGTGGGTTGGGCTTTTTTCAAATTAAAGACTGATTCAGGGAAGGGCTTTTCAAAGAGGGGAAAAATAAAATTAGTTTGCGTATAAGAAACGACCTTTCGTTAGGGCGACTTTCTTAAATATTGCTTCAATGATGATGGCAATTGCCCAATATAACAGGGCGGCAATACTATAAACTTCGATGAAACGATAGCCCTCATTCGCGACTAAATGACTATTCGCAATGATTTCTGGAATTTGGATGGCGAATGCTAATGACGTTCCCTTTAATAACATGATGAATTGGTTCTCGATGTTTGGTAACGCGTACATGAAGGCTTGTGGAATGATAATGCGACGATATAAATCGCGCTGGCTAAGTCCGACTGTGAGACCCGCTTCAACTTGCGCATCATCCACTGCGTAGAACCCACTCTTGATGGTTTCGGATAGATAAGCGGTTGCGTGCAGTGAGAATGCGATAAATGCGATAGTTAAAGGGTGCACGCTGTCTGGATTTAGGGATGTCTTGAAGACTTGGTTTAACCACATGATGAAAGCTGGCGTCCCATAATAGAACACGAATAATTGCACAATTAAAGGTGTACTTCTCATGAAAGAGTTATAGACCGTCGTGAGCTGGTGTAGGACAGGGATACGCTTGATTTGAAATAAAGCGGTCATCGTGCCGAGTATGATGCTTAATAAGAATGCACCGCATGTGATAAGTAATGTGTATGGTAATCCTTTAAAGACTTCTATAAAACTATGAATCCAGAATGACATTTATTTCACCTCAACTTGTTTTTGATATTTCTAATTTTTTATCGATGGCGGTAAGTGTCGCTTGGATGAGGATACATATGATCCAATAAATGATTGAAATCGCGACGTAAACTTCTAACATGCCAAGACCGTAGTTGTTGCCGATAATAAGGTTCACTTGACCCATCATGTCGATAATACCGATTGTGAATGCGATTGATGTATCTTTGAATAATTCTATGGTTTGAGTCGTCATATTCGGTACGCTATTTTTAAAAGCCTGTGGCAACAGTATTCGTAATAAGATGTCCTTAGGTTTCATGCCGACTGTTTTCGCCGCTTCAATTTGACCGTAATCTACGGATAAGTATGCGGCGCGCATGATTTCAGCGATGTATGCACTTGTATGAAGTGAGAATGCGAGCACGATAAACCAAAAGCGGTCTAAGTGATTGATGTTGATGCCGATTAGAAGCAACACTTGTGGTAATGCAAAGTAAACTAAGAATAATTGCAAGATGAGTGGTGTGCTTCGAATGAATGACTGGAAAATTCTTACGATGAATGACAGACCTTTAATGTTTTGAATGCGTATATAAGCGAGTACGAACCCGAATAAAATTGAAAAGACAAGCGCGAACGCGAATATGAATAGTGTGATTGGAAGTTGTCTTAAAATTTGTTTGAATAAATCAATCCATTCTAAAAATGTCATTGTGCTTTCTCCTCCAATTTATCTTTTTTCGCGTTCAATGTCTCAATATCTTCAAATACGTCTATGTTCATGTATTTTTGAGATAGCTTTTGTAGCTTACCTTCTTGATGAAGCTCTTTCGTTGCTTGATCGATATCATCGTGTAAACGTTGCTCATCTTTGTGATAGACGATATGAAGCGGTTCTTTTTTAACGATGCCACCAATTTTAGTTTTGGTATGTATCGCTTTTTGGACGGCGCTATACGTATTCCAGTTGATGAGCATGGCATCTCGTCTTTTATCTTCAATCATCTGAAGATTATTGCCGTTAGATGGTGATTGTAAAGTATCAATTTTAATCTTCTTATCGTGTGTTGCGTTATGCGACATTAAGATGGAATATAAACCACCACTTGGTGACATAGGCGTTAGACGTTTGTCATGAAGGTCACTTAGCTGATGAATATCTTGGTTTGATTCATGAACGGCAAGCATTGGTAACGCGTAACTATAAGGGACATCTTGGTATAAGAATTTTTGTTCACGTTCCTTTGTTTTAAAGAACCAGTTAATCGCCATGTCATATTTCTTAGAACCTAATCCGACTAAGTTCGATTCTTCTTCACCTAATTCATATTTAAAGCGATATTGAGGTAGCTTCTCCTCGAGCATCTTCATGTATTCCATATCTAGCCCTTTGTATTGGTTATGTTCATCTGTGTAAAAGTAGGGCGGATTGACTTCTGCTGATAAAGCAACTTTGATTGTTCTAGGGTTATCTTTTGTCGCTTTTTGAGTTGAGTTGGCGCCGCAACCAGAGAGTATGACGGCGAATATCAATAGCAATACAATGCGTTTCATAGGGACCCTCCTATTCATTGATTTGATTTAAGAATTTTTTCACGCGCGGTGACTGGCTTTCTTCAAGTACTGCTTGTGGGGTACCGCGTTCAATAATTTGACCATCGTCAATAAATAAAATTTGGTCTGATATTTGTTTCGCAAATTGAATTTCATGGGTCACTAGAACCATCGTGATACCTTGTTTTGCGATTGATTTGATCAGTTCTAAAATACTTTTAATAGATTCCACATCAAGTGATGAGGTAGGTTCGTCTAAGAGTAGAATCTTTTTATGTAAAGCAAGTGCACGTACGATACCGACACGTTGACTTTGACCACCTGATAGTTGAGCGGGATATTTATCTTTATGCGCAATTAAACCAACTTGTTCAAGGTGAGGTAGTGCCGTATCGATGGCTTGTTGTTTCTCCATGTTTTGACCGTATATCAAGCCTTCTGTAACGTTTTCGAGTACGGTTTTATTTTTAAATAGGTTGTAATTTTGGAAGACCATTGAAGAATGATCACGTAATTGCGTAACGTCTTTTTTAGTTATTTTGCTGGAAGCGTTGAAGACAAAGTTATTAATTTCAATTTCACCACTACTTGGCAGTTTTAAAGCGTTTAATGTTCTGAGTAGTGAGGTCTTACCAGAGCCACTAGGGCCAATAATCGTTGTGACCGTACCTTTAGGCACGTCAAATGAAACATCTTTAAGTATATGGTTGTTGTCATAATGTGAATTTAATTCCCTAACGTGTATCATGCGCGAGACTCCTTTGAAAATAGTGATTAAAAAGAAGTTATCACATTAATTCATATAAGTAAAGTCGGAATTAATTTGTTTTAAAGCCTTGAAAAATTCAATGTCGAGTTATACACTAAGGATAATAAGAATCGTGGAGTGATATATAATGAAAAAGTCTGCTTTAATTCAATCAGATATTCAAAAAAAGTGGATTGAAAAGTTTGAAGGTATTCGTGAAACTTTCGAACAAAGGGCGCATGACAATGATATTAATGCGCGTTTTCCGTATGAAAATATCGATTGGTTAATCAAAGAAGGTTATACGAAAATGACGTTACCTAAAGCTTACGGCGGTGAAGGTGCTACGGTCATGGATCTTGTGGTATTACAAGATTATTTAGGGTCTATCGATGGTGCGACAGCTTTATCAATCGGTTGGCACGTTGGTTTAATTGGAGAGCTTTTCGAGAAGAGACACTGGGATCCAAACCTATTAGATGAGGTAGCAGAGTTAACGAAGCAAGGTGCGTTAATGAACCGTGCAGTGAGTGAAGCGGAAACTGGAAGTCCTACTCGCGGTGGTAAACCGGGTACGCATGCTGTCAAAACGGATGATGGCTATATGTTAAATGGTGTTAAAACGTTTACGTCTATGAGTAAACGCTTAACGCACTTTATTGTAGGTGCGTATGTTGAGGCACTAAATACAGTTGGATTCTTTATGGTGCCTAAAGACTTTGAAGGCGTTTCGATTGCGGATAATTGGAACATGGTTGGCATGCGTGCTACTGAAAGTCATGATTTAATTTTAGAAGATGTGAAAGTGCCTGAGCGTTACTTTGTTGAAGTTAAAGGTGACGGGCCTAAAGGTCAGTATGGCTGGTTACTTCACATTCCATCTAGTTATTTAGGTATTGCGCAAGCAGCGAGAGACTATGCCGTGGACTTTGCGAAGACGTATTCGCCTAATAGTATTGAAGGTGTTATTGGGGATATTCCAACCGTTCAACAGAATATTGGCGTGATGGAGACGAAGTTGATGAGCGCGCGTCATTTCTTATACAGTACGGCTGAAGCGTATCAATATTTAGGTCCTGATGATGATATTCGTAACGAGACAGCGGCAAGTAAAGTTGTCGTGATGAACAACGGTATTGATGTTGTCGATATGGCGATGCGTATTGTTGGTGCGAAAAGCCTCGAAATGGAACGACCTTTACAGCGTTATTACCGCGATATTAGAGCTGGTTTACACAATCCACCTATGGAAGATATGGCTTATACAAATATCGCAAAATCAGTATTATCCTAATTTATATGCAAATTATAATATGCTAGGCTTGTAAACTTAATTTAGGGCATTGTAAAATAGATATAAATCATGTAATGCGTTATGGGTACGATTTACGTAATTGCGCCCGAAGGAGGTTTACATGCGGGTTGTATTAGTTATATTAGGTTGCATATTTGTGGCGTTAGGATTCTTAGGTGCGGTCCTACCTTTGCTTCCGACGACGCCATTTCTACTTGTTGCCGTGCTCTGTTTTGCGAAAAGCTCTAAGCGTTTCCACGACTGGCTCGTCGCAACAAAAGTATATAAAGCTTATGTCCTTGATCTTAAAGAAAAACGGGGATATACCATGAAGCGTAAGATTCAACTGTTAATCAGTTTATATATCGTAGTAGGTTTTTCATTATACATGTTAGATATGTTTTGGATGCGTATCGGTTTGCTCATTATGGTAACACTCCAAACCTATGTCTTATTTAGATTTGTTAAAACGTTACCGCCAGATGAAGGACATTAAAAGCTTTCATAATAAAGAATTACACTTAGCTCACGTTTTGGTCACGTGCCGTTAGGTGTATTTTTTTATGCGGAATTGTGGTGAGGGTATACGGTGGATGCTGGATGATTTATGGGTGGTTAATGGGTACTTGGTTTTGAAGCAAGATTTGGATAAGTGGTTGAGGGAATTGTACATGTTATATCGTCAATTCTGTACGTTTTTATATTAGTGGCTTTAGTAGATTGGGGTAAGAGCCAAGTGGAGTCGCGACATGGCTGTTAATTGAGTGTAAGAGCCAAGTGGTTGGTCGACATGGCTGTAAATCAAGAATAAGAGCCAAGTGGAGTCGTGACATGGCTATTAATTGAGTGTAAGAGCCAAGTGAAGTCGCGACATGGCTATAAATCAGGGATAAGAGCCAAGTGGTTGGTCGACATGGCTGCTAATTGGGAATAAGAGCCAAGTGGAGTCGCGACATGGCTGCTAATTGAGTGTAAGAGCCAAGTAGTAGGTCGGCATGGCTGTTAAATGGGAATAAGATCCAAGTGGAGTCGCGACATGGCTGCTAATTGGGAATAAGAGCCAAGTGGTTGGTCAACATGGCTGTTAAATAGCAATAAGAGCCAAGTGGGCATATCACTTGGATATAATAGTTACAGTATGAATTAATGTTAATCAATCTTACCAACTAGTGTGGATACCACAAGTTGCTAAGCGAGCCGTTACCAACTAGTGGAGATGCGACAAGTTGCTAAGAGGGCCGTTACCAACTAGTGAAGGAGTCACAAGTCGCTAAGTTAACCGTTGCCAACTAGTGAAGATGCGACAAGTTGTTAAAAGCGGAGTTACCAACTAGTGGAGATGCGACAAGTTGCTAAGCGAGCTATTGCCAACTAGTGGAGATGTCACAAGTCGCTAAGGGGGCTATTGCCAACTAGTGGAGATGTCACAAGTCGCTAAGGGAGCCGTTGCCAACTAGTGAAGGTGCAACAAGTTGCTAAGCGAGCCGTTACCAACTAGTGGCGGTACCACAAGTCGCTAAGCGAACCGTTGCCAACTGGTTAAGATACCACAAGTTGGTAAGAAGTAAAAAATACATTCAATCTGTAAGTGTTTAAGTTTAAATTTTAATAAATAGCATTTTGCTTAGCAAATAGCGTCGGAATAAATAACCGAAACCGACGCTAAGCTCAAATAGCGTCGGAATGGGCGATCGAAACCGACGCAAAACACGAATAGCGTCGGAATGCGCGATCGAAACCGATGCTAAAGCCGAATAGCGTCGGAATAGGCGATCGAAACCGACGCAAAACTCAAATAGCGTCGGAATGAGTAACCGAAACCGATGCAAAAGCCGAATAACGTCGGAATGAGTAATCGAAACCGACGCAAAAGCAGAATAACATCGGAATGCGCAATCGAAACCGACGCAAATCTCGAATAGCGTCGGAATGAGTAACCGAAACCGACGCAAGAGCCGAATAGCGTCGGAATGCGCGATCAAAACCGACGCAAAAGCCTAATAACGTCGGAATGAGCAATCGAAACCGACGCGATACTGCCTCATCATGTATCTCTCGCTGTACCTTTTCAACAATACATCCTAACCGAACAACCACCTATTACTCAAACCCGATCACCAACCAAGCGTACCTCAACTAAATGTAAACTAAATATGTATTTTGGTTAACAACTATGATATAATCATTTCATGATTTTTTAGGAGGCAAGATTTATGAAGACAAAACATTTAGTGTACGTAGCGCTAATGGCAGCAATTATCGCTGTATTAGGACTCGTTCCTCCGATTCCGCTACCATTTGTGCCAGTACCCATCGTCTTACAAAATATCGGTATTTACTTAGCCGGTATCATCTTAGGCATGGCACTCGGACCATTAAGCGTGCTAATTTTCCTATTACTTGTAATCGTCGGCGTACCTCTACTACCAGGCGGCCGAGGGTCAATTGGTATTTTATTCGGCCCAAGTGCAGGCTTCATCATAATGTATCCGATTGTGGCTTTTCTAATAGGTTACTTTAGAGAAAAGGTCATTAAGAAAGTTGACTTCAAACGCGTCTTTATCATCACATTAACGTTCGGTGTATTATTACTAGATATTGTCGGATGTATCGTGATGGGCATTGTGACGAACCTACCTGTCGATAAAACGGTTTTAGCTTGCTTATCGTTCTTACCTGGTGATATTGTGAAAGCAATCGTAGCAACCATTATCGGTGTCGCTTTACATAAGAATCCACAGTTTCAAAAACTTATGGCGCGTGACTAAGAAGGGGTGATTAAGATGGATGGTATTCACATGTCGCACATCAACATTAATAGTTTAGAACACATCCATAACGACCGTTATACCATTCATCGTAATCGCGAGTTTCCGGCATCATTCGATACCAATAAATGGATTTATCATGTGATGCCAGATTTCAAGCAATTACAAGCTGATATACGTGACCAACGTGAGATGCATATATCTTATGGCGCGCACCATGTCTGCATGATGTTTCCAGAGAACATCGCGCCATCTCAAGCGCTGCAAGCTAAACTCCATCAACTTGGCTTTGAGGTCGGTGTACTCGAATTATATGCCATTGAAGCTTCTGAGCTTTCTCTCTTTGAAAAGCTACCGCAAGTCTCTGTCGCGATTGTTGACCGCGAAAATTTAGATGCGTATCTCGAAATATTTGATACGTTCTCAGCGCCTTACGGTCAAAGCTTTATGGAAGAAGCGCGACAAAATCTGATTGATGGCTTTGATACACAGCCTGAAACATGTTTACTTGCGTATTATGAAGGTAACCCAGTAGGCATTATGAATGTCATTATTTCAGATGAAGTAGTTGAAATAGATGGGTTCGGTGTCATTGAGGCGTATCGCAACCGAGGTATCGGTCGAACGATGCAACAATTTGTTGGAGAGCTAGCTCAAGAAAGACCGATCATACTCGTAGCTGACGGTGAAGATACCGCTAAAGATATGTACATACAACAAGGTTATGTATATCAAGGCTTTCAATATCAAATCGTTAAGGAATATGATTAAGCGAAGCTATTCACCACAATTTCTTAATTTAAAAAACGTACGATGGCTCTCGTAAAGCCACCGTACGTTATTTTATTTATCTTACGATTTCGTTTGTATGCGTTCGGGATGACTGTAAATATTAAAATGATCATCACGAATGAAACCAATTGCGGTAATGTTTAAATCTTGAGCTAGCTTAATAGCTAAGTTAGTAGGTGCGGATTTCGATAGAATCATACCTACGCCAATTTTGGCTGCTTTAATTAAAATTTCAGAAGAAATACGCCCGCTAAATAATAACAGCTTATCTCTAACAGGAATACGTGCCTCAATACAATAACCAAATAATTTATCTAAAGCGTTATGACGGCCGATATCAGAACGATGTATGAAGAAGTCTGCACCATCACTAATCGCTGCATTATGAAGGCCACCTGTAGCCTGGTAAATCTTACTTTGGTCTTGAAGTTGTTGCATCATTTCTATAATCTTTTCAGGCGCTACAGTAAATTGTGCTTGAGACGTCTTCGCTATGTTCATATCCGTTTGAAAGTAAAACTCACGACTTTTACCACAACAAGATGCAATCATACGTTTCGTAGATTGCTTTTTTAAATGGTCGATATCAATATTAAGTGTCACACGTCCAAAGCCCTTGCTATCATCGATTTGGATTTCTTTGATATCTTTTTGACGATGAATAACACCTTCTGATGCTAGGAAACCGATTATAAGCTCACGTAAATGATTAGGACTACATAACACGGTTGCGAATTCTTCTTTATTCACCACAATTGTTAGCGGGAATTCTGTTACGTAATAATCATTGGTTTCGATCAGTGAACCATTTTTATAACGAATGATTGGTTGATTTGTTTTTAAATCTTTATCCATCGCAACTAACCCTTTCAAAGTAACTTATATTTATATTATACCTTTAAATCTTTGAATGAAAATGTTTTGATTAAAGCGTTCTAACTACTTTATACTTATAATAAGTAACATATGAACTGATTTAAGTTAAAGATATAAGGATAGATGAACTTTATGACGATTCAAATGACAGATTTAGTAGCACAATTTGAACAACGATTTAAACGAGACGCTAGGATAGGTGGCTTTTCACCGGGGAGAGTGAATCTGATTGGTGAGCACATTGATTACAATGGTGGCCATGTATTTCCGGTGGCGATTGATATCGGGACGTATGGTGTCGCAGCGCCAAGGATGGACCGTACTGTTCGTGTTTATTCTAATAATATGAAAGATTGTGGCGTGATTACATTTGATTTAGAGGACCTTTCATATAAGGATGCGGATCATTATGCCAACTATATTAAGGGGATGCTTCTTTATTTAAAAGAGGTTGCACCTCAGCTGGACCACGGCTTTGATCTATTAATCGAAGGTAATTTACCTTATGGCGCGAGTCTCTCTTCATCAGCCTCTTTAGAAATGTTAGTAGGCAGACTGATGATCGAGATGTTTCAGATTGAGATGCCGCTTATGGACTTGGTTCAAATAGGGAAGCGTGTAGAGAATGCGTATATCGGTGTCAACTCAGGCATCATGGATCAATTTATAATTGCTTTCGGAAAGGCCTCTACAGCATTCTTACTTGATACGCATACGCTTAAATACGACGAAATCAAGACGCACTTTGAACCGTATCAACTCGTGATTATGAATACTAATAAAAGTCGTGAATTAAAGACGTCTAAATATAACGAACGTCGCAGTGAATGTGAGGAAGCGCTCAAGCAATTACAATCCGAATGCGATATCAACGCGTTATGTGAGTTAGATGTCGCAACGTTCGAACAGCATCAACACATGATTAAAGATGATGTATTACGTAGACGTGCGCGACATGCTGTTCTTGAAAATGACCGTACGCGACAGGTATGCGAAGCCTTAAATCAAGGGGATTATGAAACCTATGGACAACTACTTAATGCGTCACACGCGTCTTTAAAATCAGATTTCGAAGTGACGGGCATTGAACTTGATACGCTAGCTGAAGCCGCCCAGCAACAACAAGGGTGTATCGGTGCGCGTATGACTGGCGGTGGGTTCGTAGGTTGTGCAATCGCTTTTGTGCATCACGATCATATTGAGACATTTAAGGAAGCGGTTACGACGGTTTACACTAATAAAATTGGCTATCCGCCATCGTTCTACGTTGTGAATGTGTCAGATGGTGCTAAAATAATTGAGATATCTTAAATTGGAGTGATTGAAATGGCAATGCTTGTTGCCGGAGGTGCAGGTTATATCGGAAGTCATGCCGTTCGCATGCTTATTGATGAAGGCTATGACGTTGTCGTAGTAGACAATTTAGAAACAGGTCACAAAGACGCGATTCATCCTAAAGCAACGTTCTATGAAGGAGACGTTCGTGATCGCGCGTTTTTAGAACAGGTCTTTTCAAAAGAGGGCATCTCATGTGTCTTTCATTTCTGCGCCTATTCTTTAGTAGGGGAATCGACTGAAAAGCCCTTAGCGTATTTCAATAATAATGTCTATGGTTTAATGTCGTTATTAGAAGTGATGCATGCACATGGTGTTGATAAACTTATCTTCTCATCAACAGCCGCAGTGTACGGTGAGCCAGCGCACATTCCGATTCAAGAAGATGACCAGAAAGCGCCGACGAATCCTTATGGTGAGAGTAAATGGATGATGGAGAAAATCATGTCATGGTGTGAAGCAACGTACAATATAAAATATGTGGCGCTTCGTTATTTCAACGTTGCGGGGGCGATACATGATGGCTCAATTGGTGAGGACCATCATCCTGAAACGCACCTGATACCAATTGTGTTACAAGTTGCACTTCATCAGCGCGAACATATCACAATCTTTGGTGATGATTATGATACGGAAGATGGTACCTGTATTCGAGATTATTTACACGTTGAAGATCTCATTGAGGCGCATATCAATGCATATCATTACTTAGAAGCGGGTCATCCAAGTGATGTCTTTAATTTAGGTACGAGTCATGGCTTTTCAGTGAAGGAAATTATTGAAGCAAGTCGACGTGTAACAGGTCAGCCTATTAAAGCGGAACTCGGTGAAAGACGTGCAGGTGATCCAAGTAAGCTTGTCGCAAATAGTCAGAAGGCGGCGACGCACCTTAACTTTAAGCCGAAGCATGATCACATAGACGCTATCATTAAATCGGCCTGGAACTGGCACAAAAACCATCCAAATGGTTATGAAGACGCATAATTAAAGGAGACATGAATAATGACGGAACCAACACATATCGTGCAGTTATTTAGAAACCGTGTGATCGAACAGGGGGCTTATGCTGCAGAGGATGCGTACTATTTAGATAATCGCATCTTACATATTTTAAAAGCGGATGACTTTGATTCAATCTCAATTTCCTTTAAAAGTCATGATAAAACGATACATCTTGTTCAAGCCATGATCCAAAATATGATTGAACGTGATCAACTGGATGATAGTCATTCTGACCGTGCTCAAATTGAAGCAGCACTTATGGACTTACTAACGCCCGCGCCATCACAAGTGAATCAAGAATTCTACAAACGTTATCAAGAATCACCAGAAGCGGCAACATCGTATTTCTATCAATTGTGCCATGAGAATCACTATATTCAAGAAGAAACGATTCAACGCAACATCGAATATACGGTAGATAGTGAGTACGGTGAACTTGAGATTACGATCAATTTATCGAAGCCTGAAAAGGACGCGAAGCAAATCGCATCGATGAAGCATGAACCTGAAACGAACTATCCAAAGTGCGCCTTATGCTTTGAGAACGAAGGCTATTATGGCACGAATTTAAAAGCAGCCCGTTCCAACCATCGCATTATTCGTTTAAATTTAAACGGTGACACTTGGGGCTTCCAATATTCACCATACGCTTACTTCAGAGAACATAGTATTGTCTTATCTGAAACGCATCGTCCTATGGAAATTAATAAGCGTACGTTCCAGAATCTGATGTCATTTATAGAGCAATTTCCTCATTATACAATTGGTTCTAACGCAGATATACCAATTGTTGGAGGTTCGATATTAACGCATAACCATTATCAAGCAGGTCATCATACCTTCCCTATGGCAAAAGCCAAAACGCGTTACGAAACGTCATTTGATAAATACCCTGGGGTTAAGCTGAGTGTAGTAGATTGGCCGATGTCCGTCATCCGTTTATCAGCCAAGGATAAAGAGATACTCATTGAAGCTTGTGATAATGTTCGAGATAAGTGGAACCATTATTCAGATGAAAGCGTTGAAATCAAGGCCTTTAGTGATTCAGGAGAGCGCCACCATACCGTGACACCGATTGCGCGATTTAACGGCGACTTATATGAAATGGACCTTGTGTTACGCGATAATCAAACGTCTGAAGCCTATCCAGATGGGATGTATCATCCGCATCCTGATGTGCAACATATTAAGAAGGAGAACATCGGCTTAATCGAAGTCATGGGTACTGCCATTTTACCTGGAAGACTTAAAGATGAGTTACAAGCTGTAAAAGCCTTTTTATTAGACCAAGCTGATGACGTACTTGATATTCATCGCGCTTGGGCTACGTGGATGAAGACGCATTATACCATTTCGGAAGATAATGTCGATCAGATTATTAAAGATGAAGTCGGCCGAAAGTTTAAGCGGGTCTTACAAGACTGCGGTGTGTTCAAACGTGATACGAAAGGCGAAAAAGCATTTGAAGCATTCATTCAACACGTTTTACATCAATAAGAAGACTTTTTCAGGTTGCTTTTCAAAAAGGTGTATAATAGGATTGATTGTTAAATGAAAGGGGAAGCTGTGATGAAACGTCTACTTGGCATCATCATGATGATGGTTGTGGTTCTAGCAGGTTGTACGCAAAGTAAAGATAGCCAGTCGTCACTTCAAATTTCAGCTGCCGCGAGTTTAAGTGATGTTTCAAAGGAACTTAAGACAGCTTTTAATAAAGAACACCCAGACATCAAAGTCGACTTTAATTATGGTGGTTCAGGCGCATTACGTAAGCAAATTGAAACTGGAGCGCCAGTAGATGTCTTTATGTCAGCGAATCAGAAAGACGTTACGGCTTTAAAAGACAAGGATAAAGTTTCGAAGACGTATAACTATGCCAGAAATGAATTAGCCTTAATTACGCATAAGGATGCGGATATCAAGCAGATTTCGGACTTGGATAAAGACGACCGATTCGCAATAGGTGAAGTGAATACAGTTCCTGCTGGTAAGTATGCGAAGTCGTATTTAGAGGAGCATCAGCTATACGACCGTTACGAATCGAACTATGTATTTGCGAAAGATGTCCGCCAAGTATTGAACTATGTAAAGCGTGGTAACGCGCAGTTAGGTATTGTTTATGAGACGGATTTATATCAAGACGGCAAAGCCATTCAAGACGTCAAGAAGTTAGAGAACTTGCCAATTAAACGAGATATCGTATACCAAGCAGGCATCGTGTCAGATAAAACGGCATCAGAAAAGTGGTTGACGTTTCTTAAATCAGATGAAGCTAAACGCATATTTAAAAAGTATCATTTTAACGTATAGGAGTTTAATACATGACTGACTTCACACCCTTTCTAATCTCATTAAAGGTAGCGCTAATAAGCACCTTAATCGTGTTCGTTTTAGGCATTGCAGTGGCTAGATGGTTATATCGTAAGAAAGGCGTCTTTGCGCGCATTATTGAGAGCTTTCTTATCTTACCACTCGTATTACCGCCGACTGTACTTGGTTACATCTTGCTTATCGTTTTTAGTGAGCAAGGGCCGCTTGGTTCCATTTTAAAAGGCACCTTTCATATTTCCGTCGTATTTAGCGTCGTAGGAGCCGTATTAGCTTCTGTCATCGTGAGTTTCCCTTTAATGTACCAACAAACAGTCCAAGGGTTTCGTTCCATTGATGAAAAGATGTTAAATACCGCGAGAACAATGGGCGCGAGTGAGTCAAAAATATTCTTTAAACTCATGTTGCCGCTTGAAAAAAGAGCGATTATCGCAGGCGTCATGTTAGCTTTCGCGCGTGCTATCGGAGAATTTGGTGCTACGTTAATGGTAGCGGGATATCTTCCAGGTGTCACAAATACGTTACCCCTTGAAGTGTACTTCTTAGTGGAACAAGGACGTGAAAATCAAGCGTGGCTCTATGTGCTTATACTCGTCGCATTTTCGATTTCTGTCGTCGGCACACTTAATGTCTTAAATAAAGATCGTTTTCGAGAGGAGAATTAGATGCTTGAAATTAAAATTTTAAAACACATTCATCAACATCCTATCTCTATTGAAATCGAAGACGATAAACCACATATTTATGCCCTTCAAGGTAAGTCAGGCGTCGGTAAGACAACGATATTAAATATCATCGCTGGTCTGAAACGAGGGGAATCAACGTTTATAAAAATAAACGACCAATTGGTCGAAGACTCAAAAACAGGTCATGCGACGAAAATTCAAGATAGAGGGATCGGTTATCTCTTTCAAGATTATCAACTCTTTCCTCATTTAACCGTGAGACAAAATTTAACGTTCATGACGCCGATGTCAGATCACATAGAAACACTCATTCAAAAACTTAAGATCGGTCACCTTTTAAAAAATTATCCGAATACGTTATCAGGCGGCGAAAAGCAACGCGTGAGTTTAGCGCGTGCTTTAAGTACTAAGCCTAATCTACTATTACTCGATGAACCTTTTTCAAGCTTAGATGATAAAAGTCGTGAAGAGGGGATTCAATTGATACAAGAGATTTATCGCTCTTGGCAGATACCGATTATATTTGTGACGCATTCATCTTATGAAGCGGAGCGACTTGCGGATCATATTATACGGATAGAATGAACGAGGAAATTCGTAATTAAAATTAATTAATTTAGTATTAGGAATATTTATTATTAATTTCCTTTAACAGCATGCTTTCCTGTAAAGCCCAACTCAAACTTCAGTTTGTTAGTTGGACTTACAAAGTAGCAATGCTACTTTGTACCACGCATAAGCCCCGGCTTCCTTAGCTTGTTAATTTGCTTACGCATAAAGCTCAACCCGAATCTCCAATTCGTTGGTTGAACTTACAAAGAAGCATGAGCTTCTTTGTTCTTTAATATATGCCGGGGACCCCACCCCTAGGAGTCAGCTGTTTGGAAATTAATAAACTTTAATATAAATTTTAATCCTAGCTTCCAGAATCGTTTTTCTAAATTATGGTGGTCTAAGTCTGATTCCGTTCAAGAAAATTCAAGTATAAGAGCATTAGCCTAATCTAAGAACGCGTATATTATTACGCTTAATGTGAACGAGGTTATGAACTGAGTTGAATATGGAATATAAAAAAGCTATGAGTTTAGGGCGTTACCCTAGCTCATAGCTTTTGTGCGTTTATTTCGTTTTATGTTCTGTTGGAATTGGATAATGTTTAAATATTTCGCCTGTTTTAATCGCGTCGGATAGGTTGCCGAGCCAATTAAAGTAATCTTTCGACGACTCTAATTGATCATAAATATGCTTAGCCTCTTTTAAAGTCTCGTCATCCGTATTTTTATCGGACATCACGTCATCTAAAATACCTAATGCTTCCTCTATGGCCATCATATTAATCTTAGTTTCACGTTCCCATTTTTGTGAAAAGAAATTTGTAAAAAAGTTAAAGAAATCCTTTTCAGCGACGAAGTGTTGTTTACGGCTGCCACGTGTAAATTGTTGCTTAACGATTTCAAATTCTTGTAATTTCTTAACGCCTGCAGACATACTTGGTTTACTCATTTGTAGTTGTTCACGCATTTCATCAAGTGTCATACTATCCTCAAATAACATTGTACCGTAAAGGTTCCCAACACTACGGTTGATGCCATATAAATCCATTGTTTCACCGATTGAATTAATGAAAATGTCTTTAGCGTGGTTTAATTGGTCTTGATTAGTTTTTGATTCTGCCACCTAGAACACCTCCTATGCACGTTTAGTATAACACTTTGTTAAGTAAAAATCTTACGTATTTAACAAAAATTACAATATTAACCATTTCCTTTTCTTATAACATATTAAAACATGGATGACATATCGATGTGGCTTTTCATAAAAGAAATTTAAATATTGAGTGGTGTGCTGAAGAAGCTTATAATGAAAGTAAAGACGGTTAGAGAGGGTATTTTCAATTGAATCAATCAAGATACTCAAGACAAGTTTTATTTAAAGCAATCAATCAAGAAGGTCAAGCGCGTATTATGTCTAAAAGTGTCGCAATTATCGGAATGGGTGCACTTGGTACGCACGTGGCTGAAGGTCTTACGAGATCTGGCGTTAAGCGTATTGTCATGGTAGATCGCGACTATATCGAAACTTCAAATCTACAACGACAAACCTTGTTTACAGAAGAACAAGCATCTAATGGCATACCTAAAGTGGTAGCGGCTAAGGAGAAACTTACCGAAATTAGACATGATATTGAAATCGAAGCTTTTATCGAGCACGCGACGCCTAGCTTCCTTGAAAAGCACTTACAAAAAGTTGATCTTATTATAGATGCTACGGATAATTTTGATACGCGACTAATGATTAATGATTTCGCATATAAACATCGTATCCCTTGGATCTACGGCGGTGTCGTTCAAAGTACGTACGTTGAAGCGGCCTTTATACCAGGTGAGACACCGTGCTTTAACTGTATGTTACCGAATATACCGGCTATTAGTTTAACGTGTGACACAGTTGGTGTTATTGCGCCAGCAGTTACGATGACGACGAGTTTTCAACTGCGTGATGCGTTGAAGATTCTGGCTGGCGTGCCTTTTCAAGCGAAGTTAACGTTCGGAGATATATGGGACATGACGCATCAAGTGATTGGATTTAGTCGCATGCAAGAAACATCATGTCCGACGTGTGGCACAGAGCCAAGCTATCCGCATCTTAAAGAAGCGAAACACCATTACGCTACGTTATGTGGTCGTGATACCGTGCAATATCATAATCCTCAATTATCAGTGGATACGTTAGTGGGTTATCTCGAGGATAAAGGGATACAGTATCACACGAATGGTTATTTAGTTCGCTTTAAATTTGAATCATACCGTATCGTTTGTTTCCAAGACGGACGTATGTTAATTCATGGATTAACAGATCCGAACAACGCACAGACACTGATTCATAAATTATTTGGCTAAGGAGACGTTTATGCATACAAATGTGAAGTTAGATAGACCTGTTAAATGTGCAGTATTGACAGTTTCAGATACAAGAACGAAAGAGACTGATAAGGGTGGTCAAACAGTCATTGAATTATTGAACACGAAAGATGTTACGATTGAACCACAACATTATCATATTGTTAAAGATGAGAAAGAAGCGATTCAAGCTCAGATTCAAACTTGGCTAGATGAGGACATTGATGTGATTATTACGACAGGTGGTACAGGCATCGCACAACGAGATGTGACGATTGAGTCTGTAACACCTTTCTTTGATAAAGAAATAGAAGGTTTCGGAGAACTATTTAGATATTTAAGCTATACCGTAGATGTCGGTACACGTGCATTGTTGTCTCGTGCTGTAGCAGGTACAGTCGGACATAAGCTTATATTATCATTACCGGGTTCAACTGGTGCAGTGAAATTAGCATTAAATAAGCTCATACTCCAAGAACTTGAACATCTTGTGCATGAGCTTAATAAATGATTAGCGCTGGTAGTCGCCTGACTTACCGCCAGATTTTTGTAAGAGGTAGGTTTCGCCAATGACCATCCCTTTATCTACGGCCTTACACATATCATAAATGGTAAGTGCGGTAGCAGAAGCAGCAGTTAATGCTTCCATTTCAACACCCGTTTTACCTGTGGTCTTTACAGTAGCTTGGATGTTTAGAACGTAATCTTGTTCTGTATCCCATTCATATGATATATCGATACCTGTTAGAGGTAATGGGTGACACATTGGGATGATCTGAGATGTATTTTTAGCGGCCATAATACCTGAAATTTGAGCGGTATTAAGCACGTTACCTTTTTTATTTGTATTATCAACGATTTGATTATAAATGGTTTCATTAACGCGAATGCTTGAAGCTGCAACAGCAGTACGTTTTGTGATGGTCTTTTCAGAGACATCAACCATTTGAGCATGACCTTGTTGGTTTATATGTGTGAATTCAGACACGTTAAGCCCTCCTTTTTGGAATCATTATAGCATATCCTAATAACCTGATTGGAGTGAATGCCATGCCAGTAGAAAAAAGAATGCCGATTTCTGTAACAGAAGCGGTAGAGCGTGTAGTATCATCTACTGAGGAATTAACTAAAACGGAAGTCGACATTTATGATAGTTACGGTCATATTCTATCTGAAGATATTGTCGCAACATACGATATACCTAGATTTGATAAGTCACCATATGATGGTTATGCGATTCGTAGTAAAGATTCGCTTGAAGCAAGTGGTGACAACCGTGTGGCTTTTAAAGTAATCGACCACATCGGAGCAGGAAGCGTGTCGTCTAAGTCGCTCGGTGAATCTGAAGCGATTCGAATTATGACGGGTGCTAAAATTCCTGATGGCGTGGATGCCGTTGTCATGTTAGAACAAACTGTAGAGACTGAGACAGGTTTTACCTTACGAAAAGCCTTCGACGAAAACGAAAATATTTCACGTAAAGGTGAAGAAACACAAACGGGCGATATCGTCTTAAAGAAAGGGCAGTTTATTAATGCGGGTGCTATAGGCGTACTTGCGACATATGGGTATCGTTCGGTACCAGTTTACAAACGTCCATCCATCGCAATTATCGCTACGGGTAGTGAGTTGCTAGACATTGATGATGAATTAGAAGATGGTAAGATCCGTAATTCTAACGGACCTATGATTCACGCTTTAGCGCACAAGCTTAACATCGAAGCTAAAGTTTATAAAATTCAGGAAGATCATTTCGAAGCTTGTTTAGAGGTTGTTAAAGAAGCGCACGCATCTCATGATATCGTGATTACGACAGGTGGCGTTTCGGTAGGTGACTTTGACTATTTACCGAAGATTTATAAAGCAATGGATGCGGACGTACTATTTAATAAGGTTCAAATGCGTCCTGGTAGTGTGACTACCGTCGCTAAAGCAGGCAATAAACTTTTATTTGGGTTATCTGGAAATCCATCAGCTTGCTATACGGGATTTGAATTATTCGTTAAACCAGGCATTTACCGTATGATGGGTGCTAACGAAGTTTATCCTCAAGTGGTTGAAGCAACTTTAATGGAAGACTTTAAGAAAGCTAATCCATTTACACGTTTCGTACGTGCACATGTGACATTAACGAAGCATGAGGCTACCGTTAAACCTTCAGGATTTAATAAATCTGGCGCCGTTGTAGCGATTGCACATAGTAACTGCATGATGGTATTGCCAGGTGGCACACGCGGTTATCACCAGGGAAATAAAGTTCATGTCATCTTAACCGATTCGACAAGCTATGAAGAAGCGTTTAGATTATGATTCTACAAATTGTTGGCTATAAAAACTCAGGTAAGACGACACTTGTTGAACATAGCGTCAAGCTTTTAAAAGCACAAGGCTATCGTGTTGTTACGGTGAAACACCATGGTCATGAAGGTGACGATATTTCACTCGAACAAGGCGTCGATCATATGAAACATTTTGAAGCAGGTGCTGATCAAAGCATCGTTCAAGGGCATCAAGTTCAACAAACTGTCACAAGAACGGATAACACTGATTTAGAGGCAATTATCGCAAATTCAATTACAATTGCATATGATATAGTAATTGTAGAAGGTTTTAAAAAAGCATCATATGATAAAGTTATACTTTATAATAATAACGATTCATATTATAATCTTAGTCAATTAAGTCATGTCGTATATGAATTAAATACTGAAAGTCAATTATCTTTTAAAGATTATGATGCATGGTTATTAGATTGGGTGAAGGGATGAATTGAATGAAGCAATTTGAAGTTGTTGAAGCACCGATTCAAACAGAGCCATATCGTGACTTCGTTTTGAACGAACACCAAGGTGCCGTAGTCGTATTTACAGGCCACGTGAGAGAATGGACGAAAGGTGTTAAGACGGAATATCTAGAATATGAAGGTTACATTCCGATGGCTGAGAAGAAATTGAAACAAATTGGTGATGAAATCAGCGATAGGTGGCCAGGTACCATTACAGCAATTGTACATCGTATTGGCCCATTACAGATTTCAGATATCGCTGTACTTATTAGCGTATCTTCGCCGCATCGTAAAGATGCTTATCAAGCTAATGAATATGCGATTGAACGTATCAAAGAAATTGTGCCGATTTGGAAAAGGGAAATTTGGGAAGATGGCGAAGAATGGCAAGGCCATACAAAAGGTACGTATCAAGATGCGAAAGAGGGGAGCGAATAATTATGGAAATTTTATATTTTGCTGAAATCAAAGACGTATTAAATCGTCGCAAAGATGAATTTCACTTTGATTATGAAATCACGGTTTCATACCTAAGAGAGTATTTATATAAAACGTATCCGAATATTCAAGGTAAAGAATTCCAAATAGCTGTTAATGAAGAATTCGTTAAACCAACTGACATTATAAAACCTAACGATGTGGTTGCATTAATTCCACCCGTTAGTGGAGGTTAAAGAAAGATATGAAAGCAATAATTTTAGCAGGTGGTCAGTCATCACGCTTTGGCGCACCGAAAGCTTTTGCAGAAATTAAAGGCGAAACTTTTTATAAGAGCATCATTCATACGCTTGAAGATACAAACATGTTTAATGAAATTATCATCAGTACGAATGAACATCTAAAGGATCAATTTGAACATGATGCAATTGTAGTGGATGATGAACAACATAAAGACAAAGGGCCGCTTGCTGGTATGTATAGTGCGATGAAGGCTTATCCAGATGAGGAATTGTACTTCGTTGTGTCAGTGGATACACCACTCATCACAAAAAAAGCGATAAGTCAGTTATATCAATTTATGGTTCAACATCTCATTGAGGACCGACTGGATATCGCAGGGTTCCAAGAAGATGGCCGTAATATTCCAACAATGGCGTTTTACAAGCCGACTGTATTACCAGTTATTGAACAAGCACTTTTATCAAATGATTTAAGTGTGAAGAACGTGTATAAAGATGTGCGTACGGAGTGGCTGAGCGTTCATTCAATTGACAGTGCGCTACCATGGTATCAGAATATTAATTACCAAAAGGACTTAGAGCGTCTTAAAGCACACTTAACTTAAAGGGGGGTAGATAGAATGGCGTCACAACAAATTACAGATAAATTAGGTCGCCCGATTAGAGACTTAAGAATTTCTGTTACGGATCGATGTAATTTTAGATGTGATTACTGTATGCCAAAGGAAATCTTTGGTGATGATTTCGTCTTTCTACCTAAGAATGAACTGTTAACGTTTGAAGAAATGATACGAATTGCGCGCATTTATGCCAAAGTTGGTGTAGAGAAGATTCGTATTACAGGCGGAGAACCGTTACTACGTCGAGATCTTGATCAATTGATTAAAGGTTTAACTGAAATAGATGGTATCAATGATATTGGCTTAACGACGAATGGTTTACTTTTAAAGAAGCATGGTCAGAAACTTTATGACGCAGGCTTACGTCGTATTAATGTTAGTCTAGATGCGATTGAAGATGAAGTTTTCCAAGCAATCAATAACCGTAACATTAAAGCCTCAACAATTCTCGATCAAATCGATTATGCCGTTTCGATTGGCTTTAAAGTTAAAGTAAATGTTGTCGTTCAAAAGGGCGTCAACGACCATCAAATTTTACCTATGGTTGAATACTTTAAGCACACGGATGTCACAATTCGTTTTATCGAGTTTATGGATGTCGGTAACGATAACGGTTGGGACTTCAGTAAAGTTGTATCTAAAGACGAGATGCTGAATATGATCGAACAAGAATTCGATATTACACCTGTTCCGCCGAAATACTTTGGTGAAGTAGCCAAATACTATCAACATAACGACACAGGTGCTAAGTTTGGTTTAATTACAAGCGTATCAGATTCATTCTGTTCAACTTGTACAAGAGCACGCATCTCCTCAGACGGTAAATTCTACGGTTGTTTATTTAGCGAAGTAGACGGCTTCGACTTGAAAAGCCCTCTAAGAGCAGGCATTTCAGATGAAGGTTTACTTGAAGAGATAAAATCGTTATGGTTTAAGCGTGATAATCGTTATTCTGACGAGCGTACAGAGCAAACGGTTAAAAACCGTAAACGTAAAAAAATAAATATGAATTATATTGGTGGTTAAATCCCTAGAAATGATATTGTTTCTTTTGAGACGATATCATTTTTTTTAAATATTCTATTAAAATTTCGAGAAAAATGTTATATAATATAAAAAAAGTAAAATACTACTTTTTCTACACAACTTAGAATCAACAAGGAGGGTACACATTATGTGTAACAAAATTAGTAAGTATATTGAATCAGAACGTCTACTTAGCCAACTCAAGCACGGACTCAAAGCGAATTTTCAAATTACGATTGAAGAATTTATTGTACTTTACAAAATTCATGAATCTACACGTATTAGTGGTAAAACACTTCGTGACACGTTACATTTCGAAATGCTTTGGGATACAAGTAAGATTGATGTACTCATCAGAAAGATTTATAAGAAAGAACTGATATCTAAAATTAGATGTGAAACAGATGAGCGCCAAGTTTATTACTACTTCAATGCGAAGCAGAAAAAAGCTATGGACCGCTTGTTCATGAACATTGAGCAAACTGCTGTTTAATTCACGCTAAATTATCTGAATTTTTAAACTATTTAACTATAATAAAGGGACCTAAGACATAATAATACAATTCTCTTAAACAGCATGCTTTCCTGGGGCATGGCCGGAGCCTGTAGTCTCCGGTCTCATGCTATTCCCCTAGGAGTCAGCTGTTTTGAGAATTGCTTGTAATAAAGCGTTAATGCTTTATTTCACGACTTATGTCTAAGGTCTCTTATTTTATGATTGCTTTGCAGTTTTACGTCCGTGTAGGAAGTAATAAAGTACCATCGTTATAATAGCTAAAATACCGAGATAAAAATACATCATGCCATAGCCTGTTTGGTTCGTAAAAAATCCAAGAACATATGGCCCAAAGCCAATGCCGATATCTAAACCAATGAAATAGGTTGAGGTAGCAAGCCCCATTTTCATAGGGGAAACGGATTTCACAGCAGCAGCTTGGAAGATGGATGATAAATTACCATAACCAATACCCACAAGTGCACCTGCTAATAATAGCATGAAGCTAGAGTGAGACATTGATAAAACAAATAAACTAATGATAAAGAAGATAAACGATGGATAAGCAACAACGTTATCACTCTTCTGATCCATAAGTCGACCAACTATAGGTCTTGCGAATAATGATGTTAGCGCATAGAACATGAAGAAATACTGTGAAGCGGTTACTAAGTCACGTTCTTCTGCAAAGAATTGTAAAAAGGATAGTATCGCGGCATAACCAACGCCTATTAACATCATTAAGAATGCGACTGGTATCGCTTCTTTTGCTATGAATTGATTCAATCGAATTTGTTTATCTGCTTGAGTTAAAGGTGTTGTTTCGAAATGGTGATGAATAAAGCATGCTAAGACGAAACTAATCATACATAACATGATACAGAGTATAAATAAAAATTGTATTGGATAAATTTGAGATAGCAGTAAGCCGAAGAATGGGCCTATAGCTGCACCTAAAACTAAGCTTAAACTAAATAAACTGATGCTTTCACTTTTTCTTGAATCAGGTGCAATAAATGCAGCCAATGAACCAGTTGCTGTTGTAGCAACGCCTGTAGCAATACCATTAACGATACGCGTTAGCATTAAAATCCATATTGAATGATCTATAAAATAAAAAAACTGCGTTATTGTTAATAAAATAAGTCCAATGAGAAGAATTTTCTTAGGACCTAGACTATTAACAAAACGACCAGTTATAAATCGTCCGATTAAAGAACCTACTATAAATAATCCGGATACTAATCCAGCTAAACTGTCTGAGGCATTAAAGTGGTTTGACGCATAGCTAGCTACGATTACTATCAGTAGGTACATGCATAAGTAAACGAGAAAGTTTATTGCAAAGTTTATAATGAAATTTTTACTCCAAATTGTCTCTCTCTTTGAAGTAATAGTCATTTAGAGTCCTCCTTTAAGTTCCTGATATAGTTTGTCTAAAACAGATACCACCGTTTCTAATTCACCGTCTTTACATTTAGATTTTGAGATGAGTTCAGCTTGAACCGTCGCAATTTGATTTTTAACCTCATGATGTACATGTTGACCTTCAGACGTAAGTGAAAGCAACTTCTTACGTTTATCTTCTCCAGGAGTCATACATACATAATCTTTTTCAATTAATGCCTTTAAAATTTTACGCGTAGTGGGCTTTTCAATGAAGCGACGTTTTGAAATGTCGACAAGCGTCGTTTGGTCGTGCTGACCAATATCTTTAAGGACTAACCACTGTCCTGTGTGTAGGTCATAATGCTCTAGAATTGGTGTGACATATTTAATATAGGGTCTATAAAGACGTGTGAAATTATCAAATACTTGTGTGTAATCCATCATTTACCTCCAGAGAAATTAGTTAGCTTTACTAACTATTACTTATCGTATTTTAAACCTCTTGAGCACGAGAAGCAACCTTGAAAATAATTTTTAAGTTGAGCACATCATCTGTTGGGGTTACAAAACACTTTTTGATATGATTGAGGTATTAAAAAGGGGGCGCCTTTATGTCACACATACAGTTTGATCATGTGATTCATCACATTGAGAACCTAGACAATTTTAATTACCCAGGTGATATTTTAGCTTTAACAAAAGGTGGTAAGCACCAAAATCTAGGTACTTATAATGTGTTGTCACATATCGACTTGAGATATATAGAGTATTTAGATGTATATAATATGAAGAAATTAAAAGAAGTTTCTAAGACGGAAGAACAAAAGCACTCATTTGCAGCAACACTTGTTCATGAGTCATTCTCTCAAGGGTTTAAACGACTCTGTTTTAGAACGGATGATATAGAGCAGTTAAAGGAAGAAATGTTAGCTGAAGGTTTAATTGTTACAGGGCCTTTAGAGATGTCTCGTGTAAGTAACAAAGGGCAAAAGATTACGTGGAAACTGCTTTACATAAATGATAAAAACTTTAATTCTAAGTTGCCGTTCTTTATTCAATGGGATCAGCCTGAGTCTGAGCGCCAAGCACTCTTAGAAGATAAGTTTCAAGAACATCTATCAATAAGTGCGATTAAAATAGAATCGCCAGAGCGGGATAAAATTGTTAAGAATTGGCAAAAATGGTTCAAGATGACCTTTATCAGCGAGAATGATGATGTGTCGGTATTGGAAACGGCAGATGGCATCCAATTTGAGATCACCGACGCAAAGGTTCATAAGATCACAACCGTTGTCTTAAAAGATAAAAATATAGAAGCACCATTTCTCATTCGTGTTCGAGCTGGAAATTACCGATTTGAGCCTTACAATTCTTAATTTTTAATCATTTTAAGACTAAATAAATGTTATAATGTTAATCGTTACGAAAATAAATAAAATGTTGTTAGAATATAAGAGGAAAGCTGATTTAAATATACTTTAAAAATTATTATTTTATAAGAGTTTTAACTGAATATTTATAATCGCCTTATATTGCGTCTTTGTACGCTCAAATATATAGATATATTAACAATATTTAATTGTGTAGCCAGTAAAGTAACTGAGGGCTTTTAAAGAATGAAAACATGTAACATGTTTCGTTCCTAATCATTAGGTGTTTAATCACTGCAACCACCTATGCCCGAAATTCAAATATGTGAGTGAAAAGGAGTTAAGATTGATGGAAAAGATGAATATTACAAATGAACAACACGATGCATTTGTTAAAAATCATCCCAATGGTGACCTATTACAGCTTACTAAATGGGCTGAAACGAAGCGGTTAACTGGATGGTATTCCCGTCGAGTAGCTGTTGGTCGTAAAGGGGAAATTACTGGTGTTGCACAAATGCTTTTCAAAAAGATTCCCAAACTTCCATTTACGTTGTGTTACATATCGAGAGGATTCGTCACGGATTACAGTGATAAAGAATCTCTAGAAGCTTTACTTAAGTATACGCGTGTGATTGCTAAGAAAGAAAAAGCGTATGCAATCAAAATTGATCCTGATGTGGAAGTTGATAAGGGACAAGAAGCATTAAGCAACCTTAAGAACTTAGGTTTCAGACATAAAGGCTTTAAAGAAGGTTTATCTAAAGATTACATTCAACCGCGTATGACGATGATTACGAATATTGACCAATCTGATGATGACTTAATTAAAAGCTTTGAGCGTCGTAACCGTTCTAAGGTTCGTCTAAGTTTAAGGCGTGGTACGAAGGTGATTCGTGCTGAGCGTAAAGACTTACCTATTTTTGCGAACCTCATGAAAATTACTGGGGAACGTGATGGCTTCTTAACAAGAGATGTTTCTTACTTTGAAACGATTTATGATGCACTTCATCCTGATGGCGATGCAGAGCTTTTCCTAGTGAAATTAGAGCCTAAACCTGTGTTGAAAGATTTAAATCAAGATAAGGATAAAATGCTTAAGGATAAAGTGAAACTTCAAGATAAGAAGCAAGATAAAAAGACGTTGAATAAAATTAAAGACGTTGATCAAAAATTAGGTAAAACGAACGAACTGATTGAAGAGATGGAAGCACTTGAGAAGAAACATCCTGAAGGTATCTTCTTATCGGGTGCGCTACTCATGTTCTCAGGTCGTAAGTCATATTATTTATATGGTGCATCTTCAAATGATTACCGTGAGTTCCTACCAAACCACCATATGCAATTTCACATGATGCAGTACGCACGTAGTAAAGGTGCAACGTCGTATGACTTTGGTGGTACGGATAATAATCCGGATAAAGACTCAGACCACTACGGTTTATGGGCATTTAAAAAGACGTGGGGCACTTATTTAAGTGAGAAAATCGGTGAATTTGATTATGTATTAAATCCATCACTATATGCACTTATTGAAAAAGTGAAGCCGAAGCTTACGAATGCTAAGATCAAAGTTTCAAGAAGATTGAAGAAAAAATAATACGTAGTTGTAATGTTTCGCTTCAAGAGCGTCTCATTACAACTTTTTGTATACATATATCGTGTGCTTGTATTAAGTAAATAGGAGGAAATTTAATGGTCCGAAAAATGATAAGGTTCTCACTTTCCAATAAATTCGCTTTAATACTCATGGCATTATTAATCTTATTGGGCGGTGTTTACTCAAGTTTAAAGCTTAGAATGGAAATGCTTCCAGATACAGAACCACCTGTATTAACGGTTCAAACCAAAATGCCAGGTGCCACACCTGACACAGTTAGTGAAGAAGTCAGCGATAAGATGGATGACGCGATAAAAGGCATGTCGGATGTCAAAAGTGTAAAGTCAGAGTCCTTAGAAAACGCCTCGGTCATAACAGTTGAATACAAAAAAGGCGTAGATTTAGACAATGTTGAATCTAAACTCAAGAAAGAAGTAGAGAAGTTAAGTTTTAGAGAAGGTGTGGAAGAGCCAGAAATAACACGCTTCAACATGAATTCACTCCCAGTATTAGTACACTCCTTTACGAACAAAGAAGGCGACCTCAAGAAAGTTTCTAAAACAATCGAAGAAGAGTTAGTTCCTAAATTAGAAACAGTCGACGGTGTTCAAAAAGCACAAGTCGATGGTCAAACTTCTAAGCAAGTTACATTAGAATTTGATAAAGATAAGTTAAATGAAGTAGGCTTAAATGAAAATCAAGTTGGTAATTACATTAAATCAATTAGTTCTAAAGCACCTCTTGGATTATATCAATTTGATGATAAAGAAAAATCAATCATAGTGGATGGTAGTTTTGACGATCCATCTGAGATTGAAAACTTAGAAATTCCAGTCGCGATGGCTAAGCAAATGCCATCTACAGCAACTGCTGGTGAAGGCGGCGCTGGAGGCGGCCAAGCCCCATCAGGCGGTAGCGGTGAAGCAAGTGCCCAAAAAGTTTCATTAAGTGAATTAGCTGAAGTTAACATCGGTGATGAACGTGATTCCATTTCTAAGACAAATGGTAAAGATGCGGTAAACGTACAAATCACAAAATCAGAAGATGCGAACACAGTTAAAGTTGCAAATAAAGTTAAAGATGAAATTAAGAAAATTGAAGATAAACATCCAGAGTTAAACTCTACAATCGTTCGAGATACAGCAAAACCAATTCAAGACTCACTTACAACGATGATTGAAAAAGCAATTCTTGGTTCTATCGTAGCGATTGTTGTTATCTTATTCTTCTTAAGAAATATTAGTACAACAGCAATATCAGTTGTATCGATTCCGTTATCAATCCTGATTGCATTAGTTGCATTGAAGTTATGCGATGTATCACTCAACATCCTGACACTCGGTGCCTTAACGATAGCAATCGGACGTGTTATCGATGACTCCATTGTTGTTATCGAAAACATATACAGGCGATTGTCCTCACCTACAGAGCGAATGAAGGGCGATAACCTCATTGTAGATGCTACTAAAGAAGTGTTTATACCAATCATGTCATCTACAATCGTTACAGTTGTCGTATTCTTACCTTTAATCTTCGTTTCTGGTCAAGTAGGTGAAATGTTCAAACCATTCGCACTTGCGATTGCATTCAGTTTATTAGCATCATTACTTGTGTCATTAACGGTAGTGCCTGCGTTAGGTTCATCATTCTTCAAGAATGGACTTGCGAAACGTGACCGCAATGAAAAGACACTTGGAAACCTTGGTAGAAAATATCAAGACTTCTTGAAAAAATGTTTAAACAACAAGAAACGCGTATTACTAATCAGTTTAGGATTACTCTTACTAAGTGCAGTCATCGGTGTCTTCGCAATTGGTACAAGTTACTTATCTGCAGGTGATAATAAAGTCCTAACATTATCTTATAAACCTAAACCAGGTGAACCTGAAGAAAAAGTACTTAAAAATGCAGAAGAAGCTCAGAAATTCTTGAACGATAAGAAACATGTAGAAAACGTTCAGTACTCAGTTGGTGCACCATCACCTAACGACCCAACTGGTCAAACAAATAATACAGCTTTATTAGTTGATTATGATAAGAAAACACCTGATTTCGAAAATGAGGCTCAAAGAGTCTTAGACGAAATTGAAAAATTTGATCATAATGGTACTTGGAAAAACCAAGACATGGGTGACGGTAATTCAACTAAATCATTAGAAGTTCAAGTAAGTGGTCCTTCAAGGGATGCAATCAAAGACACCGTAGATAAAGTTGAAAAGAAAGTTAAAGATGTTGAAGGCTTAGCAAACGTTAAATCAGATTTATCTGAAACATACGATCAATACAAAGTTAAAGTCGACCAAGAAAAAGCAGCTCAGTTCGGATTATCAGCTAATTCTATTGCAATGCAAATGAATGAAAATATTCCGGAACAAAAAGTTGCTAAAGTCGATGATGGCGGTAATAAGATTGACGTAAAGATTAAGAAATCTAAAGACACAGATTGGTCTGAAGAAAAACTTAACCAGACATCAATACCTTCACCTACAGGAAAAGATGTTACACTATCTCAAATCTCTGAACTTGAAAAAGCTCAGACACCAAGTAAGATTGTTAAAAATGACGGTGATTACGCAAGCACGATTTCAGCAGAAATTACTGAGAAAGACGTTGGTGGTGTAACGGGTGCTGCTAAGAAGAAAGTTGATGAGATTGAAACACCTAAAAATGTAGATATCTCACTAGGTGGTACAAACGAAGATATTAGCGATGCCTTTTCACAATTATTTGTCGCTATGGCAGCAGCAATTATTATCGTTTACCTTGTATTAGTACTCACGTTCAAAGGTGCATTAGCGCCATTCACAATTTTATTCTCATTACCATTCACAATAATTGGTGTGGTATTCGGCTTATTAATCTCAGGCGAAACGTTATCCGTAACAAGTATGATTGGTTTACTCATGTTAATCGGTATCGTTGTTACTAACGCCATCGTATTGGTAGATAGAATCATTAATAAAGAGCGTGAAGGCTTAAATCGTAGAGATGCGATTATCGAAGCAGCAGGTACACGTATTCGACCAATCTTAATGACAGCAATTGCTACGATTGGTGCTTTACTACCAATGTTATTTGGTGGAGATGGTTCAGTACTTATCTCTAAAAGTTTAGCAATTACAGTAATCGGTGGTTTATTATCATCTACATTACTAACACTTGTAGTAGTACCAGTTATTTATGAATTACTATTCTCATTAAAGAATAAGTACATGAAACAAGGTCCTAAAGTAGCAACTAGTGGTTCATACGATACACACAACCACGATGATTCAAACAACTATCGTCAAGCTTCAAACGGTAATCGTACGAAATCATCATTTACGGATAAACTTAATAATTGGAAAGACAATTATAAGAACCGTAAATCTGATAAAGATACACGTTCAGAACAACCTAGAACTAAACAAGATGAAGCGCCTAAAGAAACACCTAAAGATGAACCGACAGCTAAGAAACCTAAGACAAAATACTTCAATAAAGATCGATTTACACCGAACCATAAATCTGTAAAACGTGATGATGTTCCTGACAATGAACCTAAGAAGGCGGAACCTAAGACAGATAATCCAATCGTGGATAATCATGAGTCAACGCCTACAGAGTTCAAGAAACGTTCTCAACGTAAGCGTCGTCCTAAGAAACCTAAACGTCCTGTTTATGATGAGAACGGTAACATCAACAAACGTTCAGATAGAGGCAAGAAAAAATAGGTGCAAATAAGAAACCCCAGTGTCCGACGTGGCACTGGGGTTTTTCATATATAAAACTATCATAGACCTAACACTACTTAGCGAACATGACACATAAAAAGACCACCGAACTCGATACGTTCGATGGTCAATTAATACTTATCTTAAGGCGAATATCACTAATAAAATATATATAACCGTAGCCATTATTGTCATGAGATTAAGAATGGTTACACCTTTACGGTCGCCTTTATGATTTTTAAATGCTGTAATTTCTACATTACCAATGAGTAATAAGAGCACAAGTCCAATCCATAGTGCACTCATGCTAAATTGGATTAAAGTCAATACGACAGTAATGAGTAACAAGATGCTCATGATAATGCGTAATATATCAGTAATCTTTTTATTCATTCTAAATATCGTTAGATAACTAACAATGAGATACAACAACGGCAAAATAATAAGATATAACTGCATGATATGACGTCCTTTCTAATCTCTTCTCATGTTAGCACGTGACATTCAAACTTCATAGTTCATTTTAGCTTTCTTTTTGACGTATTTTTGAACGTACATCCGCAATTTCTTGTTCTAAAGCTTCAAGTTGACGTACAAGCGGATCGATATCTTGATTTACAGATTCTCTTTTCTCAAGGTCATTCTGTAAACGTACATAATCCATTTTAAGTTCTTCCATTTGTGAATGTAAATCCATTTTGAAACCACCTTGTTTTCATTTTCAACGATCAATCATATTCAAATCGCACAAATTAATTGTAACATTAACCGAAGAGCTATGTTAAAGCTCGTCTTCAAGGTCACTCGACATGAGTTTAAACTTCTTAAATGCCTTATCAATATAAAAACCAAGTTCATTAAAGCGTTCTACAAGTCGATAATTCTTACTGCGAATTTTAAAATATACATGCTGAATATCGTACTCATTTAGCGATACATGAATCGCGTGGCGTATTAAATCAAATGCGATACCTTTTAAACGATAATCAGAGTGAGACGAGAAATATTTAATCTGCGCATTGTGCGTCTCTTCATCTATTACAAGATAGAGGTAACCTTTTACCAAACCTTCTGACATGTACATATATAACTTATGATGTTCATCTAATGACGCCAATATCTCATCCGTCGTCATATCATCTGGTGAGAACGTTTTCTTGTGCAATTGATTAAAATGTTTATAATAAGCCTTTTTATAGTCAACAATCAAATGCTGGTTGTCTGAGGCATCAACATCCTTATTCGCATATAAATAATAATCCGTAAACACATAAGATGCGCCGATACCTTTCATGAGTAGCTTAATCCATTGATTTTCCTTTTCATAAGCAAAGTAATACACCGTTTCATTACTAAATTGCGCGGTCATCTCTTTGAAAAGCCCTTTAAATGTATCTTGGTCTAATGTATAACCATCCTTTAATATCGGACCAATCACTTTGAAATGGTCTTCTCGATAAGGTATTAACACCATCATCATTTGAATATCGCCTTCTGATGTATGGGCGTACAAATCGATTTCTTTAGATAATACTTGGATAAATGTTTTTAAACTTTCTTTATCTTCTGGGAGTTTATTTGTATAAGATTGATGCGCTACCTTTTCACGATGGATAAAGTCAACAACTTGATCAATATCTGTAACTTGAGTAATCGTCATAATTGCCCCCTTAACAAGTCTCATTTACTACATTATAAGTATTTTTCTAGGGAAATGAAAGCATCAGTCCTAGATAACGTGTTACAATATGAAAGTTATAAAATTTCGTAAAGCAATCATTTATAAGGAGGAGTGCCATATGAAATCTTTAATTCTCGCGGAAAAGCCCTCTGTAGGTAAAGATATCGCTAAGGCATTAAACGCGCGTCAAGAGAAGGGTGGTTATATCGAGAACCAACAGTACATTATTACATGGGCGTTTGGACACTTAGTAACGAACGCTGACCCTGAGCACTATGATAAGCGCTATCAGAAATGGGCGTTAAATGATCTACCTATATTGCCTAAATACATGAAGTCGATTTTAATTCCGAAATCTAAGAAGCAATTTTATACGATTAAGAATTTGATGCATCGTAAAGATGTTAAAGAAATTATTATAGCGACTGACGCTGGTCGTGAAGGTGAGTTAGTCGCGCGTTTGATTATTGACAAAGCAGGCGTTAAGAAGCCTATTAAACGCTTTTGGGTAAGTTCTGTTACACCTAAAGCGATTAAACAAGGATTTAAACAGCTCAAAGATGGACGTCAATATCAATCACTATATGCTTCCGCCCTTGCAAGAAGTGAAGCAGACTGGATCGTAGGCATAAATGCGACAAGAGCGTTAACTACTAAGTTTGGTGCGCAACTATCTTTAGGACGTGTTCAAACACCAACCATTCAGTTAGTAAAGATGCGCCAAGATGAAATCAAACATTTTGAAAAGCGTCATTACTATACACTCTCAACTCAGGTTAATCATCAAACCTTTGAATATGACATGCAGAAACGCTGCTTTGATAAAACGAAACTTGAGTCACTTGTTGAAGGTTTAAAAGGTCAAACAGGTACGATAGAACGCGTGACTCAGAAACAAAAGAAAACATATCCTCAAGCGTTATTTAGTTTAACGGATTTACAACAAGCGGCTTATGCAAGATATAAAATGGGTGCTAAAGAAACGTTGAACACACTTCAAACGCTATATGAACGTCATAAGCTTGTGACGTATCCGAGAACGGATTCCAATTATCTTACGCGTGATATGAAGGACACGCTTAAAGAACGTGTAGAGGCTTTATATGCGACAGAGTTAAAAGATATTGCTAAACAACGTGCGCGTACTGATTTTAATGGAGACTTTAAATGTATCAACGATAACAAGGTTTCCGATCACCATGCCATTGTACCTACAGAAATTAGACCTGATATGAACGTATTATCACCACGTGAAACTAAAGTTTATATGCTCATTGCGACACGTTTTCTTGAAGTGCTTTTAAAACCGTATATATATGAAGAAACTGAAATGACGTTGAAAGTTGGTCAAGAGACGTTTAAATTTAAAGATCAAATTCCTGTTGAATTAGGATTCAAGGCTATTCACAACGAAAATTTAGGAAAGGGCTTTTCAAAGGGGGGCATTAAAGAGGGCGATACGTTTAAAATTGATACGTTACAGATTCAACAACATGAAACAACGCCGCCACCATACTTTAATGAAGGAACGCTGCTTAAAGCGATGGAAAATCCTCAGAAGTTCTTTGACTTGAAGGATAAGAGTCATGCGAAAGTGTTGAAGGAAACGGGCGGTATTGGAACGGTTGCGACGCGTGCGGATATTATTGATAAGTTGTTCAATATGCATGCGATAGAGGATCGAAGCGGCCGCATTTATGTTACGCAAAAGGGTAGACAAATATTAGATTTAGCTCCGCATCAATTAACGTCTCCGGTACTCACTGCAACTTGGGAAGATAAACTTGTACAGATTGAAAAGGGCAAGCTGAAAAAAGATGTCTTTATGAAAGAAATGACGTCGTTTACGAAGCAAATTGTGAGTGAGATTAAGCAAAGTGATGCAACGTACAAGCATGATAATTTAACGACAACTGAATGTCCGACTTGTGGTAAGTTTATGATTAAGATTAAGACGAAGAACGGACAAGCTCTTGTGTGCCAAGACCCTTCTTGTAAGACGAAGAAGAACGTTCAGCAAAAGACAAATGCGAGATGTCCAAATTGTAAGAAGAAGTTAACGCGATTTGGTAAGGGATCGAGCGCTACTTATCGATGTGTATGTGGATTTAGTGAAACGCAAGAGAAGATGAATCAACGTCTGAAACGTAAAGGTAAGGATAAGGTTCAAAAGAAAGATATGCGTAAGTATATGAAGGAAGAAAAGCTTGAGAATAACCCGTTTAAAGATGCGCTTAAGGGATTAGATTTATAAGAAATTTAATTACGGTTATTGCCAAACGTCTCATTTGGTTATAGAATAACTAGGTATTTTAATAAAAAGGAGCGTTAATTTTGAAACGATACTTCCAATTTGATGAGCATGGTACGAACTTCAAACGTGAGATTTTAGGTGGGTTAACCACTTTCCTTTCGATGGCGTACATATTAGCAGTCAATCCACAGGTTTTAAGTTTAGCAGGTATTAAAGACATTCCAGATAGTATGAGAATGGATCAAGGCGCGATATTCGTAGCGACAGCTTTAGCGGCATTTATCGGCTGTATGTTTATGGGGTTATTTGCGAATTATCCTATCGCTTTAGCGCCTGGTATGGGACTCAATGCATTCTTCGCTTTTACAGTTGTACTTACAATGGGTATCCCATGGCAAACGGGTTTAACAGGCGTTCTTTGTTCCGGTATTATATTCGCGATACTCACCGTCACTGGCTTAAGGGAGACCATTATAAATGCGATTCCTTTTGAAATGAAAATGGCGGTAACCGCCGGGATAGGTTTATTTATCACTTTCGTAGGTTTACAAGGTGCAGGCATTATCGTTAAACAAGATGCTACATTAGTAACACTAGGGCATTTAACGAGTGGCCAAGTTCTACTAGCAATCTTTGGTATCACAATTACCGTTGTGTTATATGCACGTAAAATACCAGGTGCGATATTCCTTGGTATGTGTGCTACCGCTATTTTAGGGTTATTAACAGGACTTATTGAAGCACCTTCAGGTATTGTCGGTAAAATTCCGAGTATTGAGCCTACTTTCGGTGCTGCATTTGAAACATTTGGCGATCCAAGTCAATTATTTTCTATTAAGTTCTTAGTTGTCATCTTAACGTTCTTATTTATCGACTTCTTCGATACTGCAGGTACGATCGTAGCGGTCGCAACACAAGCAAATATTATGAAAGATAATAAGTTACCTCGTGCAGGTCGTGCATTATTCTCAGATTCAATTGCTACAATTATTGGTTCTATTATAGGTACGACAACAACAACGTCTTACATCGAATCAACTTCAGGTGTTGCAGTAGGTGCGCGTACAGGTTTTGCGAGTGTGATAACAGGGTTATGTTTCTTACTTGCTTTATTCTTCAGTCCACTAATGAGTATTGTTACAAGTGCTGTTACAGCGCCAGCGCTTGTTGTAGTAGGTGTACTAATGGCAGGTAACTTATCAGAAATCAATTGGAGAAAATTTGAAGTTGCAGTACCGGCATTTGTAACGATTATTATGATGCCATTATCATACTCAATTGCTACAGGTATTGCGTGTGGCTTTATTTTCTATCCGATTACAATGTTAATAACTAAAAGACATAAAGAGATTCATCCTATTATGTATGTTTTAATGCTTCTATTTATCTTATACTTTGTCTTTGTACATGGTTAATTCTAATAGAAGAAACAGGTTGAGGGAAAAATTACCCTCGACCTGTTTTTTTATACTTTCAACGTGTATATAATTAATGTGTAAAGTTTATGCGTGTTACAAGTGTATTAAAAATCATCAAAAAGTAGAAAAAATCACTAGTTAAGGTTGAACTCTAATTTAATTTAAAGTACAATGATGTGGTATGTGTTAGACAAGATATAAAAGTTTGATGAACCACTTGCATAATGCAATGAATTCATGTAACATGTCTAATGTTGGACTTTAATTAGCGATGAAGCGAAAGGTTACTGACACACCCGGCCGCTTTGCCATGGCGTTGTGTAAGATAGTTTTCGTGGAGAAGTCTATCACTTAAATAGTAGACGAATAAGGAGGGAAAATTATGGCAAAACAAAAAATCCGTATCAGATTAAAAGCTTATGATCACCGTGTAATCGATCAATCAGCAGAAAAGATTGTTGAAACAGCAAAACGTTCAGGAGCAGATGTTTCTGGTCCAATCCCATTACCAACTGAAAAATCAGTTTACACAATCATTCGTGCGGTTCATAAGTACAAAGATTCACGTGAACAATTCGAACAACGTACTCATAAACGTTTAATCGATATTGTTAACCCAACACCAAAAACAGTTGATGCTCTTATGGGCTTAAACTTACCATCTGGTGTAGACATCGAAATCAAATTATAATAAAGAATTTTAGGAGGTGGACTTTCGATGACCAAAGGAATCTTAGGAAGAAAAATCGGGATGACACAAGTTTTCGGAGAAAACGGTGACTTAATCCCTGTAACAGTAGTAGAAGCAAAAGAGAACGTAGTATTACAAAAGAAAACTGAAGAAATCGACGGATACAATGCAATCCAAATCGGTTTTGAAGACAAACAAGCATACAAAAAAGATAGCAAATCTAATAAATATGCGAATAAACCAGCTGAAGGTCACGCTAAAAAAGCTGAATCAGCACCTAAGCGCTTCATTCGTGAATTCAGAAACATTAACGTTGATGAATACGAAGTAGGTCAAGAAGTCTCAGTAGATACATTTGAAGCAGGAGACGTTATTGATGTAACAGGCGTTTCTAAAGGTAAAGGTTTCCAAGGTGCAATCAAGCGTCATAACCAAGGTCGTGGACCAATGGCTCACGGTTCTCATTTCCATAGATCACCAGGTTCTGTAGGTATGGCAGCTGACCCAGCTAAAGTATTCAAAGGACAAAAATTACCAGGCCGTATGGGTGGTAATACAGTAACTGTTCAAAACTTAGAAGTTGTATCAGTAGACGCTGAAAATAAAGTTATCCTTGTTAAAGGTAACGTACCAGGACCTAAAAAAGGTTTAGTAGAAATCAAAACTTCAATCAAAAAAGGTAATCAATAATTACGAGGCGAAAGGAGGAAAACATAATGGCAAATTATGATGTATTAAAAGTAGATGGTTCTAAAGCAGGTTCTGTTGAATTAAACGATGCAGTATTTGCAATTGAACCAAACGAAAGTGTGCTTTTCGAAGCAATTAACTTACAACGCGCTTCTTTACGCCAAGGTACGCACTCAGTTAAAAACCGTTCTGCAGTACGTGGTGGCGGAAAGAAACCATGGAGACAAAAAGGTACAGGACGTGCACGTCAAGGTACAATCCGTGCGCCACAATGGCGTGGTGGTGGTATCGTATTCGGTCCAACACCAAGAAGCTATGCGTACAAAATGCCTAAGAAAATGCGTCGTTTAGCATTACGTTCTGCATTATCTTTCAAAGTACAAGAAAATGAATTCAAAATTGTTGATGGCTTTAACTTAGAAGCACCTAAAACAAAAGAATTCAAAACAACTTTAACTAACTTAGACTTAAACAAGAAAGTATTAGTTGTTACAGAAGCAGAAGATGTAAACGTTGAATTATCAGCACGTAACATCCAAGGCGTTCAAATCACAACTCCAGAAGGTTTAAACGTATTAGATATGACAAGTGCTGACAGTGTTTTAATCACTGAATCAGCTGCGAAAAAAGTTGAGGAGGTGCTCGGATAATGGAAGCAAGAGACGTTCTTAAGCGCCCCGTAATTACTGAGAAATCATCAGAAGCAATGGCAGAGGATAAATACACATTTGATGTTGATACTCGTGCTAACAAGACACAAGTTAAAATCGCTGTTGAAGAAATCTTCGATGTAAAAGTTGATAGCGTAAACATCATCAACTATAAACCTAAGAAAAAACGTATGGGCCGTTACCAAGGCTATGCAAACAAAAGACGTAAAGCAATCGTGAAATTAAAAGAAGGATCAATCGATCTATTTAACTAATAAATATACCAATAAGGAGGTAAGCGACAATGGCTCTTAAAAAATATAAGCCAATAACTAATGGTCGTCGTAATATGACTACATTAGACTTTGCTGAAATTACTTCTACAAAGCCTGAAAAGTCATTATTACAACCGCTACCGAAAAGAGCGGGACGTAACAACCAAGGTAAATTAACAGTACGCCATCACGGCGGCGGTCACAAACGTAAATATCGTGTGATCGACTTCAAACGTAACAAAGACGGAATCACTGCAAAAGTTGAATCAATTCAATACGATCCAAACCGTTCAGCTAATATTGCATTATTAGTATACGCAGATGGTGAGAAACGTTATATCATCGCGCCTAAAAACTTAGAAGTAGGACAAGAAATCCAAAACGGTACTGAAGCAGATATCAAAGTAGGTAACGCATTACCACTTTCTAACATCCCAGTAGGTACAGTAATCCACAATATCGAATTAAAACCAGGTAAAGGTGGACAATTAGCACGTTCAGCAGGTGCAAGCGCACAAGTACTTGGTAAAGAAGGTAAATACGTATTAGTAAGACTTCGTTCTGGTGAAGTACGTATGATTCTTTCAGCTTGCCGTGCTACAATCGGTCAAGTTGGTAACATTCAACATGAACTTGTTAACGTTGGTAAAGCCGGCCGTTCTAGATGGTTAGGTAAACGTCCTACAGTTCGTGGTTCTGTAATGAACCCTAACGATCACCCACACGGTGGTGGTGAAGGTAGAGCTCCAATCGGTCTTCCATCACCAATGTCACCATGGGGTAAACCAACTCTTGGTAAGAAAACTCGTCGTGGTAAGAAATCATCAGATAAACTTATCGTACGTAGACGTAAACGTAAATAATAAAAACTTATTAATGTGTGCGGCTTAGCGGCTGCACGCACCAAATAAGAAGGGAGGCGCCACAATGGCTCGTAGTATTAAAAAGGGACCTTTCGTCGATGCGCATTTAATGAACAAAGTAGAAGCGCAAGAAGGTAATGAAAAGAAACAAGTAATCAAAACATGGTCACGTCGTTCAACTATTTTCCCTAACTTTATTGGGCACACATTCGCTGTGTATGATGGACGTAAACATGTACCTGTTTATGTAACTGAGGATATGGTTGGTCACAAATTAGGTGAATTCGCTCCAACTCGTACATTCAAAGGACATGCAGCTGACGACAAAAAAACTAGAAGATAATTTCTAATCAGAAGAGGAGGAAATTCAAATGGAAGCAAAAGCGGTTGCTAGAACAATAAGAATCGCACCTCGTAAAGTTCGATTAGTATTAGACCTAATCAGAGGTAAAAAAGCAGGCGAAGCGATGGCTATTTTAAAATTAACTAACAAAGCGTCATCACCTGTAGTAGAAAAATTATTAATGTCCGCTTTAGCTAACGCTGAACACAACTATGGTATGAATACTGATGAATTAGTTGTTAAAGAAGCTTATGCTAACGAAGGACCAACATTAAAACGTTTCCGCCCACGTGCTCAAGGTAGCGCAAGCGCAATCAATAAACGTACTAGTCACATTACTTTAGTAGTAAGTGATGGTAACGAAGAAGCTAAAGAAGCTTAATAAATATTTAAGGAGGGAATACAGTGGGTCAAAAAATTAATCCTATCGGACTTCGTGTCGGAGTTATCCGTGATTGGGAAGCTAAATGGTATGCAGAAAAAGACTTCTCAGTACACTTACACGAAGATTTAAAAATCCGTAAATTCATTGATAACGCATTAAAAGACGCAGCAGTATCTCATGTTGAAATCGAACGTGCTGCTAACCGTATTAACATCGCTATTCACACTGGTAAGCCAGGTATGGTGATCGGTAAAGGCGGTTCAGAAATCGAAAAATTACGTAACAAATTAAATTCATTAACTAACAAACGTGTTCACATCAACGTTGTTGAAATCAAAAAAGTTGATTTAAACGCGCGCTTAGTTGCTGAAAACATCGCACGCCAATTAGAAAACCGTGCTTCATTCCGTCGTGTTCAAAAACAAGCAATCGGTAGAGCAATGAAGTTAGGCGCTAAAGGTGTTAAAACTCAAGTATCAGGTCGTTTAGGCGGAGCTGACATCGCTCGTGCTGAACGTTATTCAGAAGGAACTGTTCCACTTCATACACTTCGTGCTGACATCGATTATGCACATGCTGAAGCAGATACAACTTACGGTAAGTTAGGTATCAAAGTATGGATTTATCGTGGAGAAGTTCTTCCTACTAAGACTACTAGTGAAGGAGGAAAATAATAATGTTATTACCAAAACGTGTTAAATATCGTCGTCAACATCGTCCGGACACTACTGGTCGTTCAAAAGGCGGTAACTATGTAGCATTTGGTGAGTATGGTTTACAATCAACAACAACATCATGGATCACATCTCGTCAAATCGAATCAGCTCGTATTGCAATGACGCGTTACATGAAACGTGGCGGGAAAGTATGGATCAAAATTTTCCCTCATACACCTTACACTCAAAAACCTTTAGAAGTACGTATGGGTGCTGGTAAAGGTTCAGTAGAAGGTTGGATTGCAGTAGTAAAACCAGGCAGAATCTTATTTGAAGTTGCCGGTGTAGATGAAGAAGTAGCTCGTGAAGCATTACGTTTAGCAAGTCACAAACTTCCAGTTAAAACGAAGTTTGTAAAACGTGAAGAATTGGGTGGTGAAACAAATGAAAGCTAAGGAAATTAGAGACTTAACCACTTCAGAAATCGAAGAACAAATCAAATCTTCCAAAGAAGAACTTTTTAACCTACGCTTTCAGTTAGCTACAGGTCAATTAGAGGAAACTGCACGTATACGTACAGTTAAGAAAACTATCGCACGTCTAAAAACTGTCGCTCGTGAAAGAGAACTTAATGAAAGTAAGGCCAATCAATAATTAATTGAAAGAGGAGGTTACTAAAGTGACTGAAAGAAACGATCGTAAAGTATATATCGGTAGAGTAGTTTCAGATAAAATGGACAAAACTGTTACTGTTTTAGTTGAAACATACAAGACTCATAAGTTATATGGTAAACGCGTAAAATACTCTAAAAAATACAAAACACATGATGAAAACAATTCAGCTAAATTAGGCGATATCGTTAAGATTCAAGAAACTCGTCCTTTATCTGCAACAAAACGTTTTCGTTTAGTAGAAATTGTTGAAGAATCAGTAATTATTTAATCACTTAAAAGATAAGGGAGGTTTAACTTATGATCCAACAAGAAACACGTTTAAAAGTAGCAGACAACTCTGGTGCACGTGAAGTACTTACTATTAAAGTACTAGGTGGATCTGGTCGTAAAACAGCTAACATCGGCGACGTAATTGTATGTTCAGTTAAAAATGCAACACCAGGTGGCGTTGTTAAAAAAGGCGAAGTTGTTAAAGCTGTTGTTGTTCGTACGAAATCAGGCGTACGTCGTAAAGACGGATCTTATATTAAATTTGATGAAAATGCATGTGTAATCATTCGTGATGACAAAGGTCCACGTGGTACTCGTATCTTTGGACCAGTTGCGCGTGAGTTACGTGAAGGTAACTACATGAAGATTATCTCATTAGCACCAGAAGTACTATAATTTAAATAAACATTTACATTTTAAGGAGGTGCCCACATGCATATCAAAAAAGGTGACAACGTAAAAGTTATCGCAGGTAAAGACAAAGGTAAATCAGGTAAAGTCGTAGCAACTGAACCTAAAAATGACCGTGTCGTTGTGGAAGGTGTTAACGTTATCAAAAAACACCAAAAACCAACTCAATTAAATCCAGAAGGTGGAATCTTAGAAACAGAAGCAGCAATTCATGTTTCTAACGTACAATTATTAGACCCTAAAACAAATGAACCTACACGTGTTGGTTATAAATTTGTTGATGGTAAAAAAGTTCGTATCGCTAAAAAATCAGGCGAAGAAATCAAATCTAATAATAAATAATTAGCTGAAAGGAGGATCCACTTTGAACCGTTTAAAAGAAAAATTCAACTCTGAAATTACTCAGAACTTAGTTAAAACGTTTGATTACAGTTCTGTAATGCAAGTACCAAAAATTGAAAAAATCGTTGTAAACATGGGTGTTGGTGATGCAGTTCAAAACTCTAAAGCGTTAGATATCGCTGTTGAAGAGTTAGAAGCAATCACTGGTCAAAAACCTTTAGTTACAAAAGCGAAGAAATCAGTTGCGACATTCCGTTTACGTGAAGGTATGCCAATCGGTGCAAAAGTAACACTTCGCGGCGAAAGAATGTATGAATTCTTCGATAAATTAATCTCAGCATCATTACCACGTGTACGTGACTTCCAAGGTGTTTCTAAGAAAGCATTCGACGGTCGCGGTAACTACACATTAGGTATCAAAGAACAATTAATTTTCCCTGAAATTGACTACGATAAAGTAAGTAAAGTACGCGGAATGGATATCGTTATCGTAACAACTGCTAACACTGACGAGGAAGCTCGTGAATTGTTAACACAATTCGGTATGCCATTTCAAAAATAATCTCTAAAAGGAGGCTAATTAAGTGGCTAAAAAATCAATGGTTGCTAAGCAACAACGTAAACAAAAGTTCCAAGTTCGTGAGTATACGCGTTGTGAACGTTGCGGACGTCCACACTCTGTATATCGTAAATTCAAGCTTTGCCGTATTTGTTTCCGTGAATTAGCTTATAAAGGGCAAATTCCTGGCGTACGTAAAGCAAGCTGGTAATATATTAAAGGTTTGAAAGGAGGCAACAAATTATGACAATGTCAGATCCAATCGCAGATATGTTAACTCGCGTGAGAAACGCTAACATGGTTCGCCATGACAAATTAGAGTTACCTGCATCAAATATTAAAAAAGAAATCGCTGAAATCCTTAAAAACGAAGGTTTCATCAAAAACGTTGAATTTGTTGAAGACGATAAGCAAGGTGTAATTCGTTTATTCCTTAAATATGGTCAAAACAATGAACGTGTAATCACAGGCTTAAAACGTATTTCAAAACCAGGTTTACGTGTATATGCTAAAGCTGACGAAGTACCAAAAGTACTTAACGGTTTAGGTATTGCATTAGTTTCTACTTCTGAAGGTGTATTAACTGATAAAGAAGCAAGAAAACGTAACATTGGTGGCGAAGTAATCGCATACATTTGGTAATAATTAGAAAATAAGGAGGTGCCATTTCATGAGCCGTGTCGGTAAGAAAATTATTGAAATTCCAAGTGACGTTACAGTAACTATCGATAAAAACGTTGTGACTGTTAAAGGTCCTAAAGGTGAATTAACAAAAGAACTTAGTCCAGAAATGACTTATAAACAAGAAGAAAACACATTAGAAGTTGTAAGACCATCAGATTCTATTAAAGATAGAACTAACCATGGTACAACTCGTGCGTTAATTAACAATATGGTACAAGGTGTTTCAAAAGGTTTTGAAAAAACACTTGAACTTGTTGGTGTAGGTTACCGTGCTCAAATGCAAGGTACTAACCTTGTATTAAACGTTGGTTACTCTCACCCAGTAGAAGTTAAAGCTGAAGACGGTATTAGCTTCGAAGTTGAGAAAAACACGACAGTTAAAGTAGCTGGTGTGTCTAAGGAACAAGTTGGTGCTACTGCATCTCGTATCCGTGATATCAGACCACCTGAACCTTACAAAGGTAAAGGTATCCGTTACCAAGGCGAATATGTTCGTCGTAAAGAAGGTAAAACTGGTAAATAATAAATAACTTTCTAAAGAAAGGAGTATGGACATGATCAGCAAAATTGATAAGAATAAAGTGCGTTTAAAAAGACATGCTCGTGTTCGTTCTAAATTAAACGGAACAGCTGAAAAACCACGTTTAAACGTATACCGTTCAAACAAGCACATCTACGCACAAATTATTGATGACATTAAAGGCGTTACTTTAGTTCAAGCTTCTACACAAGACAAAGACGTAGCAAGTGAATCAGCTACTAAAGTTGAGTTAGCTTCTAAAGTTGGCGAAATGGTTGCTAAAAAAGCAACTGAAAAGAATATTACAGAAGTCGTATTCGATCGTGGTGGTTACTTATACCACGGACGTGTTGAAGCATTAGCAAATGCTGCACGCGAAAATGGATTACAATTTTAATTAAAGGAGGGACACTTAAGATGGCTCGCAGAGAAGAACAAAACAAAGAATTCGAAGAACGCGTTGTTACGATTAACCGTGTTGCAAAAGTTGTTAAAGGTGGACGTAGTTTCCGTTTCACTGCACTTGTAGTTGTGGGTGACAAAAATGGTCGTGTAGGTTTCGGTACTGGTAAAGCACAAGAGGTACCAGAAGCGATCAAAAAAGCAGTAGAAGATGCTAAGAAAGAATTAGTTACAGTTCCACGTGTTGAAGGTACAACTCCACACATTATCACTGGACGTTTCGGTTCAGGAAGTGTTTTAATGAAACCAGCAGCGCCTGGTACAGGTGTTATTGCAGGTGGACCAGTTCGTGCCGTACTAGAATTAGCAGGTATCACTGACATTCTAAGTAAATCATTAGGTTCTAATACTCCTATTAATATGGTTCGCGCTACTATTAACGGTTTACAGAACCTTAAAAATGCTGAAGACGTAGCAAAATTACGTGGAAAAACAGTTGAAGAACTATATAATTAAGGAGGGAAAATAAGTTATGGCTAAATTACAAATTACCCTCACTCGTAGCGTAATTGGTCGTCCTGAGACTCAACGCAAAACAGTTGAAGCTTTAGGATTAAAAAAGACGAATTCAACAGTAGTTGTTGAAGATAACCCAGCTATTCGTGGGCAAATCAACAAAGTAAGTCATTTAGTATCAGTTGAAGAAAAATAATTAAGGAGGTGCCGAAATGAAATTACATGAGTTAAAACCAGCTGAAGGATCACGTAAAGTACGTAACCGCGTAGGTCGTGGTGCTGCAACAGGTAACGGTAAAACAAGTGGCCGCGGTCAAAAAGGTCAAAAAGCACGTTCAGGTGGTAAATTAAGACCAGGTTTCGAAGGTGGTCAATTACCATTATTCCGTAGAATCCCTAAACGTGGTTTTACTAACATTAACAGTAAAGAATATGCTATTGTTAACTTAGACCAACTTAACAAGTTTGAAGATGGTACTGAAGTTACACCTGAATTATTAATCGAAACAGGCGTAGTTAAAAATGAAAAATCAGGCGTAAAAGTTTTAGGTAATGGTTCATTAGAAAGAAAATTAACAGTAAAGGCTCATAAATTCTCAGCTTCAGCTAAAGAAGCTATCGAAGCGAAAGGCGGAGCTCACGAGGTGATCTAATGTTTCAAACGCTTGTGAACTTCTTTAAAACTAAAGAAGTTCGTAACAAGATCTTTTTTACTCTCGCAATGTTAGTTATTTTTAAGTTAGGTACTTATATTCCAGCACCTGGTGTCAACCCTGATGCCTTTGATAGTAAACAAGGTTCTCAAGGTGTCACTGATTTAATGAATACATTCGGTGGCGGTGCCTTGAAGAACTTTTCCATTTTTGCAATGGGTATAATGCCTTACATTACAGCATCAATTGTTATGCAGTTACTTCAAATGGATATCGTTCCTAAGTTTAAGGAATGGGCTGAACAAGGTGACGTAGGACGTCGTAAAATTAACAACGTAACACGTTACTTTGCAATCGTACTTGCATTTATACAATCTATAGGTATGTCGTTCCAGTTCAATAACTACCTTAAAGGTCAGTTAATTACAGATAATACAATTTGGAGTTATTTACTCATTGCGATTGTATTAACGACTGGTACTGCATTTTTAATGTGGTTAGGTGAGCAAATTACTCAACATGGTGTTGGTAATGGTATCTCAATCATCATCTTTGCTGGTATTTTATCTACACTACCTGCATCGTTAATTCAATTCTATCAACAGGCCTTCGTAGGTCAGGATGATACGTCTATGGCTTGGTTAAAAGTCCTAGGACTTATCCTTGGTATGATTTTATTAACAATCGGTGCAATTTATGTGTTACAAGCGATTCGTAAAATACCAATTCAATATGCAAAGAAACAAACTGGTCAGCAACGCCTTGGTTCTAATGCAACGTACTTACCATTAAAAGTAAACTCTGCTGGGGTTATTCCAGTCATTTTCGCTATGGCATTCTTCTTGTTACCAAGAACATTAACGATGTTCTTCCCAGATGCAGCATGGGCACAAAAGATTTCAGATTATGCAGATCCATCTCATAATGTCGGAATGATTGTGTATGTGATTCTTATTATTGCTTTCACATATTTCTATGCTTTCGTACAAGTTAATCCAGAGAAAATGGCAGAAAACCTTCAAAAACAAGGCAGTTATGTACCTGGTATTCGTCCAGGAGAGCAAACTAAAAAATATATCACTAAAGTACTTTATCGTTTGACTTTTGTAGGTTCTATCTTCTTAGCAGCGATTTCAATTCTACCAATCTTAGGTACTAAACTTATGAATTTACCTCAATCTTTACAGCTTGGTGGTACAAGTTTACTTATCGTAATTGGTGTTGCAATTGAAACGATGAAGAGCTTAGAAGCTCAAGTAGGTCAAAAAGAATATAAAGGCTTTGGAAGAAGATAATTTAGTAGGAGGGCATTTATGAATATCATTTTAATGGGGTTACCTGGTGCAGGTAAAGGAACTCAAGCGAGTGAAATTATTAAAAAGTATCCTATCCCTCACATTTCTACAGGCGATATGTTCCGTAAAGCAATCAAAGAAGAGACTGAGCTTGGTAAAGAAGCTAAGTCATACATTGATCGCGGTGAACTTGTTCCTGATGAAGTTACTGTAGGTATCGTTAAAGATCGTATTTCTGAAGACGATGCGAAAAAGGGATTTTTATTAGATGGATTTCCTCGTACAATTGAACAAGCAGAAGCATTAAGTAAAATATTAAAAGAACTTGATAGAGAGCTTGATGCTGTCATCAACATTAAGGTTCAAGAAGAAGAATTAATGAACCGTCTTACAGGTCGTCGTATTTGTGAGATTTGTGGTGAGACTTACCATCTTGTATTCAATCCTCCAAAAGTCGAAGGTATCTGTGATAATGATGGCGGTAAACTTTATCAACGTGAAGATGATAACCCTGAAACAGTTGCAAATCGTTTAGAAGTTAACATCAAACAAACTAAACCGATTTTAGACTTTTACAAAGAGCAAAACCTTGTAAAAGATATTGATGGTTCTAAAGATATTAACGAAGTAACAGAAGATGTTATTTCTATCTTAGAAGAACTTAAATAAGCAACTGAGCGCTATCGATTAAGTGAATCATGAATGACAATGTTATTTTAATTAAGCACAACGAATATTAATTGAGTGACAAAAGGCAATAACGATAATTGATGATTTCCGTAGTTTGTCTATGTAATTTGAATGATTGATCACGAGATAGCACCAATAGGTCGTTTATAACTAGATAATGTTATCCATACTACCGAATAAAAGGGGGAAATGATCAATGGCTAAACAAGATGTAATTGAACTTGAAGGTACTGTATTAGATACTTTACCGAATGCAATGTTTAAAGTAGAATTGGAAAATGGTCATGAGATTTTAGCACATGTAAGTGGTAAAATTCGTATGAATTATATCCGTATTCTACCTGGCGACAAAGTAACAGTGGAAATGTCACCGTACGATTTAACACGCGGTCGCATCACTTATCGTTATAAATAATCGTCACTCCAACATATAGGGAGGTATAAAAATGAAAGTAAGACCATCAGTAAAACCTATTTGCGAAAAATGTAAAGTTATTAAACGTAAAGGTAAAGTAATGGTAATTTGTAGTAACCCTAAGCATAAACAAAGACAAGGTTAATAAAAGAGAGGTGTAAATTAATATGGCACGTATTGCAGGAATTGATGTCCCACGTGACAAACGTATCGTTATTTCATTAACATACATTTATGGTATCGGTAAATCTTTAGCTGAACAAATCGTTAAAGAAGCTGACGTTTCAGTTGAAACAAGAACTAAAGATTTAACTGACGACGAATTACAACGTATCCGTGAAGTAGTAGACGGTTATAAAGTAGAAGGTGACTTACGTCGTGAGAACAACTTAAACATCAAACGTTTAATGGAAATCTCATCTTACCGTGGTATCCGTCACCGTCGTGGTTTACCAGTTCGTGGTCAAAAAACTAAAAACAACGCGCGTACGCGTAAAGGCCCAGTTAAAACTGTAGCTAACAAGAAAAAATAATAAGTAAAGGAGGCAAATAACTCATGGCACGTAAACAAGTATCACGTAAACGTAAAGTGAAAAAGAATATTGAAAACGGTGTTGCGCACATCCGTTCAACATTCAACAATACAATCGTAACAATCACAGATGAATTTGGTAATGCATTATCATGGTCATCTGCAGGTGCACTAGGTTTCAAAGGTTCTAAGAAATCAACTCCATTTGCTGCTCAAATGGCTTCTGAAACTGCATCTAAAACAGCAATGGAACATGGTTTAAAATCTGTAGAAGTAACTGTAAAGGGTCCTGGTCCAGGTCGTGAATCAGCGATTCGTGCGTTACAATCTGCAGGATTAGAAGTAACTGCGATTAAAGACGTTACGCCAGTACCTCACAATGGTTGCCGTCCACCAAAACGTCGTCGCGTATAATATATTGTTGTTGTCACAAATTGCAGAAAAGACAGTATAAATTCAAGTCGACGTACTTAAGGAGGATAATAATAAATGATTGAAATTGAAAAACCTAGAATTGAAACAATTGAAGTTAGTGATGATGCTAAATTCGGTAAGTTCGTTGTTGAACCACTTGAACGTGGCTACGGTACTACACTAGGAAACTCCTTACGTCGTATCCTACTATCTTCATTACCAGGTGCGGCCGTTAAATACATTGAAATTGAGGGTGTTTTACACGAATTCTCAGCAATTGATAATGTAGTTGAAGATGTATCAACAATCATTATGAATATCAAAAAGTTAGCGCTTAAGATTTATTCTGAGGAAGAAAAAACACTTGAAATCGATGTAAAAGAAGAAGGCGAAGTTACTGCAAGCGATATTATGCACGACAGCGATGTTGAAATCTTAAATCCTGAGATTAAACTTGCAACAGTATCAAAAGGTGGACACTTAAAGGTTCGTCTAGTTGCTAATAAAGGTAGAGGTTACGCACTTGCAGATCAGAATAATACAAGTGATTTACCAATTGGCGTAATTCCAATCGACTCACTTTATTCACCTGTTGAACGCGTAAATTATACAGTTGAAAACACACGTGTAGGACAAAGCAGTGATTTTGATAAGCTTACTTTAGATGTATGGACTGACGGTTCTATTACACCACAAGAGTCAGTTTCATTAGCAGCTAAAATTATGACTGAGCATTTAAACATCTTTGTTGGATTAACTGACGAAGTGCAAAATGCTGAAATCATGATTGAAAAAGAAGAAGATCAAAAAGAAAAAGTACTTGAAATGTCTATTGAAGAATTAGACTTATCAGTACGTTCATATAACTGCTTAAAACGAGCTGGTATTAATACAGTTCAAGAGTTAGCGGATAAATCAGAAGCTGACATGAGGAAAGTCCGTAACTTAGGACGTAAATCTTTAGAAGAAGTTAAATATAAATTAGAAGACTTAGGTTTAGGTCTTAGAAAAGAAGATTGATAAAGGAGGTTAACTCATGGGTTACAGAAAATTAGGTCGTACTTCAGATCAACGTAAAGCAATGTTACGTGACTTAGCAACTTCTTTAATTGTTAACGAACGTATTGAAACAACTGAAGCACGCGCGAAAGAACTTCGTGGTGTTGTTGATAAATTAATCACTTTAGGTAAAAAAGGTGACTTAGCTTCACGTCGTCAAGCAGCTAAAACTTTACGTGACGTTGAAATCTTAAACGAAGATGAATCAACTCAAAGCGTATTACAAAAATTATTCGGCGAAATCGCTGAACGTTACACTGACCGTCAAGGTGGTTACACTCGTATCCTTAAAGTAGGTCCACGTCGCGGTGACGGTGCAGAATCAGTAATCATCGAATTAGTTTAATTCTCATAAATACACATACTACTACATTATAAAGCAAATGAGTGCAACGATAATGTTTGCCACATACAAATATTGTCTAGCTCAGAGTACCCCATCTAACTTAATAACTATTTAAAGCGTGAACTCATGTGATGGGGTGCGCGCTTTTTTATGTTCAGAGACGTGGCGCGTTGGCGTGCCCACGTCTATTTTATTTGTCTTAAAGTAGCTCGTACATCTTCAATATCAATCTTGCGCGGGTTAAACGTTGTTTCAACTTTAACACCTCTCTTTTCCTATGTGAAAAGAAAAAGACATGATTTCACTCACGCGATATACATGTTTGAAGGAATCATGTAAAATGGTGAAGTGAGTATAAAGTAGGAAGGGGAAACCTTTATGTGTAGGACGGAACCAGCTGTCGCATTTGAAAATGTAACGTTCTCCTATCAAGGCGATGCGCGTCATATATTGAAAGATGTGAGTTTTGAAGTTCCTAAAGGCAGTTGGACGAGTATCGTTGGTCATAACGGTTCAGGTAAGTCTACGATTGCGAAACTTATTGTTGGGATCGAAACTGTCAATGAAGGTACTATCAAGATCAATGGTGATATACATGATAAAGCATCACTCAAAACTATGCGAGAACAAGTAGGTATCGTGTTTCAGAATCCCGATAACCAATTTGTTGGTTCGACGGTCGCTTACGACGTAGCCTTTGGTCTTGAGAATTATGCGGTACCTCATGATGAAATGCGTGCTACAGTAGATGATGTGCTCAAGAAGGTCGGCATGTATGATAAACGTTATCATGAACCTGAGAGCCTCTCAGGCGGCCAGAAAGAGCGTGTCGCTATAGCAGGTATCTTAGCCTTAAAACCAGATATCATTATCTTAGACGAGTCTACTGCGATGTTAGATCCTGAGGGCAAACAAGACATCCTTAAACTGGTATCTACCCTAAAGGAAGAAGAAGGTATGACGGTTATTTCTATTACGCATGACCTTAATGAGACTTTAGAAGCTGACCGCATCATTGTAATGAATCAAGGTCAAGTGCATCAAGTTGGTACGATGAATGACGTTTTCAAAGATGCTGAGCAACTCAAGTCTATAGGTTTAACGCTTCCTTTTACGTTTCGTATACGAGATTTACTCGATCTTGATATCGAAAATTGTACGTATGAACGGTTGGTGGAACGATTATGAATATAACACTTTCTCAAGTTTCCTATACGTACCAACAACATACACCTTACGAATACCAAGCTCTTAAAGATGTGTCAGGTACCTTTGAAAGTGGCAAGTTTTATGCCATTGTAGGTAAGACGGGATCAGGTAAATCAACGTTGATTCAGCAATTAAACGGTCTTCTGAAACCTACATCAGGGTATATTATGCTTGGTGATTTGAAAGTGACAGCGAAAACGAAGGATAAGTATATTAAACCGTATCGTAAACATATCGGTATGGTGTTTCAATTCCCTGAGTCTCAGCTATTCGAAGATACGGTTGAGCATGAGGTGTTATTTGGTCCTAAGAACTTTGGTATGAATCTTGAAAATGCGCGTAAAAAGTCAAAGCATTTGTTAAGAACGTTGGGCTTTTCAACGGATGTGATGGAAAAGAGTCCATTCCAGTTATCTGGTGGTCAGATGCGTAAGGTAGCGATTGCGTCCGTGTTATCGAGCGATCCAGACGTGATTATCTTGGATGAACCGACTGCGGGCTTAGACCCAAAGAGTCAGTATCAGTTGATGACGTTCTTTAAGCAATTGCAATTAGAACAACAGAAGACGATTATCTTCGTGTCGCATGAGATGAACTTAGTGAGTCAGTATGCGGATGAGATTAAAGTGATGCAAGGTGGTACGCTTGTGAAGTCGTGCACGCCGCGAGAATTGTTTAAACACCCTGAGGAAGTCCAGAAACTGCATTTGGATCTACCTGATGTTGTGAAGCTTCAGTACGATATTGAGGCGAAATATCACATGAACTTTCCGGATATTGCGTTAACTGAAGAGGCGTTTGTAGACATGTATAACGATTGGAGACGTTCTCATGAAAGATAAAATGATTATCGGTAGATATTTACCAAACGATACGATCATCCACCGTTTAGACCCAAGAATGAAACTCATCTTCACGATCTTGTTTATGATAGCGATATTCCTATGTCACTCGTTCCCGCAATTCCTTATTGTATTGATCGTAATTGGGATTATGGTGAAGCTTGCTGACATTAAATTGCCTTTCTTGTTAAAAGGCCTAACGCCTATCTTCGTCTTCTTGATCTTTACGTTCTTGATGCACGTTTTCTTAACTAAAGGCGGTAAACGTTTATTTGAATGGGGTATCCTTTCAATTTACCAACAAGGTATACTTGAAGGTACGTATATCGTACTGCGTCTAGCATTCGTTGTAATTGTCTCTACAATCTTAACGTTAACGACGAGCCCAATTTCACTAACAGATGCTATTGAACGCTTATTATCGCCGCTTAAACGACTCAAAGTACCAGTGAACGCGATTAGTATGATGATGTCGATTGCCTTAAGATTTATTCCAACGTTAATGGAAGAGCTTGAGAAGATCATACTTGCGCAAAAGTCACGTGGTTCAGACATCAACAGTGGGAATTTCATTACACGTTTAAAAGCATTTATTCCATTACTGATTCCATTGTTCATTTCAAGTTTCCAACGCGCTGAAGACCTTGCGATTGCAATGGAAGTACGAGGATATGATTCTAAAAAAGAACGAACGAGCTATCGTCACTTAAAGTGGCAACTCAAAGATACGTTCGTGTTACTCACGATCATTCCGATTGTAGCCGCAATTTTAGTATTAAAATTTTTAGGAGTGTAAGTCATGCGTGTATTAGTCAATATTAGTTACCACGGTGGCGGATATCTGGGTTTTCAGATTCAAAATGAAGGCCGTACAATCCAGCAGCAATTTGAAAAGATTCTTAAACGCATGCATAAAAGACATGTGAGAATTCACCCTTCAAGTCGTACAGACCGTGGTGTACATGCGATAGAACAATATTTTCATTTTGATACGCCTTTAAATATATCCGAAGAGAAGTGGCAGTATGCCATGAATAGTGCGTTACCTCACGATATTCATGTTAATGATGTCACAATTATATCCGATGACTTTCATTGTAGGTATGATTGTGTAGGCAAAATGTACCGGTATCGCACGTATCACCAAGATCACATCAATCCTTTTCAATATGGATTAAAGACATTTGTCAAAGAAGATTTAGACCTTAAAGCGATGCAAGAAGCTGCTAAGCACTTTATAGGTACGCATGACTTCACAGGCTTTTGTTCACAGAAGACAGAGGTCGTGAGTAAGGAACGTACGATTTATAGAAGTGAGATTATTGAGACTGAAGAAGGCTTTGATTACGTCATTGCCGGCTCAGGATTCTTATATAATATGGTACGTGTGATCGTGGCCTTTCTCATTGAAGTAGGGAAAGGCAAACGTCATCCTAATGATGTCAATCGTTTGCTTGAATTAAAGGATCGTAATGCGGTTCCACATACTGCTCCGCCCGAAGGTCTCTATCTTGAAAAGATCTATCTTTCGGATGAAGCATTGATTCAGGATTACGGTGAAGACATCGAAATTCATTATAAAAAATCAACACAAAATAATTAGATACCATTGACAAAAAGGGCTAAAAATTATACTATAGATGACGGTATTGTTTTATATCACCCCACGATAAGCCCCGGCAAACTTATTGTGTTACAAGATATATAAGCAGGACGAACAACAGTTAACAAATCTAAAATTAAAATCATGTATTCATAAATTCGTTAAGGATATTTGAGTTTAAACAGAGTTCATTTAATTTAGGAGGACAATATTATGCGTCAAACATTTATGGCTAATGAATCAAATATTGAGCGCAAATGGTATGTTATTGATGCAAAAGGCCAAACATTAGGTCGTTTATCATCAGAAGTAGCATCTATTTTACGCGGGAAAAATAAAGTAACTTATACACCACACGTTGATTGCGGAGACTACGTAATCATCATCAACGCTGGTGAAATCGAATTCACAGGTAATAAAGAACAAGATAAAATTTACTACCGTCACTCAAATCACCCAGGTGGTTTAAAATCAATCACTGCTGGTGAATTACGTCGCACAAACCCAGAACGTTTATTAGAAACTTCAATCAAAGGTATGTTACCAGGAACTAAGTTAGGCGACAAACAAGGTAAAAAGTTATTTGTATATGGTGGCGCTGAACATCCACACGCTGCACAACAACCAGAAAACTACGAGTTACGTGGTTAATTAGAAGGAGGAAATTACATTGGCACAAGTTGAATATAGAGGCACAGGCCGTCGTAAAAACTCAGTAGCACGTGTACGTTTAGTACCTGGTGAAGGTAACATCAAAGTAAACGATCGTGACGTACGTGACTACTTACCATTCGAATCATTAATCTTAGACTTAAACCAACCATTCGAAGTTACTGAAACAAAAGGTAACTATGACGTATTAGTTAACGTTCACGGTGGTGGTTTCACTGGACAAGCACAAGCTATCCGTCACGGTATCGCACGTGCATTATTAGAAGCAGACCCAGAATACAGAGGTTCATTAAAACGCGCTGGTTTATTAACTCGTGACCCTCGTATGAAAGAACGTAAGAAACCAGGCCTTAAAAAAGCACGTCGTTCACCACAATTCTCAAAACGTTAATTTTGCCCAAACTGTTGCGAATTTGTTCGCTTACAGATTTGGTACGCAAGTTGCGTCAGCGATTTGTGTTTCAATTAAAAATACGTTTAAAGCACTTCTCGGAAGTTCCGAGGAGTGCTTTTTTATCTTTTAAATGCTTACTTAGCTTAAATGATGTAATAATAAAATATCTGTTTTCTTAAAATTTAGCAGAGCCTAATATAATCTAACTTTAAATAGTTCATAATAATATATTTACTCAAGTGTAGCTATGATAGTAAAGCAAATTGATGTAATTGCCACCCAAATTGCTCATAATATTTAGAAACTAATTATTACCCTAACTAAATAATGCTTGTATATATAAGAGTGAAATTTATTGTCTTATGATTGAGGCTAAATTTATATAAACAATTTCTAACCGAGATAGAGGAAAATACATTATTGATAAACAGTAAAATCTAAATAAGCCTCAAACTACATAGAAAATTTAAGAAGAATGTAGTAATTTTCTATGTAGTATAATAGAGTTGACTTTTATGATCATGGAATGATTGTTTTAGTTGAAGATAAGTAGGATAAAATTATAAGGTTAATAGTTTTAAAAATCGTATGAAAACCAAAATCGTTGACTTATCCAATATTTATCATAAAACTAATAGTAATTTAGTTGGAATAAGTAAAAGTACTATACATGTCAAGTTAAAATTGCATAATTCAGATATAGGGATATTAATATAGTCCATTTTATTACTGCATTCTCATCTAAAGACAGAACCCATAGTTAAGTATATATTATATAAATAAGCTTTTTAGAAAAAATCTTATTAAATATATATCATAAGGAGTAAGGTGAACTAATTGAGTAAAAGAACAGTGCGATATGATGAAATTTCTTTATTTATTATTACTACTCAGGAATACTTAGAATTTAATAAATTATTTAATGAACTTAAACAACAAGTTAGTTTTGATATAGTCATTAAAGTTAAATCTATGCTTTTAAGAAAATATCTTACTAGGAGTGATAATGTTCATTTAGGAAAAATTATAGATAAACTATCCCTAATTTATAAGGATGACAAATATTATCTTCAAAATTTAAAAGATAAATATAAAAAGATTTATGAAGGGTCTATTATTCAAGTAGATGCAAAGGGGAACAGGTATAACCAAATTGAAGTTCTAGAAGATATTATTTATGGACTATATCTACATGCTGATAGTGATAGAATACAGAGATTACAAAGTTCAACGAATAATTCGAGAATAAATTTTTTAGATGGTTTTATTTCAGAAATGGAAACTATTATTATTGAGTTATTTAATTTTATAAATAGTAAAATGGATATCGCCTCTATAGAAGAATTGCCTCTTAATAAAGCTATAGTTATAAGAGATAAGAAGTATGAGAAATACAACAATCTACTTGAAGATGGATATTGGGGAAATTTGATTGGTGAAAGAGTAGCTATGGATGAGTCCAATTTTAAAAATAGTTTCGATAAAGAAGACCTTAAGTTAATAAAATTAGTAATTGATTTTTTTCAGTTTTTCCAGGATGAAAGGGACTCGTATAAAGATGCAAAAAGATTTGTTTATAAACCTACTCTTAATGATTGGGGAGATTTTATTCAAACTAAAAACTTTATCCTAGCATTAGGTGAAGAATGGGGGTTTAGTGATAATATCCAATAATAATTATAAGAAAAATGTTGCTTGGTTACCGATTTTAAAACAAGTCGAATATGGTTTTGTAGTAACCAAGCCTCAACAGGTTGAAGCAACATTTATAACTTTTGTTAAAAGAAATAGATTTGCTCAATGGAAAATTTTTTCAATAGGTAAAGTAGATGATTCATTTAATGAAAAGTAAATTTTATATAGAAATGCTCAATATATGAATTAACAGTGATACCCCATAAGAGCTTTAAGATTAAGTATATTAAATACTATTTAACTATGGTTACGAAGCTAATTAGTGAAAAACTTTAACAGGTTGAATATGAGAAACGTGTAGCTCGAAGTTCTATTATACACAGAAATAGGTTCTAAACCCCCATGTAGTTAACCTCAATCTTTAAAAAATTAAATTTCTGCTAAAGTTGCTGAGAGTTAGTAGGCGTAAAAATTTGTGTTACGTAATATATTATTAAGCACTTCTCGAAGGATGGGAGGTGTTTTTTTTCGTATTATCAGATTTATCGTTGTAATTTAAGTGTACGCATAACTAGTATATTGATAAGTCATACTACAGTTGTTACTATATGTGTTTTCTTATAAAGTATAAGGAAACGCATACATATGGTTTACATTAAATAAATTTGAATCGTGCTATAATAAATCTTAATAAGCTTTAGCGAGGGATGGGTATGGTCAACTATAATTTGGCGCAAAACATGGAAAACGACCGAGGTTCAAGACGTTTTGAAGACGAGCTAGTTGAATTGTCTTCAATAAAAGATGTTAACTATGAACGTGTAGCCGAATTTAAACAACTGCTAGGAACTCATGTTAATACCGAAAATTTTTTAAAAGCACGAGGTTTTATGCGCCAAGGGAAGTTAACTATAGTAGGACTACTATTATTTAGTGATAATATTAGTGTTTATCTACCAAGCGCTCTAATTCGTTTCACTAGATATGAGGGAACGAAAGAAACGTCAGGAGCTCGATTGAATGTTGTAAAAGATGTGACTTTCGACAAAGCATTGCCAACTGCAATTAGAGAAGCTAAAGCATTTATAAAAACGCAACTTCGTGACTACACGTTCTTAGGTAAAGAAGGTAAATTCGTAACGCTTGTTGAGTACCCAGAATTTGCATGGTTTGAAGGTATGATTAATGCAATCATTCATCGCAAATATGAGAATATTGGTGATCATATTCGTATAAAAATGTTCGATGATAGGTTGGAAATTATTAGTCCTGGAGCATTTCCAGACGCTATTTCATTAGCAAATATCAGAGATGAACGCTATTCTCGCAATCCTAAGTTAGCTGCTTCAATTCGTTTAAATAAGGGGGATCGAGAATCTAAAAATGGAGTAGAACGTATATATAGTGTTATGAAAGAAAACTTTATGAATGAACCCATATATTCTGAGCCATATCACAATTCAGTATGTCTGACTCTTAGAAATAATATTAAGGAACGTAAATTAAGAAAAATCCTCCCTTAAAATTCCAGGGAGGATTTTTCATTTAGAGACCTCTTTTATATAATATAATTATTTTATTTCATGCTATAATATTTAAAATGACTTTTCAAAAAAGGGGGGGTGCCGTGATGAACAAGAAACAATTATTAAAGTACATTCAAAGAGGCGAGGGTGCGGAACTAGAATGCAAACTTGGTTTAGGTGGTTTACCAAAAGATATTTGGCCAACGTATTCAGCGTTTGCGAATTCTAATGGAGGTATAATCATCATTGGACTTAAAGAAGTGAATCAATCCTATGAAAATGTAGATGGTATAGACGTGGTTAAGCTACAGAAACAATTTTGGGATCACATCAATAGTAGTCACGTAAGTTTAAATATCTTACAAAGTGACGATGTGTATCCTTTAAGAATAAATGGCAAATCTTTATTGATTATTCATGTACCTCGTGCCCTTAGACAACAAAAGCCGGTTTCAATTAATCCTAATCCGTATATTGGTACATACCGCCGTAACTTTGAAGGGGATTACAGATGTACCAAACAAGAAATCGATACGATGATTGCTGAATCAACGAATTTAGTACGTGACCATCAAATTATCCATGGCTTCAACTTAACGCATGTTCACGATGAAAGCTTAAAGCGCTATCGTCAAAGATTCACAAACCTTAACCCAACCCATATTTGGAATGATTTAACGGATTTGGAGTTTCTTAAAAGAATCGGAGGTTATCGTGAGAACCAAGAAACGCATGAAGCGGGACTTACTGCGGCAGGTTTATTGATGTTTGGTGAAGAGTACCATATCGTAACTCAATTCAGTCACTACTTTATGGATTATAGAGAGCATGTCAGAATTGGTACTAACCAACGCTGGGATAATCGTATCACCTCACAAACGGGTGATTGGTCAGGAAATCTCTTCGATTACTTTCATAAAGTGGCACCGAAATTATTAGACAATCTTCCAGTTCCATTTCAGCTCAACGATGATTGTTTGAGCCGTAAACTCGAAACCGACGTTCACATAGCCATCCGCGAGGCACTGCTGAATACAATCATCCACGCCGATTTCAACCAGAATGGGAACATCATTATAGAGAAGAACGATACGTCCTTTACATTCATCAATCATGGCGTCTTTCGCATCCCCCTTGAAAAGGCTATTCGAGGAGGTACGAGCGACATTAGAAATCAAACGTTAGCTCGGATGTTCGGTTTAATTGGCTATGGAGAACGCGCTGGATATGGTTTAGAATTTATTCATCAAGTTTGGCATAAACATCAATGGTTAGATCCTGTCATAGAAGAGTCCTTCACACCAGATCGAGTTAAATTAACTCTAACAACCAAATCTGATCTTAAATCATCGCTACTCAAGAATGATGGATATGTACGTTTTGGAGCTATAAACAAAATAGTAAACAAGCTCAAAATGCATTTGAGTAAGTTTTAAACGAAGAAACATACTTCCTTTTGCGACGCTATATGAATCATGCATTTTACATACAAATCCTCTAACATCTAAATAAGCATATACCATGTCATGACCACTGTCACACACGATATATGCTTTCTTTACATCATCTCATCTAATAAACTTAAAGCTTCGAAACGATTCTCCTCACCATAAATATGCGGCAAGATCAACAATTCATCAACGCCATAAAATTGTTCCATATCCTTAAGTTCCGCTTCAACCTGCGCCTTATTCCCCGTAACCACGCGTTCTGCATTTTGTTTCATTTTCTCAATTTCCCGATTTGAAAAGCCACGCTCAGCCATATACGACATAGAAGGATAAAATTCAGGTTGGTCTAGATAATTAATACGTTGTAACCATAAGTGAAAGGGTTCCTCTAAAGCCTTAACTTTGTCTAAATCTTCATTCACAATCACAAATGTCGCAATCATCGCACACGGCTTACGATCGGGATGATGAAGTCTAAAATGTTTCTTATACGTTTCAATTGTTTGGCGTAAGCCTAGGTCATGCTTTCTAAAATGGAATGAAGCGAAATAAAGACCTAGTTCACCAGCACGCTTTGCACTTTCTTTACTTTGTCCAAGTAACCACATCTCAGGCATCGTATGAGTTTTCGGTGTTGCAATCAATTGCTTGAAGCGGTGTTTCGTCTCCGTATCATCTGTTAGGAATTTTTGCACATCAATCAGTTGTTGCGAGAAGTTAATGGTTTGTGCCTTATGCTCGTTTAAAGCTTGATTCACCTTCTTAAAGCTCGGTGAACGTCCAATACCTAAGTCCGTTCGATTTGGATGACGCGCTTCAAGCGTCTTAAAGATTTCACTAATTTTATAAGGACTATAGTGCGGCAACATAATGCCACCTGAACCGATTTTAATGCGTTTCGTTTGTTCTAATGCAGCCATCATCAACATTTCAGGTGCACTTGAACCTACCGAATAGACCTTATGATGTTCTGCAAACCAGTAGCGTTTAAGCTTTAAAGTATCCGCATGTTTCGAAAGTTCAATACTATGATCGATCGCTTCACGCGACGTGCGATCTTCAAACACTGGCGCATAATCTAGTATATTTAATATCACCATAAGACCTCCTTTTTACATGTTGTTTAAAGCATATCACGATAAGTGTATTTCTACGAGTTATAAAGGTTGTGAAAAGGCTTAATATCGCGTCAGAAGGGTATGTGACCTATATAGAAAAGGAGCGTGTATGGATTATGACGAAGAAGAAATCATTAACGGTTACGTTTTGGATTTCTGCTTTAATTTGTTTAATTTTCGTTATTGCAGGTATCATCATGCCGAAACAACTTGAGAAGGGTACCACTGCAGTAACAGAATTTATCGCGATTAACTTTAGTTGGTATTACCTACTACTCATGTTAGTCATTCTAATCGTTTGTATCTATTTACTATTCTCAAGATATAGTTCCATCACTTTAGGAAAGGAAGGCGAAGAACCAGAGTTTTCACTAGGCTCATGGTTTGCGATGTTATTCAGTGGCGGAATGGGTATAGGACTTGTATTCTGGACGACAGCTGAACCATTAAGTCACGCCTTTAAAATGACGCCACTACATAAAGCAGGTACGCAAGAAGCAATCAACGACGGCTTAAGATTCTCATTCTTTCATTGGGGAATTCATGCTTGGGCTGTATACGGCATTGTTGCTTTAGTATTTGCTTATTTTAGTTTCCACCGTGGTTATCCAGGACTTGTAAGTGCAACGTTAACACCATTATTCGGTAAGAAGCTTATGCAAGGTCCACTCGGTAGTATCATTGATATTCTAGCGATTATCGCAACCATTACCGGTGTAGCAGCAACAGTTGGCTTTAGTGCTCTTCAAATCAACGAAGGTCTGAAGTTCTTATTCGATATTCCTTCGAACTTCACGGTACAACTCATCATAACTGTCATCGCGGCAATCTTTTTCACATGGTCCGCATGGTCAGGCATTAATAAAGGGATCAAATTCTTAAGTAATATTAATATGGTCCTTGCCTTCGTAGTGCTCATTCTCGTATTCTTATTAGGCCCGACACTATATATCCTAAACATGTTTGCGAATACGTTAGGTGACTACATTGCGAATTTCTTTGGCATGAGTTTACGTATTCCAATTAACGGTGGCGAGAAGCTTAAATGGGTACGTTCTTGGACAATCTTCTACTGGGCTTGGTGGATATCTTGGGCACCATTCGTAGGTATCTTTATCGCCCGCGTATCACGAGGTCGCACAATCAAAGAATTTATCGTCGGCGTATTATTCGTACCATCACTCGTTTGTTTCATGTTCTTTACGGTATTCGGTGCTTCAGCCCTTTATCTTCAGAAGGAAAAACACGTTAAGCTATCTGAACAAGCGACAGAAACAACGACATTCGCGATGTTCCAAGAGTTACCGATGGGTATGATTCTAAGTATCATCACACTCGCTGTTATCGCGATATTCTTTATCACATCGGCCGACTCCGCAACGTACGTACTCGGTATGTTAAGTTCTAAAGGTGACATTCAACCATCTTCTCTTGTAAAAGTCACGTGGGGTATTATCCTCGCTTTATTCGGACTTATTATGTTATATACAGGTGGTATCACTGCTATCCAGAACTTACTCATTATCGCGGCATTACCATTCTCAATTATCATTATACTGATGATGTGGTCCTTACTCAGGGCTTTAAATGAAGAACGACCGCGCTATTCTAAACAAAAACGAGAAAAATATAAATCATAATGTATCGTAATGGCAGGAATCTTCAACAAGGTTCCTGCTATTTTTAGTTGCGACAAAAAACGGCTCTATAATAAATTCGGCTAATGACCTCGAATGAGGTCACCAACCGAATTTGACGTAGAGCCCAAAAAACTTATTCTTCATTCGATACGCGCCGTTTGCTTAGAGGGCTTTTCAAGAAAGGGCAGAAAAAACGTGCCTACTCGGAAGTAGACACGTCTCGATAAATGAACTTATGCTTTTTTAGGGCTTTTCAAAGAGAGGATTAATAAAACGGATAGAATACTTATCGCTGTTGAAACGAAGATGGTCGTGTGTACATCGAATGTCGTTACGACGAAACCGCCAAGCATCGCACCAAAGCCGATACCTGCGTTCAAGCTCGACATGTTCCAACTCATAACCTGGCTTGAATCGCCTTCAATTTGTTGAATCAACCCAGTTTGTACGGCAGGGTTCGTACTCCATTCGGTGATGTGCCAAATGAAGAAGATGATCATTAACAAGATAGATGTTTCGAGCGCAAAGTGCACGCCGATCATCGCAAGCGTAAAGCCGACCATCGCAATGAGTAACCACAACTTACTCGATAACTTATCTGTTAAGAAACCGCCTAATGCAGTTCCGAGAATACCTGCAATACCGATAATAAATAAGCTGAGTGAAATAAAGTTCATATCGTGACCGCCTGAATGAATCAGTGGGTTAATATAAATGTATGTTACAGCGTTCGCGGTTAACACTAAGAATGTAATTAAGATATACTTCGCAATTTCAGACTTAGATTTAATCACGGTGCCGTGTTCATGATTTGTTTCAGGCTTCGTCTTAAGGTTTGCGGGAAGGTAAATGAGTAATAATATACTCGTTAACATACTGATGACGACGATTAGTAGGAACGTGAAGCGCCAACCAATCGCGTCTCCAATAACGGTACCAATTGGAACGCCAAAGACGTTCGAACCGCTAAACCCGGTATAAACAATACCTAACATCTTACCGCGATTTTTCGGAGTAGTGAGTACGACTGTGAGTGCTAGAATCCTCACTACAATCAGTGCTGCCGCTGCGGAAGATAAGATACGTCCGATAATTAAGATGTAGAAATTTGGTGAAATCGTAATAATTAAATTACCTAGGATAAAGAAACCTAACGTCCATAAAAGTACGGTCTTCGGATTATATTTTTCTGTAACTTTGACTAAAAATGGTCCAGTAATCGCAAATGTGAGCGCGTAAATCGTTACGAGTTGCCCGATGAGCGCTTCTGATACATGTAAGTCTTGGCTCATCAAGTTCATGATGCCTGCGACTACCATTTCGACCATTCCAACGAGAAAGATACTTAATATAAAGGTAATTGTACGCATTAATGTCATATTATGTATCTCCTTATACTTGAATGTCCCAAAACATATTGTAGTATATTCCATATGATAAAGCGATAGCGAACATGCCACGTCTTCTTGAAAAGCCACGCCCGCGAACCGCTTCAATAAAGTCGATTTCTTTTGGAAAGGGTGTAGGTCAACTGTGCACATCCGTGAGCTATTCATAAAAAAAGCCTTGAACACTTGCTATGATTGAACAAGTGTCCAAGACCTGAGTTCTTATTTTTATAGATAGCCTAAGCTAACGGATTATCAACTTTCACATACGAATATTCATGTGATTGATCCTCTAAACGCATTGTTGTTACGCATTTATAATCAATGACGTCATTAAAGAAGATCTCACGAAACTGCGTTAAACGTTCCTCTGAGAAGGATGGATCAAGCGTCTCAATCTCTGATAATTTCGCTTCAATTTGCTGGCTAATTTCGCGCCAAATTTGTGACTCCAATGTTTGTTGCGCCTTTTTATCATTGACTTCATCGACAATCGTTAAAACAAGTTCACCTAGATGATTCTGAATCGTTGAGTAGAAGGCCTTGTTAAATACCGATGTTTTACTATCAGTTAGAATACGTGATGCTTCGTGGAAATGACTCGTATCAAATCCCATATCATTGAGTTGCTTCCTATCAATACGTAGTCCTTCAAAGTCACGAATAAGCATCTTATCTAAAAGCCCTTTCGAATTAAATACTGCAATCGTGTTTTGTAAGTGGGCTTCAAGGGCAATCCCATATTTAATCAATAGCGGAATTACCATATCAATTAGTGGTTTGGCATACGTGCGCATCCATTCAATACTTGCTTTATCATAATCTTCAATACCTTGTTGATTCTGATAGGTTTTAACTAAAGACACGATAAGCGTTTCAGGTTGATTCGGTTGATAGGATACAAGTGCTGAAGGGATAATAGGCAGTTGATCTTTTGAAACTTGGTGATATAAGTTTTCTCTAAATAAACTACCGAGCTGCTCGCTTCGTATCGTCTGATGCTCACCTTGATCTTCTTTGTCATAAAAATGTATACCCGCTACCTCGTTAATTGGTTCGGCGTTAATGTTATGAAAAATTTGTTCATCTTCCATGATTTGATTGATAATTTCTGTTACAAGTGGTCCGTTATACGTCGTTTGTTCAGACATCGTTCGAATTTCACCTGTAATATGCACGTTAGTCGATAATTTAATATGAGGCGTTGTAATAGGGTACTTTGGCATTAATGTTCTAAATGATAATCCGGCATAGTACGTTACCTCGTAAGGTACTTCAAGTATGTCGTGATGTTCGAGTTCTCTTTGATAGTCCTTTTCAAGGATGTGCGCGTGCTGCCAAGGGTGCACGACCATAACGTCATAATGTGACAACTCATCCTCGCTTATTACTTCAAGTGCCTGCTCTTTCAAGCCATCAAACATACTAAAGACATAGTCGTTGAAGCTTTGTTCATACGTTTGTTTACGCGTATGTGTGTCTTTGACAAGTAAAAACTTTAATGGGATAGGTTGATTAAATTCTGATGAATATTTGATAACTGCTTCTGGAGTCATACCTTTACGCAACTTCGCACCAGGATGAAGCGGGTGACCTTCATAGACGAATTGTTCTGATTTTAGGTAACTATCTTCCGAGGCCTTTAAAATAGTGAGTAATGTCTCATCTTGATCTTTAAAGTTAAGGTCACGATAACTTATAGCAAGCGCGAGGTTCGCGACACTATTCTCCATATCACTTCTAAATTGTGCACTCGCATCATTCTTAAGTTCTGGCGTTTCAGTGAGAATAAAGTTCAGCACGACTTCAGGATGCAGGACACGTGTAAATTGGTGATTATCCTTACTTTGTATATAGAAAGGTCCCTCTACTTCCACTCTGTTAAACGCAAATTCACCTCTAATGGGCGCATGTAGTAAAATATCGCTTTTCGGGAAATCTATAATTAATACATCATCTTGAGAAACAAGATCGTTCAGGTCTGTATCTTTAGTCGCTTTAATCTGACTATTGTCGTAACCTTTAACGAGATTTTCACGATAAATAGACGTTATCAAGCGTTGGTTAATTTTATCTCTAGCCGTTTTAAGATGTTCACAAAAAGAAAGTGCCCATTGAACATTAAATGAATTCAAATAGTTATATGTATGTAATTCTTCATCAAAAACGTCAATTTGTTCGGTTTGTTGTGGATTGTCTATATTTTTCATAAAGCACCTCGATTATTTGTTTTACAAATTAATTTAAAATTTGTATAATCCATATTAGCGAAAATGAGAATCGTTATCAATTAAAAAGATAGGTGATAACTACATGACAAAATGGTTTTTTACAGGGTCCTTTTTCCTTTTCCTAGGGAATTGGATTGGGCAAATTGCATTAAACTGGTACGTCTTTGATACCTATGAAAATGCAGTTTACCTAGGACTCATAAACTTATTTCGACTCGCCCCCATACTTCTATTAAGTATTTGGGCTGGCAAGCTTGCTGACCGACACAATAGGGGAAACTTAATTAAGATTACGATTACATCGTCTCTTGTCGTTACCGCATTGTTATTTATTTGTAGTATGAGTATGGATAAGGTCCCAATGACCATACTGCTTATTTATTCATTTTTACGCGGTACGCTAAGTGCAGTTGAAACACCCGTTAGACAAGCTGTATTACCAGATTTATCCACTACGTTACCTGTTTCTAAAGCAGTGAGTTATCACTCTTTTATTATAAATATCTGTCGTTCTATTGGACCGGCAGTTTCAGGGGTTATTATTGCGTCACATGATGCGACCCTCGCATTCTTATGCCAAGCAGTCTGTTACTTTGCGGCGGTGATGTTATGTTTACCATTAAGCTTTACTGTTAATAAAGAAATTGCTAAGAAGAATCCATTTTCATTTAAAGATACGATTCAATACTTTAAAGATCATGCCAATGCACGATCCATTTTCGTGACATCATTATTAATAATGGCAACTGGTTTTTCTTATACCACATTATTACCAATTTTAACTGATAAAAACTTCCCAGATAGTGCTTCAATATTTGGTATTGCGATGACGTTTAGCGCTGTAGGTGGCATCTTGGCAACTTTAGTGTTACCAAAATTACTTAAAAATGTGCACACTTCATTTGTTTATTATGTGAGTTCAGCGATATTCGGTATCAGTTTAATGATGGTCGTATTTCCGAATCCAATTATTTTATTTGGATGTATCTTTTTAGCTGGATTATTTAGTCAGTGGGCGAGAACTACAAATCGCATCTACTTTCAAAATCAAGTATCTAAAGAAAATCGAGGTAAATTATTAAGCGTCGTTATGATGGACCGTGGTATGATTCCGCTCGGTAGTTTACTTATGAGTTTATCTACAGAATGGATTGGCATCACGTATACGTTTATTATTATGGGACTGCTCACATTAATCATCGCGGTTACCTTTAGTTTAAGAAATAAAGAATTCCTTGGAGGACGAAAGCATGAAAGCGGATATTAAATTACAAGCTAACTTAAATGTGATTTATCGAATTATAAATGCACTTGTAAAAGAATCAATCTATCAAGAGGGAACGGTCATTCGAGATGATGACCATATGCTTACCATTTCATATCAACAACATCATCTAAAGGTAGCCTATAACTATCGTTCTCAGTTTAAGCGATATGTCTTTACATCAGTGCCTGTATATCAGCATGATGATGAAAGTATTCAAATTGATCAGCTAGAAGCTTTCATTTTATGCTTACAAACCAAATTCGATATTCCATTCAATGAACGTTTTATCAAAGAATTGAAACATGGTCGAGACGCATTTGAACTTACTTATGAATCCTTTTATAATCGTAAATCTTTATTTACGTCAACGCTGAAATTCTCTCAACTACCAATGGGTATTAACTTCTTTGTCTACTTACAACACATGGCACATTCAACAGACTTCGACCCACTAACGTATTCAGAAAGTCTTGTGTTTGAAGGCCATACAACACACCCGCTGTCTAAGACGAAATTACCGTTAACTGAAGATGAAATCAGAGCTTACGCGCCTGAGTTTGAAAAGGTTATTCCTTTAAAGTTAATGTTAATTGCTAAAGATAAAGCGACCGAAACGAATATCGAAGGCCATGAATCATTTATTTTAGATCAGGTGCTTCCAGAATATAAAAAGCCGCTAGAGACGTTTCTTGAACCGCTTCAATTAGAACTTTCAGATTATCATATTGTCTTTGTGCATCCTTGGCAATATGAGCATGTCATTATAGATGCCTTTTCAAACTGGATAAAAGAGAAACAACTAGTACCAACACCATTTACGGTTGATTCTAAGGCAACGCTATCGTTCAGAACGATGGATTTAATTGGAAAGCCTTATCATGTGAAGTTACCCGTTAAAGTTCAAGCGACGAGTGCCATTCGAACTGTATCAACAGTGACGACTGTAGACGGGCCGCATCTCAGTTATCAACTCCAAGACATGTTAGATATTTATCCAAATTTAAAAGTTGCTATGGAACCATACGGCTTACACGCGGATGCAGAAGAAGATATCGCGAAAAGCTTAGGTTATATCATAAGAAAGCGTCCAGATCTTGGTGAAGCGGGTATTACTATGGTAACGGCAGCACTAGTGAATGAGAATCCGATTGACGAAGCGGTTACAGTTGATAGTTTCATTAAATGGTGCGAGGACGCTCTGAACAAAGATACGATCGCAAACTTTATCCAAACATACGCTGAAACATTAATTCCACCGCTTATTTCATATATTCAAACGTACGGTATCGCACTCGAAGCGCATATGCAGAATACAATCGTTAACTTACAACAAAATGGGGACATGACGTTTATTGTTAGGGATTTAGGTGGTTCAAGAATTCATTTACCTACTTTACAAAACCGTGTTCCTTCCATTGAAATTACGAATACTTCATTATTATCTGAAGATATTGAGGGTGTTGTTCATAAATTCCAACATGCTGTCATTCAAAATCAGCTTGGGGAATTGATTCACCACTTCAGTCAGTACGATGATGTAAATGAACAAGCACTGTTTGATATTGTTCGTGATGTCGTTGAACAGTCCATCGACTTTGATCAACAACATGCTCAAGCTTTAAGTGATATTTTATTCGGTGACGTCATAACGGTTAAAGCACTAATGAATATGCGTATGGAAGGTAAAGTTAAGAAATACATTACTGTAGATATAGCGAATCCGATACGAAAAGAGGTGACTTAATATGGCCTATATATCGATAAATCTATCAGAAATTCAATATAATGCACATGTCATCAAGCAGAAACTTGAACAGAATCACATCCATTTCACGCCTGTTGTTAAAGGTGTTGGTAGCGATCAAGAAATTATTCAGGCACTTAACCAAGTTGGTTTAAGTCATTTTGCTGAATCGAGGTTATCTAATATCAAGCAGCAGGAACCGTATCAATCCTTTATTCTGTTGCGTTCACCCAATGCTTTTCAATATAAAGAAACGATTGAACATTGTGAAATGAGTATTCAAACTGAGTTATCTACCATTGAAAAGCTCAATGAAGCTGCTAAGCGATTAAATAAGAAACATCGTATATTGTTAATGGTAGACTGGAAAGATGGACGTGAAGGTGTACATACCTACGACGTGTTACATTATATTGAAGAGATCAAGCGCATGTCGCATATCGAACTTAGTGGTTTAGCATTTAATTTCATGTGCTTTAACCCTATACAAGCCGATATGCATGATATTGAAATGATGCACCAGTTTATAGACCAACTTGAACAAGCAACTGGACTTCATATGAAGGTCATATCAGGTGGTAATTCGAGTGTATTACCATTACTCGAACAAGGTGATTTAGGCCGCATTAATGAACTTCGTGTAGGTGAGACGCTCTTTAGAGGTGTAGATACAAATACTGATAAACCGATTCAAACGTTGTATCAGAACACGATAACTTTAAATGCACAAATTATAGAAATTAAACCCAGAATCAATCGACAACGTCAGCAATTTCTACAAGCGATTCTAGATATTGGCACGATAGATACGTGGATGAATCACATACACCCGCTGCACCACAATATTTCGATTATTGGCGCGACAAGTGATCATCTCATGGTTGATTTACATCACGATGACAGTTATCAGGTTGGAGACACGATTCAGTTCGGACTAGATTATCAAGCGATGGCACAACTTATGAATACGAATCTCATTGATAAAGTCTACTTAAGAGATAGAGGACTTGCTTTATTAAATGAACAATTAGAGCAAAGTCCAATCCTGAATAAAAATAACTATTGACATTGATAATCGTTATCAATAAGATAAGAGTGTAGGTAAATATAATAGCAAGGAGATAGACAAATGAATAAGATGAAATTGATTGGTATTATTTCATTAGTATTTTTACTTACTTTCGTTACAGCTTGCGGAAGTGTGAGTGATTCAGGTTCTAAAGGTGGCTCTAAAAAAGCAGAACCTAAAGAAGGTGTTGAAATCAAGCACGATGGTGGTACAACTAAAGTACCTAAAAATCCTAAAAAAGTTGTCGCATTAGAATATTCTTTCGTAGATGCATTAGTGGCTTTAGGTGTAAAACCTGTAGGTATTGCTGATGACGGTAAGAAAGAAAATATTATCGAACCGCTTCGTGATAAAGTAGGTGACTATAAGTCTGTAGGTTCAAGAAAGCAACCTAACATAGAAGTGATTAGTGAAACAAAACCGGACTTAATTATTGCAGACAGCAATAGACATAAGAACGTTTATAAAGAATTAAACAAAATCGCACCTACAATCATGTTACCAAGTTTAGATAGTGGCTATAAACAAAACTTAGAAGCGTTCAAAACAATTGGTAAAGCTTTATCTAAAGAAGACAAAGCTGAACAACGCTTAAAAGACCACAAAGCTAAAATTGACAAATTGAAAAAACAAATTACAATGGATAAAGAAAAGACAGTCCTTCCAGGTACTGTTACTGAGTCAGGTGTTTATGCGCATTCAGATAAATCATACGTAGGTGAATTCTTACGTGAACTTGGATTTAAAGAAGCGTTAAATAAAGACGTATCTGATAAATTACCTGAATATTTAAATTCACCATACCTTCAAATGAATTCAGAACAACTTTCTGAAGTTAATCCTAAGAGAATGTTTTTAATGGTTAAAGGTGAAGACGATCCAGCACTTAAGAAAATGGAACAAGACAAAGTTTGGAAGCGTTTAGACGCTGTTCAAAACGACAATGTTCATACTGTAGATCGTCAAACATGGTCTAAATTCAGAGGTTTAATCTCTTCTGAAGAAATTGCGAAAGAGTTAGTTGAAATCTCTAAAAAAGAAAAGTAAGGTGAATGATTATGAAACATCCTCACATTCACAATCAAATAGAAATAAAACAAAAAAGACGCACGACACTCACATTTCTTGTGAGTGTGTGCTTTCTTTTTGTTGCCATTTATTTAAACTTAAGTATTGGTTCTTCTAGTATTACGTTTAATGACTTTTGGCAATACTTTACAAATGGTGCACAAAATAAATCAACCTTTTTAATACATAATGTTCGAATGCCTCGAATGTTAGCAGGTATATGTATTGGTGCTTCATTAGCTGTAGCTGGGGTACTGATGCAAGCATTAACACGAAACCCGCTTGCTTCACCACAAATATTCGGTGTTAACGCGAGTGCCTCATTTGTTGTTGTATTAATCAGTACATTATTACCGTCACTAGCTACAGGTAAAGTACTGTTCGCATTTATTGGTGCATTTCTTGGTGGTTTAGCTGTGTATTTATTATCTGATACTACTAAAGGTATGACTCCAATAAAACTTGCATTAGCAGGTATGACGATTCATTTATTCTTCTCAAGCTTGACTCAAGGTATTATTTTATTAAATGAAGATGCCACGTTTGATATTATGTTCTGGCTCGTTGGTTCTCTATATACGATTAAATGGCCAGCATTATTATCCGTTTTACCATGGATGGCAATCGCTTTAATATTCACGTTACTTTTCAGTCGACAAATCACGATCTTAGAACTTGGTGACCAATTATCAAGAGGTCTTGGTCAAAATACAAAAGTGATTCGTATTATAATCGGTATTTTAGTTGTGATTTTAGCAGGTACGTCTGTTTCGATAGCTGGTCCAATTGGGTTTATCGGATTAATCGTGCCGCACATTGTAAAATATTACGTCAGTCATAACTATTTCACGATTATCTCTTTATCAATGGTTATGGGTGCTGATTTACTCTTAATATCAGATGTGCTTAGTCGTCTTATCGCTTTCCCATTTGAATCACCTGTAGGTATCGTGACTTCATTCATCGGAGCGTTGTACTTCTTAGGTATTACAATGAGAGGAGTGAAGCAAAAATGACACATAGCTTAAAGTTTAAATATATCGTTGTCATCACATTGTTATTAATCTTCTCATTACTATCACTCGGTTTCGGTGCCGTTTATATGTCACCGGTTAAGGTGATTCAAGAGTTATTTAATAATTCTAGTTTTATCTTAAAAGAGTATCGCATTCCGCGATTATTACTTGGATTCATAGTTGGTGCTGCGATTGCGATATCAGGTGCAGTGATTCAAGGTGTCGTTCGAAATCCACTCGCATCACCTGATGTCATCGGTATTACGAAAGGTGCCAGTTTAACAGCAGTTATCGTCATTATCTTATTCCCAGCTGCACCGTTATTTGCGTTACCAGTTGCATCGTTTATTGGCGCGTTACTCGTCAGTATCTTATTATCATTTCTAATTTCGTGGAAAGGTATTAATGGATCAAGGTTAGCACTTATCGGTATGGCAATAGGGGCTATTGCGATGGCAATCGTACAATTCCTTCTGATTCGTCATCCTATGGAAGCAAACATCGCGCTTGTTTGGTTAACAGGTAGCTTGTTTGGACGTTCTATGGATTATGTATATGCCATCTTGCCATGGTTCATTATTACGGTACCGCTCATCATTTACTTTAGTAAAAAGCTAGATATATTAAATCTAGGTGATGAAGTTGCTATTGGTCTCGGTGCTAAAACACGTCAAATTAAGATGGTCTTATTATTACTTGCTGTTATGCTTTCAGGTGCATCTATTGCAGTTGTCGGTGGACTTAGTTTCCTAGGCTTAATTGCACCTCATATTGCACGTGGTATTGTTGGGCATCGTCATATTCATATTGTTACGATGTCAGGATTAATCGGTGCATTACTCATTATCGTATCGGATGCTTTAGCCAGAGGTATCCATCCACCACTAGATATACCTGTTGGTGTTATTATCGCCATCGTCGGCGCACCATATTTCTTATATATCTTAAGAAAAATGTAAATCAATTAAAAAAAGGGTCTGTACAAATCCGAAACAGTCGGTATTTGTACAGACCCTTAAATTATGAAGAAGTGCCTTATTCAGTTGCTAATTATTTAACATAAATTAATTTCCTAACAGCTGACTCCTAGGGGTGGGGCCCCGGCACAGAAATTTGCGCAAGCAAATTATCAAGCTAAGGAAGCCGGGGCTCTTTCTCATGAACAAAGAAGCCTGAGCTTCTTAGTAAGTCCAGCTACCGTATTAAAAATACGAGTTGGACTTTACAGGAAAGCATGCTGTTAAAGGAAAGTAAGAGCAACCAAAGTTATTTAGATAACTATTTCGTCACTTCGTTATACACTTTCTTATCGTTTAAAGTATAAATAATATATTCATGATCCTTAGTATCAATAATTACACGATTCGTTTTGCCAAAAGTAGTACCGATACGAGAGATTTGTTCATCATCTAAGTCCGGTGTTGCGTGAATGTCTTGGTCTTCAGATACATTAACAATATCCTCATTAGGGATACGAATGTCAGCTACTCTCCATTGAATACGAACTTCTTTATCGTTCTTCTTTACTGTCATTGCCATTAAAGACACATCCTTTAATAAATATTGAATATACTTTTATGATACCCCATAGTTACGCATCTATTCAAGATAATTGTGTTACCATATTATGAAAATATGTCATACTATTTAAAAGCGAAAATACGTTCGCTTGTTCGTATATTTTATGTTATACTCTAGCGTAAAGGAGCAAGTGATATGACAGGAAAAACACATTTAGCCTGCGGTATGTTCGTAGGCGCACTTAGTATTCAATATTTTAAAGAAGACATCTTTGTATCAACAACTATTATGACACTTGCTGCTTTGTCGAGCTTACTACCAGACATTTGTCACGCAAGTAGCAAGGTTGGTCGTAAATTTAAACTGTTAAGTTTTGTGATTCGAACAGTGTTCGGTCACCGAACATTTACGCATTCCCTCTTATTTATGGGGATTATCTATGTTTTACTTAATTTCATACATACACCAAATTACTATGTCTTTCCAATTATTGGTGGAATTTGTTCGCATATCATATTGGATATGTTAACGAAAAGAGGAGTAAAGCTTTTATATCCAATACCCATTTCGGTCAAATTTCCGTTTCAATTTAAGACGGGTGGCACGGTGGACTTATCTTTAGCGTCTACATTTTCAGCTGTAACGTTATATATTTTCTTTAAAGACTATATTCACCAATATCTGAATATTCAACATATCTTTTTCTCATAAAATAGTCTGATAGTTGTTATTTAGTATTCTGATATGATACTTTTGTTAAGGTATCAATAAAATCACATATAAAAGTGTGGAGGCGTTTATACATGGTAAATGTAGAAGATTTAGAAAAATATAACCAACAACATTTAGTTGAATTTGAAAAAATGATGAGTCAAAAAGAAAAAGATGCGTTACATCATAAATTAGAAGAACTTGATTTAGAAGGCATTCAAGAGCTATACCAAGACGTATATGTAAATCGACGTACAATTGATGATGTATCTGAAATTAATGAAGTAGCTTATGATGTTAAAGCTGAAATGGACGATGCCACTCAAGAGGACTTTTACAAAAAAGGACTTCAAGCCATTAAAGAAGGTAAATTTGCGGTTATTCTTATGGCCGGCGGTCAAGGTACACGCTTAGGATATAAAGGTCCTAAAGGTTCATTTACGATTGAAGGCGTTAGCTTATTTGAACTTCAAGCGAAACAATTACTTCAACTACGTGAAGAATCAGGTTACACACTTGATTGGTACATTATGACAAGTGATATTAATGATATTGAAACGAAGAAATTCTTTGAAGAACAAAACTATTTCGGTTATGATAGTGCGCATATTCATTTCTTTAAACAAGAAAGTATTGTTGCGTTAAGTGAAGAAGGTCAACTTGTTCTAAGTAAAGACGGCGAAATTATGGAAACACCTAATGGTAACGGTGGTATTTTCAAAGCGCTTAAAAAAGCAGGTTTATTAGATCAAATTATTGATAATGGCAATGAATTCCTATTCGTTAACAATATCGATAACGTCTTAGTCAAAGTACTAGATCCGGTATTCGCTGGATTTACGGCAGAACAAAATAAAGATGTTACGACGAAATCTATTAAACCTAAAGAGAATGAAAGCGTTGGACGTCTTGTTCAAAAAGATGGCAAAGATACTGTACTTGAATACTCAGAATTAGAAGAATCTGTTGCTAATTCATTTGATAATGCAAACATAGGTATCCATGCATTTAAAGTATCGTTCATTAAGGACGCGGTTCAAGAGCCTTTACCTTATCATTTAGCAGTCAAACAATTAGAACAACTTGATGAAGATTTCGGTGTTGTAAAACAACCTACTCTTAAATTTGAATTGTTCTATTTCGATATCTTTAAATATGCGAAATCATTCGTAACATTACAAGTACCTCGTGAAGAAGAATTCAGTCCGCTTAAGAATAAAGAAGGTAAAGATAGTGTTGAAACTGCTACAAATGACTTAAAACGCATGAACATTATCTAATTCGAGGTGTTACAGAATGACACAACATGTAAATACACAAAAGCAAATTAAAGTAAAACGTAAAAACTTTAAAGATACGGTCAAATTATCATTTGGTGAAGAAGTTGCGAACTCCGTTTCACATGGTGTATTTGCATGTATAGCCCTATGTCTGTTACCTTACGTAGCTGTTAAAAGCTACCTTCATGGCGGTACAGCCCATGCCGTATGTTTATCAATATATGTCATTAGTATATTCTTAATGTTCTTATCATCCACGGTTTATCACACGATGGAGAATAGAACGACGCATAAATATGTGTTAAGGATTATTGATCACAGTATGATTTTCATTTCAATAGTCGGCACTTACACACCTATACTTGTCATTATGATAGGTGGCTGGCTCGGTTGGACTGTACTCGCGATATTATGGGGTATTACGATATTTGGTATTCTATACAAGGTATTAGCGACTCACGTGAACCCTAAATTTAGTATGGCGATGTACATGGTTATGGGTTGGATGTCGATCATACTAATTCCAATTATTATTCAGAAAGCATCGATAGCATTTCTGATATACATCTTATTAGGTGGTGTCGCATACACGATAGGTGCTTGGTTTTATGCGCAAAAGCACCGTGCCTATTTCCACATGATTTGGCACCTATTTATCGTTGTAGCCTCATCATTTCATTACATCGCAATCATGTATTACATGTAAGCGTCAATATAATAAGCAATTGTTTAAATGGTATGATTTTAAAAATCATACCATTTTCCTATATTATTAGGACTTTTAAAATGATAAGCTACATAAGGTTAAGTAAAATTTTGAAGTTAGGGGTATGAATGATGAAGTTAAGATCGTTATTAATCGTTATTTCATTATTACTCATCATGTTTATGGCTGCGATTGAAACGTCAATCATTACGTTAGCGTTGCCATCTATGAAAGAATATTTACATATTGAAGGTCAAATATCGCTAGTCTTTGCGGTTTACTTTATCGCCATGGTATTAGCGACACCTATCATAGGTGAAATCTTCTCAAGATCTAAAGTTATATACGTCACAATCGGTGGTTTGATCTTGTTCACACTCGGTAGTTTATTTGCGGGCTTAAGTCCTAACTTTGCGATTTTAATTCTTTCTCGCTTTATCCAGGGTCTAGGTTCCGGCGTACTCATGTCACTGACGCAAATCATTCCGAAATTAGCATTTGATATTCCACTTCGATATAAAGTAATGGGTGTCGTTGGCAGTATGTGGGGTGTCGCAAGTCTAGTTGGACCCTTACTCGGAGGCTTTATTTTAGAAATCGCTTCATGGCATTGGCTCTTCTACATTAATATTCCAATCGCAATCATCGCGTTTATCATCGTTTTATTTACGTACCATTTTGAAAATGAAACCATCGTTAAGAATAAACTTGATTATAAAGGTATCATTTTACTTTACGCATTAATCGGTTTCTTACTTATGGCTATCCTAACAACAGGTATGTTATGGCTTAATATCTTAGGTTTTATCCTATTTATAGTAACATTTATCGCCTTAGTTAAAACGGAGCAGAAACACCATGCGCCATTTATACCAGTTCAAGAGTTTTCAAAGCGTATTAACTTAGCGTTCTTTACAGACTTTGTGTTCTCGATTGTTTTAATGGGCTTTTCAGTGTATATGCCGATCTATTTACAAGAAGATAAAGGGTTATCACCCATTCAAAGTGGGTTAACCGTCTTCCCAATTTCATTAGCTTGGATGACCATCACATTCGTATTAAATAAAATTGAGGCGAAGTTAACGCTTAAAGCTTTATATTTAGGTGCTTTCACCACAATGATTATATGTTCTGTGCTATTTATCTTCTCAGCGCATTATCCATTACTCGTAGCTGCTATACTCACGTTATCAGGTGCAAGTTTTGGTACGGTTTATACGAAAGATAGCGTGATCATCCAAGAAGAATCGTCGAAATCACAAATGAAACGTATGATGTCTTTATATATTCTGACAAAAAATTTAGGTAACGCCATTGGTTCGACGCTAATGGGGTATGTGTATGGTATACCTTTAATGTTGTTTTCACTTTCCATGCAGAATATCGCGGCTACAGTGATCTTAATCTGCATCTTCTTAATCGTGATATGGTCACTTGTAAAATTAGATACAAAACATTAATCCAATTCATATAACTAAGGTATAATGATAAGTACTTAAGAACACGTGAAATGTAAAAGGAGAATGATAATGAGAAGGTTTAATATGCATGATTTAATTGCGACGCTCATTATCTGTTTAATATTTTTGATTTCCGGAGCCATCTTTTTAACTTTTCTAGGCTTTGGATTGTATGGTTTAAGTAGGATATTGATTTATTTTAAACTGGCAGAGTTTAGCTTTAATAAAGGCTTCTATCAGAACCTTTACTATTATGGTAGTTATATTGTATTTGGATATATTGTGTTTTATTCAATAGAATATTTAATGGAAACGTTTCGTAAGAAGTTATCTCATAGCCCTTATTTCCAAGGGCTTACCTTCCATTTACTTGCCTATGTTGTGAGTACGACGATGTTTTTCTTTATCATCCATATACATTATAAAGACATTGATATCGACTTTTGGGTAATTCTTGTCATATCCGGACTACTGTATATATTCAAGGAAATCTTTTATCCAGATAGTGAGAATCTCAATCGCAAACGTAAATAAAGCCAAAACTTTGATATGCTAACTTTAATTACTTAGAATAGATATTTATAGACACACATTCGGAGGGGTGACTTTCATGAACGCTCATTCCATTTCTACAAAGCAACGAAATTTAATCGTTGGGGTTATGTTATTAAGTGCGTTTGTGGCTATACTCAACCAGACTTTACTCAATACAGCACTACCAGCAATTATGAAAGGCTTGCATGTTGACGAGAACACGTCGCAATGGCTTGTTACTGGATTTATGCTGGTAAACGGTATCATGGTTCCACTTACAGCTTATTTAATGGATAAAGTTAAATCGAAGACCTTATATCTTTTATCAATGGGTGCATTCTTACTCGGTTCAGTCATTGCCGCATTTGCACCTAACTTTTTAATCTTAATGATAGCGCGCGTTATTCAAGCTATGGGTGCGGGCGTCCTAATGCCTCTCATGCAGTTCACATTATTTACACTATTCCCTAGAGACAAACGCGGCTTTGCCATGGGTCTAGCAGGTTTAGTTATCCAATTCGCACCTGCTATAAGTCCTACGTTATCAGGCTTTTTAGTCGATCAATACAGTTGGCGAACACCATTCTTCGTGGTCGTGATTACAGCCGCAATTTGTTATATCCTAGGTGCACTGTTTATAACAAACTATAGTGAAACCAAAGACCCTAAACTTGATCGTATCTCAGTGGTTTATTCAACTGTAGGTTTCGGTATCATGCTTTATGCATTCAGTAGTGCCGGTAACTTAGGGTTCTTCAACCCAATCGTACTGATATCACTCGTTATAAGTATCATCATTATTTACATCTTCGTGAAAAGACAATTACGTATACGTAATCCTTTATTAAACTTGCGCGTTTTCAAAAATCGCGCATTCACGCTTACGACAATCACGTCCGTCATTGTATTTACAGCTATGGTAGGTCCAGCCTTACTCGTACCGATGTACGTTCAAAATTCATTAGGACTTTCAGCCATGCTTTCAGGTATCGTCATTTTACCAGGCGCGATTATTAACGGCGCAATGTCACTCGTCACAGGTAAGATTTTTGATAAATACGGGGCACGTAGACTCGTCATTACTGGTTTCGTTATTTTAACTATAACAACCATCTTGCACATCTTCTTAGATGTTTATACACCGTTCTGGTATTTAGTTGTCATTTACGGTATCCGTATGTTCTCGATTGCATTACTCATGATGCCGCTCAACACAGCAGGTATTAATGCACTCGAAAGTAAAGATATCTCGCATGGTACAGCTATCATGAACTCAGCGCGTATCATTTCAAGTTCGATTGGTACAGCACTTATGGTTACAATCATGTCGATTGGTATGAAGTTAGCAAAGCCCGATCACAACGGTCAAATCTCAGAACACATGGCATACCGTGAAGCGGTCTCTTCCGGTATTAGTCTCGCGTTTATTATTACATCAATACTTGTTACGATCGGTCTCATCATGTCGTTCTATATTAAAGACCGTGATCCTAACCAAACAAATGTGAATACGCGTCAAATTTAATAAGCTTTAAAGCCCTGAATGATCTTTACTGATGAATCATTCGGGGCCTTTTTTTATCCCTTTTGAAAAGCCCTTTCAATCAAACATGCCTAATTGGGTAAAAAAGCATCATGGTCATAAATTTTCTAAAAGATATATCGGTACGATACTAAGGGCTTTTATAAAATACACTTTGATACTAAGCGTTTATTTTTAAGGCGTATCATTCAAAGAGGGTTTATAAAGGACAATTCGTTCTGAAGGTCTTTCAAAAAGATGTATGGGTCCAAAGGGCTTTGAAAAGATATATGGATACAAAGGGCTTTTCATGGGAATAAATGACACGATTGAGTAAAACTTATGATATATTTATAAATGGTGATTAAATTAAAAATCAATGTTTAGTCATATAGTGGGTATTCTGTTAAAATTGAAATACGATTTACATATGAAAAGGGGAGTTGCAAAGTGTTAACAGTTGAACAAGTGAAATCGCTTGTTGGCGAAATCAAAGATCCAATCCTAGAGGTCCCTTTAAAAGAAACTGAAGGTATATTAGAAGTTTCCGTAAAGGAAGAAAAAGAACACGTAAGTGTCAAAGTTGCAATGGCGCAACTAGGTGGTCAATTACAATTAGATCTTCAAATGGAGATTGTAGATACACTTAAAGAGAACGGTGCTAAAACAGTAGGTATCCGCTTTGAAGAATTACCAGCCGAAAAGGTTGAAGCCTATAGAGGTAACATTAAAGATGAAAACCTTACGATAGAAGGACTTTTATCAAAAGACAATCCAGTTGAATTTATTGCGATTGCTTCTGGTAAAGGTGGCGTAGGTAAATCAACAGTTGCAGTTAACTTAGCTGTTTCATTAGCTCGCGAAGGCAAAAATGTTGGTTTAATCGATGCAGATATTTACGGGTTCAGCGTGCCTGATATGATGGGTATCGATGAAAAACCTGAAATTGAAGGAAAAGAAGTCCTACCAGTAACAAGACATGGCGTTAAAGTCATCTCAATGGCATTTTTCGTTGAAGAAAACGCTCCAGTTATTTGGAGAGGCCCGATGTTAGGTAAAATGCTTACAAACTTCTTCACAGAAGTTAAATGGGGCGAATTAGATTACTTAATCCTTGATTTACCTCCAGGTACAGGTGATGTGGCGCTAGATGTTCATACAATGCTACCATCAAGTAAAGAAATTATCGTTACGACACCGCATCCTACTGCTGCATTTGTAGCAGCTAGAGCAGGCGCGATGGCAAGACATACAGATCACTCAATTATTGGTGTTATTGAAAATATGTCTTACTTCCAAAGTAAAGAAACTGGCAATAAAGAATATGTCTTTGGTAAAGGTGGGGGTGCTAAGTTAGCAAAAGAACTTGGTACGGATTTATTAGGAGAACTGCCATTAGAACAACCATCATGGGATCCTAAAGATTTCTCTCCATCTGTTTACCAACCTCAAGATACTTTAGGTGGTATTTATCAAGATATCGCGAAAAAAGTGATTAAAGCGACTACTAAGTAACGCTTGAATTACAAGTTAATCGTTTTGTTATAGACAAGGGTTTATTTTAGTTTGAAAAAATTAAAATAAGCCCTTGATTTTTTATGATTATCTGATAGAATAATTTCTTGTGAGCTAAAGAAAGCATAACTCGCTAATGAGTTGCTTTAATAAGTTTTAAAAAAGTTATTGACTTTGTATTGCAAAGTTGTTACGATATAAAAGTCGCTTTTTTCAAACGACTCACTTAATAAAGGGTGTAAAATTAACCCTTGCATTAATATTAAATATATATTATATTAATAAACGTGCTATTAATTTTGTAAATTAATTGTAAATGTGATATAATATATATCACTTAAGAA
>NZ_JH815593.1:1691604-1761431 GCF_000298075.1 Staphylococcus massiliensis CCUG 55927 | reverse complement strand
TTTTTTTTTGACTCGACAAGAATTAATTATACATAAGTTATGAAACAAAGTCAACAACTTTTTAAAATTAATTTTGAGTCATTTTTTTATTTTGTCGTTTGTTTCGTCCGACAAGTAAATACTATACACGCATTCAAACGAAGTTACAACCCCTAAAACCACTTTTTTTCATCTTTTTTAAATTAAATGATTACATTCAATCATTAATCTAACCAATTACACTTATAATGTTGTTATACGATTTCCAAACGTTAATCTAAATTAAATAATTTCGCGTTCTTCCCCATATAAATAACATTCAACTTAGCCATTCATTAAGCCCACTTTAAATTACCGTCACTTTGAGTGCACCTCTAAAGAAGTGAAAACCTTTTGGGTCAATCATTTTTCTGCAGAGCCCTCCCTTACCATGTCAGCTCCTAACTTTTTAAAATTAAAGACCTCCTCTCACTTTAACGACAGCACAAAAAATACCAAAGTCTACTATATATAGTAGACTTTGGTATCTATTTCTTCATATTACATTTCAGTTCGTCCTGCAATGGCTTTTGATAAAGTCACCTCATCCGCATATTCTAAATCGCCACCTACTGACAATCCTTGTGCGAGACGCGTAACTTTAATTCCTAAAGGTTTAACGAGTCGAGAAATATACATCGAAGTTGATTCGCCCTCTAGATTAGGATTCATCGCTAGAATAAGCTCTTTAACTTCGTCATCTTTTAAACGCTCAATTAAACCAGGAATATTAATATCTTCAGGGCCAATACCGTCCATAGGTGAAATCGCACCATGTAAGACGTGGTACAGTCCTTGATATTCTTTCATTTTCTCCATTGCAATAACATCTTTATCGTCTTCCACGACACAAATTACAGAACGATCACGTTGTTTATCTTCACAAATATAACAAGGGTCTTGCTCTGTAATGTGCCCACACTTACTACAGAAAGTAAGCTCTCTTTTCACATCGACTAATGCTTTCGCAAATTGAACCACGTCGTCTTCTTTCATATCTAATATATGAAATGCCAGACGTTGCGCCGTCTTAGGGCCAATGCCTGGCAATTTCATAAAGCTATCAATGAGCTTTGATATAGGTTGAGGATAATGCATCCTACATCATTCCAGGGATGTTCATACCTTTAGTATGTTTACCAAGACGGTCTGCAGTTAAGTCATCTGCTTTTTGAAGTGCTTCGTTCGTTGCAGCTAAAACTAAGTCTTGTAACATTTCGATGTCGTCTGGATCTACAACTTCTTCTTTGATTTGAACATCTAAAATTTCTTTATGACCAGATACTACTACAGTAACCATACCGCCACCAGCAGTACCTTCAACTTTTTCATCTTTAAGCTTTTCTTGCTCATCAGCCATTTTCTTTTGCATTTTTTGCATTTGTTTCATCATTTGTTGCATATTTCCGCCACCGCGCATAATATATTTCCTCCTTAAATCTACTGTCTATAATAAGAAAACTTTTAATATAATTATACATATCTTTTATTTATCTGTCATGTATGACTAGTCATCGACATGTACGGTATCATTACCAAATAAGTCTTTTGCTTTTTGGACGATATCCGTCTCTTGTTCGTCCTGTTTAGGCTTTTCCTGAGACTGCGATTGTTTACGGTTTTGTAAGTACTCACTGCGTACTTGCATCCAATCACTTGCCGGTACACCTACAACTTTAACTTTCTTATCCACGATTTCACAAACGACTTGTTCAATATGATGTCGTTTATCATCATCCTTATTCACGATTTCACAGTGGATTTCTTCCTCAAACTTTAACAGCACATGATCTTCACTTGCTGCTACAGGCTCAGAGTTTTGAAGTAAACTCACAAGAGATTTCAAATCCTTACTTTGCGCATGACCGATGACATCATGCCATCTTTCTTTCAACAGCTTGATATCTTCTTTATTCGCTTTATCTAATACTTTCGCGATATTTTGTATTGAAAAGGCATTCTTAGCCTTCACGCCGCTTCTCGGCGCACCTTTCGAAGGTTTCTTAGCACTTGCTTTCGGTGCTACGCCATTTTCTTCAAGCGATTTAATAGTGCCTTCTAATTGCTCAATACGTGCTTCTAGCTCAGGATTAGAACCTTGCGTAACCACTTCAGCCTGATTGTTAGCACTAGACGTGGCACCCTCATTCTTAACCATTTCAGATAGCTTCACAAGCAACACTTCTAAATGAACATTTTGGTTTACACTAAATCGGATAGAAACAAGCGTATCATTTATAATATCAATCATTTTATACAACGTCGGTAATTCAAATGATTGTAACGCGTCATATGTAAGTTCTTGTTCAGTCGTCTTACTCACAATCGTGTCACGAACAAAGTAAATCATATCATTAATCAGGCGATTCACTTCTTTTCCTTCAGACACGAACTCATGATAACGTTTGAAGCTCGATTTCACATCGCCACTCACAACCTCTTTGAAAAGGCCATTTAAAGCTTCTTCATCAACGCTGCCTGTTACATCGAGCGCGTCTTTTAAAGTAAGATGATCATCACCAAAGGCTATCGCTTGATCCATGATACTTAACGCATCACGCATACCACCTTCAGAAACCTTAGCGATAAACGCTAACGCTTCATCTTCATAATCGATGCCTTGCTCAGTCGCAACATAGCGTAGACGTTCGATAATTTGCTCAACACCAATTGCTTTGAAATCAAAGCGTTGTGCACGTGAGATAATCGTTGGAGGAATTTTGTGAGGTTCTGTAGTTGCTAATATAAATATCGCATGTTCAGGTGGTTCTTCTAATGTTTTTAAAAGCGCGTTGAACGCTCCAGTAGTTAACATATGAACCTCGTCTATAATATAAACTTTAAACTTAGACTCACTCGGCGCGTATTTAACCTTGTCTCGAATATTACGTATCTCATCAACACCATTATTACTCGCCGCGTCAATCTCAATAACGTCGTTATTTGTACCTTGCGTGATGCCTTTACAAATATCACATTCGTTACAAGGTTCCCCATTAGATTGATTTAAACAATTGATAGCTTTAGCAAACACTTTAGCGATACTCGTCTTACCTGTTCCGCGTGGTCCGCTAAAGATATACGCATGCGATTGCTTACCCTTTGAAATCGCATTTTGAAGTGTCTTAGTGACATGTTCTTGACCTACAACATCGCCAAATTGTTGCGGTCTGAACATACGATATAGTGCTTGATAACTCACGTTTTGACCTCCTTTTCACATTGACATCATTATATCATTTATCGCGCTTCATGTATGTTAGAATCATTTGAAAAAGACATCAGGAAATACAGCTTGGCCTTCAGGATACGTCGATAATGATTCCCATAAGAATTTAACGCCAAACGCCGCCGCATCAACCTCTTTCGGTGGCTTAATGTCGTGTGCAATCCCAGATTCATAACCTAACGTCTCATAATAAGACGCATAACCTACTGATAAAATGGTATTATACATCGCTTCTCTCGCACGCTCTTCTAACGCATTTACGATTGCAGCACCTACACCTTTATCGCGGAAATCTTGAGCTACGATTAAGGCCCCTATCGCAAGTGCAGAGTACGTTTTTGAAGCGCCTTCAATTTGAGCTTCGATTAACATACCGTAACCAATAATGTCGCCATCTTTCGTTTTCACAGCAAGTTCTAATTCATAACGGTATTCAGGAAGTTGGCGTAACTCAATAATACGCTTTACCTCATTATCACCATTTCGATCTGCGCGTTCGCTAGACGTGTAAATTAATTGATCCAAAGCTTCATAATCATTCTCAGTAACCGTACTTAAATAAACAGACATGTCGTTTCCCCCTTTGTCCTATAAAAAAGGAGCCTGACATAATTAATCCATCATTAATTTATGCCATGACTCCTTCCAACAAGAAATAATTCTCAATTCTATGTAAAATCGTCGTATTTAATTTATTTATATCATAAAAGCTTGTTTTTAAAAAAAAACCGTGCACCTTCGTGTCGAGCAAGCATCACGAACGTAACCAAAGTCGACAGCTAAATTTCGGCCACCCTACGGCACATATGATAGTCCACTTAATGCTGCTTCCGTCAGGACCTGACATGGTTCATGGGTTCATATTGCATAGGACCGAAATCTTCAAACACCTCGTGCTTTGGGCAGTCTTCACAAATACATGCCCTCGACAAAGGAATTAAGTCTCGCATTAAGCGGCTTTCGAGTACAGGGAACCGCTACCTCCCCACTTAGCACGGTAAAATTTATCATACTATAAACACATGCGACTATGCAAGTGTAAAAGCAATGTTAATTTTACGAATTTATCATGAACGTTTGATTAACGGCGACGACGCGAAAAATCAGTAAACTTAAATTCGGTAGCTAAATGCTTAGAAATATTATATTGAAATTTCGTCGTATCACTTAAATGAACAATACCGCGAACCGTCGCACTATAATTTGGCGTAACGTTACCAAACGCTTCATACTCTTGTTCACCAAATACTTCAAATGTGATTTCCTTTTGCGAAAAGCTAATTTCATGATTTAAATCATCTTCAATGTAGCCGTATATCGATTGCGCTGCGATCGTTTCTGTTAATCCAGGCATTAAATCATAAACAAGATAATCTTCATCCATGATTTTAACCTCTCCATGAAACTTACGATATCGCAACAAGTACCAAAGTTTATCTGAACCTGAGAGTTCAAGTGCTGCTTGCACCTTAGGAACCTCCCTAGCCTCGATACATTTTAGCGAAACTACTTTAGTCTCATATTGCACGTCCATTTCCTTTTGGACTTCTTTAAAGCTACTTAACTTTGTAATGTGAAACTCGGTCATCCCACCATAAATGACAACCGAACCTTTACCTCGTATCTTTTGAATCATGCCCTCACGCACAAGTAAATTCAAACTTTTACGAATCGTTTCGCGCGAGGCATTGTACATCGTAACGAGCTGATTTTCAGAAGGTAAGTGGTCTCCACGCGCATAGACGCCTTTTTGTATTTGATGGCGCAGCGTTTCATAAATGGATTCAAATTTATTGTTAGTCATACATCATACCTCGATCTTACACGTTTTACGAATAACGATTACTCCATATGGGTTCATTATATCACCATTTAATTTATCATTACCGATCATCATCGTGCCACTGATATCTATTTCATGAGGTAATTGTACCGTTTCTTTTGAAAAGTTTGCGACGATAAGCCATGTTTCGCCCTCATACGCACGTTCAAATATGAATAAATTCGGATCATCCATGTAACGTGGTATAACTTTGCCATACGTTAGAATATCATGCTCATGACGTAATCGAATCAACTCACGATACGTATGAAGCACTGAATTCGGATCATTAATAGCCGCTTCAACGTTAATCGTTTGGTAATTTTCCGCGATATCAATCCAAGGCGAACCTTCCGTAAACCCAGCATGTCGTTCGTTAGACCACTGCATCGGTGTACGGCTATTATCACGAGACTTTTGGTCAAGAATCGCCATAATCTCAGCTTCAGAACGACCTTGTTCCTTTAAATGCTTATATGCATTCAACGACTCAACATCACGATACGCTTCAATAGATGTAAAATGCGGGTTCGTCATACCAATTTCTTCACCTTGATAAATGTAAGGCGTTCCTTGAAGCATATGCAACGCGATAGCTAACATTTTAGCGCTTTTCACACGCGTTGCTTCATCTTCATCACTGCCAAAGCGACTCACCACTCGCGGTTGGTCATGATTACACCAGAATATCGCATTCCAACCATTATCTACTTGAATCCCTTCTTGCCATTCCATCAAGATGCGCTTTAACTCAAACAAGTCAAAGTCAGCACGCGTCCACTTCTCACCGTTTTCATAATCGACCTTTAAATGATGAAAGTTAAAGACACTATTTAACTCATGGCGTTCAGGGTTCGTATACTTAATACATTCATCAAGCGTCGTCGAACTCATTTCGCCAACAGTCATTAAATCCTTACCACCAAACGTATGACGATTCAACTCATTTAAATACGTATGAACCTTAGGACCATCCGTGTAGAATTCCTTACCAATCTTTTCCGAATCCTGAAAGGCCCTCTTAGAAATCAGGTTCACAACATCAAATCTAAACCCGTCTACACCTTGGTCAATCCAATAATTAATCATGTCATACAATTCATGGCGCAGTGATGTATTTTCCCAGTTAAGATCCGCTTGCGTCACATCAAACAAATGTAAATAATAACTATCCGTCTTTGCATCATACTGCCAAGCATTACCACCAAATTTAGACATCCAGTTCGTTGGCGGACCATCTTCAGACTTCCTGAAAAAGTAATAATCACGGTACGGATTATCCTCAGATTTAGACGCCTCTTGGAACCAAGGATGCTCGGTCGACGTATGATTAATCACTATATCTAACATTATTTTTAAGTCACGCTTGTGCGCCTCTTTTAAAAGCACTTTAAAATCAGCTTCAGAACCAAATTGCTTATTAATGGCATAATAATCACTGATATCATAGCCATTATCATTCATAGGAGATTCATAAATTGGAGTTAACCATAGGTAATCAACACCTAAATATTGAAGGTAATCTAACTTTTCAATAATACCTTTTAAATCACCTTCGCCACTACCAGTCGTATCATTAAACGACTTTGGATAAATTTGATACACCACGGATTTTCGCCAATCTTGTTTCACCATATGATAACCTCCATTAAATAGATTCTATTTATTTAACTATTTCTTTGGCTTTTTGTTTACTAAATCGAGATAAGATAATTGTTAGGAAGAAAGGTACAATTAACGCAATTAAAGTTGCGATACCATATACAACCCAGAATTCATGTTTAATTGATAAAATAGCTGGCACACCGCCTACACCAACGTTACCTAATACACCAACTCCACCAATCATAGAGCCAATTAAAGAAGCTGTAATGATTGCTGCAATAAATGGGTATTTAAGCGGTAAGTTAACACCAAACATTGCAGGTTCTGTTACACCAAGAATGCCTGAAATAAATGATGTGAATGCTAAACCTTCTTCTTTTACCATTTTTCTTCTTTTATATACAAACCAAGCACCTAGTGCAGCTGAACCTTGGCAAATATTTGAAATTGCTAAAATCGGCCATAAGTACGTACCTTGTAAAGGACCACCCATTAATTGGAAGTCTACTGCCAGGAACATATGGTGTAAACCTGTAATGACAAGCGGTGCGTAGAATAAACCGTAAATAAAGCCACCGAGCCATCCAGCATGCTCAAATAAGAACGTTACACAGTTTGTAATTCCTGTACCGATAACTAATGCGACCGGCCCAATAACGATGAATGCTAAGAAACCGGTAACCAATAATGCAATCGGTCCTACCACTAACATTTTAATGGAATCGTGAACCACTTTATTAAGCCCTTTTTCAATCTTCGCTAATATATATGTTGCTAATAAAATCGGTAAAACTTGTCCTTGATAGTTTAATTGCTTAATGTGAAGGCCAAATAAATCCCATTCTGGAATTTTATCGCCTTGCTTTAAATCATACTGCGAAACAAGTTGTGGATGCATTAATATAAGACCCATCACAAGACCTAAGATCGGACTACCGCCAAATACACGCATCGCACTCCAACCAATTAACGCTGGTAAGAAGATAAATGCTGTACTTGCGATTACACTAATAATGTTCGCAATATCACCAAATTGCGGATACATTTCAACGATTGGTTTTGGTCCAAATAAACCTTTCATTGTTAATAAATTATTGAGCCCTAATAGTAAACCAGCTGTCACAATGGCAGGTAAAATTGGAATAAAAATATCACCTAATAATTTGATCATGCGTTGAACTGGATTACCTTTTTTCGACGCGGCTTGTTTAACATCGTCTTTAGATGCTTCACTAGAGCCCGTTTCATCGATTAATTGCTTGTACACTTCATCTACCGTACCAGGGCCAATTACGATCTGATACTGATTATCTGCCTTAAACTGCCCTTTTACTAAAGGGTTCTCACTAATGAAGTCTTTATCTACTTTGCTATCATCTTTTAAAACTAAACGTAATCGCGTTACGCAGTGCGTAGCTGTTTCTAAATTTTCCTTGCCGCCTATTCCTTTAATAATAGCTTGAACATCCTTACGTTTTACACCCAAATTAAACACTCCCTTTTCACAAACACGTAATACGAAAAGTATACTTGTATAGACAAGTATTATAAAGGCTTTCATAATCAAACGCTCTCATATACCTTTTTCTTAAAGTTTGTAAATTTAAACAAAAGTTTATGAATATCACTTAAAATACGCAAAAAAATAAGCACTTACTTAAGTAAGTGCTTATCTTCTATATCTAATTAGTCTTGGATTATACTTATAATGGCGGAGGAAGAGGGATTCGAACCCCCGCGGGCCGTTAAGCCCCTGTCGGTTTTCAAGACCGATCCCTTCAGCCGGACTTGGGTATTCCTCCAAACGAACACAATAAATATCTTATTATAGTCCGTTATAAATGTCAATAAAAAATTTACATTTTATGAAAGAACTTTACTTTGCAGATAATGATGAACCGACTTTGCAACCCCACGACCCTCTTTAATCGCCCATACGACAAGGCTTTGGCCGCGTCTTGCATCTCCTGCCGCAAATACATTTTTAACATTCGTTTGATAATTTTTATCATCAGCTTTAATTTTATTTTGAGATAATTTTACACGAAAGTGTTCAGGCACATGTTGATTCGTACCAATAAACCCAATTGACAATAAAACAAGATCTGCTGGCCAGAATCGTTCAGGTGCAAGCGACATATCTAAATCATGTTGTTCATCATTTACTAGCTGCGTGTACACACCCTTTAAACGACCAATGCGGTCCACATCATAACGCATCGTCTGAACCCCATAAGCACGCGGTTCTAATCCGTATTTCGCTTCATATTCTCGATGCGCATAATCCATTTTGAATACCTCTTTAGGTCTAGGCCACGACACATTTTCATCAACGTCATCAGGTAAGCGGTCATACTTATTGAATTGAACAACTGAGTGACAACCTTCTCTTAAAGCTGTCGCAACACAATCGGCACCTGTATCTCCCGCACCAATAACTATCACGCGTTTATCTTTTGCGGTAATAGTAGCCTGTTCTATTTCACCGCGTTCAAGCAGTGTTTGTTCCGTTAAATAATCCATAGCGAAATGAATATCTGGACTCATGCGTCCTTCTAAAGGTAAATCTCTCGGTTTCTCGGCACCTGTACACAAAATCACCGCATCATATGTCGCGAGTAATGTTTCTTTCATGATATCTTTACCAACTTCAGTATTAAGCTTAAAGGTAACGCCCGCTTCTTCCATCAATTCTACGCGACGTTCAACAACGTGCTTATCAAGCTTCATATTAGGTATGCCGTACATTAACAACCCTCCTGGTGATGGCGCACGTTCAATCACCGTGACATCATAGCCAAGCGCATTCAATTCATCTGCTGCAGTTAAGCCGCATGGTCCACTTCCTATAATGGCGATCTTTTCATTGAGTCGACGCTCAGGTCGTCGCGGTTGAACCCAACCTTGTTCAAAGGCCTCATCAATAATCGTACGTTCAATACCTTTTATCGCGACCGACTCACGATTAATCGCCATCACACATGACGACTCACACGGTGCTGGACACACACGGCCTGTAAAATCTGGAAAATTATTCGTTTCCGACAAACGATAATACGCCGCTTCATAATCTTCTAGATATACTAAATCATTCCATTCGGGAATATAGTTACCAATTGGACAACCTATCGTATCTTTCTCAACACCAATGCCTGTTTGACAAAATGGTGTCCCACAATCCATACATCTCGCTGCTTGAATGCTCGCATCAGCCTTATCAAACGCTTGCTGAAAGGCACCATGATGCTTAAGCCGTTCAACTAAAGAGAGTTCAGGCAAAGACGCTTTATCATATTTCATAAATCCTTTAAATTCACCCATTCATACCCCTCCTTAATAAATTGACGTCGTGCGATCAAATGCGTTGATTTGAAGCTTGTTGTCATTAAACGCTTTAAATGTCGCATCATTTAATAGGTAACCTTGTTGTTCAAAGTGATGAATCTTATGACGCATCAACTTGTAATCAGTTGGAATAACTTTGACAAGCTGAACTGCTAACGCGTCAAACTGCGCTAACAATGCTTGTGCGCGTTTACTTTCAGTATATGCAACATGCTTCTCAAGCATCGTTTTAATCATGCGTAATTCCGCTTCATCAGTGACGTCATCGAAATCAAGCGTTGGAAGTTGGTGCGTCTCGATAAACGCTGCTTTATTTGAAGGTACGACATAGCAAACACCACCACTCATACCTTGACCAAAGTTCTTACCAACATCACCAAGAATCACTACACGACCACCTGTCATGTATTCCAATCCATGGTCTCCTACACCTTCCACCACAACATTTGCGCCACTATTTCGTATGCAAAAGCGCTCGCCTGCTCGCCCGTTAATATAAACGTCACCCTTAGTAGCGCCATATAAGCATACATTCCCAACGATGATGTTATCCGAGCGCGCATCGTTAGGTGCTTGAACAATGATTTTGCCACCTGAGAGGCCTTTTCCTACATAATCATTCGCATCACCTTGATGATGAAGCGTCAAACCACGCGGTATATAAGCGCCCAAACTTTGACCCGCGTGACCAGTCGAAGTCATCATAATCGTGTCTTCAGGCAAACCATTCACGCCATAGCGTTTCGTGATTTCACTACCTGTTAAGACACCAACATCACGCTGCTCATTATTCAATAGATAATGCTTCTTAAATGGTGTTCGAGACTCAATGGCAGACTCGGCGTCCTTATAGAGATACGTCATATCGAACCGCTTCTCAATACCATGTTGCTGCGCGATTGAACACGTATTTGGACCTTCTGTTTGAACCAACATCGCTTGTAGATTCAAATGTTTCGTTTTACGACCTGTTAAACTCTCTCGCGTAGGTTGAAGTAAATCGGTACGTCCCACTAAATCATCTAATTTCTTAACACCCAACGCCGCCATCCATTCACGTAACTCCTCAGCAACAAAGTACATGTAACGCTTCACATGCGCCTTCCTACCTCTGAAAAGCTTTCTAAGATCTTGGTTTTGCGTCGCGATACCAACCGGACACGTATCGTTATGACACACACGCATCATAATACAACCGAGTACAACAAGCGGTGCAGTCGCAAACGCAAACTCTTCAGCACCAAATAAACATGCGTAAAGTACATCACGCCCCGTTAACAACTTACCATCCGTTTCAAGCGTCACTCTTGAACGTAACCCGTTAAGTTTTAGTGTTTGATGCGTTTCAGCAAGCCCTAACTCCCAAGGACATCCTGCATGTTGAATGCTCGTCTTAGGGGATGCACCCGTGCCACCGTCATAACCACTTATCACGATTTTATCCGCATATGCTTTCGCAACCCCTGCCGCGATCGTTCCAACTCCTGAACGTGACACAAGCTTGACCGTAATCTTCGCATCCCGATTCGCATTCTTTAAATCATGAATTAACTGCGCTAAGTCTTCAATAGAGTAAATATCGTGATGCGGAGGTGGTGAAATTAAGCCAATACCTGGCGTCGAACCACGTACTTCAGCTACCCAAGGGTACACCTTACCTCCAGGCAATTGACCGCCTTCACCAGGCTTAGCACCTTGTGCGACTTTAATTTGAATTTCCTTCGCATGGTTCAAATAATGACTCGTCACGCCGAACCGACCCGACGCAACCTGTTTGATCGCACTACTATAATTCGTTCCGTCCGGTTGAACTTCAAAGCGAGATAATGCTTCCCCGCCTTCACCACTGTTACTTTTACCACCCAAATCATTCATCGCATCAGCGAGCGTTTGATGCGCTTCTTCAGAAATCGACCCGTAACTCATCGCCCCCGTCTTAAAGCGCTTCACAATTTCAGACGCAGGTTCAACGTCATCTATATGAACAGGTTTACACGATTTGAACTCAAATTGACTACGTATCGTACCCGATGCTTTATCATGCGCCTCCTTTGAAAAGGCCTTGAATAACGCGTAATCATTTTGTTTACATGCTTGTTGCAATAAATAGATTGTTTTAGGGTTAAAAATATGATGTTGACCTTGTTGACGCCATTGGAATGTACTACCTGATTCTAAATATGCACTATCAGGCGTTTGACGTCTCTTATTCTCGGCATCAATATCTTGTATTTTAAGGCCAGAAATCTTAGACATGGTACCTGTAAAGTAGCGCTCGATAACATCTTCATGAAGACCAATCGCCTCAAAAATTTGTGCCCCGTGATAACTTTGAATCGTCGAGATACCCATTTTAGCCATGACCTTAATGACGCCATCAACAAGCGTTTTATTGAATAGCGCTACATTCTCAATCGCATTGCCGCTTATATGCCCTTGAAGCGTTTGTTCATAAACCGTATGTTGTGCAAGATACGGTACAATCGCGTTAACACCATAGCCGATTAAGGTCGCGATATGATGCACTTCACGTACGTCACCTGATACGACGACAATACTCGTATGCATTCTTAAATCATGACGAATCAATTCTTGATGTATGAAACTCGCTGCTAGTAATACCGGCATCGCATATAAACCTTCCGATTTAACGTCTCGATCATCTAATACAATAATGTCACAGCCATGTTTAACCTTTTGAATAACACGTTGAGACAACTGTTCTAACGCATGTTCAAGGTCCTTTTCATAACAAATCGAGACATATTGAAGCGACGGTTTCACGATTTGTATCGCCTCTAATTGAGACAAAGTCAGTATCGGATGCTTAAGCTGAATACGTTCTAGCACGCGTTCATCCGGCTCAAAAACATTACCTTCGCGACCTAAATACGTCAGCTCACTCGTGACAATCTTTTCACGATAGGCATCAATAGGCGGGTTCGTTACTTCCGCAAAATGTTGTTTAAAATAGTTGAAAAGCGTTTCCGGTCGAGAATTAAATACGGCAAGCGGTGCATCGTACCCCATTGCGCCAATCGGGTCTTTCTTACCTTCTACTAAAGGTTTTAAGTATTTTGTAATTTCTTCTTTCGTGTACTTGAACTTTCGTTGTAGCATTGTCGCCGTCTCGTTCGATAAAGTACTTTCATAAGCAATCGTTTCTAAATCAAAGTCTTGATTACGCGCGTTCAACCACGTTTCATAAGGTTTTTCTTGCGCAATTTGACACTTCAATTCGTTATTTTCAATGACCTTGTGTTGATTAAAATCGACTAAAAGCAGCTTGCCAGGATTAAGCTGTCCTTTATAAGCGACATCCGCTTCATCAACATCGATGACACCTACCTCCGACGAAAAGACAATTTCATTTTGTTTCGTTATCGTATAGCGACCCGGTCGTAAACCATTACGATCGGTGAGCGCGCCAATTTTATCCCCGTTACAAAATGAAATCATCGTCGGTCCATCCCACGGCTCCATAAAATAGCTATAATATTCATAAAACGCCTTCACACTAGGGTCATTCGATGGATTATATAACCAAGGTTCAGGGATTAGTAACATACAGGCCTTTTCAGGGGGCATTTCTAGAGACAAAAACTCTAAAGCATTATCTAAAATACTCGAGTCGCTACCGTTTTCATCTAAGATGTGATCTACTTTATGATAATCTTCTTGAAACACCGTCTTAAGTAACGTTCGCTGTCGCGCACGCATCCAATTCACATTACCTTTAATCGTGTTAATTTCACCATTATGCATTAACAAGCGGTTAGGATGCGCGCGTTCCCAACTTGGAAACGTATTGGTACTAAAACGCGAATGCACAGAACCAAATTTAGATGTAAAATCGTGATGGTTTAAATCCTCAAATAAGCCTTTAATTTGGTCTGAGCGCAACCAACCTTTGTACACAATCGTACGTCTCGATAAACTCGTGAAATATAACTTTAGACCTTGTTCCTCGCCATAACGTTCGAGTTGCTTTCTCGCGAGATACAATTTACGTTCAGGCGTTATGACATCTGAACAATCTATAAAAATTTGCCCGATATAAGGCATCGTTTCAACAACATGAGGCGCCAATACACGCGTATTTAAAGGCACATCGCGATAACCAATGACACGTAGCCCTTCGCTTTCAAACGTCTCGCGAAATACCGCTTCATGCAAGCTATCTTTAATCGCACCCTTTGAAAAGAAAAGCCCTACCGCGTAACTACCTTCTTCAGGTAAGTTTAAAGAAGTATGATGCTTAAAAAAGGCATACGGAATTTCTGTCATAATGCCCGCGCCATCACCTGTTATGCCGTCAGCACCTATACCCCCACGGTGATCTAAACGCCTTAACATTTCTAGCGATTTGAGAACAATGTCATGTGAACGTTGATTATTCATATTTGCATAAAATCCAATACCACATGCATCATGTTCTTCACGCGAATCATATAAACCTAAGCGTTTAATATGCATGGTTATCCCCACTTTCATCTGAATATTCTGATAATATAAACGTATAATAACTATAAAGAAACTCATTTATCGTTACAATATATAAATTAGATGAAACCTATCTATTTATTAGATAGATGAAAAGAGGCATCAAAATGGAGATTAAACAGCTGAGGTATTTTATTGCAGTCGCAGAACGTGAACATATTTCTGAAGCAGCTTTATATTTAAACGTGGCACAATCCGCTGTGAGTAGACAAATCGCACAACTTGAAAAGGAACTACACGTTACATTATTTAAGCGTATCGGACGTAATATCAAATTGACCGACGACGGCCATTTACTTCTAGAGGAAGCACGCGCGATTATCGAAAGAATCGAACACACAACATCACGATTTCAAATCAACACATCATCAACCCACGACGTCATACGAATTGGATATCAAAGAGGTGCCATCGAACAAGTCTTACCTGGACTCATCCAATCCTTTGAAAAGGATTTAACCATGACGGTTATTCCAAGTGCTTTAAGTAACGCTGACATTGAACATCAGTTACAAACACGAGATATCGACATCGCAATTTCAGGGTCGTTACCTAAACTCTTAAAACAAGATATTTACGAACATCACATTTTATATGAAGAGTTTTACCACCTACTCGTTCATAAATCGCATCCTTTAGCACTAACCGAACGACCGACACTCGCTCAATTAAAGCCTTATACACTTTTTCAATATGATGAATTACCTTCAGATATTCACCAAATACTTTATCGCGACGTCTCAAATGAAGTCATCACATTGACTACAGAAGGATTCATTCGACATATTATTCTTGAAAATAAAGGCATCGTTATTTTTCCAACGCATTTATCGTTAAAACAACCATTAGAAGTGGGCCGTTTTTTAAATCTTGATCATACAGAATTAAGACGGTCGGTAGGTGTTACGTTTAGACGGGATAATCAGAAACCTTATCTCAGTGAACTAATTGCGCTTATTCACACATTATTAAGTAAGGAAACAACCTATTACTGAGTTTTATTTTAAAATACGTACCGAATTCGATATAATCTACCTTAAATTCTGATTTGAAGGAGTCTTACTTTGAAACATAAATTGACGTTTAAACATGCTTTTATGATCGCGGTTCTAGTGTATCTATTGCTTATCGTGTTTACCATGATGAATGCCTTTATGTATCAGACACCAGTTGGTAAAGTGACAGATATTACACACGTGAAAAAGGAATCTGTTACCGACGAACACAAAAATCATGATACGAAGTATACCGACCGTCTTAAAATTCAATTATTGAACACAGACAATAAAGATAAAACCTATTCAGTCTCACACTCATACAACCAATCTAAGAGTGAATTTGGAACGTATCGTAAAGGGGATAAAGTGCTATTACACCTATCTAAAGGAGACAGTCAGCCTTACATTCTTGAAAAGAAACGCGATACGCTCGTAATCGCAGTACTTGGCTTTTTCTTATTAACACTCCTCTTTGTAGGGCGTAAAATTGGTTTAACATCCATACTGTCGCTTGTCATCAATACTGCGCTCATCTTCCTAGCGATATGGTTACATCAACATATGTTGGCGCTCAATTTATTCGTAATTATGTCAGTCATGACAGTGATTTCGACGATTATTACATTATTACTGGTTACAGGATTTAAGAAACGCACGCTCGTTACAATTCTAAGCACGTTACTTGGCACCTTTATCTCGATAGGTATCTTAGCGCTCGTCATTCAACTTACTAAAGGAAGCGGTATTAAATACGAAACACTAAGCTTTCTCACAATGCCACCTAAGACGATCTTTTTATCGTCGGTTCTTATCGGTTCACTAGGTGCTGTCATGGATGTAGCAATTACCATCGCTAGTGGCATGTATGAAATTCATCAACGTTCACCACACATTAGCACCAAAGCCTTTATGAAAGCTGGTCAGAACATTGGTCAAGATATTATGGGAACAATGACGAATATACTCTTATTCTCTTATTTAGCAGGAAGCTTACCTATGTTCTTAATTTATTTACGTAATGGTAATACAATCACGTATACAATTTCGATGAATTGGTCACTTGAGGTGGCGCGTGCGATAACGGGTGGTATAGGCATTGTTATCACGATTCCGATAACGTTATTACTCATGCGACTTTGGCGCCAAAAGCGAGGTGACAAAGCATGAACGCAATTTTAATTTTATTACTCATTTTATTTGTACTCATGCTTATTTTTGGAGGTAAAAAAGGTGCTAAATCGTTCTTCGCTTTATTTTTAAACTTTGTCGTACTCTTAATAGCTGTCGTAGCTATAGCCGTACATATACCGATTTACATCGTTATGATCATTTTTTGTATCGTCATTGCGGCCATAAACTTATTCCTTTTAAATAGTTACAACTTAAAGACACAGGCCGCGTTTATCGCGACAATGATAACGATGGTAGTACTGATGGGGTCGATATTCTTAACAACGCGACTCGGTCACTTACAAGGCTTTACGACTGAACAACAGGAGGAAACGTCTATTTATTCGATGAACATTGGCATTGATTTCGAAGCGTTTATGGTCTTTACGACTGCTTTACTTGTCATTACAGCGGTCATTGACCTCACGATTACGATAAGTTCGCCGATGTATGAGCTCTATCAAACCAATCGTTCACTTAACTTAAAGGAACTCTATCGTTCCGGTATCCGTGTCGGTAAAGAAATTCTAGCAACTTCAGCGAATACGATTTACCTTGCGTTTGTTGGTAGTGAGTTAACGTTATGCTTTTGGTTCTTTAAACTAAACTATAGTTTCGAACATTTAATGAATGCGAAGATTTTTGTACAAGAACTGATATCAATTCTACTTGGCGGTATCGCGATTGGCATCAGCATTCCAATCACTGCTTACATTACCGCTTATCTCATTAAAAAGACCTTGAAATAATCGATTACATTTAGAAGATAGGCGTAACAATAATTTTATTAAAGAATATTTTAAAATCCCCAAATAGCATGCTTTCCTGTAAAGTCCAACTCAAACTTCAGTTTGGTAGTTGGACTTACAAAGAAGCTTTGGCTTCTTTGTTCATCTTAATGGAAGCTAGGGACCCCACACTTAGGAGTCAGCTATTTGGGGATTCTTTGTGTAAGGATAAATTGCTTTTAAAGAACACTATACATTTAAGGTTTAATTATTCATATCTAGTGAGTAGTAGAGATAGTATTCTATCTTTACTTTTTAACTCACTTAGAATAATTGAATGAGATTTTTTAAGATAATCAAACTTACGATTAAAATAATGATGCTTGAAATTTTATTTAATATAATAATATACTTCCCTGTTTTATCTACTGTACCTAGCATTTTACCGAGTAGCGCTAATGCTATAAACCATAACCACGACACTAAAATTGTAGCAATTGTAAATGCAATCTTTTCTGGGCCAGTATATACAGATGCGCTTGTACCAATAACACCAATTGTATCCATAATGGCATGAGGATTAAGTAATGAAACTGAAAGCGCAAATCCTACTTGCTTAGAAGGTTTCATAGGTTCAATGTTGTCCAACTTAGAGGGCTTTTCCCGCCATAACGACCAAGCCATATATAATAAAAAGGCTAAACCTATGATATAAATCACAATTTGTAATACGGGCATGGATAATAAAATGAGTGAAACGCCAAGTATTGCTAAAACAATGAGTAACGTGTCACAAAATCCTGCTGTTATAACCACTGGAAGTACTTTCACAAACTTCTTATGATTTGCCCCTTGATTGAAGACGAATACATTCTGCGCGCCTAGCGGTAATATGAGTCCAAACGCTAATAATACGCCGTGCAAAATTGCTTGAAACATCCCGATCATCCCTTTTTAAACATTTCTCTTTCTTATACCCATACTATACATGAACGAGGAAATACTTGTCATATTCTAATTGTAAACCTATAATTATATTTGGTTTACAATTTAAGTTTTTACACCTAAGGAGGAGACATCATGCAGACTAAAACTTTAGTGATGATTAGTTTATTTACGGCGCTTACGATTATCGCAAGTTTTATTCGCTTTAATTTAGGACCTATACCTTTTTCATTACAAATTGTCGTGGTCTTTATCGTAAGTGCGCTATTCAGTTTGAAGGTTGCAGCATCTAGCCAAGCTTTATACATATTAATGGGACTTATCGGCCTTCCCGTATTTAGCCAAGGTGGCGGCATTTTTTATGTCATTAAACCTACATTTGGCTTTTTAGTAGGGTTTTTAATCGCAAGTATCGTTATGAATCTATGTATTCAAAAATTGAGACGTACGACATTCTTAAATCTTTTAGGCGTTCATATTCTAGGAACGATCGTGATTTACATATTTGGGTGTGTGCACTTCTACGTCATCATGAACGTCGTCGTTCAACAGGCCGTATCATTACAAGATGTAATTACAGGCATCGTGCTATTGAGTATGCCTGGCGATATCATTTTATGTATTTTAACAACCTTCATTATTCAGAAACTTAAAAATACACACAGAAGAGGTCAATTTGCATGAAAATATTTATAACAAGTACAAATACCGATGTAGGCAAAACCTATTTTACGGTTAAACTATTTAAACGCTTAGTTAAAGAAGGCTATCACACCGTGATTTATAAGCCTTTTCAAACGGAAATGTTAGAAGATGGCACGTTTCCAGATCTTGAAGCGTATCGACAAGAATGTCAGTTGGATTATGACACGACATCGTTATACACCTTTAAGAATCCAGTGTCACCGCATTTGGCTTTTAAACAAGAGCAAGACCAACATTTCAATATTTCAAAAGTCCTTGAGAAATTAAGACAGCTTGAGAATGCGTACGACATCGTATTGATAGAAGGCGCTGGTGGCATAGGGGTGCCGATATATGAAGGGGATCAAGACTTTTACATGACGGCAGACTTAATCGACGAAACGTCCGATAAATTTATTAGCGTCCTACCTTCAAAGTTAGGTGCGATTAACGATATTTACATGCATCAATCATTTATAAATATGCATCATTTACCACAAAACATACTTGTGATGAATCGATACGATGGTTCAGAAGTTGAACAGGATAATTTATCGACAAGTCAAAAATTAGTGAATCAAGATATATTCACTTTCAAAACTAATGGTACAGATTCAGATATTTCAAAACCTTTATTACAGGAAATTTTAGGAGGCAATTATGAATAAAAAAGAAACATTACATAAAGACGATATGAATTACGTATGGCACCCTTTCACTCAAATGGGCACATATGACGCGGACACATCTATCATTATTGAAAAGGGCGACGGCAGTTATTTATACGACATTGACGGCAACCGATATTTAGACGGTTATGCATCGCTTTGGGTCAATGTTCACGGGCACAACCACCCTCGCCTTAAACAGGCAATTACCGATCAACTCGATTTAATCGCACATTCAACATTACTGGGCGCATCTAATATTCCATCAATCGAGCTAGCGAAGAAGCTTGTTGAAATTACACCTTCTAACCTTCAGAAGGTCTTCTATTCAGATACTGGGAGTGCCTCAGTTGAAATCGCGATTAAAATGGCGTACCAATACTGGAAGAACTTAGATAAAGAGAAGTATGCGAACAAGCGTAAATTCTTAACGCTCAAAAATGGCTATCACGGTGACACGTTAGGTTCGGTGAGTGTTGGCGGCATTGATGTCTTCCATTCAATCTTTAAGGACCTCATCTTCGAGAACATCAAGGTCGAGACACCATGCTTCTACAAATCAAATTATGATTCTGAACAAGAGATGATGGATCACATTTTAGATCAGATTGAGACCATTTTAAAAGCCCATCACGATGAAATTGTAGGTTTCGTAATTGAACCACTTATTCAAGGGGCAACTGGGTTATTTGTGCACCCGAAAGGTTTCTTAAAAGGCGTAGAAACACTTTGTCGTAAATATGACGTGTTATTAATTACAGACGAAGTTGCGGTAGGCTTTGGTCGTACAGGTGAAATGTTTGCGGCTTACCATGAAGACGTAAACCCTGACATTATGTGCTTAGGCAAAGCGATTACAGGCGGTTATGTGCCTCTCGCAGCAACGTTAACGTCTGATAAAATCTATGACGCATTTCTAAGTGATGAACATGCGAAGAAAACTTTCTTCCACGGTCATACGTATACAGGCAATCAAGTTGTATGTAGCGTCGCGCTTGAAAACCTTAAATTATATGAAGAAACAAAGCTCATCGAACACATACAACAGACATCTCAAATTTTAGCTGATGATTTAAACGCCCTTTCAATGCATCCGAACGTAGGCAATGTTCGCGGACGCGGTTTAATGTATGGTGTTGAGCTTGTAGCTGATAAAGACAGCCAAACTACCCTTGAAATACCTAAAGTTGAGGCGATCATCAAAGCATGTAAAGCACGTGGTTTAATGATTCGTAACATTGAAAATGTGGTAACGTTCGTGCCAATTTTAAACATGTCTGAAGATGAAATTAAAACGATGACGCGTACGTTTAAAGAGGCACTTTTCGATGTACTAGGTGAAGCGTAAATGGATTTCGAGGCCTCACTTCAACGTATCAAAGACCAAGGCCTATACCGAGAACTTACATCCTTTAACAAAGTAGATCAGGCCACAATTCGTACGGAGACCGATACGTATATTAATTTTACGTCAAACGATTACTTAGGGCTCGGCCAGTGTTCACGCGCGACAGATATGGATGCGACACTTAAAGATGTCGGTATGCATTATGCCAGTTCCCGCTTAGTGAGTGGGAACACCTATTTATATGAAGCAATTGAACATGATATGAGCGCGATATTTCAGTTTAAACATAGTCTGATTACGACATCTGGGTACGCCGCGAATCTTGCTGCATTTAGTATCTTTCGTAACGAACCGCACGTTATGGTCTTTTCAGATGAGAAGAATCACGCGAGTATTATTGATGGCATCAAGTTAAACCGTTTAGAAACCGTCGTGTACCCGCACCTTGATTACAACACCCTTGAAGATGAACTGGCTAAATACCCTCATACGACTAAAATAATCGTAAGTGATTCTATTTTCTCAACCAATGGCGATATGGTAGATATTGATCAATTGAAACATTTAAAGGATAACTATCAAGATACCTACATTATCTTAGATGATGCGCATGGCCTAGGTCTTAACATGTTTCAATCTTATGACGCAGTCGACATACTTACGTCCAGTTTATCGAAGGCGCTCGGTGCCTTTGGTGGCTTAATCATGACAAGAGATACCATGATGCATGACTTGATTATCAACAAAGGGCGTTCGTTCATTTACTCAGGTTGCCTGCCGAATTATAATCTCATTCAACTACGCCACTTATTGGATATATATCAATCTGAAACCTACCGGCAGTCTGACCTCAAAGCGCTAAGTTCCTATTTTAATCGTCAGTATGCAGCGCTTTTCAAAGCGGAACCCTTTACACTTGCGCCAATCAAGGCCATTCCTGTTAACGATATCGAGAACGGCTTTAAAGTGCATGCGTACTTGAAAGCGCATGGCTTTCTCACAAGTTTCTTTCGTTATCCAACGGTCGAAACGCCGATGATACGTTTAAGTTTAACTTCGATGCATACGAAGTCTGATATCGATAACTTCCTAACGACACTTTCAAATTTTGAAGAAAGATAGGTGTTTAACATGTACAGCATCAAGATGCGGGCGAATAAAGACGCTACGCACATTAGTGGCGGTGAAACGCTTTGTTCAAAGGAGCAAGTTGACCAAGAGCTCACGGCCCTTTTCAAGAAGGGGTTCCAGCATTCAAATGGTGATGCGGACTTCCTTAATATAAAGGTCGAAAGAGTTGCTACGACGCCCGTCGACATTCCGTGTCTACATATCGTCGATCATCAAGTGGCTTTGGAAACACTCGCTTCAGATCATGCCATCTCAGCAAAAGCCCTTGAGACTGGATTAGCCTACTTGCATAACAATACGATTTATCGAGGCGCAATCATATTAGATAAGGAAACCGGCGAACGCCTTGATAACTCGGGTTCTAAAGGCATTCGAGTAACGACATTTGGCGTAAGCGATGATTTAAAATTAGAGTTATCGATGCGATACGCATCGTTTATGTCAAAACGCATTAAAGAAGCGTTGTCCTTAACAAGTTGTATTAATTTCAGTGATCAGGTAGCTGGCGAATTATGTATTTCGGACGACTTGAACTATACGACCGGCTACTTTGCTTCAAAGACCCATCATTACAATCGCTTGCATCAAGTTAAGCCAGAGAATACACGTGTTGGCGGTCGTATTATCTTCGTAGACCACGATATTGATATTGAGCGGTATATAGAATTTCTCTCCAATACGCCAAAGATGGTCGTTTCAAGCTAAGAATGAACTCTATGTTTCACCTAGATAAATGCGATTTGAACCTTTTCGTCCCTGTCCTTAACGCTTGTTGAATTATATAACTCAAAGAAATCATGAATCCACCAACATCTACCTGACGTGTTCGTACTTTTACGGACACGTCTTTTTAAAGATGCGGCACTTATGAACATAGGACTCAACCTAAAGTATGAGTACGCGATAAACACCGCCATCACAGTATTCAAGCTCCTTCGTATTCCAAGAAAAGCGAATCACAACATTTATTTTTGAAATAAATATAAATTGTAGGTTAGAATGATTAAAATTTCGGTTATGAATAAACTGTTAAAAATTGGAATGAAGGAGGTGCTAACTTGTCAGAAATTCAATTCTCGAAAAAGGATGTCGCGAATACGATATTGTTAGCGGGTCGTATCCTTCTACAATCTGGCGCTGAAACGTCTCGTGTTGAGGATACGATGTTTCGCATGGCGCGAAGCTTAGGCTATAAAGAATGCCAGGGTTACGTCATTAATTTCTTGATTCACTTTACTTTAGATGAAGATACGAAGCATAAGATTGTACGAATTGATCAAAATAGCACGAATCTATTCAAGATTTACCAAGTTAACGAAATCTCACGTAAACTCGTGGCCGGCCATATTTCTATTCAAGAAGCTGATCGCATGCTTCGGGCAATGAACACGACGCTTTTCGACTATCCGCTATGGTGTAAATCGCTTTCGGCAGGTATCATTTCATTCTGCTTCCTATATTTACAGGGTGGCGATTTCATCAACGTCTTCACTGCAGTAATCGCAGGAATTATCGGATTTATCATTGTCGAAATGATGAAGATGAAACATACATCGCTATTTATACCCGAGCTCATTGGGTCGATGATTGTCGGTAGCTTAAGCGTCCTAGGCCACAAGTTAGCACCCGAAACACAGATTGGCGCCATTGTCATCGCAGGCGTTATGCCCATCGTCCCCGGTGTCTTGATTACCACTGCCATACAAGATTTATTCGGGCGTCACATGTTACTTTTCACCGCGAAATTCCTTGAAGCACTTGTAACGTCGTTCGCAATCGGCACTGGAATCGCTATATCTCTACTAATTAATTAAGAGGAGGAACGTATGTCAGTTGTCTTACACATTCTATTAAGTTTCATCGCATCCATTGAATTCTCGCACATCTACAACGCACCGCGTAAATTGTTCCTCCAGGCAGGTATTACAGGTGCTTGTGGCTACACAACATTTTATCTATTATCAACTTTTCTAAATATAGATACAATATATGCAAGTCTGTGCGGTAGCTTAGTGCTCGGTTTAGTGAGTCATTTCATGGCCAAACTTAAGAAAGCGCCCGTCGTGTTATTCATGATTCCAGGCATCATTCCGCTTGTACCAGGCGGTCTCGCATTCGAAGCAACACGTGAGCTTGTGACACTCGATTTCCATGTGTCACTGAACAACTTTATCCGCGCGGTACTCATAGCGGGCGCAATCGCACTCGGTCTCCTCATATCAGACCAACTCGCGAAATCGATTAAATCAAACGCTTTCTTCAAATCACTCTACCGACGCATGGTCTACAATTCCAACCATCGCACCTAGTCCTAGAAGCAAGTTCATCCGTATACTTGCTTCTTTTTTATGCTTCTTGAAAGGCCCTTTAAATTCGTTACTTTTATGCCTATCTTTTAAAGTGTTTCCCCATCTTGAAAAGCCCTTCAAAGCCATCGGTCGTCCTCATAATTGTTACAAGTTGGTGCTGAGACTTGATTACAGATTACTCATCAAGTTTCAACCGCCTTGAGACTTGATCACGGATTCACCATCAAGTTTCAACCGCCCTGAGACTTGATCACGGATTACTCATCAAGTTTCAACCGCCCTGAGACTTGATCACGGATTCACCATCAAATCTCACCACTATTATCAACCATACTCACATTACATCAACCGACCTACTCACCTATTTCCAAACCATATCCCAGCTCAACACCTATCAAAACCGATCCAAACCGCCAATCCTTCCCCCAACTTTTCCTAGGAAATAGAACCATCTATTTGAAACCGAATCCGCATTGCGATATACATAGAATATAATGATAAAATTGGGGGAACTAAGATGTCTAACATACGTGTTATAGGCGCGAAACAAAATAACCTTAAAAATATAGATGTTGAAATTCCTAAACATCAATTAACTGTGTTTACAGGGCGCTCAGGATCTGGTAAGTCATCGCTTGTTTTCAATACACTTGCGGCTGAATCTGAACGTCTTTTAAATGAGACGTACTCAAGTTACGTGCAACACCAGCTCACACAGTATGAAAAACCTGAAGTAAATTCAATCGAACAATTACCAGTCGCAATGGTCATCAATCAGAAGCGTTTAGGCGGTAATTCTCGTTCAACAGTCGGTACAATTTCTGACATTTATGCGTCCGTTCGCCTACTTTGGTCACGACTAGGTGAACCGTTTGTCGGTTATTCAGATGTCTTCTCATTTAATAATCCAAATGGCATGTGTGAAACGTGTCAGGGGCTCGGTTATGTTGAAGATATTGATTTAAATGAATTACTAGATTTCGACCGTTCGCTTAATGAAGATGCGATTAAATTCCCATCATTTAGACCTGATAGCTGGCGAGGTAAGCGTTACTTATATACAGGGCTTTTCGATAATGATAAGAAACTGAAAGATTATACGAAGGAAGAACTTGATACGTTTCTTTACACGAAGCCGACGAAACTTAAGAATCCGCCTGAAAATTGGCCACGTACCGCGAAATTCGAAGGTCTCGTACATCGTTTCAGACGTTCGTTCCTACTCAGTGATAACTTTGAGAAGAAGCGTTTCAAGAAGGACGTGGACCGCGTCGTGACGAAGAAAGACTGCCCGACGTGTCACGGTAAACGCCTTAATCAGAAAGTCTTGAGTTGTAAAATTAATGGCATGGACATCGCTGAGTTCACGAATTTAACGATTGATGAAACGATTCCATTCCTAAAGGACATTGACGATAAGACGGCGAAATTTATCATCGATCCGCTTCTCAAGCAGCTCGAATCACTGAGCTATGTTGGGCTCAATTACCTAACGCTTGGTCGCGAAACAACAACCTTATCAGGCGGTGAATCTCAACGTATTAAGCTCATTCGACACCTTAATAGCCCGCTCGCAGATTTAGTCTACATCATCGACGAACCAAGTGTTGGCCTGCATCCAGAGGACATTGAGAAGATTAACAAGATCATGGCGTCAATTCGCGATAAAGGGAACACGGTGATGATTGTCGAGCACGATCCCGACGTCATTAAAGAAGCCGACCACGTTATCGACATCGGTCCGGGCGCAGGTAAGAACGGCGGTGAAATCACCTTTACCGGTAGTTATGATGCTTTATTAGCGTCGGATACCGCCACTGGAAAAGCCCTACACCATAAACATGCGCTAAAGACAAACCCAATTGAAGCAGACTCATATATTTCACTTAAGAACATCAGCGCGAACAACTTACAAGATGTATCTGTAGACATTCCTAAGCACGCGTTATCCGTGCTCACAGGTGTAGCCGGTTCAGGTAAGAGTTCATTACTTAAAGCAGGTCTTAAAGACGAAGCAGATACAATTTTCATCGATCAAAAACCTGTTCATGCATCGAACCGTTCTAATTTATTAACGTATTTAGATGTGTTTGATGAGGTAAGAAGTTTCTTCAGTAAAAAGACAGGTCTCAAGAAAAGTTTATTTAGCTATAACTCTGCAGGCGCGTGTCCAAATTGTAATGGTAAAGGCATCCTAAAAACAGAGTTAGCGTTCATGCCAGACTTTTCACAGGTGTGCGAAGTATGTAACGGTACACGCTATGACCAAGAAGTACTGAAAGCTAAAGTGGATGGTTACTCAATTGCGGATATCTTGGCACTTACCGTTGAAGAGGCACTCGACTTCTTTGAAAATGAAACGAAAGTATTGAAGCGTTTGAATGCGGTAAAAGAGACAGGGCTATATTACATGACGTTAGGTCAATCACTAGACACGTTATCTGGCGGTGAGATCCAACGTGTGAAATTAAGTCGCTATATTATGGAAGAAACGAAGAACCATACATTTGTGTTTGATGAACCGACTACAGGGCTTCATGAGATGGACATCCCTGTACTACTGGATTGTTTCTTACGCTTAATTGAAGAAGGCAACACGGTCATTCTCATCGAACATAACCTGACGATGATGACGCATGCAGATTGGCTGATTGATATTGGCCCAGGTGCAGGTATGAATGGCGGTAAATGTCTGTATAGCGGTAAACCTGAGGGCTTACTCGACGTTGAAAACTCTTATACTGCGAAACACTTAAAACGTTATATCGAATCATAAGCAATTGCCCGACTTACAAATAATTCAGGCTCGCTCACTCAATGTTTAACCTAAAAAGAGGTCGCTACGTGCGGAACTATTCCGCGACGTTCGACCTCTTATTTTTATGAAAAGGTTTCTATCCAAGTTTGTACTGCAGGCGCTATGATAGTATCATCCGCTTTCGAAACCCATTTGATATCCGTGATTTCATTATCTATCTCGACTTGAGACCAATCGATTGGTGTAACACATTTAAATCCATTAAGCTCTGTTTCTGTATCAGGCTGAGGGTACGCATCCCCTACAACCTTACCGATATATGTAAGATCTTCAACTTTGACATCAAGTTGTAATTCTTCTTTGAGTTCGCGTTGTAACGCAACTTCTAATGATTCACCAGCGTCAATTTTACCACCCGGGAAATAATATTTCGCTTGATGACGAACCTGTACTAACAGAATCTTGTCATCTGTCTCTTCGACTAGACATACACAACGTATCACAATACCCCTCCTAAATGATGATTGTATCTAGTATACCATGGACATTAATACGAATTTCAAAGAACGGGTATATGACATTTACATTGATTATTCTCATAAAGGAGTGATTCTGTGCTTAAGAGACTTGCTGGCTTAGTTCCATGGAACATACTTAACGGAGGCGTTTCCGTCTTTGAAACCATTACAGACTTCTACAATCGTTACGTTTACCGCTCGAAAAGCAAAAAGCTAACATATATCAGTATTGCGCTAAGTGCAATTAATGCACTTACGACATTCTTCTTCGCATTTAATGTAAAGCGCAACTATAAACGCTTCTTTAGATTACTTAGAGTCGGTGGCAGTGCGTATTCAATTTATAAACGTATTAAAAAACATAAATCGTGATTGCCAAACGTCGTGCTTTTTAGAGAAGGAAAATGACTGCATAACGTTTAATGTTAAGCTTGCGATATCACTAAAACGAGCGATAGCAAGTTCACATGCCTTTTCAAAAAGAAGCTTCCGCACTAAACCGCACTCAAAACAATAATTTCCCACACAAAAAACCTTCAAAGCATCGAATACTTTGAAGGTTTCATTTCATTTATAAATAAGTTTTAGAGCAAATTAAGTTAGTTTCAATAATGTTGATTTCCAAACAGCTGACTCCTAGGGGAGTAGCGTGAGTCCAAAGACTACAGGCTTTGGCCACGCCCCAGGAAAGCATGCTGTTTTAGAAATTAATTTGTATATTAATGAATATATTGGAAGTTTCCAACTTGATATGACGGAATTGTGCGGTATGTCGCAATTCCTGGTGCAGCACTATAGTTCATTTCAGAAACTAATAAGCTACCATCACTATTCACACGCTCAACAAACGCAACGTGACCATAGTAACCAAGATCTGATTGAAGGATTGAACCTACAGTTGGCGTACCATCCACGCGGTAACCATCGCTTATAGCGCCTGAATCCCACGCGTTCGCATTCCACCAGTACGTACTAATACCTTTACCTACTTGAGCACGACGGTTGAACACATGCCATGTACATTGACCCCAAGTATATAAGTTACTGTGGTTGAAAATTGGTGTATTGTAACCGCTTGTCGGCGCTTGCGTCGTTGTAGTCGTTGATGGTGTAGGTGTTGAACTATTGCCAGATACCTTTAGAACTTGACCTGGGTAGATGAAATAGCTATTTAAGTTATTAATGCGCATTAATTCTTGGTAAGACATACCGTGTTTATAAGCGATTAATGACACAGAATCACCATATTGAACTGTGTAAGTTCCATTAGCTGAAGTTGTAGTTTCAGTTTGGTTCGACGTTGTCGTAGTCGCCGCTGAACCAGATACTTTTAACGTTTGGCCAGGGTAAATAATTGTGCTTGATAAACCATTTAGAGACATTAACTTTTGATAAGAAGTGCCGTGCTTATACGCAATCGCACCTAAAGTATCTCCTGATTTAACCGTATATGTAGATGATGAACTTGAAGTCGTTTGGCTATTAGCAGTCGTTTCGTTAGAGCTTGAACTTGAAACTTGAATCACTTGATTCGGGAAAATCATATTAGACGTAAGGTTATTCAGTGACTTGAGTTCTGAGATAGACGTATTAAATTTATTGGCGATAGACCATAGCGAATCACCACTTTGTACACGATAACTTTCAGCATCTGCTTGTTGCGCAACAATTCCTGATAGTGCTGAAGTCCCAATAATGGCAGTTACTAGTTTCTTAGGCATGGTGTTACCTCCCTATTTTTTCTTTACGTAATTGAACACCATTTATTATACACGTATGGGCTACAAAATTATATAGAATTTATATAACGTTTATGTTACAACAATGATGCAAAATGTAAATTTATCTTTAACATTATCTGACCCTACATCTTATATTTTTATTCTAATTCAACACATCTTTATTTAAATATTTTCTATTAACTTAATTATCTAAATTTTTCATTTATGAAAAGCCCTCTAAGATCTAGGGCTTTTCAAAGAGAAAAAACGAATCTGGGACATAATACTACAATTCTCATAAACAGCATGCTTTCCTGGGGCATGGCCGGAGCCTGTAGTCTCCGGGCTCATGCTATTCCCCTAGGAGTCAGCTGTTATGAGAATTGTATGAAATAAAGCTTAAATGCTCTATTTCACGAATTATATCCCAGACCCGTCTGTCTTCTATATTAATTGCATGATAAATATAATTAAAATGACTACTGGCAATATGAACTTAATCAAGATGTACCATGGTTTGAATAGCTTAAACTTATCGTTGCCGAAGTATGTTTGGAGTGCTTCTTTATTAAGTAAGTGACCTACGATTAATGTAGAACCTAAAGCACCAAGTGGCATTAAAATGTTTGAAACGAGAAAGTCCATGTTATCGAAAATCGTACCTGCCCCGAAGTGAACGTCCTTAAGCGTGCTAAATGATAACGTCGCTGGAATACCGATGATAAACACGAGCGCACTAATGAGAAGTGCCGCAACGGAACGTTTATTGTTGTTATTCTTAGTTACATTAGAAACATTTAACTCAAGTAATGAAATCGAGGACGTCAATGCCGCGAATAAGAAGAGCACTAAGAATATGACATAGAATATATCGCCGAACTGCATATGCATAAATACGCGCGGCAATACTTTAAATAAGAGACCAGGCCCTTCTTCAGGCTCATAACCGAAGCTCTTAAGTGCCGGGAAGATCGCAAGCCCAGCTAAAATTGAGATTAGAACGTTCATTAATACGATTGAAGTTGCCGACGATTTCACCGTCATTTCTTTAGACGCGTAACTTGCGTACGTAATCATCCCTGTCGTACCAAGCGATAACGCGAAGAAAGCTTGCCCTAAAGCAAAGAGCATAGAATTTAGGTTTATTTGATCGAGTTTAGGTTGTAGAAAGAAGCGTACCCCTTCCATCGAACCCTCTAAAGATAATGATTTAACGACGATCAAGATTAAACATATGAACAATAGCGGCATCATAATCTTAGAGGCCTTTTCAAGACCATCCGCCACGCCAAACATAACAATCGCCATCGTCAATGCGATAAAGACGCCTTGAGCAATCATCGTAATCACCGGGTTCCCTATAATGCTTTCAAAGTGAATATCACCAAGCTGCCCAGGGTCAACACCAATAATTTGCATCAACACCTTGATGATGTAGATGAGAATCCAACCACCGATCACACTGTAAAAGCCAAATAAGAGGAACACGGCGATATTACCGTTCCAACCAATGATATTTAGCCATTTGCGCCCTACTAGACGTTCATAGATATAGGTGGTATACGTTTTGCCCATTTTACCAACGATAAATTCCATGATTAATAATGGTAAACCAACACATAATGTGAAGATTAAGAACATGAGTAAGAACGCGCCACCTCCATACATACCAGCCATATATGGGAACTTCCATAAGGCGCCGAGTCCAATCGCTGACCCTGCGCTAGCTAGAATGAAACCGGTGGACGTCTTCCACTCTGATTTTTGTTTCATTTTATCATCCTTTTTCGCTTTTAAGCAGTAAAGTGTATTTCAGTTAATTAGTACAAACTATAACAAAAGTTAACTTAATTCACAAGATTAAATTTAAGTTTATTCATATTTATTTGATTACAAATACTTTAACTTATAAGGCTTGTTTATATATAAAAAAGAGATTGAAACTAAAGCGCAATTCCAAAAACAGCTGACTCCTAGGGGAGTAGCGTAAGTCCGGAGACTACAGGCTCCGGCCACGCCCCAGGAAAGCATGCTGTTTGAAGGAATTGATTGAAATAAAGCTTTAAAGCAGTATTTCCTGATTTTAGTTCCAACCTCAATCTTTATTCAACTGAATGTTTTCGATTTTTTAATTTAAGTAAACCTTCAATCATTAAAATGATGATCAACGATGCACCGAACAGTGGCATGAGTAGACCTAAGACAACCATAAGCACAATCACTGCTTTAGACATTGGTTTCTTAGTACGTTTAGGCATCTGTTGATTACCTTTCACAACACGTTTTATCCAAGAATAGAATCCGAAGAAGATACCACCAAGGAACATGAGCGCAACGATTGTATTGATAATTTTATTCGCAATACCGAATAAGTGACCTTCGTGGAGCGGAATACCCCATGAGAACCATTTACCGATAATACCGTACTCATTGTAGTTCACTTGCGCGAGCTTCTTACCGCTATATTGGTCGATGTATAGCGTCGTTTCTTCATATGGTGACACATCAAGACCTGTTATACCGGTGTTACTACTCTTCGCAACGGTATACGCTTCATCAGAGCTTGTCGGATAAACGATTGAATAAGGCTTTGTGACGTTGTTCTTATTCGCCTTTTCAATGATAGTATCAATCGGCAATTGATGGTCGCCATCAGTGATAGGGTGACCCTTCGCATGGTGCCCAGCATGTTCATCTGATTTAGGCTCATTACTACTACGCGTCGCCCACGGAATTTCATTCACATCTGATTTAGGCGGGTTAACCGTCGTCTCAGTCGTACCTAAGCTTGGACTCGACATCGATAGTTTATGAATCTTGTCTCCTGAGAAGGCGGACCAAGGTAAACCTGTTAACACCAGTAGAAATACCGGTATCGCTACGATCATACCAATAAGCGCATGAATTTTTTGGAATTTAAGTGCTTTGGCATTCTGTTTATGAATCCGCTTCTTGAAAAGCATATAAAGACCTGAAACGATCATAAAGATGGTCCAACAAGCCGTTAATTCTACAAGGTAATTCAGAACCGTATTACGCGTTAGTAACGAACTATGGAAGTCTCGCATAATGTTCGCGTATGTCCATCTTGCGTTTTGATCGGTTACAATTTGGTGGTCTTTATCTAAAAAGACATACTTCGTGTCGCCATCTTGATTACTGATCTCAACACGATCGTTATATCGATTATCTAAAATCATGACCTTATCGATTTGATAGCCTTGATACTTATGTTCGATTTCCTTAACCGCGTCTTTCATCGATTGTTCGGAAGATTGGTGACTATCTTCGAATAAAGCTTCATGATAGATTTGTTTTTCAACATCCTGAAAATACAGATACCCTATTCCAGATATCGTGAGGGTAATTAACAGTGGTGCAATAAAGAAAGCTGCATAAATGTGCAACCTCTGAAATAAATTCAATGTATTTCGCATATAATTTTTCTATCTTCTTTTGGTGTTATATCATAATATATAAGATATTTGATTATAATAAAATATATTTTCAGTATTTTAATTGTCAATTTGATGACAAAAACATACTCTAACAAAACATTTAATATTTTATATTGAGAAATTAATTTATACATTTATAGGAGGCTAATTATGACGTTTAAAGGTTGGGAAGTAGAAATTCAGTGCGTCGTGGAAGATTACGACATCGTGACGAATGAAAATACGTTCGCGGTCATTCGTGAGGAAGATACATTAGGTGTCATTCTTAAAGAAGTAGACGGCTACTTAAAGATCTCAAACATTTCATATAACGGCGAGGTCTTCGTCAATCATGAGGAAAAGCGCGTATTAATTAAAATCGATGATGGATACTAAAGTATTAGTATCCTTTTTAAATACGTAAATTTGACTAATATATTTGTCATTTTGACTAATATGATGTATATTGACCGTGGAGGATGACATTATGAAAAATCGTTTAAAAGAGCTCCGTGCTCGAGATGGCTACAATCAAACGCAACTTGCTAAAAAAGCTGGCGTATCGCGTCAAACAATTTCGCTAATAGAACGTAATGATTTTATGCCGTCAATCATGACCGTTGTAAAGATATCTCGAATATTCGGTGAAGCAGTAGAAGATGTATTTATCATAGAGGAGGAATAACTTGAATACTTACAAAGGGAATATCATTTTATTAACTATTGTGAGCATACTAAGCGTTGTTTCCTTGTATGTGCTTGCAGAAATGCATTTAATTTCAGTTAATTTAATTTATGTTTCTACAATACTTACGTTACTTATTGAAAGCATTTTAGCCCTGACTTTAATGAAGCAGCGTAAACACATGAACTTGTTAAAACATTCGGATGATGACGATGAACATAAACAATACCTTAAACTAAGATGCCATACTGGAATGATAATGAAATGGATCTTTGTAGTGTCTCTACTAAACGTGGCACTCATCACATTCATGAATCAAATGTCGATTATAGCGATCGTAGGCATGATCTTACCTTTCGTCTTACATCAATTCATTTCAATTTGGAATGCTAAAACAATTTATAAGGACAATAGTACGCCACATGCACCAAACCAAGGTTCTCCGTTATTAGCTATAGACGAAGGCGAACGTTACATGAGTCTCAAATCACTTCTGACAACGTACGTGATCTCAATTATCGCTTTAGTGATGGGCATTGCTGTATTAACAATCTATTCTATTACAACGCACAATAATCAAAGTTTTAGCATCTTAATCATGATTATTGTTTACGCCCTTATAACATTAAGCTACAGTAGTAATATTTCCAAATCCTATCGTGAAATGTAAGTTTCCTTTTTAAAAGCACTTTGGATAAGATGAAAGATTTACAACAAACATAAAAAAACCCGTGGCCTAAGCCACGGTTTTTTTAATCATCTAAATGATCTATAGCATATTGTGCTTCTTCAGGGGTAAACCCTTCTCCATACTCTGAAACGAGTTGATCATATATACCATTTGTAGACATATGCATATTTTTAGCATATGATTTCGCACTTTTTAAAGCATTTTCCTTATAATCCACTTCTAGATTATCAATTGCGTACTGAGCTTCTTCAGCTGTGAATTTTTCTCCATATTCCGATGTTAATTGTTTGTACAATCCTACTTTTGACATATGCATATTTTTAGCATATGACTTAGCATTCTCTACTGCGTTCTCCTTATAGTCAACTTTAAGATGATCTATAGCATATTGGGCATCTTGTTCAGAGAATTTCTCTCCATACTCTGAAGTTAATTGAGCGAATATACCTGCTTTAGACATGTGCATTAAGGTAGAGTAACTTTTAGCTGAATTTAATGCGGCTAATTGCTCTCTAGTAGCATTTTCATCTTCTATTTCTTCATCATCTGTGCTATCAGAATCTTCGGACTTAGAATTCGAAGACTCATTAGAGACGTTCTCAGTATTGGTCTTATTAGCGTTTTCATTATTATCCTTAGAATTTGAAATGATACTTATTAGTATAACTATTAATAATATTGTACCTACTATTAACAAAATCTTTTTAGAATCATTAGATTTTTTATTACTCTCATCGTTCATATGCATTCTCCTCATGTAATGGTGTCTGATTTGATAAAAAAAGCTAAAGTCTCATAAGGATTTATCTATATATGAGTAATTTCTTATAATATTAGGCGGTTAAAAACGCCACTACTATAATTGAAAATAATTATATAATAAAACGTAAATTTCTACAACTCTAATTAAGAATTATTTTTTAAAATTACATTAAGGTTTTATACCTTTGATAATTAATTAAAAAAGAGCACATTATAATGTGCCCTTTATACATATTATGCTTTCTGAGTTTCTGCTTTTTGTTGAAGTTTGTGTAATTTTTGATGGATGTCTTTTTCTGCAAGTATATAGATAATATCATTGGCTTTTAAAGAAAAGTTACCGTCAGGAATATGCAGCTCATCATCACGCACGACTGCGTTTATATTAACGCGACGAGGTAAATCGAGATCGGCTAAAGTTTTACCGTTCCATTTAGAGTGAGAACGAATAATATACTCCCTGATTTCCACTTTAGATACTTCGCTAGCGAGCATATCAAATTGATATGGCGACGTCACCGCTTCACCTTTACTCAATCCTAACTTATTCGCTAATGGTTCTAACGTCATACCTTGCAGTAACGCACTTAATAAAACTACGAAGAATACGACATTAAAGATCAAGTTCGCTTCTTTAACGCCATCAAGCAAGGCGTACGTTGCTAAAATGATAGGTACCGCACCTCGTAAACCTGCCCATGAAATAAACCAAAGTTCCTTAGGCTTAAGATCTGTGAAACTAAGCGTTAACCATACACTTAGAGGTCTTGCGATAATCATGAGAACTAATGCGATAAGTAGACCTTCCCACATGACAGAAACGAGATTGGTTGGGAAAACAAGTAACCCAAGTAGTATGAACATGGCCATCTGACCAATCCATGCGAAACTTTCGCCAAAACGAATGATGCTTGTGCGATAACTTAAAGGATGATTACCCAAGAATAAAGCAAATACATAAACTGAAAGAAGTCCACTAACATGGATGTATGAAGCTATACCGAATGTGATAAATGAGAGTGTAATCGCTAAAATTGGATATAAACCGGTCGCTTCTAAAGTGATAAAATTGATAAGTTTTAATGTTAAGTATCCGACTAAAAGGCCTAATAAAGCGCCACCTAACATTTGCCAGATAAACATGAGCATGTAGTTGAAGATTGAAGCATCTGGCATCGTAATAATACTAATCATTGTGATAGTAAGGAATAACGCCATCGGGTCATTCGTCCCCGACTCAACTTCGAGAATACTTTTAATCTTTGGAGATATACGTTTGTTACCTAAAATACTGAAAACTGCAGCTGCGTCTGTAGAACCAACGATTGCACCAACAAGTAAGCTATGCTGCCATGACATATTTAAGATGAACATCGTACCTAAAGCCACGATTAAACTCGTAATTAATACACCAATAGTCGCTAAAATTGAAGCATACGATATTGCACGTTTAACCGTTTGTTTCGTCGTTTGAATACCACCATCAAACAAAATAATGACTAGTGCGATATAACCGATTAATTGCGCAAGGTATGCATTATCAAATTTATAAAAGATGTTCATAAACATGCCGACCGCCAGAAACACGATAAGAGAAGGCAGTCCTAATTTATTAGAAAGCGTCGTTGTCACAACCGCTGTAAATAGTAAGATTCCTAATATTAAAATAATTAACTCCGTACCGATATGTGCCACCTCTGTAAATTATTGTTAATTCTATTATATCACAGTACTAAGATATGAATTAGAAATAAACATAGTTTATTTAATATTATTTTGAAATATTAATATATTTGTGGCGATATTATTATAATAATTTGAGGGTTTGCGTAACTATTGCAATGGTTATTTAACTAAATATAGTATTGTCTAGGATATCAAAATAAATCAAATTTAAGACAAATACTCATTCTAAAGTTATAAGTAGATACTTCATGTGTAAAACTCTTACCTATGAAACTAAAAGCAAGGTTTTTCATATGAATAAACTTCTATAACACCCATTCGGAAAGGTAGGTTATTGCATGGTTTGGATAAATATATTAACCATATTGATTCTTTTTTTGCTTACTGGATTTTTATCGGGGAAACATAAAGACAAACTTCTATTTCTTAAAGCTTTTATCTCAGCTATTTTTATGGTTATGAGCGCGTTTATTTCTATAACTATCTCATCTCTAATAACTTATTACATATTTGCCGTTATACTCAATGATGTAAGTAGTATTTTCGTCCTCGGTTTAATAATCATATTACTCTCAGGTCTTATTAATTTCTATCTCGTGAGACTAATAATGAATATGAATCATTATAATGAATTATTAATCATGGTGTTAGAGTATTACATTCAATGGACAACTATATTTTTTACACTTTATCAATTCTTCACTTCTTCAAAAGACACGCTTAAGGAACTAAAGCATCTAAGTATTTCAACAAATTTGTTAGATGTAAGTTTGATGAATATCATAATACTACCTATATTATTAGTGAGCTGGATTTCCATCGCAATGGTTAAAGTTTATATTAAGGACCATAAGTCTAAGTCAATAAGTGATGATTGAATATGAATGACTTGAGTCATTTAAGACTCATTAGGGGGTTATACCCCCCTGAGACTTGATCACGACCTGCTCATCAAGTTTCAAACCCCCTGAGACTTGATCACGACCTACTCATCAAGTTTCAAACCCAACTAAACCTTATACCAACCTTAATCCTCCAACTCAAAAAGCCCCTCAGGCAATCGCCTAAGGGGCACTTCATAGTCTATATTATTCCCACTCAATTGTACTTGGTGGTTTAGATGTCACGTCATACACTACACGGTTTACGTGATCCACTTCGTTTACAATACGACTTGAAATCTTTTGTAAGACTTCCCAATCGATTCTCGCAAAGTCACTTGTCATACCGTCAATAGACGTAACGGCACGGATACCAACCGTATAGTCATACGTACGGTAGTCACCCATAACACCTACTGAGCGGATGTCAGGTAATACTGTGAAGTATTGCCAAATCTCACGTTCAAGACCTTCCTCACGAATAACTTCACGTAAAATCGCGTCTGATTCGCGTACGATTTCAAGTTTGTCTTCCGTAATTTCACCTAGTACGCGGATACCAAGACCTGGACCAGGGAATGGTTGACGCCATACTAAATGTTCAGGAATACCTAGTTCGATACCTAATGCACGAACTTCATCTTTGAATAACGTATTAATAGGTTCGATTAACTCGAATTCCATGTCTTCAGGTAAACCGCCTACGTTATGGTGTGATTTAATTGTTTGTGCTGTTTTTGTACCAGACTCAATTACGTCTGTATATAAAGTACCTTGAGCTAAGAAATCTACACCTTCAAGTTTTGATGCTTCATCATCAAAGACGTAAACGAATTCATTACCGATAATCTTACGTTTCTTTTCAGGATCAGACACACCTTGTAACTTACTCATGAAGCGTTCTTCGGCGTTAACACGAATAATATTCATGTTAAATCCTTCACCGAATTGTTCCATAACCATGTCGCCTTCACCTTTACGAAGTAGACCATGGTCAACGAAGATACAAGTTAATTGATCGCCAATTGCCTTATGAAGTAGCACTGCAACTACAGATGAATCAACGCCACCACTCATTGCACATAAGACTTTACGGTCGCCAACTTGTGCTCTAATCTTCTCAATTTCAAGCTCAATGAAGTTTTCCATAGTCCATTCACCTGTACATTCACATACACGGCGGACGAAGTTCTCAAGTAACGCATTACCATATTCAGAGTGACGCACTTCTGGATGGAATTGAACACCGTAAATACGGCGTGATTTATCTTCAATCGCAGCAAAGTTCGTACTTGGACTATCTGCAATCACTTCGAAACCTTCAGGAATTTCGATGACTTTATCAGAATGACTCATCCAAACATTTTGCGTATCTGGTAACCCGTGGAAAATAGTGTCAGATTTGGCATTAATAATTGCTTTACCATACTCACGCTCTTTCGCACGTTCAACTTTTCCGCCTAATAATTTAGTCGTAAGTTGCATACCGTAACAGATACCTAAAATTGGAATACCTAAGTTATAAATTTCAGGATCAATCGTAAATGAGCCTTCTTCATATACTGAATTTGGACCACCTGAAAGAATGATACCTTTAGGATTTAATTTCTTAATTTCATCAATAGAAATTTCATGATCGTGCAATTCACTGTAGACGCCCATTTCACGGATACGTCTTGTAATTAATTGGTTATATTGGCTACCAAAATCGAGGACAAGAATTAACTCTTGTTCTTTTGCCATTTCCATAATCATTTGACTCCTTTATCAATTAGAATGAGTAGTTTGGTGATTCTTTCGTAATTTGAACGTCATGTGGATGACTTTCTGCTAAGCCGGCTGGGCTCATACGTGTAAATTGAGCTTCTTCACGTAATTTCTCTAAGTTACGGCTACCTGTGTAACCCATACCGCTCTTAACGCCACCAGTTAATTGATAAATTGTATCTTGTAGTGGTCCTTTATAATCAATACGTCCTTCAATACCTTCAGGAACATATTTTTTAGGTGCTTTATCTTCTTGGAAATAACGGTCGTTTGAACCACTTTCCATAGCGCCAAGTGATCCCATACCGCGATAAACTTTATATTGTCTACCTTGGAACATTTCAGTTAAGCCAGGGCTTTCTTCAGTACCTGCAAGTAAGCTACCTAACATTACTGCATGACCACCAGCTGCTAAAGCCTTAACGATATCACCTGAGAATTTGATACCACCGTCTGCGATAATCGCTTTACCATGTTTACGTGCTTCAGTCGCACAGTCATAAATCGCTGTGATTTGAGGAACGCCTACCCCAGCAACGACACGAGTTGTACAAATTGAACCTGGACCGATACCAACTTTAACAACATCAGCACCAGCTTCATATAAAGATTTAGTCGCTTCTGCAGTCGCAACGTTACCAGCGATTACAGTAATTTCTGGGAATTTAGATTTAATATGACGAACTTGATCCATTACACCTTGAGAATGACCATGTGCAGTATCGATTACAAGTGCATCAACACCCGCTTCAACTAATTTCTCAGCACGAATGTCTGTATCTTTCGCAATACCAATAGCGGCTGCACATAATAAGCGGCCTTGTTCGTCTTTTGCTGAATAAGGATACTCACTAACTTTCTCAATATCTTTAATCGTAATTAACCCTTGTAAAATACCGTCTTCTACTAATGGAAGTTTTTCGATTTTGTGCTTTTGAAGAATTTCAGCAGCATCATCAAGCGTTGTGCCAACTGGCGCAGTGATGAGGCCTTCTTTCGTCATCACGTCTGAAATCTTAATTGAAAAGTCCTCAATAAAACGTAGGTCGCGATTTGTAATAATACCTACTAATTTACGATGTTCTTCATTATCAACGATTGGTACACCAGAAATACGATATTTACCCATTAAAGCTTCTGCTTTATATACGCTTTCTTCTGGCGTTAAGTAGAATGGATTCGTAATGACACCATTTTCTGAACGTTTTACTTTTTGAACTTCGTCAGCTTGGTCTTCGATATTCATATTCTTGTGAATTACACCTAAACCACCTTGACGTGCCATTGCGATTGCCATTTTTGATTCTGTTACTGTATCCATACCTGCTGAAATAATTGGAATTTGTAATTTAATACGATCTGATAATTCAACACTTAAATCTACCTCTTTAGGTAGTACATCTGATTTAGCTGGAATAAGTAATACATCATCAAACGTTAAAGCTTCTTTTAAGAACTTATTTTCCCACATTACGATAAAGCCTCCATTCAATATTATTAACTATATTATTTCACATTTTGCTCAATTTGTTGATAGGTTAATGATGACAATTTATTCATTTTGAAAAGCCTATGAGATTGCATGCTAAGATTCAACAATTTTAATTTACCGTACGCCTTAACCATACCATATTTCAGTATTTCAATCGCTTTAAAACTTACCTCACCTGTCATCGTAAAACGATACGTAAATAACAAAAAAGTCCTAAACCAAAACGAGGCTCAGGACACAAGTAAACTATAAATATATAGAAATTCCCTCAATTAAGTACAATTGAGTTCATGATTTAGCACGGTATATTTTATAGCTACTCATAGTCATGTCGTTTAAGGCAACACGGTAGAAACTTCTAAAGCCATATTCTTTAGATTATATGAGCAAGTAAATTATTGTATGATGATAGCAAATTTTCAGTAGGATATCAATAGTATTCACGTGAATGAATTAAATATTTTAGTGAAACAATTGCCTATAGTATAAGAAAGATATAAGATGAAGATAAAGCGTTTCTATAACAAGATTTATGGGTATTTAAGAAACAATAACTAAAACGATTCGGAGGGGTAAACATGATTAAAGCATCTCAACACGATAATGAAGAAAGTTTACTTAGAGCCATCGATAAGGTTAAAGAAGAAGGTTTTGAAGATAGTGAAATCACAGTAATTACTAAAGAAACATTACAATCTGAAAAACTGAACAACAGTGAGATCCGCGTTAAAGTATCTAGCGGTACATTTAGTGATAAGTTCGCAAAGTTCTTAATCGGTGAAGATACAGAAGGCGCTGCATTAAGTGAATTTAAATTAACAGATGAACAAATTGACGAATATAAGAAAGCGATTATTGACGGTAAGATTTTACTTTTCACTAAGAGAGACGTTGAAGCTCATAACGAAATTAATAATAATTCAGCGCATGAGAGCACTAAAGAAATCAAAGAAGCATCTTCAATCGGTGAAAAAACTGAATTTAACTCATAATACTTAAGCAATACGAGCCGAGCGACATGGTCCTCGGCTTTTTTTAGTAGGTAAACGTTATGGTATACTATTATGAAAATGGAGGTGTCCGAGATGAAATTTAAATGCATCGATTCAGTGAACGACCCGCTCTATGCGCAAGCGCTATCACTATATGAAGGTAAGCTCAGTCATGACGTCTCAGAGAAGACTGAGATCTTTGAGCAATCCCTTGAGAACGATATGACGAAAGATGATTATGTATTCTTAGTCGGTTTAGAAGATAATAAGGTCGTTAGTTTAGCTACAGCCCACTACGAAGCAACAACAAATTCCTCATTCTTAATTTATCTGATTTCAAAGGAATCACCTGATTGCGAACGTATTTTAAGCCTTACTTTAGAAGAAGTTGAAGAGGCGATTAACCAATTATCTCAAAAGGTTCATCAAAAAGATGTTAACTTTATGATGTTTGAGTCCACGCATGAAGGCGACCCTAATCAAGAACAAGTAGACCCTGACATTCAATTTAGAAAGCAATTCTTACGTAGCCATGGCTTCATTAAGCAAAAGCATTTAGACTACATCCAGCCTAACTTGCATGGTAATGGTCCCCCAATTCCAATGGACTTATATATAAAAGCAAACATTGAACTAACTAAAGATATTTATGGTACGAGCGTGAAATCGAATTATATTCTAAAGTACGTCTTCGCGAATAAAATACCACGTAGAAAAATCTACCCGTTACTCGTCAAAATGGATTTACGTAAGGCATAAGGGTAGGGCGCGCATCGGCTTGAAATCAATGTTAAAAAAAGGTAAACTTGTATCAAGGTAAGACTGACGTTTCAGTGGCCGTAGACTAACGTCACTCTAAAGAACACTTAGAATGAAAGGGTTTATCATATGTTAACAAAAGAATTTGCTCAAAAAGTTGAGCTTAGCGAAAAACAAGTCCGCAAGATTGTACAGCACCTAGAAGAACGCGGTTACCGTCTAAACAAAACAGAATATCGCGGTAGAGAAGCGACAGACTTCCAAGAAGAAGATATTGAATTATTCCAAGACATCGCGACTAAAGTTAAGCAAACAAATAGTTACGATTTAGCTTTTGAAGAGTTAGAAAAAGAAAAAGACTTTTTACAAGTTATCGTGAAAGACGATGCGTCTAACTTACCTTCAGAGCAAAGCGAAATTACATACCTTATTGAAGAATTACGAACTGAAATTCGTAACATGAGAGAAGAACGTAAAGTATTAGGACAAATGATCCATCAAATTCACCAACAACAAAATGAACTTAAAGGTGTTCAAGGTGAAATTACAAGCAAGTTAGAAGAAAATACTGAGACACTAAAAGCGATCGAGACATCTAGCGCTTCGCATCAGGAAGCAGTTAAAAACCTTGAATCAACACAAAATAATTACTCTGAAACTATGAACCAAATTATGACTTCTCAAAAAGATTATGCGGATAGTCTTAAAAACATTGAATCTTCACAAAAAGAGTACATGGATGCACTTAAGAAAATCGAAAAAGAACAACAAAACCAAAACGAATCATTTAAAAACATCGAATCTAAGCAGAAAGCTCAAATCGATTCATTTAAACGCGTTGAAGATAACGTTAAAGAAAATCAGAAACCTTCAAACCAAACATCAGAGACAGCTTCATCATCTAACGTTCAAGCTGCTACAACAACTTCTACAGAATCTAACCCAACTAAAGTTGAGGTTAAATCTGACAGCAATAACCTAACTGAACATGCGACTGAGAAACAAGTTGCTTCTAACAACAACCAACAATCAAGTCAGCAAACAAGCCAATCACATCAATCTCAATCTTCACCATTAGCCGAAGAAAAACCTCAAGAGAAAAAAGGTTTCTTCCAACGTTTATTTGGTATGTAACATCTGTATTAATTAAGCCTCAAAGGAGTTTATCGCTCCTTTGAGGCTTTTTTATTATAAAGTTCGCTATTTCTTTAAATTTTGATATTTTTGAACAAAATTTGAATTTCACCTTGATATTTTAAGTATACCTGTTTATTCTTATAATATAAGTCGGAATTAAAGAAAGAAGGTACGTTATGCAGTTATTTCTCATCATTATTAATATTCTTGTTTTTATCGCCCTTCTAGTTGGTCTTCAAGTTATGGCGAAAAAACATGTTAAATTCCCTACTCGTGTCTTCATAGCACTTGGTTTGGGTATTCTTTTTGGTGTTTTACTTCACCTATTCTACGGTGTCGATTCAAAAATCACTACTACAACTTCAGAGTGGCTAAGCGTTGTGGGGAACGGTTATGTCGCTTTACTTAAGATGATTGTTATTCCATTAATCTTTATTTCAATCATCTCTGCTTTTACTAAAATCAAACTAGGTGAAAGCTTCGCTAAATATGGGGCATGGATATTTACTTTTCTAATCGGTACGGTAGCTGTTTCAGCAATCATCGGTATCATCACGGCGATCTTATTTGGTCTTGACGCTTCAACAATTGACCTAGGTCAAGCTGAAAACGCTCGCGGCTCTGAAATCGAAGGTAAAGCTAAAGACATGACTGCAAGCTCCTTACCTCAACAAATCTTAGCATTATTACCAGAGAATCCTTTCCTAGACTTCACTGGTGCTAGACCTACATCAACTATCGCAGTCGTTATCTTTGCATTATTTATTGGTTTTGCATTCTTAAGAGTTGCACGTAAACAACCTGAACACGGCCAATTACTACAACGTGGTATCGAAGCGATTTATAGCTTAGTAATGTCAATCGTGACATTCGTTTTACGCTTAACACCATTTGGTATCCTAGCTATCATGGCTAATACAATCGCGACAAGTGATTTCCAAGCTATTTGGACGTTAGGTAAGTTCGTACTTGCTTCTTATGTCGCATTAATCGCAATGTACTTAATTCATTTAGTTATCATTACATTACTCGGTTTAAACCCAATCACCTTTATTAAAAAGTCACTTGAAGCATTAACATTCGCGTTCTCATCTCGTTCAAGTGCCGGAGCATTACCGTTAAACATTAAAACGCAAACTGATCGTTTAGGTGTACCTGAAGGCATTGCGAACTTCTCAGCTACATTTGGTCTATCAGTTGGACAAAATGGTTGTGCGGGTATTTACCCAGCAATGTTAGCTGTAATGGTTGCACCTGTTGCAGGCGTTGAAATTGATTTAAAATTCATTTTAACTCTAATTGGTGTTGTAATCATTAGTTCATTCGGTGTTGCTGGTGTTGGTGGCGGTGCCACATTCGCTTCTATCTTAGTTTTATCAGCATTAAACTTACCAGTCGCATTAGCCGGTGTACTTATCTCAGTTGAACCACTTATCGACATGGGTCGTACAGCCCTAAACGTTAACGATTCAATGTTAGCAGGTACTGGTACAGCGAAAGTTACAAATCAGCTTGATAAAGACACTTACAACTCTAAGGACTATGACGAACTAGCTACAGATATTTAAATATAACTTATTCTAAACACCCTAATAGAACTTCAAATCTATATTAACGTTTAGTTTTTATTCTAAACTAATAGTTTGCAATTGCATAATACGATAGTTTTTTACTTAGAACACTTGGTTGAAAATTCAACTGAGTGTTTTATTTTTAAACATTTTCACTATCAATTCAATATTTCATGGAGTATCTAAAACAAAGTTAACTTAAATAAAATTTAAAATTATTTCATACCTACCAATTAAAGTATGTCTATTTACATAAACTTTAATAATTATATACATTTTAATGATTATTAAAGTAAATATGTACTTGTAATTATCAATCGTGAGACATATAATTATTTTATTATTCATAATATTCGAAATTAGGTGATAACTATGTACACACAGATTTTCATGAGTAAAATTGAAGAATTAAAAAATGAGGGAACGTATAGAATTTTCACTCAAATTAATAGAGTCAACACTAAATACCCATTAGCAAAGAGTGAAAATAACGATGATATCATTGTATTTTGTAGTAATGATTATCTTGGTATGTCTCAAAATAACAAGGTATTAAATACAATGATTAGAGTATTAAAAGAATACGGTGCTGGATCAGGAGGATCTAGAAACATAGGAGGAACCCATAAATATTTTTCTCTACTTGAAAAAGAAATTAGTGATTGGCATAATAAGGAGTCCGCTTTAATATTTCCAACGGGTTACTCTTCTAACGACGCTACTTTACAAGGACTATTAAGAACATTTCCAAATATGATAGTATTCTCTGATGAAAAAAATCATGCATCAATTATAAATGGTCTAAGAAGTGTAAAAAATAATAAAGAAATATTTAAACATAATGATTTGAGTCATTTAGAAGCTTTATTAAAAAAATATGATTACGAAATCCCTAAATTGATTGTATTTGAATCTATATACTCAATGGATGGCGATGTAGCACCGATTAAAGAAATAGTAGCTTTAGCTAAAAAATATAACGCTCTAACATTTTTAGATGAAGTACACGCTATTGGAATGTATGGAAAAGAGGGAGCTGGGTACTCATCTTTATTAAATGTGCAACACGAAATTGACGTCATTCAATCAACAATGGCTAAAGGCATAGGGATTATAGGAGGATATATTGCAGGTGATAAATATTTAATTGATGTTATTCGCTCATTTTCTTCAGGGTTTATTTTCACTACTGCTTTGCCTCCAGTTATAGTTGCAGGTTGTCTAGAAAGTATTAAACATCTAAGAAATTCTTCCATAGAAAGAGAGCTTTTACATGAAAAAACAAGATACTTAAGGGAAAAATTATCTTTAAATGGTATTATAGCTCTAAAAGAAAGTACCACACATATTTTACCTATAATTATTGGCGACTCAAAAAAATGTACTGAAGCAGCGCAGATGTTGTTAAAAAATTATAATATCTACGTCCAAGCAATCAATTTTCCAACAGTAAGTAAAGGTACCGAGAGATTTCGAATAAATGTTACGCCCTATCACACTATAAAACAAATAGATTTTCTAGTTAATTCTTTAGTAGACACATTTGATTCTTTAGATATAACGAGGATGAATAAAAGTTGAATTATATAATGTATTTGGCTTGTATGTTAATTTGGGGGTTGAATTTTATAGCTGTTAAAATTCAAGGGACTGACGCATCTTTAGAAATATCTTTGTTGTATAGATCCTTAATAGCATTCCTTTTATTCCTTATATTATTTATAATAAAAGGAAAGAATTTAAATACCAAATTAAATTGGTTAACGGTTATAGGTTTTGGTCTATGTAATTTCGCCATAAGTTACCTACTTCTTTATTATGGAACAATATTATCATCGTCAGTTTTGGTAACTATCATCTTTTCAATGAAAGTTATTACAACTCCAATACTAATAAGTATAATTTTTAAAACAAATATAGCAAAAAAAATATATATTGGTGGAAGCTTAGGAATGCTTAGTGTTGTAGTGACACTTGTTCCGGAGTTTAATAATGTAAGTGGTGACTTTATTTTAGGTGTCACATTAGCTATTTTAGGCACTTTAATTACCTCTATTGGCGATGTTTTTTCTTTATATAATAGTGAAAAAAATATCGACCCAGTAATAGCTAATATGGTTGGTATGTTTTCGGCTACAATATTGTTATTAACCATTTCTATAGTAACCAACCAAAACTTCATCATTCCTGATAAAGTATCATATTGGATCGGATTATTATATTTGTCTATTATGGCATCCTTTGTCGCTTGGTTATTCTATTTACACTTAGTAAAAAATATTGGGGCGTCTGAAAGTAGTTTTATGGTAGCTGGTTTTCCAGCAATCGGTGGAATAGCTAGTATTATCATCGGTGAATCTCAACTCAATATTTATTTAATTTTAGGTATAGTATTTGCTATACTGGGCGCTCACACTGCATTATCAAAAAAGAATTCTAAGTAAAATAAGAACTAGTAAACTTGCTTCTATAATCGTAAAAAAACATCATAATTATTTAAACAAGTTTACTAGTTTATACACTTTTCTGTAATAAAAACATTTACATTTTCTTGATTTTCTATTGTTCTACAATTTGAATTAAGTTTCCGCACGTATCATCAAAGATTGCAAGCTTAACATCCCCTGCTTGAGTCGGTTCCTTTGTAAAGGTTACACCATTTGCCTTGAGTTCCTCATATTCCTTATTTAAGTCATCTGAACCAAACATCGTTACCGGTATACCCTCTTCAAATAGTCTCGATTGATAGTCTTTAGCAGCCGGATGTTCATTTGGCTCTAATACAATTTCAGTTCCGTTCTCTTGTTCTTTAGATACGACGGTTAACCACTTATGTCCGCCACCCATATCAATATCATGTTTCACTTCAAAGCCTAACTTCTCACTATAGAACGTCTTTGCTTTCTCTTGATCATCCACAAAGATACTTGTAACAATAACTTTCATCAGTAATACCTCCCATTAAATTGGCTTAATTATTACATACCCTATATCTCTACTCCCAACAAACCTATTCATTTTTTATAAATTGCGATATCATATAATTGGATTTCATTTAAGATAAAGGAGCATTATATGAATTCAAGATTATTATGGAGTATATTAGTACTTGTATTGTATATCACCACTTCGCTCACACTCGCAAGTTATCCTAAATCAGACAATAGCATTTCATTCGATAAGCCTATGGAAGTTGCATTAAATATTGGTACACAAATCATTTTCTTACTACCACCAATCATTCTTGCATGCTTTAACCACATCGCAGTAAGAATTATTGCAGTGATTTACCTTGGATTAATATTGATTTCAGTGTTTTTCCTAACAATTATCTTAGCCATAGCTTCACCATACGTGCTTAGCGTTATTTTCGGTGTGTTAACTGGAATCGCAACCATTGTTACAATCGTTCTTACCTTCACTACCTATCGAAAAGCCCTTTAAAAATACGTTTCACATCAATAAACGGGTGCGGCCACTTCGGCGCGCACCCGTTATTCAATCTTATCGTTTTAATAACCCTGTCTCATGAAGCCATTTCATCATATCAGGTCGTTGTTTACTACTCATGAAACCAGAAATTTGATCTGACCATGTCTCACTACGTTTTCCATTTGTACGTTTCTCATAGTAGTCTTTAACCGCTTCATCATAAGCTTCAATTTCTCTAAGTTGCTTTTCCTTATCGGCATTATATTGATCCTCATGAAAGACATGTTCAAATGGTAGACGAGGTTTAGGCGTGCCATTCTCATCTTCACTAATTTCACCTATAGCCATACCAAATAATGGAAAGGCATACTCAGGTAATCCAAGAATGTCACGTACGCGGTCTACGTCGTTTCTTAAAGAACCAAGGTACACGATACCATAGCCCATATCTTCAGCACATAAAGCCATATTCTCAGATACAAGCGCAACATCAATCGCACCTACAAGTAAGCCTTCTGCTGATTCATAAGCAGAACTCATATTACTATCTTTCTTTTCATCAATTAAAGCATGACGATAATAATCAAGCACAAATACGAATAGGTAACCGTTCTCCTCTACGTAAGGTTGTCCTGAAACCTCTTTTAAAGATTCTTTAATCTTAGGATCACGAACACCAATAATAGAATACGTTTGGAGATAGCTTGAAGTAGAGGCACTTTGGCCCGCTTCGACTAATTTCTTAATAGTTGCGTCATCTAATGGATGATTCTTGAACTTACGCACTGAATGATGACGCTTCGCTAAATCATAAACATGATTCGACATAATAACACTCCTATACACGTTTTAATATATACTTATCCTATCAAATGAATAAAAAAACTTCTTATATCATGATTTAAAACCTATCGTTTATAAAAACGACACATCTCACAAAGCATTCTATCTTTGTTAAATGCTTAAAAATGTTAAAATACAATTAATACTAAAAATGAAGGTGATAATATGATTATGGTTGTTGCAATTGGAACACCGCTCGTAGTGGTTGCATTTGTGATTGCTTCATTTATAGAAGAAAAGAAACGTAACAAACGCCGTGCAGAAAAAGCGAGACAAGAAGCATTAGAAGAAGAACAACAAACAGACAACAAACAATAGTGAGTTAAGCCTTACTATACAAGTTCAAAACGCGTAAAAGATAAAGTTTTCTAAATAAGTCGTAAAAGCAATTTTATCGATAATTAACGCTTTCTTTTATAAACTAAAAGTAAATCAATATATGAAAGGAAGCGTTAAAATGCGTATCTTATTACGTTTATTATTTGCAGGTGTATTTTCGTTGGCTGGCGTCATGCATTTTGTGAAAGAAGAAGGCTTCACGAGAGTCGTACCTGCTTATTTACCATTCCGTAAGTTAGCTGTATGGGTTACAGGCGTAATCGAAATTATCATAGGATTACGTCTAATCATCGGACGTCCATCAAAATTATTTAAAAAGCTAATGAACTGGTTCCTACTAAGCGTTTTCCCAGCAAACATTTATATGGCACGTAAGAAGTTACCACTTGGAGATATTGAACTTCCTAAAAGCGCGCTATACGGACGCCTACCCCTTCAATTTGTTATGATGTACTTAATTAAAAAGCTTTAAGATGTGGATGAAGTGCAGACTTATTGCACTTCATTCTTTTTTATTTTGAAAAGCTTTGAAAGAATCATTTTTTGATAAATATAAGTATTTGTATGAATATCTAAATGAGAAAATTAACTTCTAATTGAGATTGTAAAATTTTTCTAAAGTAATATTTTGTCTCTGTAACAACATCAATAAAACGCTTTATTAAAGGCTTTCGTTTGCATTTTATGTCAATTATTTTGATTTTAAACACTATTGAAATTAAAAAAGAGTAACGATGTTGACTAATATTTATTATCATGTATAATCGTAATTGAAAGATTAGAATTATTATAAATAAATAATCGTTATTATAAATGCTAACCATAAGTTGATTCTAATCTCACATATTCATCGAAGGTTAATTTTTAAATATTTAGGAGGAATTTGATTATGTCATTAATCGGTAAAGAAATTGAAGCATTCACAGCTCAAGCATATGATGCTAAGAATGATGAATTTAAAGAGGTTTCAGAACAAGATCTTAAAGGTGATTGGAGCGTAGTTTGCTTCTACCCTGCAGACTTCTCTTTCGTATGCCCTACTGAATTAGAAGATCTTCAAAACCAATACGACGAATTACAAAGCTTAGGTGCTAATGTATTCTCTGTATCAACTGATACACACTTCGTTCACAAAGCTTGGCACGATCATTCAGACGCTATCAACAAAATTCAATACACTATGATTGGTGACCCTTCACAACAAGTCACTCGTTTATTCGATGTATTAAATGAAGAAGCTGGCTTAGCTCAACGTGGTACATTCATCATTGACCCAGATGGTGTTGTTCAAGCAGCAGAAATCAATGCTGAAGGTATCGGCCGTGACGCTAGCACATTAACTCATAAAATCAAAGCTGCTCAATATGTACGTAAAAACCCTGGTGAAGTTTGCCCAGCTAAATGGGAAGAAGGCGGCGACACATTAGAGCCAAGCCTTGATTTAGTAGGTAAAATTTAAAGGAGGCATTTTAGATAATGCTTAATCAACAAATTAAAGGCCAATTAGCTCAATACTTAGAGCTATTAGAAGGCGATGTTATCTTAAAAGTGAGTTTAGGTTCAGATGACATTTCAAAAGAAGTTGACGCATTAACAAGCGAAATCGCTGAAATGTCAGAACACATTAAGATTGAAAAAACAGAACTTAAACGCACACCAAGCTTTAGTGTAAACCGTCCAGATGAGGACACTGACATCACATTTGCCGGTGTACCTCTTGGACATGAGTTTACATCTTTAGTTCTTGCATTATTACAAGTTAGTGGTAGAAAACCTAAAGAAGAAGAATCTGTATTAAAACAAATCGAAGCTTTAGAAGGTCCATTAAATTTCGAAACGTATGTAAGTTTAAGCTGTCACAAATGCCCGGACGTTGTACAAGCATTAAACTTAATGAGCCTCGTTAATCCAAACATTACACACACTATGATTGATGGCGCTGCTTTTAAAGAAGAAGCAGAGAATATCATGGGTGTACCTACTGTCTTTTTAAATGGAGAAGAATTCAGCAATGGACGTATGACTGTTGAAGACTTCTTAAATCAATTAGGTGAACAACCTGATGCGGCTGAGTTCGACGAAAAAGAACCTTTCGACGTACTTGTAGTTGGCGGTGGTCCCGCTAGTGCAAGTGCAGCAGTATATGCAGCTCGTAAAGGTATTAGAACAGGTATCGTAGCTGATCGCATGGGTGGTCAAGTTAATGACACAGCTGGAATTGAAAACTTTATTAGTGTTAAACAAACTGACGGCCCAACTTTCGCCGCTAATCTTGAAGCCCACATTAAAGAATACGATGTCGACATTATGAACGCACAACGTGTCGTTGATATTCAAAAAGAAGATTCAGGCATTAAAGTAAAACTTGAAAATGGCGGTACATTAACAAGTAAAACTGTCATTATCACGACTGGTGCACGTTGGCGTAAAATGCAAGTTCCTGGCGAAGATGAACTTTCAAATAAAGGTGTGGCATACTGCCCGCACTGTGATGGCCCACTATTTGAAGGTAAAGATGTTGCTGTCGTAGGTGGCGGTAATTCTGGTGTTGAAGCCGCTATCGACTTGGCAGGAATTGTAAAAAATGTTACGATTCTAGAGCGTAATGAAGCACTGAAAGCTGACGATGTTCTTCAAAAACGTATTGAAGAATTAGATAATGTTTCAGTCATTACGAATGCTCAAACTACTGAAGTCACAGGTGAAGGTAAAGTTGATGGTTTAACTTACGAAGACCTCAAATCAGGCGATACACATCACTTAGATCTAGATGGTATCTTCGTACAAATCGGTCTACTTCCTAACACTGAATGGCTTGATAGTAATATTGAGCTTAATGAAGCGAACGAAATTCAGGTCGATAAGTACGGTGCTACAAACTTAGCAGGTGTGTTTGCAGCAGGTGACTGTACTGATCAACCTAACAAACAGATTATAATTTCTATGGGTGCCGGTGCGAATGCCGCACTAAACGCTTTCGATTATTTAATTAGAAATTAATCACATACTTCCAACCATCACAAGACATGGCGCTTTGCGTCATGTCTTTTTTTAGATAAGATGATAATAAACATACTAAGAAATGAGTTTTTAACATGAACTTGCACCTCATCCAAACTAATAAAAAAGACTACTTAGATTTATTGCTTTTAGCTGACGAAGATGAGCACATGATTGATAAGTACATACATAAGGGCGATATGTACGCTTTAACCAATGACAGTAAGTTTACATTGGGTGTATGTATCGTTAACCAGAGGGATAATAATGATTATGAAATTAAAAATATTGCTATCCACCCTTCCTTCCAAGGTCAAGGTATTGGTAAAACGTTGGTTAAACAAAATTTAAAGATTTATCGTAATAAAGGTAATTACATGTACGTTGGTACAGGCGATAGCCCGCTTACCATTCTTTTTTATAAGAGTTGTGGCTTTGAGGAATACGACACCATAAAAGATTTTTTTACTACTAATTACAAGAAGCCGATATTTGAAGAAGGTCACCAACTCATTGATATGATTATATTAAGGCAACCTTTATAGTTAACTTGCATGAACGTTGTCCCATGATACAGTAGTACTATAGTCAAAGTTCAACAGCTAGGAATAAGCAACACTTTCAGCTTAAACAAATTAATAAGAAAGTTGAGGCACTGTCATGAAATTATTAGGGTACGCATTACTCTTTTTGGTAGTTTACGCAATAATGATGCTCTTAATGCATTTCTCACCAGTATCTATCGGCCGACTTCACCCTAACGAAGTCGCACTCATCATTTCTATTACGATAACAGTTGTGTTCATGATGCTTAACTCTAGGAGAAATAAGTAACCTAAATTTTGTAAAGGAGCTATAAAGATTGGGAATCATCGCATTTTTTATCATTTGCTTTATGTTCGGTTACATCGTTACAAAACGCTCAGGACGAAAGTAATCCCTTTTTGAAAAGCCATTTAGAACCAACTTTAACAATAATATATGAAACAATATAATTAAGCACTATTAGTTTTGATGTCTTAAAAACATATAAGCAATAAAATTAAACCATCATTCATTAAATGTTACGCTTGAATTAGAAATAGAGATTCTTTTGAAAGGGGATTTTAAACATGGCAGTTAAATATGAAACTACAGCAACAAACACTGGCGGTCGTAAAGGTCACGTTTCTACAGACGATAAAGTACTTGATTTAGAAGTTCTACCACCATCAGATGACAATAATAGTAAAACAAACCCAGAGCAATTATTCGCGGCAGGTTATGCATCATGCTTTAACGGCGCGTTCGATTTAATCCTTAAACAAAACAAAGTTACAGACGCTGAACCTAAAGTTTCAATCACAGTTAGACTTGTTGATGACGAAGAAGCAGAAAGCCCTAAATTAGATGTTAGTATCGAAGCAACAGTTAAAAATATGGAGCAAGAAGATGCTGAAAAATATCTTAAAATGGCACACGAATTCTGCCCTTACTCAAAAGCAATTAAAGGCAATGTAGACGTTGATTTAAACGTAAAAGCAGAATAATTTAAGACTTTAATAAACAAATAATTATAAGACTTTAAACGAAACAATTCCCAAAATAGCTGACGCTCTTAGGTCTCAATTTTATGAGATTAGAGCTAAGCATGCTAGTAAAGGGAATTGTTTTTTTATGATTTATGATTTTTATCATGATAACCAAGAGATCTTGTGATAATTACACCGCATAGGAAATATAAGATTGGTCTAATTAATGTTGTACCAATAGCTTGATTAAATATGAATAACGTGATTAACAAGAGCATACCTAAGAGGAAAAGTAGCTTATGCTTGATAAATAACATGTAATACTCCTATAATCTGTCTTTAATTCATTTTAGTTGAGACACCCTAACACCCCTACTAATAACATCTATCCAACTAGCTATCAACAAACTCATTGATTTCTGATCGAACGGCAGCCCCACGTAATCCTAAAATACTTTTGAAGAATAGTAAGTCGAGTTACATTATACGCATAATTATTCACTATATACAAAAAGATGTATAAGACTCACTCGCTCTCGCATTAAAAAAGGAACACCCATTAAGGTGCTCCATCTAAAGCTCACAGATATAAATTAGCGTAATGCAGCTCTTAAGTTTAAGTCGCCTTCTAAATATGCTTTTAAGCAAGAAAGCATGTAAACCCAACCTTCTTTATTACCGATCATTTCTTGAACGGCTGTTGGAGAGTCAATTTCGAAACCAGTTTCTCTTACAGTTAATAATGTACCGTCGCCATCTTGTTTAAATTCCATAAATACGTTGCGACCTTCCCAAACGTAATTGATGTATTCGTAATAAATCATTTCTTTAACTTCAATTTCAACTTTAGCATCGTATTCTTCATAAGTTAACTCTACTGTTTTGCCTTCTTCCCAAAGATCTGAACTGTTTGAGAACCAGAAGTTCTTAATACGTTCTGGCTGAACAATTGATTGGAATACTGTTTCAACATCTTTGTTAATTTTCATTGCAGTAATGTTTTCCATATTACAATGCCTCCTTAAATTTTAAATTGCGATTTCATCGTGCAATACAAACTTAATCTGAACTACGTATTTAATTTAAGTTACTGTGCTATAATACCCTTAAATTATAAAATCTATTCAAAAGGGATGTTAAACATGTTTAGTAAAATATACGATAAATTTGAAAATAAAGACCACCGCGAGACCTTTATGAAGGTCGTTGAGTGGGTACACGAAACATATCCTAACCTTGAAAAACAGGTTAAATGGAATCAACCTATGTATGCGAATAATGGCACATTTATTATCGCATTTAGCTTTGCGAAGAAGCATTTTTCTGTGGCACCTGAAACGGTCACAATTCATAAATTCGCACCTGATTTAAAAAAGGCCAATTACGAATTTACAGATAACATCATTAAAATTAAATGGGATCAAGAAGTTGATTATACACTTTTACAAAACATGATTGACTTTAATATTGAAGATAAAGCAAATTGCACTACATTTTGGCGTAAATAGAACGCATTAAAATAGGGGGAAAAATATGCATTCATATGCACGTATTACAGCTCAAGGTGCATACGTACCTGAGAAGATTTTGACAAACGATGATTTAGAACAAATGGTTGAAACAAATGACGAATGGATTACATCACGTACTGGCATTAAGCGTCGACATATTTCTGAAGATAACGAATATGCAACTGACCTCGCCTTTAAAGCCGTGAAAAATCTTGAAACACGATACGGTAAGGATTTATCTGACGTAGATTTAATTATAGTTTGTACAATGTCGCCAGAATTTAATACGCCAAGTGTCGCAAGTCATTTACAGGCAAGACTCGGCATTTCAAACTGCGGGACATTTGATTTAAATGCTGCATGCGCAGGTTTTACGTATGGATTATTAGTTGCGAATGCCATGATAACGTCTGGTATGAATCGTAAGGTTTTAGTCGTTGCATCTGAAACGTTATCTAAAATAACGGATTATAGCGACCGAGCAACATGCATATTATTCGGAGATGCAGCCGCAACTTTTCTTGTAGAAAGAGACGAAACGAATCCAAGTTTTATCACATCTTACATGGACTCTGAGGGTGAGCGTGGTGGCGCACTATATTGTTCAAACTTATCAAATGAGATATTCGATAAGCCTATAGAATCTCAAGATAAAATCGTTCAAAACGGCAGAGAAGTATATAAGTGGGCAGTCTCACGGGTGCCTAAATCATTCCAATTACTTTTAGAAAAGGCAAACCTTGAAACGCCTGATATAGACTGGTTTGTTCCGCATAGCGCAAACTTACGTATGCTACAGGCGATTTGTAAACGACTGAACCTTGATGAAGGAAAGTTATTGCAGAGCGTAACGAATTACGGTAACACTTCTTCAGCAACCATTCCGCTAGCAATTGACTTAGCCGTTAAGGACGGTAAACTTAAGCAAGATCAGAATCTACTATTATATGGTTTCGGCGGTGGCCTTACGCAAGCTGGCACAATTATTAAATGGAATCCTGATGACATTAAATCGTAAATCGATAACACATTACAAAAAGACTGACCTCTTGGCTTTTCAAAAGCGATTAAGGTCAGTCTTCTTTAATAAAACGACAAGTTTCGAAATTTAAACTGTCGCAATTTCTTCAGCGCGTACGCCTGTATTATTATCAATTTCAAATCCTAAATCTTCAATCATACGGTAATCATCTTCGTTTGGTTGTCCACCTGTAATTAAATAATCACCAACAAAGATGGAATTTACTGCTTTTAAAGCAAGTGGTTGTAGTGAACGAAGGTTAATTTCACGACCACCAGCGATTCGAATTTCTTTAGTCGGATTAATTAAACGGAACATCGCGATGATGCGTAAACATTTCATTGGTGTAAGTTCATCCATATCTCCAAACTTTGTACCTTTGATTGGGTGTAAGAAGTTGATCGGAATACTGTCAGCATCAATTTCTTTTAAAGCAAACGCCATATCCATTCGATCTTCAAGCGTTTCCCCCATACCGCAAATGACACCAGAACAAGGTGAAATATTATTTTCTTTCATCATTTCAATTGTACGCACGCGGTCTTCATATGTATGTGTCGTCACAACTTCCTCATGATACGATTCACTCGTATTCACATTATGATTATAACGATCAACGCCCGCTTCTTTAAGTTTCTTCGCTTGTTCTTCATCAGTAAGACCTAAGCACGCACAAATTTTAAGTTGTGGATGATTTTCTTTAATTTGCTCAACCGTATTTGTAATATGATCCACTTCTTTATTACTAGGTCCACGACCACTCATTACAATACAATATGTACCAATTTGATTATCTGCCGCAACTTTAGCGCCGTCCATAATTTTGTCGCCTTCGACTAACGCATAACGATCTTTACGCTTCATATCTCGTGACTGCCCACAATAGCCACAATCCTCTGGGCATATACCACTTTTCGCATTAAGAATCATATTCAGTTTAACTTTTTTACCATAATAATGCTTACGTACTTGATATGCCTCATTTAAAAGGTCCATCGTATCAATATTTTCATCTTGGTAAAGCTGTGTTGCCTTCTCGTACGTTAATGCATTTCCTTCTAATATTTCCTTGGCAATATTCATACTCAGTAACACTCCTATATCTATTATGCGTTTTAGTATACCACTAATGTTAACTATTTGAAAATTTTAGTTTACATTCCAGTCAGAAATTCGTCTTTGCTTTTGCTAAAGAAATGTATTATGGTTAAATAGGAATAATTACGATTTAAATAAGTTAGGAGCGATTTATATGTCAAAAGTCCCTGTAACTGTATTAAGTGGTTACTTAGGCGCAGGAAAGACAACATTATTGAATCATATTTTAAATAATCGAGATGGCTTACGTATAGCAGTCATCGTTAATGATATGAGTGAAGTTAATATTGATAAAGATTTAATTCATGATGGTGGTGGTATGTCACGTACTGATGAGAAATTAGTTGAACTATCTAATGGCTGTATTTGTTGTACTTTACGAGAGGATTTAATTCAAGAAGTCAGCCGCATTGTTGAAAGAGGTAATATTGATCAAATCGTTATTGAATCTACAGGCATTTCAGAACCTGTTCCAGTAGCGCAAACATTTTCATATATGGATGAAGAGATGGATATCGATTTATCTCAAATTTGTAAGCTTGATACAATGGTTACGGTTGTTGATGCACACCGTTTTATTCGCGACCTAAATTCAGAAGAGCTACTTATTGATCGCGACCAAGGTGCGAGTGATGACGATGAGCGTTCAATAGCTGACTTACTTATTGATCAAATTGAGTTCTGTGATGTTTTAATTTTAAATAAGACTGACCTTGTTTCTGAAGAAGAATTAAATCAATTAGAAAGTGTGCTTCGCAAACTACAACCAACTGCAAAATTTATTCGTTCTGTGGAAGGACAAGTCGAACTTAAGGAAGTATTAAATACTGGCAGATTCAGTTATGACGTTGCAAGTCAGTCTGCCGGGTGGATAAGAGAACTCACTGCTGGCGGTCATGAGGCGCATACGCCTGAAACTGAAGAGTATGGTATAAGTTCTTTCGTGTACAATCGTCGTTTGCCTTTTCACGCAGAGCGCTTTAACAACTGGTTAGAAAATATGCCTAATAATGTCATACGAGCTAAAGGTATCGTATGGTTAGCGCAATACAACCATGTCGCATGTTTAATGTCACAAGCCGGCACGTTTGTGAGCATCTCACCTGTTTCGTACTGGGTTGCATCTATGAATCCTCAAGCACAACGAGAAATCTTGCACGAACGCGAGGATGTTCAAGCTAAGTGGGACCCTGAATACGGTGATCGTGAGACACAGTTTGTCATTATAGGAAGCGGCTTAGATAAAGAAGCGATTATGAAAGAATTAGACACGTGCCTACTCAATAGCGATGAAATCGATCAAGATTGGTCTCAGTTAGAAGACCCTTATCACTGGCAAATCACAGCTCAAGAATGACTTTGAAATGTTGTGTCATGTCTATATAATGTAACTAAAGGAGGCTACTTTAATGACCCTACCGTCTAACGTTAACCATTATATAGATGAGATAGAAGATAAAACGAAACAACAAGCCACACGTGAGCTTATTGAAGTCATTCATTCAAATTTACCAGAAGGTTTTGAACTGGGAATCTATTATAATATGCCAACTTGGTATATTCCGTTTGAAATTTATCCGATTGGTTATCATTGTGAGGACAATATGCCGTTACCGTTCTTGTCTGTTGCAGCTCAGAAAAAGCACATTGCAGTGTATCATATGGGTATTTATGGAGATCCTGAGTTACTTAAATGGTTTGAAAATGAATATCCTAAACATATGACAACTAAGTTGAATATGGGTAAATCGTGTATAAGGTTTACCAATAGTAAAAAAGTACCTTTTGAACTCATTCGAATTTTAGTAGGCAAAATAACGCCAGAACAATATATTCAAATCTATGAGCAACGTTATAAATAGTGACCCTTCTTGATGGAGGGTCTTTTTGTATATTAAATGCATAATTAGTGCATATTAAATGAATAATTATTCTGTTTATTCATTTATAATACATTGGGCTTGATTTGATTTTTATTGTTTTATTTAAATTTATGACTCACTTAAATAAATATATAATGAACCGTAATTAATTTAACATCAAATTAATAATTAAATGTTAGAATATCCTTATAAAAACATCATAAAAGGAGGGTTTTTAAAATGTCAAAACGTCTTACGATGTCCACATCTTTGGCTTTAGCATGTATTATCCACATGTTAATAATCGCTACTATTCCTGAAACTGACACGATTGTTAGTTTTAATAAGCCTACTAACTTATTTATTAACCTCATCATCTTGATGTTGTTTGTATTACCACCGATATTGATGTCGATTTATGACAATCTTTCTGTACGTGTCGCTTCAGCTATTTATCAGGGCTTAATTCTTTTCTTATTATCGCTAACAATTCCTTTCTTCGTAACGGATGGCCATTTATTCGTTGTATTTATCGCATTCATTTGCGTATGCATCGCAATAACAAGCATCAGCATCACATTAAACCATCCTATTTACCGACATTCAAAACGTAATCATACCAACTAAAATATAAACGCTCCCTTTAACAACGTCTAATTGTACATGTAAGGGAGCGTTTAATCTTTAATATTTCATGTCTAAAATAATATGCGTGAAAATCAACCAAATCGTCACGACCAACGATCGAACAGCAATGAAGTAAAACACACCATGCTTAAATTTCTTATATACATCAATAAGTAGTCTTACTACAAATACAAATACAAATATACATAAAGCAATGAGGAAATAATTAAAATCAAGTGTATCAAGTTGGTACTTTTCATTCGTATGATACCAATCAATGATAAATAATAAGATGGCTGCCATCATGCTGTAAAGTCCTGTCGTTCTACATATTTGAATTGATAACGTCTTTGACTCTGCGCCTTCTTTATCGCCTTCCTCAAGCAATTTTGCACGTTCTACTTTCAAATCCTTGTTCCAAAGATTTCTAATCGCATAATACATACAATAAAGAGAGCCATAATACATCAATATGGTATAGTTTCCTAAATCATTCTCCTTTTGGTAAAAGCCAACTATGAAGTAAAAAACAATCAAAAGAATGATGCCTAACGCAGTAAAGCGATAACAATAGGGAAATTCTTCAGATCTAAACATGCCTATAAATTTACAGCCAATTAATAGTATGACTAATGATACTAAAATGAGCACAAACATTAGACTGCCTCCAGTTATCCTCACACATCAGATATGATTAGTGTTGTATTAAAAACGATGTAGGCTTATTTCTATCTCGCTACGTCTTTTGTACAACATTTTACCAAATAAATGTGAAGAAGTAACCTAGGCTATTATATTTCTTAGTGAAGTATTTGACGTTTTACTTCACTATCAACGTTCCTTAATGAAGTATTTCCCGTTTTACTTCACTATCGACATTCCTTAGTGAAGTATTTCGCGTTTTACTTCACTATCGACGTTCCTTAATGAAGTATTTCCCGTTTTACTTCACTATCGACGTTCCTTAATGAAGTATTTCCCGTTTTACTTCACTATCGACGTTCCTTAATGAAGTATTTCCCGTTTTACTTCACTATCAGTATTCATCTTCATAGAAACAACCAATCGTTTTACTAAATTTGTATAATTTCAAGTAACTGAGGGCAGTAATAAATTTTATTTCGTTTCTTATCGGTAGATTTAATGTAACCCAACTTTTCCATTTTATTTAATAGCGTATATATACTTCTAATACTTAGTTGAGAAGCCTTACTAGCTTGCTTTGCATTAAATACCGGAGACTCAAAAATAAAGTTTAAAAGTTTAATACTATTTGCCGAATTAAGTTGATTAATTACTTTATTTTTCATAAATTCATACAAAGCATAAATTTCTTTAGCAACTTGTATACTATATTCGGTTTGAGCGATAATCCCTTCAAGGTAGTATTTAATCCAACCAATCCAATCGTTCTTCTGAGATACACGGCTTAACTTATCAAGATACAAAGCTCTATCATTTTCAAAATACATACTCATATATAGCGTTGGAAAAGGTAAAATTTCTCTATAATACAGAAATAGTGGAATTAACAATCTGCCTATTCTACCATTGCCATCTTCGAATGGGTGTATCATTTCAAATTGAGCATGTATAATCGCAGACTGGATGAGTACATCAAAATCTTCTTTATGTATATAAGCTTCCAAATTCTGCATATAGTCATCAGTTAACTGAGGTGATACTGGTGTAAATGAAACGCTTGATTTACCCCCTATGTAATTTTGGTAGACTTTGTAGATACCTTTACGCTTAGAGTTACCTCTTGCGCCTTCTAAAAGTATGCGATGCATATCCTTTATAATTCGACCAGTCAATGGTAATTTTTGAGGATCGTCTTCATAAAACGTTCCTAGTACATCCATAGCATAAAAAAGAGCTTTTCTATAGTTGACTACTTCCCTCATTTCATCACGTTCAATATCCACCACGATACCTGCATCGTAGTTTAAGACATCTTCTAAAGTAGCATGTGTACCTTCTAATTTAGAAGATAATACCGCTTCTTGATTAATTAAGGGAGAAATCAATAATATCGGATTAATTAAAGTTGATAAAAAACCTTTATATTCACCTAAATATCGATTAGCTTTAGTTAAACGCACTAAGGTTTCATAGTCATTAATATAGATACTCGAGTCTATAGGTAATCGTTGAGGCTCAAAAGGCTTTGGAACAAGAAATTCATTCATAAAGAACACCCACTCACTTAACTTAAAAACTAAGTAATTTTTAATTATTATACCTGGGTTGTGTCTTATATAAAAGTTTTAACATAACAAAAAATCCCTAAAGCCTTAAGCCTTAGGGATTTAGCAATAATTATTGCTCTTCTTTAACATATGGTAATAATGCCATGTGACGTGCACGTTTGATAGCTGAAGTTAACATACGTTGATACTTCGCTGACGTACCAGTAACACGACGTGGTAAAATCTTACCGCGTTCTGAGATAAAACGTTTTAAAAGATCAGTGTCTTTATAGTCGATGTGTGTAATACCATTTGCTGTGAAATAGCATACCTTTTTACGACGACGTCCGCCTCTTCTTGGTCCTCCTGCCATGATAACTGCCTCCTTTTAGATAATTTTTATATAACGTTTATTATTTTAGAATGGTAAATCATCATCACTAATATCAATCGGTCCATTAGCGTTTGCGAATGGATTATCTGACTTAGGTTTTGATGAATCTTGGTAAGACGAAGTATTTTGACCTTGTTGTTGTCCGCCAAAGTTTTGTTGTCCATAATTTTGGTAGTTATTACCTTGATTATTAGACTGACGACCACTTTGAGCTGATTTAGGTTCAAGGAATTGAACGCTATCACAGACAACTTCTGTAACAAAAATACGACGGCCTTCTTGGTTTTCGTAACTGCGTGACTGTATGCGACCATCAACGCCAGCAAGACTTCCTTTAGATAAATAATTATTTACATTCTCTGCTTGTTTTCTAAAAACAACACAGTTAATGAAGTCCGCTTCACGTTCCCCTTGCGCATTCGTAAACGTACGATTTACTGCTAAAGTGAATGTCGCTACACTTACGCCTGAGGGAGTCGTTCTGTATTCTGGATCCTTAGTTAAACGACCTACTAATACAACTCGGTTAATCATGTTAACGCCCCCAAATTAAATTACTTCTTGTCTTCGTCTTCGCGAACTACGATATAACGAATGATATCGTCATTAATCTTAGCTAAACGTTGGAATTCATCTGTAGCTTCGTTACCTTCAGCATTGATACGTACGATGTAATAGAAACCTTCTTTAAAATCATTGATTTCGTAAGCAAGGCGACGTTTGCCCCACTCTTTAGTTTCTAATACTTCTTCACTTTTAGATTCTAGAATGCCGTTGAAACGTTCAACTAATGCTTTTCTAGCTTCATCGTCGATATTTGGACGAACGATGTACATAACCTCATAAGTTCTCATATTATATTTGCACCTCCTTGTGGTCTATACGGCTTACTAACTTAATAATAAGCAAGGAATAATTTTCATTACTCACAATCAAGTATTATAGCATACCGAGTTACATTATACAATAATAAATCCTTAGTTCAATGTTCAAATCATTTCAATACTTTCCCTCTTTGAAAAGCCCTTTAGTTACGCCTTCTTTGCAACTTCAATTAACTCGTAAACATCGTTACGATCCAATACACGATCGTTACGCTCTAGCTGCAATAATTTATTTTTGTCTTTTGAAGCGAAAATGAGTAAATAATGTTTCGAATACTCAGGAATATAATACTGACCCATAGCAACACCGTTCTTTTCGGAGTCGTCATAAGCCGTTGTAAGTGAGTCAACAGTTTTCGAACCTTTCATTTCAAATATCACTTGAAAATGTTCAAGCCTTCTATTATAGAATACGTGGTCATTCTCAAAATCAAGGTCTTCAAATAATGTTGCTCTAATCGGTTTACATTCCATCGTAATTCCTCCATCTCATTTGCTTGGATAAAAGTTAAATGCAATTAAAAGATAATTATGAATTTAATTTAATTATAACAGACGATTGTTAATACTGCAGAAAAGTTTCTTTTTTAAAAAGACTTAATGAATCAAAGCATTTATAATGATAAATAAACTTACGATAAGCATAAGTACCTGCATACTTATTACAATCAATTGATCTCGATATGGCTTGATGACGACTCCGTTTTTCATAGGTGGTATTAACGTAAGCAGAAATACAAATACCGTCACACCCATACAAGCAACAAAGGCAAATAGCTTTGGCAATGTATATGTTAAACGTCCGTCAGACTGCTTTTGCATGACGATGTCCGATGGTAACAGGAATAACATCACAAGCCATGTTAAAGCGTGAAGCGCCATTATCACAAGCGCCCATTTAAAATGCTTAAAGATGTCTTGCATGACCTCAACCGCTCCTAACTTATAAAAAAACAGTGAGCATGTCACTCACTGTTTCGACTATTAGCATTAAACGTTGAATCTAAAGTGAACAACGTCGCCATCTTTCATAATATAATCTTTACCTTCTAAACGTACTTTACCCGCTTCTTTAGCACCTTGTTCGCCACCGTACTCAACTAAATCATCATAGCTTGTTACTTCGGCACGAATGAAACCACGTTCAAAGTCTGTATGAATAATACCCGCACATTGTGGTGCTGACATACCATGTCTAAATGTCCAAGCACGTACTTCTTGTACACCTGCAGTGAAGTAAGTCGCTAAACCTAATAAATCATAAGTCTTACGGATTAAACGATCTAAGCCTGGCTCTTCAATACCAAGGTCTTCTAAGAACATTTCTTTATCTTCATCATCAAGTGTCGCAATTTCTTCTTCAATCTTAGCACTAATCACGATAACGTCAGAACCTTCGTTCTCAGCATATTCTTTAATTGCTTTAACCTTTTCATTATCGTCATCATTAATTTCATCTTCGCCTACGTTAGCGATGTATAACATTTCTTTAGATGTAAGTAATTGTGCTTGCTTAACATACTTTTGGTCTTCAGGCGTGAATTCCATACTACGAACTGGTTTACCATTTTCAAGCACTTCTTTAATTTCAGTTAAGATACGCACTTCATTCACAGCGTCTTTATCTTTTTGACGCGCCATCTTTTCAAGACGAGGTAAACGTTTTTCAACAGATTCTAAGTCAGCAAGTACAAGCTCCATGTTAATAACTTCGATGTCGTCAATCGGATCAACTTTACCTGAAACGTGCGTTACATTGTCGTCATCAAACGCACGAACAACCTGACAAATTGCATCTACTTCGCGAATATGAGATAAGAATTTGTTACCTAAACCTTCACCTTTAGAAGCACCTTTTACGATACCTGCAATATCAGTGAATTCGAAAGTCGTTGGAACTGTCTTCTTAGGTACAACAATTTCAGTTAACTTTTGTAAACGATGGTCAGGCACTTCTACAATCCCTACGTTAGGGTCGATTGTTGCGAAAGGATAATTTGCAGCAAGTGCACCTGCTTTTGTAATTGCGTTAAATAATGTTGATTTACCTACGTTTGGTAACCCTACGATACCTGCTGTTAAAGCCATTATTCATTCTCCTTATCATTTGTATCCTGTGATACTAATATTTTTTTAAGTTTTTTATTGAAGGTTTGTCGTGGCATCATGATACTGCGATCACAGTGTTCGCATTTAATACGAATATCTGCGCCCATACGTATAATCTTAAATCGATTCGTACCACATGCATGCTGTTTCTTCATTTCTACTATATCATTTAACTGATAGTTAGATGTCAACTTATTTCCTCCTTGATTTACGCGTTATGAGTTGGACGATTAGGATCATAACTAACATAAGCTGGCGTAGATGGTTTGATACCTTCTCGTTGGAAGAATTCTTTAATCTCACGTCGTAAGATACGAGCACCTGCAAATCCTTCGCCAGGTATTGTTTCAGCAGTGATTTTAATCACGATTTCTAAACTTGTCACACGCTCTACACCAAGTACAATTGGATCTTTCGTAAAGACATCATGTTCCTTGCGCATTTTCGGCAAGAATTCGCTTAATAACGTCTCTACCTTTGTAATGTCTTCCTCCGCAGAAAAAGGCATTTCGACAACTGACGTGTTATTGCTAACAGAGTAGTTTACCACTTCGTTAATCGTACCATTTGGTAAGATCACAAGTTCACCTGAAAACGTTGTCAGTCTTGTAGAACGAAGTCCAATTGATTTAATAAAGCCTTCTGCCACTGTAGCGCCTGATGTATTAATTTTAACATAATCACCAACGTCAAATTGATTCTCAAAGATGATAAAGAAACCAGTGATGATATCTTTAACTAACGTTTGAGCACCAAAACCAATGGCTAAACCTACAACCCCAGCACCGGCTAAGATACCTTCAACACTTACACCAAATTTACCTAAGATTGTAGTAATTGTAATAAACCAAATAATATAACCTACGACGTTCTGAACAAGTGTAATCAACGTTTCAGAACGCTTCGCACGTGCATAATTCTTGTTACGTTTATTCATCTTAAAGAACTGTGCGATAACTTTATTTACGATACGCGTTAAGATAAACGCGACGATAATATAAATCGCAATAATAATTAATTTTGTTATGAGTTGTTCATACGTTTCTGGTTTCGTTAAAGGTTCAATTAACCCTTTAAAAATATTTTCTATTTGTTTCACCATGTACTAGTCACGCTCGTTTCTATCTTGTAGTAGTTGAATCAAGTGATGATATTCTGATTCTGATTTAAAGGTAAACGCAATTTCACCTTTTTGTTTTTTAATCGATATGTTTACGTCCGTACCATACGCTTCCTTAAGCTTACGTTCATGTTTTTGAATGAGTCTTGGTAATGACGTAGAAGCTTTAGATGAAGGCTTTTTAGACGGTTGGTAAGACTGCACGACCTCTTCTAAATAACGGACGCTATACGATTCTTGAATTGTTTTATGTGCTAAATGAATCATATCGTCTTGATTCTTTAGTGCTAATAACGTACGTCCGTGCGCACCTGATAATTGACCTTTTTGCACTAAGTCTCTAATCTTAACAGGTAATTTTAGCAACCTCAACATGTTCGCGATATAGGGTCTAGATTTACCTAATCGCTTCGCTACCTCTTCCTGATTCATATCAAGTTCCGTCATCAATTTTTGATAACTCATCGCTTCTTCAATCGCATTCAAATCTTCACGCTGTAAATTTTCAATAATCGCAAGCTCCATCATCTCTTGCTCAGAAAGCGACTTAACGATAGCTGGGATCGTATCAAGACCTAACTTCAATGAGGCACGATAACGTCTTTCTCCAACCACGATATGATAACCTCTAATAGTTTGACGTAGAATGATAGGTTGTAAGACACCATGCGTTTTAATGGAGTCTTTTAAATCATCGAGTTGCTTCTCATCAAAAGTCACACGCGGTTGATATGGATTAGGATGAATGTCGGAGAGTGCTATCATGCGTACATTTTCATCATCTTGATGTGTACGGTCATTTTCAAAATGAGAAATGGTCAACACCTTCTTTAAGTTAATAAACTCTGAGTAATATTTTATAAGTAAACAAAGCCATTTAACAAGTGTTATTTAGGAAAATGAGCGCTTAATTTTCATCACGAAAATTCTTTTTAATCAAAATTTTCAGATTATTTGTTGACAAACCTAAACGAACCGTGTAAAGTTTGGATTAACCAAACAACAACATTACAAATTACACACATTAACAAGGAAAGTAGAACATACCCTGCTATCACAGAGACTCTTCATTTTGCTGAAAGAAGAGATAGAAAGCATGTTTGAAAATGGCCTTTGAGTGGTGGTTTCGATATGAGGAATCACCGGGTTCGCCCGTTATCGCGATACAGTATAAGCATATATAATATGTCGTACTGGAAATTTTTATAATGACCACGTACCACAATTGATATGCCGTACTGGTAGAGGTTGTTTTAGCGATAAAACAACAAATTAAGGTGGTACCACGAAATAGAGCTTTCGTCCTTTTTATCTGAGTCTAGTATTCGGATACGAAGGACGGGAGCTTTTTTTATTGTTAGGAGGTTCATTTATGAAAAGCACACAACTTGCACAAATCACACGCACCGACGACTCAACTGGTGCGATTAGTAATCCGATTTATCTATCAACAGCATACAGTCACCCTAAGCTTGGTCAATCAACAGGTTTTGATTATACACGCACAAAAAATCCAACAAGAAGCACGTTTGAAGAGGCTTTCGCAAAACTTGAAGGCGGCATCCAGTCTTATGCGACATCAAGTGGTATGGCAAGCATTCAACTCATCTGTAATCTATTTAAACCAGGTGATGAAGTACTTGTATCGTTCGATTTATACGGTGGCACATTCCGCTTATTTGACTTTTACGAAAGGCAATACAATATCACATTCAAGTATGTTCACTTTGAAAACTTTGAAGATGTGGAAGCAGCTGTTACACCACAAACGAGAGCTTTCTTCATCGAACCAATATCGAATCCATTGATGATTCATATTGATTTAGATGCGTACTATCGACTGGCTCAAGCACACAATATCTTAACGATTATTGATAATACATTTCTAACGCCTTACTTAAGCACACCTTTAAAGGACGGTGCAGATATCGTGTTACATTCCGCTACGAAATATATTGGTGGTCATAACGACGTGTTAGCCGGAGTCGTAACCGTCAAAGATGCAGAATTAGTAGAATCGTTAAGTGCCTTTCACAATATGATAGGCGCAACACTATCACCTATTGACAGTTATCTATTATTACGCGGGCTTAAAACATTGCACTTACGCATGGAACGTTCAGAAAGAAATGCCAAGCAGTTAATCGACGTACTACAATCATCACCAGCTATTCAAGAGGTATTATATAGCGGGCACACGGGTATGCTGAGTCTTCGATTAAATAAGCAGTATGACGTAGGTCGCCTACTTGAACATATTAAGGTTTGTATCTTTGCTGAAAGTCTAGGTGGCACGGAATCATTTATCACATTCCCTTACACACAAACACATGTCGATATGCCAGATGATGAAAAGGATAAACGCGGTATCGATCAACAACTCATCCGCCTGTCCATTGGTATTGAAGACTTCGATGATATTAAAGACGACCTAATTCAGGCTCTTGAAAAATCTAAATTGGAGGTGACGCCATGAAACACAAATTACACGATTTAATTTATGACCCTAATGTGGGTAATCATT
>NZ_JH815593.1:1622715-1691345 GCF_000298075.1 Staphylococcus massiliensis CCUG 55927 | reverse complement strand
ATGACTCAGCGAATCAACCGCTATATTACTCGTCTACTTATCACCAAGATACGCTTAACGGTCAAAGTGATTACGATTATGCGAGAAGCGGTAATCCGAATCGAAAGCATCTAGAGTCGAAACTTGCGAAGCTTGAAAATGCAACTTATGCACTCGCTTTTAATGCAGGGATTAGTGCCATCAATGCTTTATTTCTATCCTTTAAAGCAGGCGATCACTTTATCCTTCCTGATGATGTATACGGCGGCACTTACCGACTCACTCAGGACATTCTAACACGATTTAATTTATCATTTACGACCGTTGATCAAATTGATTTATCCGCCATTGAAAGGGCCATTCAACCTAATACGAAATTAATCTACATTGAAACACCGTCTAATCCGTTATTTAAAGTTACCGATATTAAAGCCATTACATCTTTAGCGCAGTCACATGACATCCTAACAGCTGTAGATAACACCTTTATGACGCCACTCGGACAATCACCTTTAGCACTAGGAGCTGATGTCGTCATTCACTCGGCGACTAAGTTCTTAGGTGGTCATAGTGATATGATCGCGGGTGCATTAATGACCAATGATAAGGCTTTGCATCAAGATCTATACAATGTACAAAACGGAACTGGCTCAGCGCTTAGTGTCTATGATTGCTGGGTTTTAAGCCAACATTTGAAGACATTTCCGCTTAGATTTCAACAATCGGTGCAACACGCTGAAAAAGTTATCGCGTTTCTAAAATCGCACCCAAGTGTTGCACACGTCTATTACCCGGGAAATGATAGCGTTCACCAACAACAAGCATCTACTAACGGTGCTGTATTTGGTTTTAGGTTGAAACATGAAGATGCTTATCAAACATTTGTCGATCATTTATCGATTCCAATTGTTGCTGTAAGTTTAGGCGGCGTTGAAACGATTTTATCGCATCCTTTCACGATGTCTCATGCCTCTATTCCTGAACCGGTTCGAATTGCACGCGGTATTACGAAAGGGCTTTTCAGATTGAGTGTGGGACTTGAGGATCCAGACATCTTAATAGAAGATTTAAATCAAGCGTTAAATGAGGTGACTGATGATGACGTTACTTAAGAAACTTGAATCAAATATTCTTGTTGCTGACGGTGCGATGGGAACGATTCTTTACTCGGAGGGTTTAGATACGTGTCCGGAGGCTTATAATTTATCGCATCCAGATAAAATTGAGAAGATTCATCGGTCCTATATTGAAAGCGGGGCCGATATTATACAAACGAATACGTATGGTGCCAACTTTGAAAAGCTCAAAGCATTTGGCCTTGAGCATAAAGTTAAGGACATACATGTGAAAGCAGTCGAGATCGCGAAACGCGCAGCTCGAGATGATACGTATATTCTAGGAACGGTCGGTGGCTTTCGGAGCGTACGACAAACTGAACTGAGTCTGGAAGCAATACGTTACCACGCAGAAATTCAAATCGACACGCTCGTTAACGCTGGCGTAGATGGGTTACTCTTCGAAACGTATTATGATTTGGAAGAACTGTTGCAAGTGATTCAAGATACGCGGAAGAAATATGAAATACCAATTATTGCGCAGCTAACCGCTTCTAATATCCATTATTTAAAGGACGGTACAGAGCTAAATGAAGCGTTTGAACAATTAATTGAAGGCGGGGCCGATGTGGTTGGCCTCAATTGCCATCATGGTCCGCATCACATGTTAAAGGCTTATGCGCATTTGAAATTACCGAAGCAAGCTTACTTATCGTGTTATCCAAATGCGAGCCTACTTGACTTACAAGATCAAGCATTAACGTATAGCGACAACGCGACTTACTTTGGCGACGTTGCACGTTCGCTTATTGAAGAAGGCGTACGTATTATCGGAGGTTGTTGTGGTACGACGCCAGAGCATATTCAAAAGATTAAACAATCTGTTAAGGATATGAAGCCAATTACAGATAAACGCGTTGTACCTTTAAAGCAGCCTTCACGTCAAACGCGTCAAACTGAGGCAAAAGAGAACTTAACAACGGCAGTTAAAAAGCGTAAGTCTATTATCGTTGAACTTGATACACCGAGACATTTAGATACGACAAAGTTCTTTGAAAACGTAGAAAAGCTTGATAATGAGCGGATAGATGCCATTACGCTAGCGGATAATTCACTCGCTAATGTGCGTATTTCGAACTTTGCGGCTGCGAGCTTGATTAAACAACGTTACAATTTAGAACCTTTAGTACATATCACATGTCGCGACCGTAATTTAATAGGATTACAGTCTCATTTACTAGGTTTATCGATGATAGGCGTTAATGAAATTCTGACCATCACTGGCGACCCTTCTAAAATCGGCCATTTGCCTGGTGCAACCAATGTCTATGACGTGAATTCTAAAGGGCTCGCTGAACTTGCCATTCGCTTTAACCAAGGTATTAACACAGACGGCGCTGACCTTAAGGGTGCCACCCATTTTAATATCGCTGGCGCCTTTGACCCGAACGTTCGGAATATTCAAGGTTCTGTGAAACGACTCGAGAAAAAAATTGAAAGTGGCATGAATTACTTTATTACGCAGCCTGTCTTTTCAAGTGAGAAAATCATTGAAATCTATGAAGCAACGAAACATCTTGAGACACCATTCTTTATCGGCATCATGCCAATCACAAGTTATAAGAACGCTGTCTTTCTACACAATGAGGTGCCGGGCATTAAGCTTGAAGCGGATGTCTTACAATCATTTGAAGCCATCAAAGACGATCCTGAACAAACCCGCGCACTCAGCATTAAACTTTGTAAGTCACTCATTCACACCGTACATCAATACTTTAATGGTTTGTATTTAATAACACCATTTGAGCGCGTCGATTATTCAATCGAACTCGCGCAATACTTTAAATCTTTATCATCAAAAGAGGAGGTCATTTTATGACAATTAAAACATCAAATTTAGGATTCCCAAGATTAGGACGTAAAAGAGAATGGAAGAAACTTATCGAAAGTTATTGGTCTCAAAAGATCGATTTAGATACACTTCATACAGAATTAGCGAATTTGCATAAAGAAAATTTATTACTTCAGAAAAATTATCATTTAGACAGTGTCCCTGTTGGTGACTTTTCACTATACGACCACATTTTAGATACGTCATTATTATTCAACATCATCCCTAAACGTTTCCAAGGTCGTGACGTTAACGATGATTTATTATTCGATATTGCACGCGGCAACAAAGAACATGTCGCGAGTGCGTTAATTAAGTGGTTTAACACGAACTATCATTATATTGTGCCTGAATGGGACGATGTAACACCGCAGCTGAATCATAACGTTTTACTAGAACGTTATAACTTTGCGAAGTCATTAAATGTGAACGCGCATCCAGTGATTGTTGGGCCTATTACGTTTGTGAAGCTTTCTAAAGGTGGCGATCAATCATTTGATGAAAAGGTACGTACGTTACTACCGCTTTATAAAGAGGTATTCAATGCTTTAATCGACAGCGGTGCTTCTTACATTCAAGTAGATGAACCCGTACTTGTGACAGATGAAAGTCAATCTTTAGAAGCTATCACGAAAGAAGCGTATGACTATTTTGAATCTGAAGGCGTTGCGAAATCGCTTATCATTCAAACGTACTTTGAACGCGTAGATTTAGCTTTCTTAAATACCCTTCCTGTAAAAGGCTATGGCTTGGACTTCGTTCATGATCATGGGCATAACTTAGCTCAAATTGAAAAAGGGCTTTTAAATAAGGAAAAAACGTTGCATGCAGGCATTATTGATGGACGTAACGTTTGGGCGAGTGATATTGAGGCGAAGAAAGCGTTAATTGAAACGTTATCACAATATACAGAGGAACTGTATATTCAGCCGTCGTCATCTCTACTTCATGTGCCGGTGTCATTAGATGACGAAACGTTAGACGATGCTGTCCGTGACGGTTTAAGCTTTGCGACTGAGAAATTAGATGAACTTGATGCGTTGAAACGCTTGTTTAATGAAGACGATGATACAAAATTTGAAGCGTTTAAAACAAGTTATGACCGCTTCCAAAATCAAAGCTTTAAGAACTTAGAGTATGATTTCGATAGCGTTCGTACTGCACGTGCCTCAGCATTTAGTGTGCGTCGTGAGAAACAAGATGCGAAGTTACAATTACCGGAACTTCCGACTACAACGATTGGTTCTTTCCCTCAATCAAAAGAAGTACGTAAACAGCGTGCGGATTGGAAGAATAAGCGTATCACGGATGAGGCCTATGAAACATTCCTTAAGAATGAAATTAGTCGCTGGATCGATATTCAAGAGGAAATTGGTTTAGACGTATTCGTTCATGGTGAATTCGAGCGTAATGACATGGTTGAATTCTTTGGTGAAAAGCTACAAGGTTTCTTAGTAACGAAATATGGCTGGGTTCAATCTTATGGATCAAGAGCTGTAAAACCACCTATTATTTACGGTGATGTTAAGTGGACGGAACCGCTTACTGTGAAAGAAACCGTATATACGCAAAGTCTTACGGACAAACCAGTTAAAGGTATGCTTACAGGACCTGTGACGATTTTAAACTGGTCGTTTGAGCGTGTGGACGTTCCACGTGAAACGGTTCAAAACCAAATTGCGCTTGCGATTAATGAAGAAGTATTAGCGCTTGAAGCGAACGACATTAAAGTGATTCAAGTAGACGAACCTGCTTTAAGGGAAGGCTTACCGCTTCATTCTGAATTCCATGAAACATACCTTGAAAATGCGGTTAAATCCTTTAAACTTGCGACATCTTCTGTGAAAGATGAAACGCAAATTCATACGCATATGTGTTATTCGCAATTCGGTCAAATTATCCATGCGATTCACGATCTTGATGCGGATGTAATCTCAATTGAAACATCAAGAAGTCATGGTGATTTAATTAAAGACTTTGAAGATATCACTTATGACTTAGGTATCGGACTTGGTGTATATGATATTCACAGCCCACGTATTCCTACAGAAGCTGAAATTACGACTGCCATTAACCGTGGTCTTCAACAAATCGACCGCTCATTGTTCTGGGTAAATCCGGACTGCGGACTTAAAACACGCAAAGAAGAAGAAGTTATTGATGCATTAAACGTGCTCGTTAGCTCTGTTAAAAAACTTCGCCAGGGATAAGGCGGGGCGTAATTTAAGGAGAGAAAGGAGGGTTGCCCATGACATATCCTTTGTGGGCGCAACTCGAAACGTTAAAATCACATAAGTGGGTCGACCTTACCCACACTTTTCACAGCGATATTCCTCACTTCCACGCGTTTGACGGTGCAAAAGTCGACGTACCCTTTACGGTAGATAAAGATGGCTTCTTTGTACAAGAATGGTCGCTTGTGACACAATATGGCACGCACATTGACGCACCCATTCATTTCGTAAATCAAAGACGTTATCTGCATGAACTCGAGTTACAAGAGCTTGTGCTACCTTTAATCGTACTTGACTTCTCAAAAGAGGTTGCTGTAAATGCGGACTTCATATTAACGAAAGATCACATAGTTGCGTGGGAAGCGGAACATGGTGAGATTGAAGCGGGAACGTTCGTCGCATTTAGAAGCGACTGGTCGAAGCGCTTTGGTGACGCTGACCGCTTTGAAAATAAGGACGCTGAAGGAAACCAACATTTACCTGGTTGGGGACTTGATGCTTTGAAGTATCTATTTGAAACACGTGGCGTTAAAGCAATTGGCCATGAAACATTTGATACGGATGCATCGGTCGACATAGCGAAGAATGGCGATATTGTTGGTGAACGTTATGTGCTTGGTCTTGATACATTCCAAGTTGAATTACTTACGAATCTCGATCAATGCCCGACACGCGGTGCAATTATTGGAACGATTAGTCCAAAGCCAGATAAAGCGCCTGGCTTCCCGGTTCGTGCGTTTGCGATTGTGCCTTAGATAAAAATTACGCTACATGATAGGTTAACCTGTCATGTAGCTTTTTTGTGTTTGGTTTGTTTGGTTACTTTGAAAAGCGTACAGGTACTTGCCCCCATTTTCATAAAGAAAAAGCCTGGACTTAAGTCCAGACTTAAAATTAAGCTAATGATTGATGTGGAATTTGATAATCAAGTTCAAATGCTTTACCTGACGTGTTCTTCTTATATTGGTACATGAAGAAGGCAATCCATAATAACGTGAGCACGACGGCTAGATAATAACTCATCGTTAAATCGAGACCGAAGCCTATAGGTTGACTGAGAATATACGTGAAGATGTTCCAAGTCATGAATGTCGCTGGAATCATTGAAACGATGAAATTCTTCTTAGCTAACATGAGGTACATCGTGCCGACCCAAAGTGCAACGGTTGCTGTCGTTTGATTCGCCCATGAGAAGTAACGCCAAAGTAACATAAAATCAACTTGTGTTAAGATGAAACTCATGATGAATAATGGACCTGCAACGATGAATCGTTTCCAAATCTTACGTTGGCCAAGGTTAATGTAATCTGCAATTATCATACGCGCACTTCTAAATGACGTGTCACCACTCGTGATAGGTAGGATAATAACACCCAACACCGCGAAAGTACCGAATACGGAACCTAATAGAAGTGTTGAAACTTTACTTACAACTAGCGCCGCTTCACCTTTAGCGAGCACTTCTTGAAGGCCACCATAGCTACCGAATAAACTCATCGCTGCTGCAGCCCAAATCATTGCGATGATACCTTCAGCGATCATCATACCGTAGAAGATAGGACGTGCATTCTTCTCATTATTTGTCGTTCTTGAAATAATCGGTGACTGCGTCGCATGGAAGCCTGATAATGCACCACACGTAATCGTAAAGAATAGTAACGGAATTACGGGTGCGTTTTTAGGGTGCATGTTCTCGAGTGTGATTTCTGGAATCGGCGCACCTGTTTGAATCAGTCTAAAACCGACACCTAAAGCACTTATAACAAGTAATGCGCCGAAGATCGGATACACTTTACCGATAATCTTATCGATTGGTAACACTGTAGAAAGAATGTAGTAAACAAAGATTAGGAAAATTATAACGCCTAAAGCGATTTTGCCATCTACTAAGTTATGTAACAATAACGCTGGACTTGTGACAAATACTGTTCCTGTTAAAAGTAAAAGCAATAATGTAAATATGTTTACAAAGTGCTTCATGAGTTTGCCTAGAAACTTACCCGCTAATTCAGGTAGATGCGCGCCTCGGTTACGGATGGAAATCATACCTGTTAAGTAATCATGAACGGCACCTGCGAAGATACAACCCACTACAATCCAGATAAAAGCGACAGGTCCATATAGAGCACCCATAATAGGTCCAAAAATAGGTCCTACACCTGCAATGTTGAGTAGTTGGATGAGTGAATTTTTCGTCGTTTTCATTGGTACGAAATCGACATTGTCTCGTTGATCATGTGCTGGGGTTGGTCGTTGATTTTTAGGACCAAACATCTTATCAATGTATTTCCCGTAAGTAAAATAACCCAAAATAAGTAGTACGATAGAGACAATAAACGTTATCACATAAACCCCTCCCCTAAAATCGTGTAAACGCTTTCTCAAACTCTATCATAAATCTATTTTCACAAAATTGCCACATTAAATTTATGAAAATGAAAATTGTTGGAGAATTAGAAAAACCCTCCACTTAGTAGTGGAAGGTTACTTGATGTTAATAAAAGGCGATTCCGATGACTAAACCGATAAGTACGATGGCCCATGATGGGAACTTAAAATACATCAATAATGCGAATAGTAGTGCTGCAAAGCCAAAGTCCATATTCGTCTTGATTGTAGACGTCCATATAGGTGTGAAGAAAGCTGTGATTAAAATACCAATAACCCCTGCGCTTACGCCTTTTAAGACGGCTTTAACGTGATGATTGTTTTTCACAGCATCCCAAAACGGTAAAATGCCGAATAATAGTAAGAACGCTGGCAAGAATATCGCGATGGTTGCGAGTAAACCACCTGGAATACCTGATATAGCTGTACCAAGGTATGAAGCGAACGTAAATAAGGGGCCTGGTACGGCTTGTGCTGCACCATAACCTGTAATAAACGTATCTGCGTTCATCATGCCGCTCGGTACGAGTTCTTGTTGAAGTAGTGGTAAAACAACATGTCCACCACCAAATACCAATGCACCTGAACGATAGAAACTATCAAACATTTTAACCCAATGTGAGTTTGTCATTGAACTCATAATAGGAAGTATGAACAATAATATAAAGAAGAGTGATAATGACACTATTCCTAAAGATTTAGGTAAGTGAAATAACTTAGAATCGCCCTTTTCAGAAGTGTCAATTTCATCTCTTAAAAAGAAAAATCCGATAATACCTGCTATAGCAAGCGCTATGATTTGAATCATAACGTGATTGATAAGTAACGTCATTAAAAGAACAAATAAAGCAATGAGCTTTGTTTTCTTAGTTTTATTAAGCTTCTTACCCATACCTATGATCGCTTGTGCTACGATAGCGACCGCAACTAATTTCAAACCTTGAATCCATGTAAATTCTTGATTTGAACTTGAAAAGATTAATGCAAATAACATGAGAACGATGACTGAAGGTAAAGTAAATCCAATGAATGATACAATACCACCCATTAGACCTCCCCTAGCCGTCCCGATACCGATACCAACTTGACTGCTTGCTGGTCCTGGCAAGAACTGACATAAAGCTACTAAATCTGTGTAGGACTTTTCATCAAGCCACTTTCGTCTTTTTACATACTCGTCATAGAAATAACCTAAGTGCGCTGTCGGTCCCCCAAACGACATTAGTCCTAACTTAAAAGATATTACGAATATCTCAATAAGCCGCTTCAATTTTGTATCCCCCTCGTTTAATTAAACTTCTTGAATGAGTTCTTTCAATTTAGCCTTACTTTCCTCGAGAAACAAAATGCCATCATTGGTAATCTCGTAATACTTGCGATTATGACCATTCACTGTACGTGTTTCTGATTTAAGTAAGCCTTCTTTTTCCATTGTGTGAAGTATTGGATAAAGCGTACCTGAACTCATTTGATAACCATGTTCTTCGAGTTCCGCCTTCATCCAACTACCATAGATTGCTCCTTCCTTCGCATGATGCAAGATATGAATATAAATAAATCCTAGGAAAAGCTTGCGATGTAATTTCGAACGCATAAAATCAAACCTTTCTAATATCGAAAACCGATATCGCAATTCGATAATAGCATTATTAATCAATTGCTACAATAAAAAAGCTACTTTCAGAATGTTGAAAGTAGCTCACTTAAAGTTTATTTTTTATAAACGCGAATTTTAATTTCATAGTAGTCCTGATGTTCTTTCTCTCGTTGTTCAAGCTTCAAGCCTGAAGCCTTGATTTGATCAATACTTTTCGTAATTTCATCACGAGCTTCATTTAAGTCTTTCGTGAACTGAAAAGATTGTGCTTTGACTTTTTCAGGACCAGTTTTTTGTTTCACACGGTCTTCGGTTTGTTTAACATTTAGCTTTTGCGAAATGATGATTTTTACCATTTCTGCTTGTTCTTCTTTGGATAAATTTAGGAGCGCTCTTGCATGGCGTTCTGTAATTTTGCCCTCTCGTAATGCTTCGATAACTTGTTCGCTTAATTTAAGCAGTCTCAGTTTATTTGCGATAAAACTTTGACTTTTACCAAGACTTTTCGCAAGTTCACTTTGTGTCGCATTTCCAAACTCTAATAACTTCTTATAAGCTTCCGCTTCTTCAACAACAGACAAGTTCTCACGTTGAATATTCTCAATTAACGCGACAACTGCTGTTTCTTCGTCATCAAGTGGTCTAATAATCACATCTGCATACGCCATTTGGTTCATTTGTAGTGCACGAAAACGACGTTCACCTGCGATGATTTCGAACATACCTTCTTCAATTGGTCTCACTACAATGGGTTGTAATAAGCCATGGGTCTTGATGGAATCAGCCAATTCTTTAATTTTAGCTGACTCAAACGTCTGTCTCGGTTGATAGCGGTTTGGTACGATGCGTTCAATGCTTATCGATTCTACATTACTATATACTTCTTCTTTAGATACAGGGCTAATTTCTTTATTTTTTAAACCAAATAATTTAGAAAAAGGTTTTTTCATATTTCATTCGCTCCCTCTAACGCCTTTTGAACCTTATTCTTTTTCTAGTAAAGGTGATTTATTAGGTGTTCCAGGCTTTCTAGGATATTTCTTCGGTGTTTTACTTCGTTTATCAATCATAATCATTTGTCTTTCGCCAGCATCTTCTGGTAATTCAAAGTGATGAATCTGATTAACTTTCCCGCCTAATATACCTATAGCAAATCGTGCATCTTCAAGTTCCTCTAAACCTTTAGAAGATTTAAGTGACACAAACTGACCGCCTTTTTTAACTAGAGGTAAGCATAATTCGGAGAGCACAGATAATCTAGCAACAGCCCTTGCTGTAACAATATCAAAAGACTCACGGTAGTCTCCCTTACCAAAACTTTCAGCACGATCATGCACAAAGTTAACACCTTCTAATTCTAACGCATTTGCTAACTGATTTAAAAACTGAATACGCTTGTTTAAAGAGTCAACGATCGTAACGTGAATTTCAGGAAACACAATTTTCAAAGGGATGCTAGGGAACCCTGCCCCAGCACCAACATCACATAAATGTACGGGCTCCTTTAAATCCATATAGAAGCCTGCTGTAATTGAATCATAGAAATGCTTTAAATAAACATCGTGCTCTTCAGTAATGCTCGTTAAATTTACCTTTTCATTCCATTCAACCAACATTTTAAAATACATTTCAAACTGTGATTTTTGTGTTTCATTTAATTCGATACCTTCTTTAGATAAATGATCCTGTAGCCAATTAACACTCATCTATTGATTCACCCTTTGAATTTTACCTTGTTCTAAATAAACAAGTAAGATTGAAATATCTGCAGGATTAACACCTGAAATACGTGAAGCTTGTGCAATATTTAGCGGTTTAACTTCAGCTAATTTTTCACGCGCTTCTGACGCAAGACTGTCGACTTTGCTATAATCCATGTCTTCTGGAATTTTCTTGTTTTCCATACGTTTCACTTTATCAACTTGTTGAAGTGATTTGCTAATATAACCTTCGTACTTCGTTTGAATTTCAACTTGTTCTTCTACATCATCACTTAAATGTGATGTTTCTTCTAAAATATCTAAAATTGTCGCGTAGCTCATCTCAGGACGTCTTAATAATTCAATGGCTAAGATACCGTCTTTTAAGCGTGAACCACCTTTAGATTCAATGATTTCTTGTACACGTTCTTTAGGTTTAATACGAATATCAGTTAAACGTTTAATTTCGTCCTCAATTTGACGGCGTTTTTCGTTGAAGTTCTCATAGCGCTTTTCAGAGATAAGACCAAGCTCATAACCTAAGTCAGTTAATCGTAAATCAGCGTTATCATGACGTAATAGTAAACGATATTCTGCTCTTGAAGTTAGTAAGCGATATGGCTCGTTGGTACCTTTAGTTACAAGGTCATCAATTAACACACCGATGTAAGCATCTGAACGGCTTAAGATCACTTCTTCTTTACCTAACACACGACTCACTGCGTTAATACCTGCCATGATACCTTGGCCTGCCGCTTCTTCATAACCAGAAGTACCATTGATTTGACCTGCTGTATATAAATTTTTAATTTTCTTCGTTTCAAGCGTTGGCCATAATTGAGTTGGTACAATCGCATCATATTCAATCGCATAGCCAGCACGCATCATATCTGCACGTTCAAGACCTGGGATCGTCTTAAGCATTTCACGTTGCACATGTTCTGGAAGACTTGTAGATAAACCTTGAACATATACTTCGTTCGTATTGCGACCTTCAGGCTCTAAGAATAGTTGATGACGTGGTTTGTCATTAAAGCGTACGAATTTATCTTCAATAGAAGGACAATATCTTGGTCCAGTACCTTTAATCATACCTGAATACATCGCTGATAAGTGTAAGTTATCATCAATTACTTTGTGCGTATCATCATTTGTGTAAGTTAACCAACATGGAAGCTGGTCTAAGATATATTGTGTAGTTTCGTAACTGAATGCACGTCCTACATCATCACCAGGTTGAATTTCAGTCTTACTATAGTCGATAGATTTAGAGTTCACACGTGGTGGTGTACCAGTCTTAAATCGAACTGTTTCAAAACCAAGTTCACGTAAATGATCGGCTAACGTAATAGATGGTAACTGATGGTTAGGCCCACTTGAATATTTAAGGTTACCTAAAATAATTTCTCCACGTAAGAACGTACCCGTTGTTAAAATAACTGCCTTAGAACGGTACTCTGTTCCGACATTAGTTTTAACACCTTTAATTTCATCGTCTTCGATAATCAGTTCGTCTACCATACCTTGCATAAGGTCTAAGTTATCTTCATCTTCAATCACGCGTTTCATTTCTTGTTGGTATAAAACTTTATCTGCTTGAGCACGTAACGCACGTACTGCAGGTCCTTTACCTGTATTAAGCATACGCATTTGAATGTGCGTTTTATCAATCGTCTTAGCCATTTGGCCACCTAAAGCATCAAGTTCTCTTACCACAATACCTTTAGCTGGTCCCCCTACTGATGGGTTACATGGCATGAATGCTGTATTATCTAAATTTATTGTTAACATTAACGTTTTAGCACCTCTGCGCGCTGAAGCTAGTCCTGCTTCAATACCAGCGTGTCCGGCACCAACAACGATTACATCATAATTTTGTGTCATTCTCAGTTTTCACTCCTTTATATATTATTTTCCTAAACAGAATTGACTAAATAGTTGATCGATTAGTTCTTCACTGGCTGATTCACCTATGATTTCACCTAGAATTTCCCAAGTTCTTGTTAAATCGATTTGTACCATGTCCATTGGTACGCCCATTTCTGCAGCATCAATGGCATCTTGAATGCTATTTCTTGCTTGTTTTAATAATGAAATGTGTCTTGAATTAGAAACGTATGTCATATCTTGGCTTTGTACGTCGCCACCAAAGAATAAATCACGAATCTGAATTTCTAATTCATCGATACCACGTTGTTCTAACATGGATGTTTCAATTAATGGCATATCGCCTATCATACGCTTAACCTCATCTAAATCAAGGTTTTGCTCAAGGTCAGTCTTATTAATAATAACGATAGCATCTTCGTTTTTAACGACTTCATACAATTTGCGATCTTCTTCAGTTAAAGCCTCATTATAATTAAGTACAAATAAAATGAGGTCAGCTTCACTAAGGGCTTTTCGAGAGCGTTCCACACCAATACGCTCAACAATATCTTCAGTATCACGAATGCCTGCTGTATCAACGAGTCTCAATGGTACACCTCTAACATTCACGTACTCTTCTAAGACGTCTCGTGTTGTACCTGCTACCTCCGTTACGATAGCTTTATTATCTTGAATTAAGTTGTTAAGCATGGAAGACTTCCCGACGTTTGGTTTACCAACAATTACAGTAGATAAACCTTCACGCATGATTTTACCTTGCTGCCCTGTCTCTAATAAAGCATCGATTTCTTTCTTGATCGCTTTAGATTGCGTCACAAGGAATTCGCTCGTTGCATCTTCTACGTCGTCATACTCAGGGTAGTCTATATTTACTTCAATTTGTGCGAGAATCTCTAGAATTGTTTGACGTTCCTTTTTAATAAGTTCGCTTAATCTACCTTCGATTTGGTTCATCGCGACTTTAGAGGCACGGTCAGTTTTAGAACGAATAAAGTCCATAACTGCTTCAGCTTGTGACAAGTCGATACGACCATTTAAGAAAGCACGTTTCGTATATTCACCAGGCTCCGCAATTCTGGCACCGTGCGTCATTGTTAATTCTAATACGCGATTAATTGTTAAGATGCCCCCGTGACAGTTAATTTCTACGATATCTTCTCTGGTAAAAGTCCTAGGCGCTCTCAGAACAGATACCATAACCTCTTCAACAACTTCGTCTGTTTCTGGGTCTATAATATGTCCGTAATTAATCGTATGTGTTTGAACATCTTTTAATTGTTTCTTACCTTTATATAATTTATCTGCAATTTCGACTGCATCTTGACCTGACATTCTTACGATGCCGATAGCACCCTCCCCCATTGGGGTCGATATACTTGTAATTGTATCTAAATCCATAGTACTTTCTCGCCTCCTTAACTTATATGAACTAATTAAAAGCGAACGTTTTATAAAAGCGCTTGATAACAATGATTAAGTCGGTTAAGGTTAGACTTCGGTTTGTCTTAAGTAAGACTGGCTTCCGTCTAAATCCCCTACCCTTTTATATCTTTTTATTAAATAAGCGTGCAATTTTTAAAACATGTTCTAAGCTTTTTTGAATTTCATTAACTGACATTTTATTAGCTGGAAATCTAGCAATTACGATGATGTCTTTCGAATGAAGATTATGTTTATGAACTTTAAAACATTCTCTTATCGAACGTTTAATTCGATTACGTACAACAGCATTACCTAACTTTTTGGAGACGCTAATACCTAATCGAAAATGATCACATTCCGGGTTTTCTCTCATATAAATAACAAATTGTCGATTTGCGACTGATTTACCCTTTCGATAAATGAGTTGGAAATCGCGATTCTTTTTAATACGATATGCTTTTTCCATCTTAATTCACTCGTTTCTCTTACATCTTTCAAGTCTCATTATATTCCAATATAAAATCAAAAAAAAGACCACTGATATGCCAGTGATCTCAGACTAAATAACAAATGAGCATCATCTGCAGTTGATGCTCAATCAAATCGTCATAACAGCTTGCCGACTACTGAAATGACTTGATACTAATGAGAGCACACATAAGTGTATCTCTTTATAAGTTCGTCTTATGCAGAAAGAACTTTACGGCCTTTACGACGACGACGCGCTAATACTTTACGGCCGTTCTTAGTGCTCATGCGTTTTCTGAAACCATGAACTTTACTGTGTTTACGTTTATTTGGTTGATACGTACGTTTTACCATTAAAATACACCTCCATAAAGTTTGTTGTTATCTAACGTTAGTTAATAGATAAGATTGATATACCAATTTAATTTTCTGAAAGATCTTGATTTTATATCAATGAAATAGCCATATTTCAAGCAACTACTAAAATATAACAAATTACCGTCTATAAAGCAAGATAAAATTTCTCTTCTATATATAATAAAGTTATCCACTTATTCACATTAGAACTTAATTATTTTGTGGATAAAAAATTTTGTTCACAAGCTTATTATAATTTTAGGAACATATTCACAGCCATTTGACATGTCTCATTGTGAAAAAGTATAATGATGTGGATAAGTAGTTTAACACTTGTTATATCTGAGTTTATATCACTACAATTATATACAAAATACTGTGCATAAATCATAGTTGTGTTATACTTACCCACAGAATGTGACTAACCTGTGGATAATTATCAACATGCTGTGATTCTTTTTATCCACGCATGAGAATTATGTGTATAACTAAATTTACAAGGAAGATGGAATTTATTATGTCAGAACAAGAAATTTGGGATAAAGTTCTCCTTCACGCTAAAGAAGAAATCAGCGAAGTTAGTTATCAAACGTGGCTGAAAGATACAGAACTTTACACATTACGTAATGATGAAGCCATTATCGTAACCGAAAGTCCTTTTATTGCAAATTGGCTCAAGCAACATTATCTTCAGATCATTGAACAGTGTTTATACAAATCGACAGGTCATGAATTAAAACCAATATTCATCACACGCGATGACATTAGTGATCTTGAAAGTGTTCAGCAAGCCCACCAGAAAGAAGAATCAAAAGAAGCTTTAAATGAAGGAAACGGTGCTCAAGGTGAAGAGCAATTCAATATCAATAACACATTCGAAACGTTCGTTATTGGACCTGGCAACCGCTTCCCACACGCCGCAAGTCTCGCTGTTGCAGAAGCACCAGCGCAAGCTTACAATCCTCTATTTATATATGGAGGCGTTGGGCTCGGTAAAACGCATCTTATGCATGCCATTGGTCACTACGTCCTAGCGAACAATCCGGATGCCAAAGTACTTTATACTTCAAGTGAGAAGTTTACAAACGAATTTATTAAATCAATTCGTAACAACCAAACTGAGGCTTTCCGTGAAAAGTACCGTAATATTGATATCTTATTAATTGATGATATTCAATTCATTCAAAAGAAAGAACAAACGCAAGAAGAATTCTTCCATACGTTTAATGATTTACATCAAGCCAATAAGCAAATTGTAATCTCAAGTGACCGACCGCCAAAGGAAATTTCAACGTTAGAAGAACGCTTGAGATCACGATTTGAATGGGGATTAATCGTGGATATTACACCGCCAGATTACGAGACTCGAATGGCAATCCTACAGAAGAAAACAGAAGAAGAAAATTTAGACATCCCGCTAGAGGCCCTTACGTATATCGCTAACCAAATTCAATCCAATATACGTGAGCTCGAGGGTGCTTTAACACGCGTGTTAGCGTACTCCAAGTTGCAAAATAAACCAATTACGACTGAACTTACAGCTGATGCTTTAAAAGACATCATCCAGTCACCAAAATCAAAGAAAATCACTATACAAGATATACAGAAAGTTGTAGGCCAGTATTACAGTGTTCGCTTAGAAGACTTTGCAGCTAAAAAGCGTACGAAGTCCATTGCATATCCTAGACAAATTGCAATGTATTTAGCACGAGAACTTACAGATTTTTCATTGCCTAAAATCGGTGAAGAATTTGGAGGTCGAGATCATACGACAGTCATTCATGCGCATGAAAAAATTCGAAATGACATCTTAAATGATCCTACTTTTAAACAAGAAGTAGAAACGTTAGAAAAGGATATTCGTAACTAAAATGTGAATCGTGTTGATAAGTCATACACACCATCAACAAGTTATCCATACTTTAAAATTCCGAATTGCTAAAGACTTATTAAAGTTATCCACGAATCCACAGCCCCTATGACTATTACTACGAATTTAAAACCTATATAATATATATAAACGACTGGAAGGAGTTTAGAATACTAATGGAATTTTCTATTCAAAGAGATTATTTCTTAAATCAATTAAATGACACACTAAAAGCCATCTCACCACGTACGACATTACCAATTCTAACTGGTATTAAAATCGATGCGACGAGTGACAAAGTTATACTTACAGGTTCAGACTCTGAAATTTCAATTGAAATCGCTATTCCTAAAGAGCAAGATGGGGAAACGATTGTAGACATCGCTGAAACAGGTTCAGTTGTATTACCTGGACGTTTCTTCGTAGATATTGTTAAGAAATTACCTGGTAAAGAAGTTAAATTATCAACAAACGAACAATTCCAAACATTAATTACTTCTGGTCTTTCAGAATTTAACTTAAGTGGTTTAGACCCTGATCAGTATCCATTATTACCTGAAGTTTCCCGTGATGACGCGATTCAGCTACCTATCAAAGTACTTAAGAATGTTATTGCTCAAACGAATTTTGCAGTGTCCACCTCAGAAACACGCCCTGTATTAACAGGTGTTAACTGGCTTATACAAGATAATGAATTAATATGCACTGCAACCGATTCTCACCGCTTAGCTGTCAGAAAGCTTAAACTTGAAGATGAAACTAACGAAGATAAGAATGTCATCATTCCAGGTAAAGCTTTAGCTGAATTAAATAAAATTATGAGTGACAGCGATGACAACATTGATATTTTCTTTGCATCAAACCAAGTTTTATTTAGAGTCGGTAATGTAAACTTTATTTCACGTTTACTTGAAGGTCATTATCCAGATACGTCTAGATTGTTCCCTGAGAACTTTGAAATTAAATTAGGTATTAATAACAGCGATTTCTATCATGCGATTGATCGTGCATCATTACTTGCTCGTGAAGGCGGTAATAATGTTATTAAATTAAGTACTGGTAACGAATTAGTTGAATTATCTTCAACTTCTCCAGAAATTGGTACTGTTAAAGAGGAAGTTACAGCAAGCGATGTTGAAGGTGGTAATCTTAAGATATCGTTTAACTCTAAGTACATGATGGATGCTTTAAAAGCCATTGATAATGACGAAGTTGAAGTGGAATTCTTCGGTACTATGAAACCATTTATTCTTAAACCAAAAGATGATGACTCAGTAACACAATTGATTTTACCTATCAGAACATACTAATACACCGCATATTTAAAAGGGGTGAGGCTAAAGGAGGTCTCACTTCTTTTTATTTATGAGAAGAAAAAATAATATTCTTAACGTATAATTATATAGAGAGTACTTAAAAGAGGTGTCAAAATGTTGAAGGGTAAAACAAATAAATTTTTTATGATTCTAACGTTATTTGTAATCGCGATGATTTTAATCACAGTGTTTCTATTATTTCAAAATAAAACTCAGAATCACTCAGCGAAAGAGCTTTTCGATAAGGTAAAAGATCATCCAACCATGGGGCATAAAGATGCTAAAGTTAAGGTGGTTGAGTTCGGTGATTATACGTGTCCTTACTGTAAAGCTTTAAACGCGGATATTAAAAAGCATCTTTACAAGGATTTCGATAAGAAAGATGTATCGTTTACATATGCAACACGTTCGGTGCATGGAGAGGTTTCTGATCTAGGAAATCGTGCGATGCATGCTGTACATATTAATGCGCCTGACAAATATTGGGCATTTCATCAAGCTATGTTTGATAAGCAAACCGATGAAGCACCTGAATCTTGGATGAATGAGAAGACGATTCAACAAGTATTGAAGTATATTGGTGTGAGTGAATCAAAGCGTCAAAAAATTCAAGATGCGTATCAAAACCCTAAAAGTGAAGCACAAGCTAAGCTTGATCAAGATAAAATTCTTGCTGATGAACAGAACGTCAAGCAAGTGCCAAGTGTCTTTGTAAACGGGCACAAAGTTGAAAATGGCACGGATTATAAACAGATTAAAGCTCAAATCAATAAGGAGCTTAAACAAAAGTGATGTTTTTTACGAATAACGAAATTGTGGTAAAATTTTCACTTTAAAAACATCGCTTAAATCGTACGCTAACACATGAAATTTAGCCTAAAAAAAGGTATAATATAGGAGTGAGTACGATTAGAATGGAGTGATAAATTTGGCTACAGAAATTGTTGTAGAAGGTGACATAACTTTAGGTCAATTTCTAAAAAATGAAGGCATAATAGAATCAGGTGGTCAGGCTAAATGGTTCTTAAACGAATTCGAAGTTTTCTTAAATGGCGAACTCGAAAATAGAAGAGGTAAAAAGCTTCATGATAATGATTTAATTGAAATCCCTGAAGTCGATTCATTTAAAATCATTCATGAAGGTGAACGATGAAATTAAACACACTCCAATTAGAGCATTATCGAAATTACGAATATGTCATGCTAGATTGTCATCCCGAGGTTAATATTTTAATCGGTGAGAACGCTCAAGGTAAGACAAATCTCTTAGAATCTATCTACACATTAGCTTTAGCAAAGAGCCATCGTACAACGAATGACAATGAACTCATTCGTTTTAATAAAGAGTATGGTAAAATAGAAGGGGAATTGTCTTATCGCCACGGGGTGATGCCTTTAACCATGTTTATCACAAAAAAAGGTAAGAAAGTTAAAGTAAATCACATAGAACAAAGTCGTTTAACAAAGTACATAGGTCACTTGAATGTCGTATTATTTGCGCCTGAAGACTTAAACATTGTCAAAGGTTCACCTCAAATAAGACGACGTTTTATTGATATGGAACTTGGTCAAATTTCTGCACTTTACTTAAATGATTTATCTCAGTATCAGCGCATACTTAAACAAAAAAATCATTACTTAAAGAAATTACAAATAGGTAAGACAGACGATACAACGATGCTAGAAATATTAAACCAACAGTTTGCTGAGTATGCCCTCAGTGTAACGAGACGACGCCAACGTTTTGTGGATGAGCTTCAAAAATTAGCGAAGCCGATTCACAGTGGCATTACGAATAATCAAGAGACACTTAGTTTGAAGTATCAACCAAGCGTTAAGATCGAAGCGGATGACGAAGCAACACAATATGAAGCGTTGCTTGAAACGCTTAATAATCACATAACTAAAGAAAAAGAACGTGGTGTATCTGTTATTGGTCCGCACCGTGATGATTTAAGCTTTAACGTAAATGGCATGGACGCTAAAACATATGGCTCACAGGGCCAACAACGCACAACTGCATTATCAATAAAGCTTGCTGAGATTGAATTAATGAATCAAGAAGTCGGCGAATACCCAATTTTATTACTAGATGATGTATTAAGTGAGCTCGATGATTCAAGACAAACGCATTTACTAACAACAATTCAACATAAAGTTCAAACGTTTGTGACGACGACATCTGTTGATGGCATAGACCATGAAATTATGAAACATGCGAAGTTATATCGAATTAATCAAGGTGAAATTATGAAGTAGAGAAAGTGAAGGTGGAACTATTGAAAGACAATAACAACACGGAAAGTTATGGTGCAGGACAAATACAAGTCTTAGAAGGACTTGAAGCGGTTAGAAAACGCCCAGGTATGTACATTGGCTCGACTTCAGAAAAAGGATTACATCACCTCGTATGGGAAATTGTTGATAACAGTATTGACGAAGCACTCGCAGGTTACGCTTCAGAAATTACAGTCACAATTGAGAAAGACAACTGGATTAAAGTTACAGATAACGGTCGTGGTATTCCTGTAGACATCCAAGAGAAAATGGGCCGTCCAGCTGTAGAAGTTATTTTAACGGTATTACACGCTGGTGGTAAGTTCGGCGGCGACAGCTATAAAGTATCAGGTGGTCTACACGGTGTAGGTTCATCTGTAGTTAACGCGTTATCAGAAGACTTAGAAGTTTATGTATACCGTAACGAAACCGTATATCATCAAGCTTATAAAAAAGGTGTTCCACAATTTGATCTTAAAGAGATTGGCGATACATCTTTAAACGGAACGACAATCCGTTTTAAAGCTGACCCTGAGATCTTCCAAGAGACTACGACGTATCAATACGAAACGTTACAGAACCGTATTCGTGAACTAGCATTTTTAAATAAAGGGATTTCTATAACGCTAAAAGATGAGCGTGAGGAAGAAGAACGTGAAGATAATTACTACTATGAAGGTGGTATTAAGTCTTACGTTGACCTTTTAAACGAGAATAAAGACCCGTTACATGAATCACCTATTTATGTTCATGAACAACGTGAGGATGTTGAAGTTGAAATTGCACTTCAATACAACCGCGGCTACGCTACAAACCTATTGACGTATGCGAATAATATTCACACTTATGAGGGTGGTACACACGAGGATGGCTTTAAACGTGCGTTAACGCGAGTGTTAAATAGTTACGGTCAAAAGAATCGCCTTCTCAAAGAGGATAAAGAGCGTTTAACTGGTGAAGATACACGTGAAGGTTTAACAGCAATTGTTTCAATCAAACATGGTGATCCTCAATTCGAAGGACAAACGAAAACGAAGCTCGGTAATTCAGAAGTACGACAAATCGTTGACAGAGTCTTCTCAGAGCTCTTTGAACGTTTCCTAATGGAAAACCCTCAAGTTGGAAAAATTATCGTTGAAAAAGGGCTCATGGCTTCTAGAGCACGTATCGCTGCTAAGAAGGCGCGTGAAGTGACACGACGTAAATCTGGTTTAGAAGTATCTAACTTACCAGGTAAATTAGCGGACTGTTCTAGTAAAGATCCTTCAGAGAGTGAGATTTTCTTAGTAGAGGGTGACTCTGCCGGGGGGTCTACGAAACTAGGCCGTGACTCAAGAACACAAGCAATTCTACCACTTAGAGGTAAGATACTTAACGTTGAAAAGTCACGTCTTGATAAAATCTTAAATAACAACGAAATTCGCATGATGATCACAGCGTTTGGTACAGGCATTGGAGAAGATTTCGATATTTCTAAAGCGAGATATCATAAGATCGTTATTATGACAGATGCCGACGTTGATGGAGCGCATATTAGAACATTATTACTTACGTTCTTCTATCGCTTTATGCGTCCACTTGTTGAAGCGGGTTATATTTATATCGCGCAGCCACCGTTATATAAATTAACGCAAGGTAAACAAAAGTACTACGTGTTTAATGATCGTGAGCTCGATAAGCTTAAATCCGAATTAAAACCGACACCTAAATGGTCTATTGCACGTTATAAAGGTCTTGGTGAAATGGATGCTGATCAACTCTGGGAAACTACTATGAATCCTGAACACCGTTCAATGCTTCAAGTTAAGCTTGAAGATGCGATTGAAGCGGACCAAACGTTTGAAATGCTCATGGGTGACATCGTTGAAAATAGACGTCAGTTTATTGAAGACAATGCAGTATACGCAAACTTAGATTTCTAAAGTTAGAATTTGAAGATGAATTAAGGAGGATATCTTGATGGCTGAAATACCTGAATCAAGAATTAATGAACGAAATATAAGCAGTGAAATGCGTGAGTCATTTTTAGATTATGCGATGAGCGTTATCGTTTCACGTGCATTGCCAGACGTTAGAGATGGTTTAAAGCCGGTTCACCGACGTATTTTATACGGTTTAAATGAACAAGGTATGACGCCGGATAAACCTTATAAGAAGTCCGCACGTATTGTCGGTGATGTAATGGGTAAGTATCACCCTCATGGTGACTCATCTATCTACGAGGCTATGGTACGTATGGCTCAGGATTTCAGTTATCGTTATCCACTTGTTGATGGACAAGGTAACTTTGGGTCTATGGACGGCGATGGTGCCGCAGCAATGCGTTATACTGAAGCGCGAATGACAAAGCTCACGCTTGAATTACTGCGTGATATTAATAAAGACACGATCGACTTTATCGACAACTATGACGGCACGGAAAGAGAGCCGTCAGTCTTACCTGCTCGTTTCCCTAACCTTCTTGTTAACGGTGCGTCAGGTATTGCGGTAGGTATGGCAACGAACATACCACCTCATAATATGACTGAAGTTATTGATGGTGTTTTAAGTATAAGTTATAACCCTGATATTACTATTTCAGAGCTTATGAACGATATTCAAGGTCCAGATTTTCCTACTGCGGGGCTTATTCTCGGTAAAAGTGGAATTAGACGCGCTTATGAAACTGGACGAGGCTCTATTCAAATGCGTGCTAAGGCAGAAATTGAATCACGTGGAAATGGTCGTGAAAGCATCGTCGTAACTGAAGTACCGTTCCAAGTGAACAAGGCGCGTATGATTGAAAAGATTGCTGAACTTGCTCGTGATAAGAAAATCGAAGGTATCACAGACTTACGTGACGAAACAAGTTTACGTACTGGTGTACGTGTTGTAATCGATGTTAAAAGAGAAGCGAATGCGAATGTCGTATTAAACAATCTTTATAAATTAACTCCACTACAAACGTCATTTGGTGTGAATATGATTGCTTTAGTTAACGGCAGACCACGCTTAATTAACTTAAAACAAGCTTTAGAATCTTATCTTGAACATCAAAAAGTCGTTGTACGTCGTAGAACTGAATACAACCTTAGAAAAGCCGAAGACCGTGCACATATCCTTGAAGGTTTACGTATCGCGTTAGACCATATCGATGAAATCATCTCAACAATCCGTGAATCTGAAACAGATAAGATTGCGATGGATAGCCTGCAAGAGCGCTTTAAATTATCTGAACGTCAAGCTCAAGCTATTTTAGATATGCGTTTAAGACGTTTAACAGGCTTAGAGCGAGATAAGATTGAAGACGAATATAATCAACTTATTGAATATATTAAAGAGTTAAAGGCTATCTTAGCTGATGAAGAACTCTTACTTAATATCGTTCGAGAAGAACTTGAAGAAATTAAAGAACGCTTTGGTGATGAACGTCGTACTGAAATTCAAATAGGCGGCATTGATCACATTGAAGACGAGGATTTAATTCCTGAAGAGCAAATCGTGATTACATTAAGTCATAATAATTACATTAAGCGTTTACCAGTGTCTACATATCGTGCGCAAAATCGTGGTGGTCGCGGTGTGCAAGGTATGAATACGCTTGAAGAAGACTTTGTAAGTCAGCTTGTAACGCTGAGCACGCATGATCACATCCTATTCTTCACGAATAAAGGTCGCGTGTATAAACTTAAGGGTTATGAAGTACCAGAACTCTCACGTCAGTCTAAAGGTATTCCTATTGTGAATGCTTTAGAAATTGAAAAAGACGAAGTGATCAGTACCATGATTGCTGTTAAAGACTTAGATAAAGAAGATGATTATTTAGTCTTTGCGACAAAACAAGGTATCGTGAAGCGTTCACGTTTAAATAACTTCTCTCGCATTAATAAGAACGGTAAAATAGCAATTAGTTTTAAAGACCACGATGAGTTAATTGCGGTAAGACTTATCGATGGCAACCAAGATATTCTAATTGGTACTAAACACGCGTCATTGATACGTTTCGACGAATCAACGTTACGACCTCTCGGACGTACTGCGGCAGGTGTAAAAGGTATTACACTTCGTGAAGGTGATATGGTCGTCGGCTTAGACGTTGCACATAAAGAAAGCGATGACGAAATTCTTGTTGTAACTGATAAAGGTTATGGTAAGCGTACTAACGTAAATGAGTATCGTTTATCTAATCGTGGTGGTAAAGGTATTAAGACAGCCACGTTAACTGAACGTAACGGAGATATTGTATGTATTACGACTGTTAGTGGCGATGAGGATCTCATGATTGTAACGAACCTAGGCGTTATTATCCGCCTTCAAGTAGAAGACATTAGTCAAACAGGTCGTGCGACTCAGGGTGTGCGTCTTATCCGATTACAAGATAACCAATTCGTATCTACTGTAGCAAAGGTCAAAGAAGACGACGATATTAAAGGTGAAGATGATTCGGAATCTGAAGACGACAATGATGTTTCTAAAGAACAAGTACTTGAAGATGAAGCACCAGGAGATGTTATCAAAACTGAAGAAGCGGATAGCGATTCAGAGGAACGCATCGAAGTCCGTAAAGACTTCATGGATCGTGTAAACGAAGATATCGAAAATAGCGATAAAGACGACGAATCTTAATTTCATATTATAAAAAAGACAGGCTAGAACATCACCTTGTTCTAGCCTGTCTTCTATTTTAATTAGTCTTCTAAACGTTTCATTGCGTAAGGAATTTCATCAATTAGGTTTGAAGGCGGTACAACATACATACTTTTTGATAATTCTTCTCCAATATAACTGTGTGTATACGTCGCACTTGTAACCGCATCGTCGTTTTCAAATTGGCCTACAAAGCTTGTAATCATACCTGCTAAAGTATCACCCATGCCACCTGTTGCCATTGCTGGGCTACCAATTTGTAATTTATATTCGCCTTCTTGGAAGAAAATTTCCGTGCCGTGCTTTTTAAGCACTACAGTCGCGTTTAGACGGTCGACCGCTTCACGGTTACGTTCATACGTTTGTTCTTCAATCGGAATACCACTTAGACGTTCCCATTCTTTTTGATGTGGTGTGTAAATCACATGACACGCAGGAATGTCTGGTTTCAGTTTACTAATGATTGAAATTGCGTCACCGTCAATAATTAAAGTTTGATGAGGTTGAATGTTTTGTAATAAGAACGTGATTGCATTGTTACCTTTAAAGTCACAACCTAGACCTGGTCCAATTAAGATACAATCCGTTGCTTCAATATGCTTCGTTAATTTTTTAGTATCGTTGATATCAATAACCATGGCTTCAGGACAATTTGCATGTAATGCTGGGTGGTTAGTCGGATGCGTTGCTACAGTAATTAATCCGCTTCCACTATTCACACATGCACGAGCTGCTAACATAATAGCGCCACCTAAATTGCTATTTCCGCCGATGAGTAAAATTCTGCCGTAATCACCTTTATGCGTTTCCTTTTTACGTTTGGGTATGCTAACAGTGGATAAGATTTCCATACGAAAGCCTCCTTATATCCATGATTTAACAAATACTTATAGATAACTGTAAGAACTTTACATTCTCTAAAAGATTCATTAATGATTATATTTGCACCAAATACAATAAGATATATTATACCTGTACACAGGTTAAGTCAATAAGCAATTTCTTTACCCCTTTAAAATACTAATTCAATACCATGTTACGGATTTCACGAACTTTATTGTTTCCCCTATTTTCTAAGCGTATACTTTTAATAAGAGAGAAAAATAAGGGGGATTATATATGGCATTACAACTATCAGGAGCTAACTTATCTATAGAAGACATTCGTGTATTTTTAAAAGACAATCAAAAAGTATCTATCACTGAAGACGCACTAGAACGCGTTAAGAAGAGCCGTGAGATTGTTGAAGGTATTATCGCTAATAAAGAGACGATTTATGGTATCACAACAGGTTTCGGCTTATTTAGTGATGTTTTAATAGAAGGTCATCAAACCAACCAATTACAAATGAATTTAATACGTTCTCATGCATGCGGTATGGGGAAACCATTTTCACAAGAAGTATCGTTAGTAATGATGGTGTTGCGTTTAAATACTTTATTAAAAGGCCATTCAGGTGTAACAACGGACTTAGTCGATCAACTCATATACTTTATCAATGAACGCATTATTCCTATCATTCCAAGTCAAGGCTCTTTAGGAGCGTCAGGAGATTTAGCACCTTTATCTCACCTTGCACTAGCACTAGTAGGTGAAGGTCGTGTCCATTACAAGGGAGAAGATTTAGACAGTCGGGAGGTCTTAAATCGCCTTAATAGAGAGCCTCTTGTGTTAAAAGCCAAGGAAGGCCTAGCACTTATCAATGGAACACAAGCTATGACTGCTCAAGGTGTTATTAACCACATAGAAGCTACAGCTCTCGGATATCAGTCTGAATGGATAGCTGCACTTACACATCAAGCACTAAATGGTATCACGGATGCATACAATGAGAACGTACATAAGGTACGTAACTTTAAAGAACAAGTAGAAGTTGCAGCGCGCATGCGTGACTGGTTAAAGGGGTCTCAGTTAACGACGCGTCAAGGTGAAGTACGTGTACAAGATGCCTATACGTTACGTTGTATCCCTCAGATTCACGGTGCAAGTTTTCAAGTATTCAATTACGTAGCAGAAAAACTAGAGCATGAAATGAACGCTGCGAACGATAATCCACTTATCTTTGAAGACGGTGATGAAACACTTGTGATTTCAGGAGGTAACTTCCATGGTCAACCTGTAGCATTCGCATTAGACTTCCTTAAAATTGGAATTAGTGAGCTTGGTAACGTTTCAGAACGTCGTTTAGAGCGTTTAGTGAACCCTCAGCTTAATGGTGAATTACCAGCTTTCTTAAGTCCTGAGCCAGGTTTACAAAGCGGTGTAATGATCATGCAGTATGCGGCAGCGTCACTCGTTTCAGAGAATAAGACACTAGCTCATCCTGCGAGCGTCGATTCTATTCCTTCATCAGCTAACCAAGAAGATCACGTATCCATGGGTACGATTGCGTCACGTCACGGATACGATATGCTTGAGAACACACGACGTGTTCTTGCAATAGAATGTATCATCGCGTTACAAGCTGCTGAATTAAAAGATGCGTCATTATTATCTCCTAAAACAAAAGCACAGTTCGATACCTTACGTGAAGTTGTACCTTCAATCACTGAAGATCGTCAATTCCATAAAGATATCGAAAATGTGGCAAATTATTTAAAAGAACAAGCTTACCTATAATATTTCTTGAATTTTGAGAAATCTTTTGGTATATTAAAATTAACTTAATAAACTTATTATTGTTTTGTGGAATAAGTAATATTGTGTATTTAAATTCAGAGAACTTGTGGTTAGTGCGAACAAGCATTTAAACATAATATGAATCTACCCACGTTAAGATGAACAATCGGTTTAACCGTTATTTTAGTGAGAGTGCAGTCTAATTTTAGACTGTTAAATAGGGTGGCAACGCGTCGTACCACGTCCCTTGTAACATAGGGATGTGGTACTTTTTTTATGCGTGAATACTCAAATATATATAAATTTGAAAGGGTGTTTTTAGAAGATGTTAGATATTAAAGTTTTTAGAAATGAACCTGATTACGTTAAAGAAAAAGTTAGATTAAGAGGTATGGAGCCTAGTGTTGTTGATGAAGTTCTAGAGCTTGATGCAAAAAGCCGTGAATACATTAACGAAACTGAACAACTTAAAGCTGAGCGTAACAAAGCAAGTGAAGAAATCGCTCAGAAAAAACGTAATAAAGAAGACGCGGATGATGCGATTAAAGCTATGCGTGAAGTTGGCGACAAAATCAAAGACTTAGACGCTAAATTAAAAGAAGTTAAAACTGAAATTGAAGATAAATTAGCACGTATACCAAACTTCATTCATGACGATGTACCTGAAGGTGATTCAGATGAAGACAACGTTGAAGTTAAAAAATGGGGTACGCCACGTGAATTCGACTTCGATTACAAAGCTCATTGGGACTTAGTAGAAGATCTTAAGATGGCTAACTTTGAACGTGCTGCAAAAGTTTCTGGTGCACGTTTCGTATACTTAACAAACGATGGTGCGTTACTTGAACGTGCTTTAATGAACTACATGCTTACTAAACATACAACTCAAAACGGTTACACTGAAATGATGGTACCACAATTAGTTAACGCTGATTCAATGTATGGTACTGGTCAGTTACCTAAATTCGAAGAAGACTTATTCAAAGTTGAAAAAGAAGGTCTTTACACAATCCCAACTGCTGAAGTACCTTTAACAAACTATTACCGTGACGAAGTTATCCAACCAGGTGTCTTACCTGAGAAATTCACTGGAATGTCAGCTTGTTTCCGTAGTGAAGCGGGTTCTGCAGGCCGTGACACTAGAGGTCTTATCCGTTTACACCAATTCGACAAAGTTGAATTAGTACGTTTCGAGAAACCAGAAGATTCTTGGAATGCTTTAGAAGAAATGACTGAGAACGCTGAAAGCATCCTTGAAGAATTAGGCTTACCATATCGTCGTGTAATCTTATGTACAGGTGATATCGGCTTCGGCGCAAGCAAAACTTACGACTTAGAAGTTTGGTTACCAAGCTACAATGAATACAAAGAAATCAGTTCTTGCTCTAACGTAACTGACTTCCAAGCACGCCGTGCAAATATCCGTTTCAAACGCGATAAAGATGCTAAACCAGAATTTGCACACACATTAAATGGTAGTGGTCTAGCAGTAGGTCGTACGTTCGCAGCTATCGTTGAAAACTATCAAAACGAAGACGGTTCTATTACAATCCCTGAAGCGCTTGTTCCATTCATGGGTGGTAAAACTAAGATTGAACCAATCAATAAATAAATCTTAAACATTATAAATGGCTTTTAACAGGAGCATCTAGATCGGTTACGAATCGATCTAGTTGCTTTCTTTTTTTATCATTGCTAAGACATTAAAGATGAATTGTACTTAAGAAGAGGGGAGGTTGCTTTTAAGGTCGCCTCTTTTTTAAAAGCCTTTTAAATCAAGGGTTTTATTTAAATTAAGTAACCCCCCTGGTGGGGTAGGGGAGTGTGAAGGGTGTCTAAAAATATCAGGGAAGTCTAAATTTTCGAGTAAAAATTCACAAGCAATAAAACGCTATAATATTAGCTTTCCGAGTATGACGTTTGTCTTACTTCAGACAAACGGAAGTGTAACTAAGGATGCTATAAAGTAATTTTTATCAGAATATTTTGACATATCACTTTAATAATAAAGCCATATAAGTTATGATTAACTTAATCAATTTCATATTGCTTATTAAGAGAAGTGGAGGGACTTGGCCCGATGAGACTTCAGCAACCGATCTCAAGACACGGTGCTACAACCAACGTTCATTCGATTGATAAGTCTACAAACACCTTACAATCGAGTAAGGTGTTTTTTTAATATGCAAGGAGGTTTTGGAATGAACTATACAGTAGATACGTTACATTTAGGTGAATTTACAACTGAATCAGGTGAAACAATAGAAAATCTTAAACTCAGATACGAGCACGTAGGCTACAAGGGTCAACCACTCGTCCTCATTTGCCATGCGCTTACAGGAAACCATCTAACTTATGGTACAGATGATGATCCAGGCTGGTGGCGAGAAATCATTGATGGGGGATATATGCCTGTACATGATTATCAATTTTTAACGTTCAATGTTATAGGTAGTCCATTTGGTTCAAGTTCAGCATTAACTGAGCGTGCTTTTCCAGAGAGATTAACGATACGAGATATCGTTCGCGCGATTGAAATCGGTATTTCACACTTAGGGTTTAAAACGATTGATATCTTAATCGGAGCGTCCTTAGGTGGTATGCAAGCGATAGAACTGCTATATAATAACCAGTTTAACGTTAAGAAAGCCGTAATTCTCGCTTCAACGTGTAAGACATCTTCATATAGCCGCGCATTCAATGAGATAGCGAGACAAAGTATACATTTAGCGGGTAAGGAAGGGCTAAGTTTAGCAAGACAAATTGGGTTCTTAACGTATCGATCTTCAAAGTCTTACGAAGAAAATTTTACGCCTGAAGAAGTGGTAAGTTACCAGAAGTATCAAGGAGACAAATTCAAGGAACGCTTCGATTTGAAGTGTTACCTGACACTGCTCGACGTCTTAGACAGTCATAATATTGATAGAGGCCGTGAAGATGTTGATGCAGTCTTCAAATCGCTCGAAACTAAAGTCCTCACAGTAGGATTTAAAGACGATTTATTGTATCCAAACGAAGACGTCTATCACGTAGGGAAACGATTTAAATATCATAGGCATTTCTATGTGCCTGACAACGTAGGTCATGATGGATTTTTATTGAACTTCAATATATGGGCACCCAACTTATATCATTTTTTAAAAGTAACGCGAAATAAGCGTAAATAAACCGAATTTGATGATTTGTAAATCAATATACTACAATTGTATAACAACGCTAAAGATTGTAGAATAGAGATTAAAGATTATAAAGTTTGGAAGTGGCATTATTGTTTTCGAAAATAGATGTTAAAGCAACGATGATTGCTACAAGTGTCATGATTGTCTTAGCTATAATATTAAGCTTCGTACCATGGCTTAGCGTATTGTTACTTTTATTTGCAACAATTCCAGGTATCGTATTATGGCACAAATCAATTCCATCATTTGGCATGAGTGCATTAATCACGGTGATAATTACAACGCTTACGAAAAGTGTCTTTGCATTAAGTATTGTAATTATCATCTTTATTTTAAGTGCCGTGATCGGTCAATTGTTAAAAGAACGCGCATCAAAGGAACGCATTTTTTACTTAGCTTCATTTATATCAAGTCTGATCACTTTAGTGGTTATCATGATTTTACAAAGTATAAAAATGATTCCACTCACATATCAAATGATTAAACCGTTAGAATCATTAATGAAAGAAGCGCAAAAAGTAAGTGATGTGTCTAAAGAGTCAATGGATATGTTAGAAAATAGTATTCATACCTTAAGTGCGTCTTTCCCATCATTTTTAGTACTTTTTATCATATTCATTGTATTTTTAAATCTACTCATCACTTTTCCAATGTTACGTGAATTTAAGATTGCAACACCATCATTCAAACCCTTGTATTCATGGGAAATGAACCGCTCATTCTTGTGGATATATTTTGTCGTATTATTGGGTATGATGTTTACAACGGAAATTAACACATGGACAAGCATTCTATTGAACTTACAAGTTATGTTACAATTAGTTATGTTTATTCAAGGATTAAGTTTAATACATTACTTCGCGCACAAGAAACGATTCCCTACAGCGGTATCCGTTATTTTCGTGATTTTAGGTGTTATCTTTTATCCGATTACTAGACTCATTGGAATGTTAGATTTAGGTATAAATTTAAAAGGCTTCATTAAAAAATGATTTGAGGTGACAAAATGAACCGTCAAACCACTAAAAAGTCACTGTTAATCCCTTATCTTTTAATGGTGATTACATCGATCGCTATCGTTGTTATATGGTTCATATTTAGGCCGTTATTGGCTTTATTTGTAACGATTGGTCTTATCGTAATGATTATCATTACAGCTTTCATGTTAAGACACGCTTACAAGAAGATGGACGAATACGTCAATCAACTAAGTGGTGAAATATGTGGAACGAGTGATAGAGCAGTAAAGACGTTGCCGATTGGTATCGTCATTCTCGATGAAAATGACCAAATCGAGTGGTTAAACCAATTTATGCATGATCGCATTGATCGTAACGTCATTTCGGATCCGATTAATGAGGTTTATCCTAATATTTTAAAGCAATTAGAAAAGACAGAAGAAATCGAAATTACAGACGAACCATATCACTACCGTGTTAGTCACGCAGAAGAGGAAGGCGTACTTTATTTCTTCGATATTACTGAAGAGGTACAGACTTCTCAATTATTTGAAGATCAGCGTCCAATCATTGCAACGCTTTTCCTAGATAACTATGATGAAATCACGCAGAATATGAACGACACACAACGTTCAGAAATCAACTCAATGGTTACAAGAGTGATTAACCGCTGGGCAACAGAGCATGACGTTTACTTTAAACGTTATAGCTCAGACCAGTTTGTCGCATACTTAAACCATCGTATCTTAAAGGAAATTGAAGATACGAACTTTGATATTTTAAGTCAACTTCGTGAAAAGAGTGTCGGTTACCGTGCACAACTTACATTAAGTATTGGTATCGGTGAAGGTTCAGATAACCTCATTGATTTAGGTGAATTATCACAATCAGGCTTAGACTTAGCGCTAGGTCGTGGTGGTGACCAAGTTGCCATCAAGAATATGAATGGTAACGTTCGTTTCTATGGCGGTAAGACTGACCCGATGGAGAAACGTACGCGAGTTCGTGCGCGTGTTATTTCTCACGCTTTAAAAGACATTTTAATGGAAGGTGACAAAGTGATTGTTATGGGTCACACGAGACCTGACCTTGATGCAATCGGTGCAGCTATCGGGGTATCACGATTTGCGATGATGAATAACCTTGATGCATATATCGTATTAAATGAAGAAGATATAGACCCAACATTACGCCGAGTAATGAATGAAATTGATGAGAAACCAGAACTTAAAGAACGCTTTATTACATCGGATGAAGCTTGGGATATCATGACATCTAAGACAACCCTCGTTGTTGTAGATACACACAAACCAGAAATGGTTCTTGATGAAAATATTTTAAATAAAGCAAACCGTCGTGTGGTTATTGACCATCACAGACGTGGTGATAGTTTCATATCAAACCCATTACTTGTTTATATGGAACCTTATGCAAGTTCGACTGCTGAGCTTGTTACAGAATTGCTTGAGTATCAACCTAAAGAACAACGTTTAACACGTTTAGAGTCGACAGTGATGTTTGCAGGTATTATTGTAGATACACGCAACTTTACACTACGTACTGGTTCTAGGACTTTTGATGCAGCAAGCTATTTAAGAGCACACGGTGCAGATACAATTCTGACGCAACATTTCTTAAAGGATGATATTGATACGTATATTAATCGTTCTGAATTAATTCGTACGGTAGAATTACAAGATCATGGCGTAGCAATCGCACATGGCTCTGACGAAAAGATTTATCATCCGGTAACAGTCGCTCAGGCGGCAGACGAATTATTAAGTCTTGATGGCGTTGAGGCATCCTATGTGGTAGCGAAACGTGAAGAGAACTTAATTGGTATATCAGCACGTTCGCTTGGTGAAATTAACGTGCAACTTACGATGGAAGCATTAGGTGGCGGCGGACATTTAACAAATGCTGCAACACAACTTAAAGATTCAAATATAGAAGATGCAATCGCACAACTTCAAGAAGCAATTACAGAACAGATGAATAGGAGTGACGAATCATGAAAGTAATTTTCACAGAAGATGTTAAAGGTAAAGGTAAGAAAGGCGAAGTTAAAGACGTACCAGTAGGTTATGCGAATAACTTCCTTTTAAAAAAGAACTTAGCAGTTGAAGCAACACCAGGTAACTTAAAACAATTAGAACAACAAAATAAACGTAAAGAAGAAGAAAAACAACAAGAATTAGAAGACGCTAAAAAGTTAAAAGAACGTTTAAGTGAATTAGAAGTTGAAGTTATGGCTAAATCAGGTGAAGGCGGTAAATTATTTGGTTCAGTGAGCACGAAACAAATCGCTGAAGCACTTAAAGACCAACATGATATCAAAGTAGATAAACGTAAGATGGATTTACCAAATGGTATCCACGCACTTGGTTATACGAACGTACCAATTAAACTTCACAAAGAAGTAGAAGGTACATTACGCGTTCACACAGTGGAAAAATAATACGTAAGGTAATGAGGTGCTCCGTATGGATGGTATGTATCAACAACAAAATCAAATGCCACATAACAATGAAGCAGAGCAGTCTGTACTTGGTGCAGTTCTCATTGATCCAGAACTGATTATAACAACTCAGGAAGTCTTACTTCCTGAGTCATTTTATCGTATGGCACATCAACACATCTTCCGTGCCATGATGAATTTAAATGAAGACGGCAAAGAGATCGACATCGTTACATTACTCGAACAACTCACGACTGAAGGTAAGCTCAGTGAGTCAGGTGGACCATCATATCTCGCTGAACTTGCGAATAACTTACCTACAACTCGTAACATCGATCATTATATCGACATCGTAATTAAGCATGCGATTAAGCGTAAGTTGATTTATGTTGCTGAGAGTATCGCAAATGATGGTTATAATGATGAGTTAGATTTAGAAGTCGTGTTAAATGACGCCGAAAAACGTATTCTTGATATTTCGTCTACACGTGAGAGTGACGGCTTTAAAGATATTCGTGACGTCTTAGGTGATGTGTACGATAATGCAGAATTGCTTGATCAGAATAGTGGTCAAACACCTGGTATCCCAACAGGGTACCGTGATTTAGATAATATGACAGCGGGCTTTAACCGCAATGATTTAATCATCTTAGCAGCAAGACCATCTGTCGGTAAGACTGCCTTCGCACTAAATATTGCGCAAAAGGTTGCGACACACGAAGATCAATTTACGGTAGGTATCTTTTCACTAGAAATGGGTGCTGACCAGCTCGCAACGCGTATGATTTGTAGTTCAGGTAACGTAGACTCAAACCGTTTACGTACCGGTACGATGACTGAAGAAGATTGGAATCGTTTCACGATTGCAGTCGGTAAGTTGTCACGTACGAAGATTTTCATCGATGATACGCCAGGTATTCGAATCACAGATATTAGATCAAAGTGTCGTCGTCTTAAACAAGAGCACGGCCTCGATATGATTGTGATCGACTACTTACAACTGATTCAAGGAAGCGGTTCTCGTATGTCAGATAACCGTCAACAAGAAGTGTCAGAGATTTCGCGTACATTGAAAGCTATCGCAAGAGAGATGGAGTGCCCTGTGATTGCACTCAGTCAGTTATCACGTGGTGTTGAACAGCGACAAGATAAACGACCTATGATGAGTGATATTCGTGAATCAGGGTCTATCGAGCAAGACGCGGATATTGTAGCTTTCTTATATCGTGAAGATTATTATAACCGTGGTGAAGATGACGACGATGAAGATGGCGACAACTTACCTCAAACGAATGATGATAATGGTGAGATTGAGATTATTATCGCCAAGCAACGTAACGGCCCTACAGGAACCGTTAAACTTCACTTCATGAAACAATATAATAAATTTACAGACATTGATTACGCACACGCAGAAATGTAATGCGAAGTATTTAACCGTACATTTAAAAGTTTTTATGCTTTAATGTACGGTTTTTGTATTGATTTATCGTTCATAATCATTCAGAAGTATGTATTTTTAAAAAGAATGTATTGAGCGATAAACGTTGTAACGACGGCCTTAGCGGGCTTTTGTTGGTTCGTAATCGCGGTGGCGCACGCCTTTTAAAAAGTCAAATAAATGTTCGTTTTTATGTTTGCAATTACAGAATAGTATTGGTAGAATACATATGGTTAAATGAGAAAAACTTGGAGGTGCTCTTATGTCATCAATCGTAGTTGTTGGGACACAATGGGGAGACGAAGGTAAAGGTAAAATCACAGATTTCTTAGCTGAACAAGCGGATGTAATCGCACGTTTTTCAGGCGGAAATAACGCGGGTCATACAATCAAGTTTGACGGTGAAACATATAAATTACATTTAGTACCATCTGGTATTTTCTATAAAGATAAATTAGCTGTTATCGGTAACGGCGTTGTAGTAGATCCAGTCGCATTATTAAAAGAGTTAGACGGCTTGAACGAACGCGGTGTATCAACAGATAATTTACGTATCTCAAACCGTGCTCAAGTTATCTTACCTTACCACATTAGACAAGATGAACTAGAAGAAGAGCGTCGTGGTGATAATAAAATTGGTACGACTAAAAAAGGTATCGGTCCAGCATATGTAGATAAAGCACATCGTATGGGTATCCGTATGGCAGACCTTTTAGATAAAGAAACATTCGAACAAATTCTTAAAACGAACCTTGATTATAAAAATGATTACTTCAAAGGTATGTTTAACGCTGAAGAAATCAAATTCGAAGACATCTTCGAAGCATACTATGAAGCGGGTCAACGTTTAAAACAATACGTTACAGACACTTCAAAAGTGCTTGACGATGCGTTTCAATCAGATGAGCGCGTATTATTCGAAGGTGCACAAGGTGTTATGTTAGATATCGACCACGGTACATATCCATTCGTTACATCAAGTAACCCAGTTGCAGGTAACGTTACAGTAGGTACTGGTGTAGGTCCAACATTCGTTTCTAAAGTAATCGGCGTATGTAAAGCATACACATCTCGAGTAGGTGACGGTCCATTCCCAACAGAACTATTCGATGAAGACGGTAACCACATCCGTGAAGTTGGCCGCGAATACGGTACAACAACAGGTCGTCCACGTCGTGTAGGTTGGTTCGACTCAGTTGTATTACGCCATTCACGTCGTGTAAGTGGTATCACAGACCTATCAATCAACTCAATCGACGTATTATCAGGTTTAGACACAGTTAAGATCTGTACAGCTTACGAGTTAGACGGTGAAGAAATTACAGAATACCCAGCTAACTTAAACACACTTAAGCGTTGTAAACCAATCTTCGAAGAGTTACCTGGTTGGAAAGAAGACATTACAGGTTGCCGCACGTTAGAAGAACTTCCTGAGAACGCACGTCGTTACCTAGAACGCATTTCAGAACTATGTAACGTTCACATCTCAATCTTCTCAGTAGGTCCAGACCGCAACCAAACAAACATGCTAGAGAAATTATGGTAAATTAGACGGACGGACGTCTTAAATATATCTAAGCCAGCAAAGTTCTATGACTTTGTTGGCTTTTTTCTTTTTGAAAATGGGGGCAGCGTGGTTAACGGGAATTAATAATTATACGGAAGGCCCCCTTATGCGAAAGAAAATAGAAACAATCGTGTAACGGGTTTGTTGCGCGAAAGAAAATAGAAACAATCGTGTAACGGGTTTGTTGCGCGAAAGAAAATAGAAACAATCGCATAACGGGTCTGTTACGCGAAAGAAAATAGAAACAATCGCATAAGGAGCCCGTTGTGCGAAAGAAAAAATAACAATCGCATAAGGAGTCCGTTACGCGAAAGAAATAAAAAACAATCGCATAATGGGGCCGTTGTGCGAAAGAAAAATAAAACAATCGCATAAGGGGTCTGTTACGCGAAAGAAAATAAAAACAATCGCATAACGAACCCGTTACCGTATAGAAATCTACATCAATACTTACACCTATAATTAAAATAATGAGAAATTTTCGGTTTCGAAAATTTTCCTTATCACAAAGACAGAGACAAACAAAGTAACAAGGACGCCTTATTACAAAGACAGAGACAAACAAAGTAACAAGGACGCCTTATTACAAAGACTGAGACAAACAATGTAACAAGGAAGCCATATCACAAAGGTTACCTCAAAATTGGTCTCCAGCTCCCGTACCCCAACCCCCATATCCAACCCAAAAAAAGAGCTACCCTAGACTTTAACGCCTAGGATAGCTATTCATAAGGAATGATACCGCAATTACGGTTTGAAAAAAATCAACTGTCAGAACAAGTTGATCTTGAGACAAATATCAACTAAGTCTCGTAACTATTTTATAAAAAAATTATTTAAATGTAAATTTATTTAGCGCCAAGCACCCATATATTACACAACAAACAAAACTTCATAAATTAAAAACTCGGACTAACTCTAGTGAATATCTTTTTTACGATGGTGACCGCCATAAACTTCTGAAACGTTACCTATGGATAGAAAGGCCTTTTCATCGAGTTCCATAACGATATCCTTGAGCTTCGCTTCTTCTAAACGCGTAATTACGCAGAAGACAACGCGACGATCTTCGCCTGAGTACGCACCTTCACCATGCAGATACGTGACGCCACGACCTAAACGTGCGTTAATTGCTTCACCAATCTCCTTGTACTCATCGCTAATGACCCAAACGGCCTTCGATTCGTCGATACCAAGTAAAATCGTATCAATCATTTTAAAAGCAATGAAGTACGCGATAACACTAAACATGGCACTTTCCCACGTGAAAATAAAACCAGCTACCGTAAAGATGAAGAAATTGATGATCATCACAATTTCTCCCACTGAAAATGGGACCTTCTTATTGATCAAGATGGATAAAATTTCTGTGCCGTCGAGTGAACCACCATAACGAATCACTAGACCGACGCCGATACCTAAAATTGCACCGCCGAAAATCGTAACTAAGAATTTCTCTTGAATAAATGGTGGAACAGGATGAAGTAAAGCGGTACTCACTGAAAGTACTGTGATTGCATAAAGTGTGGAAAGCGCAAAGGTCTTCCCGATTTGCTTATAACCTAAGAAGAAAAATGGCAGGTTTAATACGAAAATAAAGATACCAAGTTTTACCCCAGTTAAATGAGATAAGATAATGGAAATACCTACGATACCGCCATCAAGAAGCTTGTTAGGTACTAAAAAGAGTTCAAGCCCGACTGCCATTAAGACAGCACCGATAGTTAAAAAGATAAAGCGTTTAATAAATTGTTTTAGTGAAAACTTTTTCTTTCTCTCAGTATGTTCACCTTGTTTTAGCTGTGAATCCATACGATTTGCCTCCCTTTAAAACGCTATACTTAAAATTATACAAAAAATTTACAAAAAAATCTTGTCACTGCATATTTAATCATGCTATAATCTATCTTGTGCTTAAGAACGGCTCCTTGGTCAAGCGGTTAAGACACCGCCCTTTCACGGCGGTAACACGGGTTCGAGTCCCGTAGGAGTCACCATTTTAGGTCCCGTAGTGTAGCGGTTAACACGCCTGCCTGTCACGCAGGAGATCGCGGGTTCGATTCCCGTCGGGACCGTATGATGCTCACCCAATAGGGTGAGCATTTTTTTGTATTCTTATAAAATTTCAAAAAATATACTTTTTATACATAAACGGTCTTTACAAACCCTTTACGTAAGCAATTGACATCTTTATCAAGCATTCTAAAAAGCGTATAGCAATACAAATTTTTAGATAAGAAAATAGAATTTAATAGGAAGAAATGGTACATTATAAGGTAGGAGATTATGTAATTTACTTAATCGTTCAGTACTTCAATTTAGAAATGAGGTCAATAATATGGCAAGAAGAATTGTCGTTGTAGATGACGAAAAACCAATTGCTGACATTTTAGAATTTAATTTAAAAAAAGAAGGTTACGACGTGTATTGTGCCTATGATGGTAACGATGCCGTTGATTTAATTTATGATGTAGAGCCTGATATTGTGCTATTAGACATTATGCTTCCGGGACGTGACGGTATGGAAGTATGTCGTGAAGTGAGAAAGAAATTTGATATGCCAATTATCATGCTTACAGCTAAAGATTCAGAAATAGATAAAGTTTTAGGGCTAGAATTAGGTGCAGATGATTATGTAACGAAACCATTCAGTACGAGAGAATTAATTGCACGTGTAAAAGCAAATCTCCGTCGTCATTATGCACAACCAGCTCAAGAAACTGAAGAAACAACGAATGAAATTACAATTAAAGATATTGTAGTATACCCAGATGCGTATTCGATTAAAAAACGCGGTGAAGAAATTGAGTTAACACACCGTGAATTCGAATTATTCCACTATTTATCAAAACATATGGGTCAAGTTATGACACGTGAACACCTACTTCAAACGGTGTGGGGCTATGACTACTTTGGTGATGTACGTACAGTAGACGTAACAATCCGTCGTTTACGTGAAAAAATCGAAGACGATGCATCACATCCTGAATACATTGTTACAAGACGTGGCGTTGGATACTTTCTCCAACAACATGACTAGAGGTTAGTTTATGAAGTGGTTAAAACAATTTCAATCTCTTCACACTAAACTCGTTATTGTCTATGTACTACTGATCATCATAGGTATGCAGATTATTGGTTTATACTTTACGAATAGTCTGGAACATGAACTTGAGAATAACTTCAAAGACAATATGAATAACTATGCGACGCAATTGTCCTTTAACATAAAGAAAAAGTACACCAGCAAAGACGACTCGGACGAGTCTTTTCAATCAGAGGTGCAAACATTATTAAAGGACTATGCGAACCATAATGATATTTATGAAATCCGCTTCATTGATAATAATCAAGTCGTATTAGCCACTTCCCGTGGTGAAAATAAAAGTATTATCAATCAAAAGACGAAGTTGAGTTCTGTAAAAGAAGCGATTTCGTTCGGCGAAAAACGAGAAAGTAAGCAACTTAAAAAAATTTCGCCTAATGAAAGTAAGCAACAAATATGGGTTTCTAACGTCCCTGTTAAATCAGAGGACGGTAAGCTCATCGGTATCATTCATATCGAGAGTAAAATCTTTGAAGTATACGAACAATTAAAGAGCATTAACCAAATCTTCATCGTTGGTACAGCCATTTCGCTCTTCATTACAGTGATTCTCGGTTTCTTTATCGCACGTACGATTACAAAGCCAATTACGGACATGCGTAACCAAACGGTAGAGATGGCGAAAGGTAACTATAACCAGCGTGTTAAGATTTACGGTAATGACGAAATTGGTGAACTGGCGCTCGCATTCAACAACTTATCAAAACGCGTTCAAGAAGCACAGGCGAACCTTGAAAGTGAGAAGCGACGCCTAGATTCTGTAATCACGCATATGAGTGACGGGGTCATTGCGACTGACCGTCGTGGCCGCGTACGTATCGTGAATGACATGGCACTTAAGATGCTCGGGTTCGCGAAAGAAGACGTACAGGGCTACTACATTCTAAGTGTGCTTGACCTTGAAGAAGAGTTCTCACTTGATGAGATGCAAGAAAGTAACGATAGCTTCTTAATCGAAGTGAACGAAGAGGAAGGTATCATTGCACGTGTTAATTTTAGTACCATCGTACAGGATACTGGCTTTGTGACAGGTTACATTGCGGTATTACACGATGTTACGGAGCAACAACAAATCGAGCGTGAACGTCGCGAATTCGTTGCGAACGTGTCACACGAACTTAGAACGCCACTGACTTCAATGAACAGTTATATTGAAGCACTTGAAAGTGGTGCTTGGAAAGATAAAGATATCGCGCCTCAATTCCTATCTGTGACGCGTGAAGAAACAGAGCGTATGATTCGTCTTGTTAACGACCTCTTACATCTGTCTCGTATGGATAACCAGTCGGATCAGATCAATAAAGAGATTGTCGACTTTAACATGTTCATTCAAAAGATCATCAATCGTCACGAAATGGCCGCAAAAGACACGACCTTTGTCAGAGACATTCCGAACGAAACCATCTTTACTGAAATCGACCCTGATAAGATGACGCAGGTGTTCGACAACGTCATTTCAAACGCTACTAAATACTCTCGCGGCGAAAAACGCGTTGAGTTTCACGTGAAACAAAACACATTATACAATCGAATGACAATTCGTATTAAAGATAACGGTATTGGTATCCCAATTAACAAAGTTGATAAAATTTTCGACCGCTTCTTCCGTGTTGATAAAGCACGTACACGTAAAATGGGCGGTACTGGTTTAGGTCTCGCTATTTCAAAAGAAATCGTCGAAGCGCATAAAGGTCGTATTTGGGCAAACAGTGTGGAAGGTCAAGGTACATCGATCTTCATCACATTGCCGATAGAAGTTATTGAAGATGGTGATTGGGATGCAGAATAAAGAAATTTTCAAATCGATTCTACTCGGTATCCTCGTCATCACGAGTATCATACTGACATACAAGATATGGAACTTCACACCGAACCATAAAACCGATCAATTGGAAGAAGATAGCGTTGAAGAAAAGGCTATCGGTAAGCGCCACGATAAGCAAATCGAAAATGTTGTCGCGCCATTTCAACTTATCGATAAACAAGGCGAACGCGTTATGGGTATGCCTTACGATAGCAGCATCAACTTAGCGCCGTTATTTAACGAACATACTATCAAGAAGACGAAATACTATAAGGCACATCCGAGTCTCGTGATTCCAGAGTTAAGTGATCAAAACTTAGTACTCGATTTCACGTTCGAAATGCCGGTTTCAATGTACGTTTCACGTGTCTTAGGACTTGAAGAAGGCGAGTTTCCGAAACACTTTAATATGGACCGTCTTATCATCGATTACACGGCCAACAAGAATGTAACGTTATACGCCGTTTCGAAAGATAAGGAAAAAGCGATGCGTATTGATACGACTCTTGATAGCGCTAAAATCAAGTCACTCAAAGCTGAATTTGAAGACGACATGACACCTTATTCAGAGATTCTGACTGGCAAGAAAGTTCAAGATCAAGCGACATATCTTTACGCCACTGAAAAGCCCAAAGACCTTAAGACTTACCGCAGTGTACTCAAGAAAATTAGCATCGACGACTTAAACTCACTTCTACTTGGTAACACAGCAATCGTACACAGCTCTAGAAGAGGCTATACGACTTACAACACGACAACAGGTGTTGCTGAATACAATCACGCGGTTGAAATGTATAAGTATAAAAACTTATCTGAAAGCGAGTCTAAAGTCACAGACATGCGTACCAATATTCCAGCGACCTTCAACTTTATCAATTCACAAGGTGGCTATACGGATGAGTTTAGGCTTTTCAACACGGATGAACAATCAGGTAAGTTATCGTACCTGATGTATGCGTATAATCGCCCTGTGTTCCAAAAGAATGGCCTCAGCTTAATAGACATTACTTGGGGTGAGAAAGGTATCTTTGGTTATCGCCGCGGTCTGTTAAAGATGAATGTAAGCGTCGACAATGGTGCTGCAGAAACTGAGCTACCTTCAGCAGAGGAAGTGAGCGATAAGTTATCGCAAAATCCTAAAATCTACCCTTCAAAAATATCGAATATGGCAGTATCCTACGACATGCGCGTTGAACATAGTGATGACATTGATTCCCAGAAGAACGCTAAATTAATACCGAAGTGGTTTGTGAAATATGATGGCGAATGGCTCGAGTATGATGACGGGAGGTTACGATAAATGAACTGGAAACTAGCGAAGACACTATTTATTATCGTATTTATTCTCGTCAATATCGGTCTAGCCATTGCCTATATCAATAAGATCAATAGTTCGAAGGTCTTCGAAGAGGAAAAGACCACTGAGCTAGATTTTGATGAAGAAAACATACAAATTCTCAATAAATTACCAGATGTTGATGACGTTAAAATGCAATTGATAACAGGTAAGACGAAGGATTTCGAATCATATGCGAAATCACGTTCAAATGTTAAACTCAATCATGGTGACGAAACGATAGACGTTCATATGGAGCATCCAATTGACTTTTCGGAAAAGGAAATTAGTCCATTGAAGCGCTATATCGATAAACACGTCTATCACGGGAAAGATTACCAGTTTAAATCTTCCTCGAAGAACCGAGTTGTATTTGAACAAACGTACTCAGACTACCCAATCATGAATAATTCTAAAGCGCTTATCATATTTAAGATAGATAAGGATAAGAGGGTTAAAATGTTTACGCAGTCTTACATGGGTAAAGTTGAGCCTTCAGAAGGTGCGAATAACGTTGAAAAACAAGTTATTTCACCTAAAAAAGCTTTAGATGAACTTTATTACAATCGTTATCTCATTTCAGGTGATAAAGTCAAAAACGTCAGACTTGGTTACTACTCATTCGTTAGAGAACCAAGCGTACAAGTCCTTCAACCAAACTGGGAAGTTGTGATTGAAGCGGACAACGAAACGAAGACCTACTACATTGAAGCGACATCAAACAATCCTAAAATTATCGAACAAAAAGAATAGAATAGAAAGGGTGATCACTTGATACGTATGAGTGTACTGGCAAGTGGTAGTACAGGCAACGCCACTTATGTAGAAAGTGATAAAGGAAGTCTACTCGTCGACGTAGGCTTAACAGGTAAGAAGATGGAAGCCCTGTTCCAGAAGATTGACCGCAGTATCAAAGATTTAAACGGTATCCTCGTGACACACGAGCACGTGGACCACATTAAAGGTCTAGGCGTTATCGCGCGTAAATACGGCTTACCGATTTATGCGAACGAGAAGACATGGACGCAAATTGAGAAGAAAGATAGCCGAATCCCGACTGATCAAAAGTTTATCTTCAATCCATATGAAACGAAATCTCTAGCAGGATTTGATATCGAGTCATTCAACGTGTCACACGACGCCATTGACCCGCAATTTTACATCTTTCATAACGACTATAAGAAATTCACGATGATCACCGACACAGGTTACGTGTCAGACCGCATGAAAGGCATGATTCGTGGCAGTGATGCGTTCGTATTCGAAAGTAATCACGACGTCGATATGCTTCGTATGTGTCGCTATCCTTGGAAGACGAAACAGCGTATTCTAAGCGACATGGGTCACGTGTCGAACGAGGACGCTGGCCACGCTATGAGCGACGTCATTACAGGTCACACGAAGCGCATTTACTTATCACACCTATCGCAAGATAATAATATGAAAGACCTAGCACGCATGAGTGTCGGTCAAGTGTTGAACGAGCATGACATCTGTACAACGAATGATGTGAAGCTTTGCGACACTGACAAGGCCGAACCGACTCCAATTTATACGTTATAATACGGACATGATGCACCTGGAATGTTGTTTCCGGGTGCTTTTTTTCGCCTTTTTTTGAAAATGGGTGCAAGAGACGTAACGTGATTGTAAGAGTTGAGTAGGCGGGTTTTGTGATCCTTTTATTATTGGAAAAGCCCTGTAAGTACACGTGCGTTAAATTAAGTTTATTTGTTGAAAAGCCCTCTAAGCAACTATGCGTTTTATAGAGCTAAACCCAAAGTGGTTACTTTCTTATTAGAGGTAGCATACGCCTTCTACGAAAAGCGCCCGTATTTGATTGCTTTAAAGTATCATCGAGCTCAGCTTGCACGACGTCGAATAATCCCCTCAAGGTCACACTGAAGTTTGAGTGCAGTTAGTATGACGGACGTGTCAAAACATTGATTATGACGGGCTTTTTAATTAAGATAATAAAAAAGGAGATGATGACGATGGACGTAAAAACGTATTGGGAAAAATTTACGAATGAGTTTCCTGAATATAAGAACAAAGCGTATACATCTTGGGCTTTTGGCGTAGATAGCGACCACTTAGTACAACTCGTGAAAGACGGCACTAAAACAGCGACAACGAGTGCACTCACGATGTATCGCCTTGATGACGAACCAATGCCTGAAACAGGCGATGTTAGTATCATACTAGAATCTAACGATGAGCCTGTATGCATCATCGAAAATATCGCCGTCTATCAAAAGCCATTTAAAGAAATTGATGAGGACTTTGCTTTCAAAGAAGGTGAAGGCGATCGGTCGCTTTCTTATTGGCGACAAGCACATATCGCTTTCTTCGAACCATACTACGCGGACTACGACATCTCATTTAATGAAGACGAAATCATGGTCTGTGAAGAATTTAAATGCATTTATCAATAATATTGACAGAGTGGGTTATAAAAACAATTCTTTTAAACAGCATGCTTTCCTGTAAAGTTCAACTCGAATTTTATATTCGATAGTTGAACTTACAAAGAAGCTTTAGCTTCTTTGTTTATAACAATGCAAGCCCCGGCTTGCATAGCTTGTTAATTTGCTTGCGCATAAAGCTCAACTCGAATTCTCGATTCGTTAGTTGATCTTACAAAGAAGCATGAGCTTCTTTGTTCTTTAAAATTTGCCGGGGCCCCGCCCTCTGAGTCAGCTGTTTAAGAATTGTATTAAATAGAGTAATTAAGCTCATTTAAAATCTTACGTCCCTGTCTGTATCAAATAGAAAATTTCTGTTCAAAATAATTTAATTATATTTACATAATTTTTAGAATCACACGCGACTTTGCGTGATACGATAGTTATGGATTAAAAAAGTATAGGAGGAATGTTTATGAAATCCACTTTTCTTAAAGTAGTGGGTGTCGTAATGATGTTATTAAGTGTCCTAACTTTACATAACTTCGCTAACGCTGCGGACACAAATCAAGATACGACAGCAGAAGGTCAACACAAGATTCTACATACTAATGACATGCATGGTCGCTTAGAACAAGAAGACGGTCGCGTAATTGGGATGGCTAAATTAAAGACAATCAAAGAACAAGAGAACCCTGACTTAACATTAGATGCTGCGGATGCTTTCCAAGGTCTTCCTTTATCTAACGAATCTAAAGGTGAAGAAATGGCTAAAGTCATGAACGCAGTTGGTTATGATGCAATGACAGTTGGTAACCACGAATTCGACTTCGGGTTTGATCAATTAAAGAAATTAGAAAGCATGCTTGATTTTCCAATCGTAACAGCAAACGTTTATAAAGACGGTAAACCTGCATTCAAGAAATCGACAATCGTTGAAAAGAACGGTAAGAAATACGGTATCGTAGGTGTGACAACACCTCAAACTAAGACAACAACTTCTCCAGAAGGTATTAAAGGCGTTGAATTTAAAGACCCAGAATCAACTGTTACAGAAGAAATTAAACGTATTCAAGACGATGTAGATAGCATTATCGTCCTTTCACACATGGGTGTTAACCCTTCAACTAAGAAAGAATGGCGCGGGGATTACTTAACAGAGCAACTTAGCAAGAATGAATCACTTAAACGCCCTATCACAGTTATTGACGGTCACTCTCACACAGTTATCGAGAATGGTCAGCAATATGGTGATAGCCTACTTGCTCAAACAGGTGCAACACTTCAAAACGTAGGTATCATTTCTTACGACTTCAAAGATGGTAAGATGAACAACCTTAAATCACGTTTAATTCACGAAGAAGATACGAAAGACGTGAAGCCTAATGAAGCATTAGCTGCTCAAGTTGAAAAGGCTTCTAAGGAATTCGACAAGAAAACGTCAGAAGTTATCATTGAGAACAATCCAGTGCACTTTGACCATTACAACAACGAAGGGCCAGCTCAAGAAACAAACTTAGGTCACGCAATTGCAGACGCAATGGAACAATACGGTCAAACGAAATTCAGTCAGCCTTCAGACTTCGCTATCACAAATGCTGGTGGTATCCGTGAAGAAATTCGCACAGGCGAAGTGACGTTAAAAGATATCATCACAGTACTTCCTTTCGGTAACAGAATGGCACAAATCGATCTTAAAGGTTCAGATGTTAAAGCTGCATTCGAACATAGCTTAGGCGGTCCAGTTGAAACGAAAGACGGTAAGAAGAAATTAGCTGGAAGCGGCGGCTACTTACAAGTTTCAGATTCAATCCGCGTACATTATGATTTAGATAAACCAGATGGTGAACGTGTTACAAGCATTAAAGTGTTAAATAAAGAAACTAAGAAATTTGAAGCATTAGACGAGTCACGTACTTACCACATTGCGACAAACGATTTCACAGCACGTGGCGGTGATGGTTACGAAATGTTTAAGAAGAGCGATGTTGAAGAAGGTCTTTCTCTAGAAAAAGTCTTCGCAGACTATTTAAAAGACACTGACCTAAGTCAATATCAGAAACCAGAAGAAGATCGTGTGATTTACGGTGAAGCCGAATCAAACGAAGACACTGGTGACAATACAGGTGAACAAGAAGAAACTAACAAACACCCTGGTAAGCATAATGGCAACGGTCATGGTAAACCAGGCAACGGTGAACATCCTAGCGATAAAGCACCAGGTAAACAAAAACATAATCCAGGTGAGCCAGGAAGTCATGGTAAAGGCCATCACAAAGAACTACCTAACGCTGGTTCAATCAACGGCCAAGCAGCATAATTAAGATTGTTACGAACTACCGACGCTTTTGCGTTGGTAGTTTTTTATATGTAAATCGCACAAAAGAGGTAAATCATTTATCTATATTTTAGTAGCTATAATTTATCATATACATAACACAAAATTCAGACACGTTGATATAATTGAGTTTATAAATAATGTGAATAAGTATGTAAGACGGAAGGGAAAGTTATTCACACACTTATTCCAAGTTATCCATATTTATAAACAATCCACATGTGGATACCCACATTATACACAGAGTTATCCACATAATCACAGGTTTATCCATAGATTTTGTGAATAGTATCAATCAATTTCTAAAAATCTGTATACATTATTGGTATAATAAGAGAGAAACGTGTGCACAAGTGAATAACTTGTGGATAACTAGGATAAAATTACAGGTTCGGAGGATACTTATGAAGATTACGATTTTAACTGTTGGTAAGTTAAAGGAGAAATTCTGGAAACAGGCCATAGCTGAGTATGAAAAGCGCTTATCAGGTTATACCAAAATAGAGATAATTGAAGTGCCCGATGAAAAAGCCCCAGAAAATTTAAGCGACAAAGAAGTTGAACAAGTCAGACAAAAAGAAGGCGAACGACTACTCGCTAAGATTAAACCTCAATCAACAGTAATCACTCTAGAAATTGAAGGCAAGATGCTAAGTTCTGAAGCACTTGCATCTGAACTTGATCAACGTATGACACGAGGCCAAAGCGACTTCACTTTTGTTATCGGTGGGTCTAACGGTCTGTCTAAAGAAGTCTTAAATCGTAGCGATTTTAGATTATCATTTAGTAAGATGACATTTCCTCACCAGATGATGCGCGTGATATTAATAGAACAAGTTTATCGTGCTTTTAAGATTATGCGCGGTGAGAGTTATCATAAGTGATACATTTAATTTAGCCACTATGTAGATATGTTTTAGATGCATAATATTGTTAGAATTTATAAAAAATTAATAAAAATTTCGTTTTAAGATAATACCCATATTTATTATAGTTCAATGAAGATAGGTGTTTTTATCTTAAATTTATTAATTGAATAATTTCAACACTAAAGTCCAATATGTGTTGAAGAAGATTTCTATTTTCTTCTGTATTCAAAACTTTGTGTTTATCTTTTACATTATTCAATAATTCATCCGAGTTCTTTTTCAATGTTTTTTAGTACATTTTTGGCATTTTATTTAAATGCTTTAGGGTCGGAAATAAAGGTATTAGAGTTTGCCACATTACCCATATTATTTATCATTTGTTTTATGATTATCTGATAATATCCCTGATAAGCAACCTCTATCGAGGACTTTATTGACAAGTCTTCAACTTGATGTGAGATTTGTTTATCTTAGTTTTGTTTAATATCTACTATAAAAGTATTTAAAGCTCCATCAAAATAGCTTTCTTTATCATTATTTTAATCTGAAATCGTACCTTAGACATTCAATTATTGATTTGAAATTAGAATATCATCAACATTTAGTTGTTACTTTTTCTTCATAAGCTTTATAAATACCTGTTAAAGCAATCTTCTATGTTACTTGATCGACAAAAGCTATTTGTATATGCATTTATAATTTCTGCCAGTATGACAGCATTTTAATGTTATTCGGATGTAACTTTCATAATGTTATAAGGTGTATCAAATTTCACATCAACCCCCCTTATCTCATTTTTATGTTCAATCGTTAAACTTCAATAAATAAAACTTAGGTTACTTTTTGGGTGTGTATTAGAAAGTTATAGATGTGTTAAAATTAAATAAATGATAATTTAGGGGTGTTACAGTGATTAAAGATAACTTAAACTTTAATAATACGGTAAGTGAAAACAATGTTTTTTTAGAAGAATTGAGGGAGAAATTGCCTAATTACTTTAGAAGTAATGTTTATGACGAAGAAGGAAATTTAATTGAATTAGGTGGTTTTGACCTTGAAAAATTTAATAATAATATTAAAAATTCACAGCAATCATTGTTTAGTTCAAGTTATACTTTAAATTTTGTAGGTAAAAATTACGCAAAAAAACAGGCTGGTGAAAAGTCAACATCTATTATAGTGCCAAATAAAAAAATTAATTTTAAAAACAAAAATGAGAATTTAATTTTTTCAGGTGATAATTTAGAAGTTTTACGTCACTTACAAAATAATTATCAAAATAGAATAGAATATATATATTGATCCACCTTATAATACAGGATCTGATGGTTTTACGTATCCGGATAAATTTGAATATAGTGATGAAAAATTAATTGAAATATTTAATTTATCTAACGAAGAATTAATTAGATTTAAATCAATACAAGGAAAATCTAATCATTCTGCGTGGTTAGCATTTATGTATCCAAGGCTATTATTAGCCAGAAAGCTACTTACAGAATCTGGGAAAATCAGTGTATCAATTGATGAAAACGAATTTGCAACTTTGAAAGTATTATTAGATGAAATTTTTGGTGAATCCTCATTTGTTGGTGATATTATAAGAAAAACTAAATCTACTACAAATGATTCTTCGACTGGTTTTAACCAACAACATGAACACACCTTGATATATGCTAAAAATATTAATCAGGTAAAAATGAAAGGTGATGCTAAAGAATTTGGAAATTATAAAAATATTGATAATGATCCTAATGGCCCGTGGGCATCAGATAATCCAAGTGCTAGAAGTGGAAGTAAAAATGCACTGTTTGAAATTAAGAATCCCTATACGGGAACTATCGATTTTCCGCCTAAAGGTAGATATTGGGCTTTTTCTAAAACAACTTTTGAGAACTGGGTTGAATCAGGAAAAGTGAAATTTAAGAAGGAAGTAAAGGGTTCAGAAAGAGGATTTATTGTGAAAAAATATTTGAAAGATATAAAAAACAAAAATAATCCAGTGAATTCACTCTTTGGTGTTGATAATAAATTTATGAATCAAGTGGCTACTAAGTATTTAGTGAACCTATTTGATGGTGAGTCTTTATTTACAAGTCCCAAACCAGTAGAATTTGTTGAAAAATTAGTTAGATACTTTTCAGATGAAAATTCAATAATATTAGATTTCTTTGGCGGATCAGGTACGACAGCTGAAGCGGTAATTGAAGCTAATATAAAAGAAGAAGCAAATAGAAAATATATTATAGTCCAAATCCCTGAGAAAACTTATAGTGTTACTGAAGACAATATAAAAGTTCCTGATTCCTCTAATGAAAGGCTCTTTGAGTTAGGTTATAAGAGCATTGATGAATTAACTTTAAGTCGTATTAATAAAATTTATGAAAAAAATAGAGAAAAAAACCTAGAGTTATATAAACATTACTTTGTAGTTGCTCCCCCAATCAGTGTTTTAGATAAAATTGAGAATTTTGAAAATCTTGGTCTTGATTTATTTGATAATATGATTGATATTTTTTCAAGCAAAAACTTGGGGTTAGAAGGTGAAGCAACTGGTGAAGAAGTTATAATGCAGAATTGGTTAGTACAAGATAACTATGATTTTAATACAAATATAACTAAGTTAACTATTCTTGACTACGAAGCTAATTATATTGAGCATTCAAGGTTATATTTAATCAAAGAAGGTTGGCGTAGTAAAAATACAAAAGAATTGGTTAATTTAATAGGTAATAATAAATTACTCTTGCAAAATATTATATTATACGGCTATTCTTTTGGATTAGAGGAAACTAGAGAATTAGAAATAGCTCTAAATCAATTAGATAATAAAGTTAATCTAATAAAGAGGTTTTAATATGAAAATATTCTTAGAAGAATTAATCCACCAACAACAAGCAGTTGAAAAAATAATTGAATCTTTCACAGGAATCGAAAACTATTTAACTTCAAAAAGTTGTGACAATGAGTTCTCTAATAATTTAATAATTAATAGATATTCAGAAGAAGCTAACATTGATATAAAAATGGAGACGGGTACAGGTAAAACTTATGTTTATACTAAAATGATGTATGAATTACATAAAAAATATGGGATTTTTAAATTTATATTAGTAGTTCCGAGTCCTGCAATTAAAGAGGGGGCAAAGAATTTTTTAACTAGTTTATCAACTAAAAGACATTTTCAAGAAACATATGGAAATGTTGAAATCGAAACAAATACAATAAATAAAGGTGATTTTAAAACTAGGTCGGGCAGAAAAAGTTTTCCGCCTCAATTGAGTAACTTTATTGAAAGCAGTAACTTAAATGCTAATCAAATTCAAGTATTACTTATTAATGCAGGTATGTTAAATTCATCAAATATGACAAAGGTTGATTATGACCAAACTTTATTAAGTAATTACTCAAACCCTATAGATGCTTTAAAAGCTACTAAATCTGTAGTTGTAATAGACGAACCCCACAGGTTTCCAAGAGATAAAAAAAACTACAAAGCTATAGAAAAACTCGCACCTCAAATAATTGTTAGGTTTGGAGCTACTTTTCCTGAAATTAAAAAGGGTACTGGGAAAAAAGCTACATATATTAAAGACTATTACCGTGGTAAGCCTCAATATGAGTTAAATGCTGTTGACAGCTTTAATCAGGGACTTGTAAAGGGAATAGATATTTACTATCCGAATTTGACCCTAGAACAAGCAAAGAATAAATATACAATTGATAGTGTAAAAGCCAAAGAGTTAGTTTTAAAAAAAGGAAAGAATAGATGGACATTAGGTATAAACGAGAATTTAGCGAATATTGATACTTTATTTGAGGGAGACTTAAGCTATTCGGGTTCTAAAATGTTATCTAATGATTTAGAGGTAAGTAAAGGTATGGACTTGTTACCAGGTACATTTACTACAAGTTATCAGGAGTTAATTATTAATGATGCTATCAATCAACATTTTGAACATGAAATCAATAATTTCATGAGAGATAACCTTAAAGAAAAATTTCAACCAAAAGTAAAAACACTTTCATTATTTTTTATTGATTCAATTAGATCATATAGAAATACGGATGGTTGGTTGAAACAGACTTTTGAAAGATTATTAAAAGTTAAACTTAGAGAATTAATTAAAGAATTTGAAGTTAAAAAATTACCAAGAGAGATTGAATACTTAGATTTTTTAAGAGCAACATACGCTAGTCTTAACAGCGAAAACCAAACGGTCCATGCAGGATATTTTGGTGAAGACAAGGGTTCAAGTGAAGAAGCGATACAAGCTGAAGTTAATGATATACTTAAAAATAAAGAAAAAATGTTGAGCTTTAAAGATGAAAATGGTAATTGGATTACAAGGAGATTTTTATTTTCAAAATGGACACTAAGAGAAGGTTGGGATAACCCTAATGTTTTCGTTATAGCAAAATTAAGAACTTCTGGTTCTGAAAATAGCAAGATACAAGAAGTGGGAAGAGGGTTACGTTTACCTGTTGATGAGACTGGTCATAGATTAACACAAGATGAATTTCCTAGTAGGCTTTCTTTTTTAATTGGATATGATGAAAAAGAGTTTGCTCAAAAATTAATTGGAGAAATAAATTCTGATGTAGACGTTAAATTAAACCAAGATAAATTAACAGATGAAATGATTAGTAAAATAGTTGAACATAGGAAACAAACTAATCCTCATTACAATGATGAAGTGCTATTAGTAGAGTTAGATGAACGAAATCTAATTAATAGGAAAAATGAGTTTAAAATAGATGTTGAAATTGATGGAGTTAAAAAATCAGGATTTGAATGGTTAGTAGAATTATATCCAGAAGTAAATGCATCTAAATTAAATGCAGATAAAGTCAGAGATATGAAAAAAAATCCACCTAATTTAAAAGTGAAGTTAAATAAAGAGAACTGGAATAAATTGAGATTCTTATGGGAAAATTTATCTAAGAGATACATGTTAGAATTCAAAAAAATGAGTGAAGATGATCTTTATTTCTTTATTGAAAGATTGCTGAACGATGACGATTTATTTGTGAAACAGCAACCAGAACGAATACATCAATCTTTGGAAAAAGATGATGAAGGTAATCAAGTTATCAAGGAATCAATTTCAGAATATAATTATAGAAGTGAATATATTTATATGAACTATGGTAAGTTTTTGAAACAACTTGTACTTAAAACTAATGTACCAATATCTATAATGCATAAAAATTTACTTTTCGTTTTAAAAGATAAATTTAATAACGATAAACGTTACTTAAGTGAATTAAGCTTAAATAATATTGTAAGAAAATTTAACAAGCGGTTTGAAGAAACATATGGTCAAAGTTATGAATATAAAAAATTGGATTTCTCTGCTTCTACAACTATCTATGACTCAGATTTGTCAGAGTTTAAAGGTTCGGTTGATGCTAATTATTTAGGCACTAATGTTGAAAGCAATATTCAAACTGAAGAGAGATTTTTATATGAAAGACCACCAGTTAGATTTGATAGTATCAAACCAGAATTGGAACTATTAAAAAGAAATTATGATAAAAAAGTAACAGTATTTGGTAACCTACCCAAAAAAGCAATACAAGTACCTAAATATACAGGTGGTACAACTACTCCTGACTTTGTGTACATGATAGAAGATGATGAACAGAATGCAACATATCTTATAGTAGAAACAAAAGCAGAAAACATGAGATTAGGGGATAAAAGCATTGGTGAGATGCAAAAGAACTTTTTTGACAAATTAGATGACCTAAATATTAAGTATCAATTAGCTACTAGTGCCCAAGATGTATATAATGCAATTAATAAGTTAGATAACACTAAGTGAAGATAATATAAATTTCAAGAAATAGAACATATTTAATTACTGAAGTCAAAGAGATTATAAATAAAACTGGGCTTAAGCTAAATTACAGATGATTTATATTGTTTTAATCAAGAAACTTTAGAAGGAAATATATTCCTTCTAAAGTTTTTAATATCCTTTAATAAACAGTAATTAATTATGATGAGTATAGCAAGTTACAATAAAAAGTTGAGTTTAAATTTTAAGACAGCATAGTTTTTAAGTATTCGCGGGGTAAACTAACCCCATCTCAAATCAAATTAAAACCCCTCACTATTACAGCTAGTGAGGGGTTTTGAGTATGTCATAAAAGATATTTTATGCTTATATCATACAACGTTCATTTATAAAATGCAAGTATTTTTAAATAAAATTTTAATAATGTTCCGTCAAATCATTATCGTCATACTCACCACTTATTCAACGTCTCTCAACGCCGACACGACTTCAGCCATATCGTCATGAATGACTAAGTCCGCCTGCGTATCATAAGGTGTTTCAGCTTTATTAATAATCACTAAATGTTTCCCTTGGAAATTAGAAATCAATCCTGCAGCGGGTTGCACAATCAATGAAGAACCTAGCACGATCAGGGTATCGGCCTCAGAAATCTTACTAATCGCATTCATTACGGTACCTTGATTCAACATCTCGCCATATAACACAATGTCAGGTCTAATCGGGCTGCCACACGCTTCACACTGACGGAGGTCTTGCTCGATCACGTAAGATTTCTCGTATTCCTTATGACATGAAATACAATAGAAGCGGTTCAACGTTCCATGTAATTCATCGATATTTTGACTACCCGCATCGGCATCTAAACCGTCGATATTCTGCGTAATGACGCCCAGTGAACGGCCTTCCTTTTCAAGCTGAGCCATCCAATCATGCACAACGTTCGGTTTCTTATCACTGAGTAACAGTCGCTTGTGATAGAAATTCGTGAAGCCTTCAGGGTCGTCTTGTAGATAATTTGAACTTAGTAAGTACTCTGGTGAATAGCCGTCTTTCGAGATTTCATCAAATAAACCACCCATCGAACGAAAGTCAGGAATGCCACTCGCTACCGACACGCCTGCACCCGTGAAGAAGGTGATTTTCTTAGAATCGTCCACGATTTCCTTCAGTTTTTCAATATTGGCATCCACTTCAATCACTCCAATTCCTCATTTTTAAGCTTTATCATACATTTCTAATTTTAGAATTTAGACTTTGGAAACGCAAACTTTCAATTTAAAGGGCTTTTCAGAAGGTAAATGTCAACCAAATCCTCTATAATAATTTCAAACAAATGTGAATAGGAGCCACCATCTTGAAGAAACGTATCATCATCATTCTACTCATCATCACCGTCGCCATATCAATCCCCCTCCTTGAAAAGCCACACACGAATAACCAGCCTCAATCAGCCCCCTTCGTTAAAAGCCACACGCCAACCTTCTTCTTGCATGGCTGGGGTGGTAGTGCGAATTCTGAGCGCTTTATGGTTGATCATGCCAAGTCGCGAGGTGTTACCTTTAATGTTGTGACGGCTATTGTTTCTAGTGAAGGTAACGTTCGTATAGAAGGTAAATTTGACCCTAAAGCGACGAATCCAATCGTGAAAATTGAACTTGAGGATAATGAACAAGGATATTTAGATAAGAATGCAAAGTGGTTCAAGTCCGTGCTCGAAACCTTTCAACACGACTATCAGATTAAAGACTTTAACTTCGTAGGGCATTCGATGGGGAATCTGACATTCGCTCAATATATGATGATGTACGGTCATGAATCGACATTGCCGCAACTGAAGAAACAAGTCAATATCGCTGGAACGTATGACGGCGTCTTAGGCATGAACGAGACTGAGAATGAAATCTCAGTTGATGAAGCGGGTAAACCAAGCCGTATGAACCCACCATACCAAGAGCTGCTTGTGTTGAGGGATATATACGAAGGTAAAGGCATTCACGTGCTTAACATCTATGGAGACTTAAAGGACGGGTCTCATTCAGACGGAAGGGTGTCTAATAGTTCGTCTAAATCACTCAAATATTTACTGGGAAATAGTCCTAAGATCTATAAGGAAGCTAGATACGAAGGTAAGAAGGCACAGCACAGTCAACTTCATGAAAATCAAGACGTTGCGGATGAATTAATTGAATTTCTGTGGGAGAAATAACGCTCATAGAGAATCAATTACTAACTTGAAAAGTATAAGTCATATGATTAAATAAAAATTGTAATATTAATTTCGACAATTTTCGCATAGTTGCATTCACTTTAAATTTTAAACAAATGAGTATGTTAAAATAATCACAAGTGACTTTAAATGAGTTAGGAGTTTCTTTATGATCCTATTTTTTATAGAAATTGCAATTATGGTAATCGCAATTGTTTGGGGGTTAAAAACAGCTGGCGCCCTTGGTTGCGGTATCTTCGCCATCGTGGCGCAACTGCTAATGATCTTCATTTTTCATCTACCGCCTGGTGAGGCCCCTGTTACGGCAGTCTTAATTATTCTTTCAATAGGTATCGCAGGTGGTACGTTACAAGCAACTGGTGGCATCGATTATCTTGTTTACCTCGCTTCAAAAATTATCGAACGTTTTCCTAAATCTATCATCTTTATCGCACCATTCATCGTCTTTTTATTCGTCTTTGGAATCGGCACAGCGAACATCGCATTATCACTCGAACCGATTATTGCGAAGACAGCAATGAAAGCGAACATTCAACCGAAGAAACCGTTAACGGCATCCATTCTAACGGCGAACTTAGCGCTCTTATGTAGCCCTGCAGCCTCTGCAACAGCCTTTGTCATCTCAGTCGTTGCGACTTACGGCATCACGATGGGACATTATTTATCGATTGTGTTACCGACCGCGCTCATCAGCATGGTATTACTAAGTGTCTTTTGCACAGTGGTGGGACGCACCAAACTTAGCACGAATGCGAATTTAACGAACCTTACACAACAAACCGACCACGCGCTTAAGACTGACTTTAGTCGACGCACGAAGATTGGCGTGTTGACGTTCTTAATTTGTGTCGCGTGTATCTTAACGTTCGGTATCTTCCCGAACCTGTTGCCGACTTTCCACGTTGATGGTGAAGCGGTCCATCTCAAGACGACCGATCTCGTGCAACTCTTTATGTACACAAGTGCAGCGATTAACCTATTACTCGTTAAGATCGACACGAAAGCCATCTTCTCAGCAAATATTACGCAATCAGCAATTGGCGCACTATTCGCCGTGCTAGGTCCGGGATGGTTAGGCGCAACCATCTTTAACGCGCCGCACAACAAGCACATCATGGAACACCAAGTTGGCGCGATTATCGAGCAAGTGCCGTGGCTCGTCATCTTCCTAGTCGCAATCGTCGCTATGGTCGTTATTTCACAAACCGCTACATCATCCATCATGGTGCCTATCGTCATGGGGCTCGGCATTCCACCGACATTCCTTATCGCCATGATCCAGACGCTCAACGTCAACTTCGTCATTCCAGCCCAACCTACGATTCTATTCGCGGTTGATTTAGACGAGACGCGTTCAACTAAGACCACAAGCTTCCTAGCACCAGGGTTCTTCGTCGTGACCGTGTCCGTTATCGTCGGCTTCACGATGAAAGCATTGTTAGGCTTGTAATTTTGAAAAGCCCTCTAAGACAAAGTATCAACTTAAACAATATCCCTTAATTAATGAAGTTACGTTAATTAAGGGGTTTTTTATGTTGGCTTACTTAAAACTTATTTTAAAAGCCCTTTTAAATTATAAGAAAAATAGATTTGAATAGGTTTCATTATATAAAATGTTATGATGAATATATCTAATTTTTATTTTATTACGTTAAGTCGTTTAACTTAGGAGGCTTTTTATGGGAATCGCAGGGGCAATCATCGTATGGTTATTTTTGACCATATTCTTCATAGCTGAAATAATAAGCGTCACCATAAATGGGACGTCCTTTCCATTTGAATCGCTATGGTTCTTTATCGTTCTTTGGTTCGTCTCTCTTATAATTATTATCGTATTTTATTACTATCGTAAATCGAGTCAAGAACAGTTTAAAAAAGCGCTCAAGGAACAAGAACTCGGTCACTATAAATTTGATCAGGGTGAGTATTTTTATCAAGCACCTATCGTGACTTTAGATAATCAACTGATACCTATTTATGGGCAAACGAACATGAAGTATCAGACCGCTTTCAATAATATCATTGAAAAGTGGTTGAGTATATTAGACGTCTTTCCACTATTTGGCGTGGAACTAACAAGTGAACATCATGAAGTTCATATCAGACGTATTCAAATTTGGAATCTTCGTCCGCATTATAAGGTAACCTTAGATGGCACGAATATCGGTACGTTAAAACGCAAGAAAATTATCTCTGAGAAGGGTATTACGCAACAATTACCTTATATACTAACGACTAAAGATAACCATTACGATTTCACTAATAACTACTTAAGTATGGAAACCTCAATCGAAGACGCCAGTCATAACACGTTTTTTAAGGCTCACCGCAGTCTTATAGATGTATTTAAGAATCGTAATACAAAGAAACGTGGTGAGAATCACGATATTACAATCGAAGAAAGTGATTTCCCAGATGAGCTATGGATAGCACTCTATATCCAACTTACGATCAATCGAAAGACAAGTAGTTAAATAAACTCATTAGGCCACCTGTGTAGGTGGTTTATTTTATGAACATCCTATCTCTTTTTTTAAAAGCCCTCTAAGACAGAATAGCAATTTAACGGTATCCCTTAATTAATGAAGTTACGTTAATTAAGGGGTTTTTATTGGCATAGTGCGTACTTCTTTGAAAAGCCCTTTTAAAGTTTTCTAAAATACGTAATATTTAGAATTCTTAGAGATTACAACAAAGCGATTAGATGTTATATTTATATATAATTGTATAAGTCTTATCTAAAGGGCTTTTCAAAAATGAAGATGATCAACATTTCTAAAAGATGTCGAGTTGTAAATAAAGGGGAATGGGTATGGAGACGATTCAATTCGAAGATTTAACGTACGAGCATTTATTTGCGCTTAATAACCAGCGCGTGAAGATTATGAAAGATGGTATTGATTTCTACATATTGCTGCGATTGAAGCAGGGGAATGATAAGCTGATTGTGCACAGTAACGGGGCGGTGAATAAGAAGAAGGTGGCGTTGCCTGCGTTTACGCGCACGTATTGGTACAAGGATATTGACGCGTCGTTTGTGTATATGGATGATCGTACGCTGCATGACGGTAATGTGAATTTAGCGTGGGGTCTTGGTACGAAATCGCGTCATTACTTACGTGATTATCATGATATCGCGGCTCGAATTGCTGAGCTAATAGATGTTGAGACGGAGAATGTTACGTATCTTGGAAGTTCTGGTGGCGGCTTTATTTCAATGATGTTAGCGACAATGCATAAGGGTGCGCGCGCTATCGTGAATAATCCTCAAACTTACGTGCACCGCTATAAGAAGCTTGCGGTTGATCGCGCGTATCAACATGTGTTTGGTGACATGCCAGCACAAGAGATTCAGCGCCGCTATAGTACGCGATTGTCGTTAACCGCGCTTATGCGTCATGAGAATCATGTACCGGAAATTTTCTATATTCAGAATCGCTTAGGTCAGGTCGATATGGAGGACCATTACACGCCTTTCAATCAGATGTTGGATAAGTATAAGTTAGATTCTAAGAAGATTAAATATATCTTGTATAGCGATGCCGAAGCGGGTCATCAACCTATACCGAAAGATCGTTTTATCGCGTTTATTAATGCGGTTATTGATCAGAAATTGGCGATTTATTAAGTTATCGAGCTTGGGACATATTAAACAATTCTCTTAAAACAGCATGCTTTCCTAGGGCGTGGCCAAAGCCTGTAGTCTTTGGACTCACGCTACTCCCCTAGGAGTCAGTTGTTTAGAGAATTGTGTGATATAGAGTTTAAATACTCTATTTCACAACTTATGTCTCAAGCTTTTTTTGTGCGGCGGATGGGGAAGTTGCGGGTACTGAGACTTGATTACGGATTGCTCATCAAGTTTGAAGTGGTCTGAGACTTGATCACGGATCGCTCATCGAGTTTCAAAGGCTCTGAGACGTGATGACGGAATGTTCATCAAGTTTGAAGTGGTCTGAGACTTGATGACGGATCGCTCATCAAGTTTCAAAGGCTCCCAGACTTGATCACGGATCGCTCATCAAGTTTCAATAGCTCCCAGACGGGATGACGATTTGCTACAAAAAAAGGAAGGTTGCTAATTAAAGCGAACCTTCCTCTCAACTTAAACCTTATCCATAAATATCCTTCAATATGCCATATACGCCTGAATCTGACTTAGGAAGCGGGCGATTGTTCATTTTAAACGTGACTTCACTATCGTCACTAATATGATAAATCATCATGTCCTTTTCAGAAATATGCTCGTAATCGTACGCTGGCACTTCGATAATATTGTGGTTACTAATGTACTGATTAAACCATCTCGGACTGTATCGGTCATCAAATAGAATGTGATTTCGAATAGGACCGTTCAAGTTGTTTCGCGCTTGATCGTCATCGAACGATACGGGCATCATTGCGACATTTTTTAATCCGAATTCCGGTACCAATTCGTTAAAAGCCAAGCTATTAAATATAAATGATTTCGTCATTAAAATACATTTATCATAACGAATGAGGTCCGTATAAATTCTGTCACTACTTGATAATAAATTCCCTTTAAACGTTTCAAAGTCTAATTCGTGCGCTTTTTCGTTGGTATTTTCAAAGAGGTTGAAAACCATCACGGGAATATTGTGTTCACGAAGTTTGACGCCAAGGTGGAACGAGAATTCACCTTCACCGACGATAATAACACCTGGTGGTTCGGTACTTGCCATGCCAAGTGCTTTACTTAAAGGTCTGAAGCTAAAGCCGTAAATGACAACGGTTATAAAGACAAGACCGAATGTAACCGGCGTGATGTATTTCGCCATGTCGACTTTGTCTGCGATAAATAAACTTGAAAAGAACTGCGCCACGGTTAACACGACGATGCCACGAGGTGCCATTAATGCCACAAGTGAGCGTTCCTTGTTGTCGAGTTCTGTACCGATTGTCGATAGCCATACAGATAAAGGACGTACGAGAATTATCATCGCAACGCAAAGTAAAACAAGCTGCCATGACAGTACGCTTTTAAGTACGCCGAGTGTCAATGACGACGTAATTAAAATAAAAACTGATGAAACTAAAATTGATGATGTATTCTCGATGAAATGATCAGATTCTTTATAAATTAAGTCGTGACGCTTTTGACGTGCCATCATAATACCGAAGATGGTAACGGCAAGTAGTCCTGATTCTTTTAATACTTCATCACAAATACTAAATGTTAATAAAATAAAGACTAATTGCACAGAAGGTATTAACGCTTGTGGAATCATATCTCGGCTTACAAGCATTTTAAAGATGAATGACACACCAAAGCCGATAATAAGTACGGCTAAGATTTGTAAAATAAACTCGATTATTAATACAAAACTAATGCCTTGGCTAATGATTTGATAGACGTAGAAAGCCATTAACGCAAGCATCGGCCCAATTGGGTCTAAAATAATACTTTCCCACTTCAAGACGGAATCGACGTTCTTCTTAACTTTAGCTTGTTTGAGTAAAGGTTGAATAACGGTTGGACCAGTAATTAAGAAGAGGCCACCCATTACAAAGGAAATTGGAAGCGGGAAATGCATAAATACGTGAAGGGCAATTGTCCCTAGAATCCAGGAAATCAGTGCACCGAACGTGATAATTCGGACGACTGCTTTAGAGATACCTCTTAACTCCCGGAAGTCTAAATTACTACTACCTTCAAATAATATAATCGCAACAGCAAGCGATACGAGCGCGCCAAAGACTTCATGGCCGATGACTTCTTTTGGATTAATGATACCTAGAATTGGACCAATCAATAATCCTACACAAGCCATGACCACAATCGATGGCCATTTGATATTCACGGCGAGCCATTGACTAAAAATACCTAACGCTAAAAACATGACAATCGTAAGCGTCACGGGTAAATCAAAAGTCATAATAACACCATCCTAAATATATGTAACATGCATGTACATGCAAAATATGTTAATTCTCCCCATTGTAAATCATAGTAATACTTTAACATATCCGAATGTGTCATATAATAAGAAATTGCATGCACAAAAAGTTCATATCAATTGTATTGAAACGGAATTTTATTTTGAACAATTGTGATAATATATGAAATGGATATAATGATTTAAAGCATTAATTGAAACTTTGAGGAGATGTCACATGTGTTTAACTTAACCATTCTCTTACTTGAACGTGTTGGCCTAATCATCATATTAGCCTACCTTCTCATGAACCTGAACTACTTCAAGAAGACAATGAACTACCGAGAAACTTGGCATTCTAAATGGCAGCTATGTCTCGTATTCTCTTTATTTGCGTTAATGTCGAACTTTACAGGAATTGTCATTCAAGATGGCAATATTTTATCGGGCAGTATCTATTTCAAACTTAATGATGATGTATCGCTCGCGAATACCCGTGTACTTACAATTGGTGTCGCTGGCTTAGTCGGTGGCCCATTCGTAGGTCTCTTTGTTGGGATTATCTCAGGGTTATTCAGACTGTATATGGGTGGCGCTGAAGCTTATACGTATCTCATTTCATCATTCTTTATCGGCATCATTTCAGGTTACTTTGGTCGCCGTGCACGACGCCACAATCAGTACCCAACCGTCTTCAAAAGCGCTTTAATCGGCAGTATGATGGAAGTCGTTCAAATGATTTGTATCTTTTCATTCGCGCAAGATAAAACATACGCACTTGAATTACTATCACTCATCGCTTTACCTATGATTATCGTCAACGGCATCGGTACGGCAATTTTTATGTCGATTATCATTTCGACACTGAAACACGAAGAACAAATGCGAGCCGTTCAAACAGAAGATGTACTCGAAATCACGAAACAAACGTTGCCATACTTTAAAGAAGGCTTAAATGAATCATCAGCTAAAGAAGTTGCGAAGATCATCAAAGACTTAATGAAAGTTTCCGCCGTAGCCATTACAAGTCGCAAAGATATCTTAGCCCATGTAGGTGTAGGAAGCGATCATCACATACCTAAGAAGGCGATTATTACACACTTATCTAAGGAAGTATTACAAACTGGTCAGCTCAAAGAGGTTCACACGAAAGTGGAAATAGGGTGTAGTCACCCTGACTGCCCATTACACGCGGCCATCGTGATTCCGTTAAAATCTCACGGTAAAGTTATCGGTACACTAAAGATGTACTTCACAAATCCGAACAACTTAACTTTCGTTGAACGTAAGCTTGCGGAAGGGCTTGCGCAAATATTTGGAAGTCAGATCGAGCTTGGTGTTGCCGAAACGCAAGGTAAATTATTGAAGGACGCTGAAATCAAATCGCTTCAAGCACAAGTGAACCCGCATTTCTTCTTTAATGCGATTAATACCATCTCAGCAATGGTCCGAATCGACAGTGAGAAGGCACGTGACTTACTCCTTGAACTGAGTCATTTCTTCAGATCCAACTTACAAGGTTCGAGACAGAATACCATCACCCTTGAAAAGGAACTTAGCCAAGTACTCGCTTATTTATCGCTCGAACAAGCGCGATTTCCAGGTCGCTTTAATGTTAAATTTGACGTAAAGGATACATTCAAAGACGCACTCGTACCACCATTTCTTGTACAAATACTCGTTGAAAATGCAATCAAACACGCATTTACAAATCGTAAGAAGGACAACGACATTACCATTCGTGCGAATCAAATCTCTGATCATGAATTGAAACTTTCGGTGATTGATAATGGGCACGGGATTGATAAAGCGAAAATCGCGCAACTTGGCCTTACCTCTGTAGAATCTGAATCAGGTACCGGAAGCGCACTTGAAAACTTGAATCGCCGCTTGAAAGGGCTTTTCAGTGAGCAAGCAACGCTGCACTTCGATAGTAATGAGCATGGTACCAATGTGTGGTGCATCTTACCGTATCAAAGAAAGGAGCATGAAACATGCGCGCGTTAATCGTAGACGACGAACCTCTCGCACGTAACGAGCTCGTATACTTACTCAACCATATCGGTGGGTTTGAGGTGTTGAACGAAGCGGAAAACGTGTCTGAAACGCTAGAAGCCTTATTGATCGAGGACTATGATTTAATCTTTCTCGACATCAATTTAATGGACGAGAATGGCATCGAACTTGGCCATAAAATTCAGAAGATGAAGTCGCCGCCAGCTATTATCTTCGCGACGGCGCACGACCAATATGCGGTCCAGGCGTTTGAAGTCGACGCAACAGACTACATCTTAAAGCCGTTTGATGAAGCACGCATTAAACAAGCCATTGACAAGGTCATCGCGAAACAACGCGACAGTGAAGAGGCTACAGATGCCCCGCGCGTAAAGGTCGAACAGGCGATTCCGGTCGAACTTAGTGACCGCATTCATATGATTAACCAAGCGGATATCATCGGGTTATCGGTCAATCATGGTATGACGACGCTATTTACAACACACGGCGAATATGAAACGACCGAGCCACTGAACGCCTATGAGAAGCGTTTAAATCCAGAGCACTTCTTACGCATCCATCGTGCACATATCGTGAACCAGGCGCACATCATCGCCGTCGAACATTGGTTTAATTACACATTTATGTTAACGCTCACGAACGATGTGAAGATGCAGGTCAGCCGCTCGTATATGAAAGATTTCAAAGCTCAACTAGGTTTAAATTAATAGATATTAAAGATGAACGTCTCGTTAATTCGAGGCGTTTTTTCTTTTTGAAAAGCGCTTTCACGCACTGCAATTCTAAGTCGAATCAATGCAAGTCACCCTTAAATTCTTGTATTTCAGAATGAAAACGGCACATTGTGAAAAATTGAACTTATACTATACGTAGTAAAAGAAACACGGGAGGTCGTTAAAATGAAAGGAAAGGAAGTTAAAGTATATAGCTTTTTACATCAAGCATTAGTCATTGCTTTAGTCTTATTTGTTTCAAAGATCATTGAATCATTTATGCCAATTCCAATGCCAGCATCAGTTATCGGGCTTGTATTGTTATTTATCTTATTATGCACAGGCATTGTAAAACTAGGGGAAGTCGAATCAGTCGGCACAGCCTTAACAAACAACATCGGGTTCCTGTTCGTTCCAGCAGGTATCTCAGTCGTAAACTCACTTGGTGTTTTAAGTAGAAGTCCATTCTTAATCATTTTACTTATCATTATTTCTACAATTTTATTATTAATATGTACAGGTTATGTATCACAATTTATGATGCTTTTCACGAAATCAAAGACAAAATCTGAAAAACCAGCTCAATCTAAACGTAAAACGAATATGAAAGGAGTGCACTCTCATGGCTGATCACTTAGCGATTAATACACCATATTTCGGTATTCTGTTATCGGTAATTCCATTTATCATTGCGACAGTATTATTTAAGAAGACGAACGGTTTCTTCTTATTCGCGCCATTATTCGTCACAATGGTCGTTGGCGTCATGTTCCTATACTTCACAGGCATCCCTTATGAGAAGTATAAAATCGGTGGCGACATCATCTATTTCTTCTTAGAACCAGCAACAATTTGCTTCGCTATTCCACTTTATAAGAAACGTGATGTGTTGAAGAAGCATTGGCATCGTATACTAGGTGGTATAGGCATTGGTACTGTAGTTGCACTCGTTGGTATCTTCTTTGTAGCAAAGGCACTTCAATTTGGTGACGACATCATTGCGTCAATGTTACCTCAGGCTGCGACAACAGCTATCGCACTACCTGTATCTGAAGGCATCGACGGTATCAAAGAACTAACATCACTCGCAGTTATATTGAATGGTGTGATTATCTACGCACTTGGTAACCAATTATTAAAACTTTTTCATATTAAGAACCCAATCGCACGAGGCCTTGCTTTAGGTACAAGTGGTCACGCACTTGGTGTCACTGCAGCAAAAGACCTAGGCCAAGTCGAAGAATCAATGGCAAGTATTTCACTTGTAATCGTAGGTGTTATCGTAGTAGCGGTAGTACCAATACTTACAACAATATTCTTCTAGATGTTATATAGATATAGGAAAAACCGACTCGTTGGAGTCGGTTTTTTAGTGACTTAATTGATTTTGAATCAGATGTCCCACTTATATGTGTCTACAACCTCTTTAATTAGTAGTTTTGATCTTCTGTCGATATCTTCTATAGTCCATGTATTCTTATCATCAATAGATTCATCTTCACTTACTATAGAATCATTAAGATATAATCTTGTTTTTAAGCCTGTTTCCTCGTTAGTTTTAGGATCTCTATAATCTCTCTTATCTTCAAACGCTTTAGCACTCATCTCAGAGTTGTAACCAGTTAAGGTTAAATTACCAATTCTATGCACATTTTCATCCACTAATATTTTAACTCGGTCATCATTATTGGTTTGTTTAGAAAGCTCTTTTTTCCAATTTTTACGCTTATCAGCTGATTGTGGCATGATATGTTCTAAGGTCCATATATACTACCCTTTGTCATTTATACTATTTAAATTTTCTGGGTTTTGCTTGTTAAAGAAGTTACCATGCTTTCTCTCTAAGGTTGTTAGAATTAGTCTTGTAGTATTCTTAGAAGTTATATAGATAGATCCATCAAGAGCTACCTTAAATTCTTCATCTGTAGCAGCTATACTCTTAAATATCTTTTTAATTTCTTTGATATCTTTAAGATCAATATTATCTTTTTCGCGTAATAATCTTACACTTTGAATTGCTTTGGCTCTAATATTAGATGCCTTAGGTTTTAAGATTATATTTCTTCTAACATAATAAGTAATTAAAAAGTCTAGGAAATTCGAAATCAAGCTTGTTGTAATTTTCTTATATAATAATTTGTTCAATAAGAAAAATATGATTGGATAAGCTTGAGTTGATTCAAGTTTATCTAAATCAAAAAGCTTTTGTTGAATATCATCGTCTAAATTTAAAATATCAATCGTCTCAATTTTACCATTCATGTTTGAAAATACTTTTGCTTTCTTAATAAGGTTATCTATATACTCATAACCTTCGTCGTGAAATATTCTCTCATACAACTTTAGGGCGGTATTTTGTGTAATTGAACCGTTCTTCTGTGATTCAAAAGTATCATAATTGTTAAGTAAAAACTGAGTAACGACGTTAGTAATAGGTTCTTCATTATCGTTGTGGAAAATAGATATTAATTCTTCCCACTTAGAAACTGATTCCTCTTGACTAATTTGACCGTCAGCCTCTTTTAGGTAAAAAGATTTAAATAAGTCTAAAAGAGTTAGTGGTAATCCCTTAGCGTTGAAGGAGGTAAATACTGTAAACCCTTCATTTAAATTAGGAACTGTTATTAAAAGGATTTCAGCATGATTTAATTTATCGTAAAATTCTATTAATTTTTCAACACCCTCTAATAAATCTTTTCTATTAAGGTTAGACAACTCAGTCTCACCTAGAAAATTCGTTTTAATAAGGTTTTTAACGAAATCATATCTTTTACCAAAAACTTTATTTTTATGCGGTTTAGCTAATTGATCATTTTTAA
>NZ_JH815593.1:1619991-1621741 GCF_000298075.1 Staphylococcus massiliensis CCUG 55927 | reverse complement strand
TCATTAAATCAGTTATTTTAAAAGCTAAGCGTTCGTTTAATGATATGTATGGTGAAGTGTATATGCTTGAAGATATGGATGATGAATTATTTACAGTACTTAAAAGATTCAAAGGTATAATGGTTAAAAAACAAGAAACTGTTGAAGCTATGCAAGGATATTTAATGCGCTCTATTTTGTCCGAATTAGAAGAAATGCGCTCAACGAATATGCGTAGAAAAAACTTTGAAAACAGTCCACTCAACGTATTTAAAACATAAAATACAAGAAAAAAAGGGGAATGATAGGGGATGAATTTTTCGTTAGTTAAAAGTTTTTTACCTCACATGACAAAAGAGGATATGAGGGTCATTCAAGTTCCGAATTGGTATTTAAGCTATTATAGACGTTTTCCAGAAAAGCTAGAAAACTGTAAATATAAGCATATCAAAGCGATTAACGATTATATAAAACAAGAAGAAGCTCATATTATTGGTATCGATTTAGGTAAATACCATTATTTAACAACGTCAAATATAGATCGATCTTTTGTTTTTGTCGATAAACATAACACGCTCTTCCATCTTTTTAGAAAATACGAGAGACGTATTGCTAATAAGCAATATGATAATAGCGAAGCTTATTCTAAACTGAAAACAGGACTTAAAAGCCATATCAATCAAGTAGTTAACGAAATGTTAGAACAAACGTCCAATCGTTTTCAAACCGTCTTTGCATTAGGTGATCATGGTTCAAGCCATTTATCTTTTCCTAGTTTGGTATTTGACTTGACTTATTTTGCGATTAAGCAGCGAAAAAATGAAAATGACGAAATACTGATCGTTGATGAAAGTTTCACGTCTATTGAATGTCCAATATGCCATGATAGAAATCAGTACAACAGAACTAATAAAAATAAGTTTAAGTGTACAAAATGTGGATTCATACATCAAAACAATGATATTGTAGCTGCTAGCAATATAGCAAAGAAAGGACAATTATTAAATTCTTAATATAAAGGGGGGATAAAATGATGAATAATAAACAAAAAGCGAGGCTAAAACATTACAAAAACTATGATTATCCAAAACAAGCGTATGCTTTCTTTGATCATAAAAAGGTAAAAGTTGTTTTAAATAATGGAGAATCATTTACGGGGTATATTGTTAAAGAATATACGTACGAAATATTATTAGTGAAAAGCGATGGCATCAAAGATCCAAAAGATAATGAATTAGAGAAACGTACGCTCATTCCTAAACACTCGATTGCTTATACGACCAATTTCATTCATTTACCTCAAGAATAAAGAATAATTAAAATTAGTTATATTGGTTTTGAGGGGATTTTTAGCGTGAATATAGGTCAGAATCTTTAGTTCGACCTTTATATTCATGCTGTAGCAAACGAACAAAGTGAGTGCGGTAGAATGGTTCTGTTGCAAAGTTGAATTTATAGTATAATTTTAACAAAAAGGAGTCTTCTGTATGAACTATTTCAGATATAAACAATTTAACAAGGATGTTATCACTGTAGCCGTTGGCTACTATCTAAGATATGCATTGAGTTATCGTGATATATCTGAAATATTAAGGGAACGTGGTGTAAACGTTCATCATTCAACGGTCTACCGTTGGGTTCAAGAATATGCCCCAATTTTGTATCAAATTTGGAAGAAAAAGCATAAAAAAGCTTATTACAAATGGCGTATTGATGAGACGTACATCAAAATAAAAGGAAAATGGATCTATTTATATCGTGCCATTGATGT
>NZ_JH815593.1:1616577-1619298 GCF_000298075.1 Staphylococcus massiliensis CCUG 55927 | reverse complement strand
AAAATATCAATACAGCAAAGAATACTTTAAAAGGTATTGAATGTATTTACGCTCTATATAAAAAGAACCGCAGGTCTCTTCAGATCTACGGATTTTCGCCATGCCACGAAATTAGCATCATGCTAGCAAGTTAAGCGAACACTGACATGATAAATTAGTGGTTAGCTATATTTTTTTACTTTGCAACAGAACCTTGATTTTCGTCTATATATCTTGTAGTATTAAATTGCATAAAAAAGCCCCCAGTTTTATTTAAGATTCGACACCTTAATAATATAACTGGGGTTTTTTCATGTCAAATTTTCTTTTCAACCACAAAAATAAATAAAAACACTGTCATATCAACGATAAATCATATTTTAAAAAAAGAACGTTATTTCTATATAGTATCAAGACAAGAAGAAACTCGTTTTTAACTCGTTTCAAAACCAAAATACCCACCTTAAAAAGATGGGTATCAAAATCACTTTTTTTTATTATTAGACGAAAATAAAAATGCTCCAAAAAACAATAAGGGAAAAATCACAAACAAGCGAGCATCAAATGTATTTTTTCCAAGAATAACAGGTAAAGATATATAAATAATAAAGGTTATTATCAAAAACAACAAATAAACTTTTTTATTAGTACTCATTACAAATGAACCTACAACACAATAGCAATAAAAGCTCTAGCTACAATATAAGCAAATTGTTTATTAAAACCAAAATTGTTAGTTAATCCTGTAGCTATACCATCAGCTAAATTACCCTCAAAACCTGTTAAAATATCACAAAACTTATTAATGCTCTGATAATGGAACATAACTAGCTTTGTACCAGTAGTATTTTCAATTTTAGCAACCAATTTATTCCAAGCTTTTTCTCCAACTTTATTAACAGTAGCTCTTATAGCTTTAGCCCCAGCTTTAGCAGTTATCGTTGCTTTTCCTCTTTCTGCTACACCATTTTTGTAATTTCTAACTTGACCTTTTAACTTTTCAGCTACATTTGGATCTTTAAACTCATCTTTACTATTATCTATCTCGTCTAACAAAGCATTACCAATTTTTTCTCTTTGCTTCATTTCCTCATCAATTGCTTTAACAGTTTCAGCATTCGCTCTACCTGATTCTATCGTAGAATATACTGGCCCTATTAAAAGAGAAGTAGCAATTGTAGCAGTGGCAATTTTTCTTATGTTTTTATACATTGTAAAAACTCCTTATGTAGAATTTAAACAATCCCTTAATAAACATCCCAATATACAACATATCATACTTTTGCTTTATTCCAATTGCTTTATTGACGTTGAGCCTCGGAACCCTTAACAATCCCAAAACTTGTCGAATGGTCGGCTTAATAGCTCACGCTATGCCGACATTCGTCTACAAGTTTAGTTAAGGGTTCTTCTCAACGCACAATAAATTTTCTCGGCATAAATGCGTGGTCTATTTTTTCTTTTTCTTCTCTGCATAAGGTAAATAAAATATCACAAATAAAGCACATAAAATTGCTACAAAAGAACCAAATGGCATCAAAAAACCCTCCTTTTTTTAACAAACTTTAGGTTCTGTTGCAAAGTTAAAATTATATGCACATCTATACAAAACTATAAAAGCAAATATTGTTTTAACAGTAAAGAGTTTTGTTAGTATTAATTATTTTTCGTTTTTCAGTATAAATATTACATGATTTTTAACTTTGCAACAGAACCATAAAAGTGCTTTTTTAAGCATAATTTACAAAGCTAATGTTTGCTACTATATTTTTAACGATTATTAGAAGTTAGTATCTAAAAAAACTATCGTTATAACTTAAAAGATTCTGTTACAAAGTTAATTTTATAGTATAATTTTAACAAAAAGAGTCCTCTGTATGAACTATTTCAGATATAAACAGTTTAACAAGGGTTCTGTTGCAAAGTTAGAAAAAGTGTAGCTAATCAGCATTTTATCATGTCAGCGTTCGTTTAACTGGCTAACATATGACTGATTTCATGGCATGGCGAAAATCCGTAGATCTGAAGAGACCTGCGGTTCTTTTTATATAGACCGTAAATACACTCAATACCTTTTAAAGTATTTTTGGCCGTATTGATACTTTGATATCTTGTCTTTCTTACTTTAATATGACGGTGATCTTGCTCAATGAGGTTATTCAGATATTTGGATGTGCAATGACAGTCAGGATTCAGTCTAAACGTTTTAATGACTTTAGCCATTGCGACCTTCGTTGAAGGTGCCTGATCTGTAATCACCTTTTGAGGTTTACCAAATTGTTTAATGAGACGTTTGATCAACGCATATGCTGAATGATTATCGCGTTGCTTACGCAACCAAATATCTAATGTATGACCCTCTGCATCAATAGCACGATATAAATAGCTCCATTTTCCTTTTATTTTGATGTACGTCTCATCAATACGCCATTTGTAATAGGCTTTTTTATGTTTTTTCTTCCAAATTTGATACAAAATCGGAGCATATTCTTGAACCCAACGGTAGACCGTTGAATGGTGAACGTTTACACCACGTTCCCTTAATATTTCAGATATATCACGATAACTCAATGCATATCTTAGATAGTAGCCAACGGCTACAGTGATAACATCCTTGTTAAATTGTTTATATCTGAAATAGTTCATACAGAAGACTCCTTTTTGTTAAAATTATACTATAAATTCAACTTTGCAACAGAACCAAATTGAGTAATAGTAAAAGCCCCTAATTTAGGGGCTTTC
>NZ_JH815593.1:1608474-1615618 GCF_000298075.1 Staphylococcus massiliensis CCUG 55927 | reverse complement strand
GAAAGCCCCTAATTTAGGGGCTTTTACTATTAATGTTTATGATATTTTGTACTATGTCCTTGTTTGTAGGAGCAATATGCAGCTCTGTATTTTTGGTTACAATTTTTATGTGATTTGCAATATCTAAGTGCACCATAATCACAATCACTGTGATAAAAATTAATTATTGCTTGAGGTTTCCATTTTTCTAAATGTTTATGGTTACTTTTAGGGCCATTAAATCTATTACAATGAACCCAATCTCCTGTTTTATATGTTTGTCCATAGGCAAATGTTTGTATTGGGGGAGTGTTATTGTCCATGTCATTATGTTCCTCATGATCTTCCATATCCCCGATTATTTCATTTAAGTTTTGTTCTAAGATTACTTGGTACTCTCCGTTTTCATCTTTTTTGATTGTTTCTTTGTTGTTTTCATCACTTTCAACTTCAATTGTTTCAGGGTTTTCCTCTACATCAAAACGACCGTCATTTATTTCTGTTTTTTTACCATTCACTATTATAGTGTCGTCTTCATCGTTGTGACCATCGTGCATTTCGAATGTACTATGTTTCTGATATTCTATTTCTTCGTCCTGTGGGAGAAGGTAACCATCTTTTATAGCTTCTTCAATTTCTTCTGGAACTGAGCGATATTGTACGAGGACTCCATCTTCTAGTTCCCATCCTATTTCTTTTAAAGTTTCTTTTTCTTCTGGTGTAGCACTGTCCCAATCTGTTTCTGGAGCAGTGTATTTAATAATAATTTTACCTTTTGCAGATGTTGATTGTTCTTTTGTTGTTGTTTTGTTGTTGTCTGTTGCTGCCAATGCTGAAGTGATTGGAACGATAGTAACTAAAGATAGGATTGCAATTAAAAATGGGATGTAAAATAATTTCTTTTTCAAGTAGTACAACTCCTTTTTTATTATATATGTAAATGCTATCATAAGCTTATAGAAAATGAAAGTGGTTACCAAATTGATGATTTAGGGGTGGTATTATGAGAAAGTGCATCGTTTTATCTGTGTTATTTGTAGTGGTGTTGTTAGGTGGGTGTCAATCTAAGACTGATGAGTCAATATTATCTCAGCAAAGTGGAGACATTAAAGAAGTTAAATTAGCCGATTTTATTGGTTTAGATGCTTTTAATGAGAATTTTGATAAAGAATATACTAAAACTGAAGATATTGATGTTTTTAAGAAGGGCTTCCAACAAGCTGAGGAAAAAAAATACGATATTGAAAAATACGATTATAATATTAAAATAACACTATCCGATGGTACTGATAGAGATCTGCATTTAACGAAAAATGATCAAGATGAAATTGTTTTAAAATATATTGGAGATAGTACGGATACATATGTAATTGATCCTAAACATTCTAGTGAAATAATCAAATTAATTTATTAAGGTAATTGAGTAGCATAAAGCTACTCTTTTTTATGGCATAAAGCCAATAAAATATATCGTGCTGTAAATGGTGATTGTTAATGGTACAAAGTAAGAGAAAAATAAAGGCTTTTTTTAATCTGTATCGAAACTTTTATCGAGGTGATAAAAGTGAAAAACGATTCAAAAGTATATTCTAGTAAGGATGTAGCAAAGCGACTTTCCATAGAACCTGTCACCGTTAGAAAATATTCTCAAATGCTTGAGGAACAAGGATATTCTTTTAAAAAGGATGAAAAAAATTGGAGACAATATAGCGAGGATGATATCCGGTTTTTAGAATATGCTTGTAGTTTAAAATCTGCGGGGAAGTCTCTTAATGAATCGATTAATCATGTAGCGAGTTTATATCGTACTAGTTTGTCTATATCGCAACCCGATACTTCGCTACATGATGATGAAGATCTTTTATTACAGTTTGTAAAAAATCAGGAAGATTTTAATAAAAAACTTTTGGAACAAATTGATCAGCGAGACAAAAACTTTACGATAGCAATTCAAGAATTGCAAGAAGCAAAAAAACAAATTGCTGCCGGAAAGGAAAAACAGTGGTGGCAGTTTTGGAAATGATTTATAATATATTTGGTTAAATAAAAGTGATGTCGCAATTCTTGGAGCGACGAATAAAACAGGAATCGTTCTTCTCAATGACGATTTATAAAAGGGAGTCGCAAACCCATTATGTGACTCATTAAAATGTGGGCAGGAAAGTTATATCAACGGTTTGAAAGGTATAAGTTCGCATTGTAATAGTTACCTATAGTATCAAGAAGAAACTCGTTTTCAACTCGTTTCAAAAACCAAAATAGCGTGCCGAATTCGGCATGCTATTTAATTTATTCAAAACACTCACTATACACTTGACCAACACTAAAGAATCCAATTGCTGCAGACAATGCTTGAGGTCCCGCAGCACTTCCAGCTGTTTTGACAGCAGAAACAGCTGCGTCTTTCTTAGACATCGTCTTACGAGCTTCTTTATATGCTGGAACTAACTTAGTAGCGAATGTTTTTGCACCACCAGCAGCTTTAAGAACTTCTTTTACTTTAGCAATTTTAGCAGCAGAAAATGCATTACTAACGATTGCTAAACCTATAGCTGATGTGCACCCTACAACTCCACGCTCAGAAGTAGTTAAATTAGAATTTTCTTTTTGTAAGTATTCATTTGTAGCCTTATCCCCTTTTGCTAATACTGAATCTGGAATGTTTCCTACCGTAGTAAGAAACTGCGTCAATTCTTGTTGATCAACATTTTCTAAACTTATGCCATCGGGAATGTCTGAACCACTTTCTTGCGAACTTTGAGTCACTTATTTAACATTACTAACCTCATTCGCTTCTACGTATGAAGTACTTCCAAAACCAAATAGTAAAGCAACGCTTGATAATGTTACAATAGCCTTTTTCAAAAGAAAATTTCCTTTCAAATAATAAATTTAAATGTTACATTTTTTAGCATAACATAATAAAATACCTTTTATGGAGGTGTCAGAATGAAAAAAAATTCTGTTTTAGCGGGAATAATAATACTACTACTTATGATTTGCAGTATAGTATTGAACTTAATCAATATTCCTAGTGAAGCCAATATCATATACTCAATAACAGCCATTATAATTATTATTTTATTGTTCTTCATTATTCCAAAAAACAACAAATCATAGTATTGCTTTATTGACAACGAGCCTCTGAACCCTTAACAAACCCTAAACTTGTCGAATCGTCGGCTTAATAGCTCACGCTATGCCGACATTCGTCTTCAAGTTTAGTTAAGGGTTCTTCTCATTGATCAATAAATTTTCTCGGCATAAATGCGTGTTCTACTTCTTGTTTTTATTCTTTTTAATAAAAAAATCGAGTAGTATCATAAAAAGTGCAAAAAATAATGCAGTAACCAAATTCAAATATACATGAAAATCAATTGCTGGTATTACTAAATCAAGTAAAGATTTTAAAATAAAAAACGAAACAAAAAAGTATATAAAATATAAAAAGATTTTCAAAACAAAACCACCTCTCCGAAAAATCTATCACACTAAATACCAAAGTTTAAAATACCTTTATTTGCAATTTTAAGGTGATTTTTAGAGCATTTAGGGGTATTTTATATTATTTATCCCAGAATGATTTAATGGCTCTTAAAACGCAAATGAGAGTCAAATAAATATATTTTGATTTCACATCACAAACTTTTAGCAAAACCAGTGACGATTTTTAGACACTGCCCAGTTACATGCAAACTAAAATTTTGCATAAAATCCTTTAAAAAGTGATGACGTTTTTTAGTTCCTGCAGGGGCAAATTTCTGTAAAAAATACCGAAATCTTGATTTTGTCCAAAATGCTTTGTAAGAGCATAAGGGAAATTTGCATACATTTAAAAATGTATGGTCTGGCGAAGCCAGACATTTCAAGGGATACAGCAATTTCTAAAGTGCAATCATTTTTTGCTTTTGTACCCTTAAGGTACCCACAACATATAGTATGGTACCCTAAAAGTACCCTACGCATATTGTGGCTGTACCCTAAAAGTACCCTAATGTTTTTTAGTACTTTTCAATAAAACAACGCTAGCTTTTCAGCTAACGTTGTTAAGATTTTCTTAAATAATAATTCTGCTTTCTGAAATTCCACTGAGCAATAATTGAATGTGCATCTTTCTCTTCTTTATCTTTTTCTTCATCACTTGTACGAACTAAATCTCCTTCTTCTGCATCATCTAAATTTAGGTTCTGTTGCAAAGTTGAATTTATAGTATAATTTTAACAAAAAGGAGTCTTCTGTATGAATTATTTCAGATATAAACAATTTAACAAGGATGTTATCATTGTGGCTGTTGGCTACTATCTAAGATATGCGCTTAGTTATCGTGATATATCTGAAATACTAAGAGAACGTGGTGTCAATGTTCATCATTCAACGGTCTACCGTTGGGTTCAAGAATATGCTCCGATTTTGTATCAAATTTGGAAGAAAAAACATAAAACAGCCTATTACAAATGGCGTATTGATGAGACGTACATCAAAATAAAAGGGAAATGGAACTATTTATATCGTGCTATTGATGCAGAGGGGCATACATTAGATATTTGGTTGCGTAAGCAACGCGATAATCATTCAGCATATGCGTTTATCAAACGTCTCATTAAACAATTTGGTAAACCTCAAAAAGTGATTACAGATCAGGCACCTTCAACGAAGGTAGCCATGGCTAAAGTTATTAAAACATTTAAACTGAATCCCGACTGTCATTGTACATCGAAATATCTGAATAACCTCATTGAGCAAGATCACCGTCATATTAAAATAAGAAAGACAAGATATCAAAGTATCAATACAGCCAAAAATACTTTAAAAGGTATTGAGTGTATTTACGGTCTATATAAAAAGAACCGCAGGTCTCTTCAGATCTACGGATTTTCGCCATGCCACGAAATTAGCATCATGCTAGCAAGTTAAACGAACACTGACATGACATATTAGTGGTTAGCTATATTTTTTACTTTGCAACAGAACCATTAATTATTCAACATAATTCAACTTATCGGAAGTAGATATGCTTACGTGTTTACAGATGATATAATAATAGAGTCGCCTTAACTTCCGGCGATATTTTCGACGGAAGGAGGTGCTTCATATGCTTATGATCTTCGTTCACATCATTGCACCAGTCATTAGTGGCTGTGCAGTTGCGTATTTTACTTACTGGCTTAGTAGTAAACGCAATAAATAGAAGGCGACGTTAAGCCGCATCAAAAAATCCCCTCACTACCGCAAATAGTGAGGGGATTGGTGCATATATGCATATAATCTTCGTTAAATGTATTATAACATCCTAGTGCATAGGAATGCAAAATATAGAATATTACTTATTACTCAATAACTGTTCAAGTAATAAATCCTTTCTTATGCTATCAACGATACGATAATTAGCTTGCCAAAGGGTTTTGCTTTTTCCAACTAATTGAGGATTTGTATCAGTGTCAAAGGTATTTTGCACCAACCTTCTTCCTGCTTTTTGCCATACTTCTAATGGATCAAATTCCCAATCAATTGAATCTGAACCTTCTTGCTTAATTAAAGCTCTAAATGCCCCGAAAATGGGGAGCAAGTAACCTACTGATATTTGATAGTTGATTTTTTGTTGAGTAAAATCAGTTTTATAATCTCCAGAACCTTCAACTCCTCGTACTTTGCCAAAGCTTCCTTTTCTTCCTTCCTCTTCTTTAAATTCTTGATATTTTTCTGGAAGTTCAAGTTGTATTAATTCGTAAAGTTGAACCATTTTATTTAAATGAGGAGATAAAAGTTCATATATGTTGTATGGGGTTTTCCCATTTTCGTATTTTTCATATTCGTTTTTATAATCTCTAAATACAGCTGCTTTTCCTGAATAAGCTGATACTGGAGCACTACTATCATCAGGAAATCTTTTGATATTGAAGGAAAACATTAGTTTTAATAGTTCTGCAATACGTATTTCTTTATTGTCATTATCTTTATATGCTATATCATTAGCATAAGGTTCATTTTTTATTGCATCTTTTATGAATCCGAATTTGCTATCTAATTCAAACAATGCAATGTCACTCACTTGCGCTGATGTGTTTCTAGCATCAGCTAATGCTGATGCATCAACACTTTCCCCTACTATAATTTCTAATTTTACATACTTATTAATGTCTTCTGATAATTTATCAACATTTTCTATTATTGCAGTATAAGTATGCCCTCCATCTAAAATTCCATATCTAGTATCATCGTCCCCTAAATCTAAAGTTACAAGATGACTATGTGTATCAAATTTTAATGATTTAGCAGTAATGACTATTCCACGATTATTGATGTCGAAATTTGTATCATCAGGACCAGTTACTGCATCAATAAGTTGTTTTGCTACTGCTGTATTCATTTTCGGTTTTCTAGGATTCACTTCTAGAGAGAAATCAGTAGGCAAGTCTTTAAAGTTTACCCATGTGTAATAAGTAGTAATATCGTTGTTTGATGGGGATACAATTGTTCTAACGGCTTGTGCTTTGAATTTTTTTGTTGTCATAATATTTTTACCTCGCTTTTGATTTTTGGCTTGAGCATTTTTGCTAAGCTATAAATATATTCTAGCATGGAATTCTATTCACAAAAGGCACCAAGGTTCCTTTTGTGATATATTATTACTATGACTAAAAGAAAAAATAGAGACTTAATAAAATTTGGATCAATTATAAGAGAACATAGAATGAATTTATCTCTTAAAAAAGATACAAGGAGTTATTTCTTAGATGATCGAGTAAGACAAGGATTAATAGAATATGAAGATCTATCTGTAAAGACTTTAACTAATATTGAAAATGGATATAATTTACCTAGTTTATCAACTTTGAAAATATTATCAACTGCTCTAGAAATTGACTTCTTTCAGCTATTAGCAGATGTGTATGACTATATTCCAAGGCAATGAAATGTAATTGAGTATAATCACATTTCATTGCCTTTCTATTTTTTTTGATTTCATTTGTTTTTGAATGAAGGGATCATAAAGATAAAAGCTATTAATGGACTCTGCTTTATCGTATAGCAAATAAATATATTAAATTCGATATAGTTTGTCTGTTTAAGGTACACCCTAATCATACAAAATGATTTGTTGAAATTATAGCAATGTCACTTTATTCAATATATGAGAATGATTTTACCTAATAAATGAGAAAAG
>NZ_JH815593.1:1605311-1606807 GCF_000298075.1 Staphylococcus massiliensis CCUG 55927 | reverse complement strand
ATTTAGCGCACTTGCTGATAAAATTAGACTTAAAATTTTACATTCAATACGTCAAAGTGATACAAAATCTCTGTGTGTATGTGACTTGGAGGAATTATTAGAATTAAAACAGTCTAAGCTTTCTTATCATCTAAAAAAATTAGTAGATGCAAATATTCTTATTGCTGAAAAGCATGGTACATGGAACTATTATAAAATTAATGAACAACAAATACAGGTAGTTTTGAATGAAGATACTTGTTGTAAGATACTATAAGTATCTTCTTTTAACATAATATATATCAACTTTTTTTGATTAATTAATCAAAAAAAGTTGATTAAATAAATTCGGAGGCGTTATACTGATGTTAGACTCAATTATAGAATTCATAAAAACATTTTTAATGTTGTTTTTTGAATTATTAATACTATTCATCATCGTGAGCTTTATTGTAAGTTTAATTCAACAAGTAGTTTCGGAAGAAAAAATCAAAAGACTTTTGAGCAAACCTAATAAAGCCGTCAATTATATATTAGGTATGATATTTGGTGCTATGACGCCATTTTGTTCTTGTTCTACAATCCCAATACTCGGAGGTCTATTAAATTCTAAAGTACCTTTTGGTCCAGCAATGAGTTTCTTGATTGCTTCACCATTAATGAATCCATTGATGGTGTTTATGCTATGGGCTTTATTAGGCTGGAGAGTTGCAATAGTTTATTTTATTGTACTAGCAATATTTAGTATCTTTACAGGTCTTGTGTTTTCAAAAATGAATTTGGCTGAAAGTTATAAAGGCGTAAATGTTAAAGGAGATGGATTTTTTGCCAATAAAACGGGATCTCGTTTTAAACAAGCATTAAATGATGCGTGGGCATTTTTATATCCAATGCTTCCTTACCTATTTATTGGTGTATTTATTGGAGCATTCATATATGGATTTGTACCCGAAACATTTATTACAAAATACGCAAGTGGAGATGGCGTTATATCCGTATTCATTGGATCTGTTATAGGCATTCCAATGTATATCAGACCTGAAACAATGTTACCTATAGCTGAGGCATTAGTATCAAAAGGGATGTCTTTAGGAACAGTAGTTGCGTTGATAATAGGTGGTGCCGGTGCAAGTATTCCAGAAGTAGTATTATTATCTAAATTATTCAAGAAAAAATTTGTAGTCTCATTCGTAATCGCAATTTTAGTTGTAGCTATTGCAACTGGTCTAATTGTTAACTTAATCATTTAAGGAGGTGAAGTAAATGGGTATCAAAGACACATTAAAAAAATTAAAACCTCAAGAACAGTCATGTTGTTCAGTTAAAATTGAAGAGAAAACAGACAAAAAAGACGAAAATAATGAGAAAAAAGAAAATGGTAATAAAAATTGTTGCTAAAATTAAAAAAGTTCTGCTTGATTTTACATTTATTAACATAATCAATGATTATCAGAAGTTACAAAAAATGCGTCACTAGTATAGTGACGCATTTTAGCATTTTCTTTATTTGAAAAATT
>NZ_JH815593.1:1600163-1604450 GCF_000298075.1 Staphylococcus massiliensis CCUG 55927 | reverse complement strand
GTAGCTGCTCTAGTACTACGTAGTGGGTTTTATGTAACAAAATCAAGTCTTCATGTATTAATGGAGGGGACACCTGACACTATTAATACGGGAGAAATTATTAAAACCTTAAAAACCTTCAAAGAAGTAATAAATATCCATGATTTTCATATTTGGTTAGTAACTAGTGGGATGAATGCATTATCTTGTCATATAGTTGTCAATGATAAAATGTCTATTGGTGAAAATGAAACTTTACTTAAACGTATTGAACATGAATTGAATCACAAAAACATTCAACATGTAACAATACAGACTGAAACTTCCAATAATAATCATAGTGGCAAATTGTTCTGTGACATGAAGGGAAAAGGAGAGGGTCATCATAATTAATTAAAAAGTTAAGATGCTAATTTTTGAGATTTTATAAACAAATTAGCATCTTAACTTTTTTATTCAATTTAATAGCATTTTGGAGTTAATTCATTCAAAGATAGATTTTTATTTTACTGTTCCAGGATTTTAAAAATTTCTTTTTTATTATTTTCAAAACCTACGAAATATTTAAATAATTTTTTTTTGCCCCAAAATCGTTTTTTATAAAAAGCAAATAAAGGAACAATTCGGTTCCCTGATATTTTTTTCATATCTTCTTCTAATTCTAAATTTTGGCTTACCTCTTTATGAATATAATTAATCCCTTGGGAGTTTAAATATTTTTTGGATTCTTGGCAATCGGAGCATGTAGGTCTTGTGTAAAGCTCAAGTTGTATATTTTTATTCAAATAATCACCTCTAAATATAAGTTTTACCGTATATTTTATATAAATATTACATTAATGACAAATGTTAAGTTTTTATGTTGACTTATATCTGGATGGGGTATAATATAATAAACGATAACACATACCCCATATAGGTATATTAGGAGGGCTGAAATTGGATATAACTACTGTTGAAAGAAACGACGTATTACTTAATAGACTCAAAAGGTTAGAAGGACAAATACGTGGTTTGCAATCAATGATAGCTGAAAATAGATACTGTATAGATGTATTAATACAAATAACAGCAATACAATCAGCTTTAAAACAAGTAGGCTTTATAGTAACTGAAGACCATATATCTAGCTGTATAACTGAAGGTATTAAGCAAGGAAATGGTGAAGAAAGTATTAAAGAGTTGATGGTTGTATTGAAACAATTTTCAAAATAAGAGGAGTGAAATAATTGAATGATAATATTAAAAAAACAACAATAGGAATTACAGGTATGACGTGCGCGGCTTGCTCAAATAAAGTAGAAAAAAACTTAAATAAGCTTGATGAAGTTAATGCTAACGTAAATCCATCAACAGAGAAGGCTATGATTGAATATAATCCAAATATTACATCATTGGAAGATATTACGAATACAATTCAAAAAACAGGATATGGAATTTTAACTGAAAAAGTAGATTTAGATGTAATAGGCATGACGTGTGCAGCTTGTTCGAATAAAATAGAAAAAGTATTAAATAGAATTTCAGGCGTGGATAAGGCAACAGTAAATTTAACCACTGAAAGTGCTATTGTAGAATATAACCCTGATATGACATCTGTGGATGAATTTCAACAACGTATTAAGAATTTAGGATATGATGCTCAACCTAAGAAAGAAGCATCAGAAAAAAGTTCTCAAAAAGAAAAACAATTGAAACGACAATTAATTAAATTAATTATTTCAGCCATTTTAGCAGCTCCATTGTTAATGACAATGTTTGTTCATTTATTTGGTCTTCAAATACCAAATATATTTATGAACCCTTGGTTCCAATTTGTATTAGCAACACCTGTTCAATTTATCATTGGTTGGCAATTTTATGTAGGCGCTTATAAAAACCTTCGTAATAAGTCAGCCAATATGGATGTTCTTGTCGCTTTAGGTACAAGTGCAGCTTTCTTTTATAGTATTTATGAATCAATTAAGTGGTTAATCGATACGAACTACGAGCCACACCTTTACTTTGAAACAAGTGCTGTATTAATTACTTTAATTCTTTTTGGAAAATATCTAGAAGCCCGTGCTAAAACTCAAACAACAAATGCTTTAAGCAAATTATTAAATTTACAAGCTAAAGAAGCTCGAGTATTACGTGATGATGAAGAGATTATGGTTCCTTTAAGTGAAGTAAATGAGGGAGATTATTTAGTTGTCAAACCGGGAGAGAAAATACCGGTAGACGGAAAAATAATCAAAGGAATAACTTCAATTGATGAATCAATGTTAACTGGAGAATCTATTCCTGTTGAAAAAACACAAAGTGATAATGTTATCGGATCAACAATGAATAAAAACGGAGCAATTACTATTGAAGCAACAAAAGTTGGCAAAGATACAGCCCTTGCCTCTATTGTTAAAGTCGTTGAAGAAGCACAAGGTTCCAAAGCACCGATACAAAGGTTAGCAGATATTATTTCTGGATATTTTGTACCTATTGTTGTAGGTATAGCAATTTTTACATTTATTATATGGATTTCATTAGTTCAACCAGGACAATTTGAACCAGCTTTAGTTGCTGCAATTGCAGTATTAGTTATTGCTTGTCCTTGCGCTCTAGGGTTAGCTACACCTACTTCTATCATGGTAGGAACAGGAAAAGCTGCTGAAAATGGTATCCTCTTTAAGGGTGGAGAGCATATTGAACGTACTCATGCTATTAACACGGTGGTTTTAGATAAAACTGGAACTATAACAAATGGTACTCCTGAAGTAACCGATTTCATTGGAGATAATAAGACGTTACAATTATTAGCTAGTGCTGAAAAAGGGTCTGAACACCCATTAGCCGAGGCAATCGTAAATTATGCTAAGGAAAAATCACTAGAACTTTTAGAAGTGGAATATTTTGAAGCTATACCTGGCCGCGGTATAAAAGTAAATATTGATAATAAAGAACTTTTTGTTGGTAATCGGCAGCTAATGAATGAAAAAGGAGTCGACACTAAAGAAGTAGAACTAAACCTAACCAATTTTGAAGAAGAAGGAAAAACTGCAATGCTAATAAGTATAGATAATGAATTAAGCGGCATTGTAGCTGTAGCTGATACAGTTAAAGGTACTGCCCAACAAGCTATTCAACAACTTCATAATTTAGGTATTGAAGTAGCTATGTTAACGGGTGATAACAAACGTACAGCCCAAGCAATAGCAAAACAAGTAGGTATAGATACAATAATTGCCGAAGTATTACCTGAGGAAAAAGCTTCTAAAATTGAAGAACTTCAAAATCAAGGGAAAAAAGTTGCAATGGTTGGAGATGGTGTGAATGATGCTCCAGCACTGGTTAAATCCGATATTGGTATTGCTATTGGTACTGGTACGGAGGTTGCAATTGAAGCAGCTGATGTAACGATCTTAGGAGGCGATCTCTTATTAATTCCAAAAGCAATAAAAGCAAGTAAATCTACAATTCGGAATATACGTCAAAACCTCTTTTGGGCATTTGGCTATAATGTTGCAGGTATCCCAATAGCAGCGATTGGCTTGTTAGCACCTTGGGTTGCAGGAGCAGCAATGGCTTTAAGCTCTGTAAGTGTTGTCACAAACGCTTTACGTTTAAAACGTATGAAATTATAAGACTTTCAAATTTTTTTGAAAGGAGGTGACAATATTGAATAACGAATTAATTAACATAGAAGGTATGAGTTGTGACCATTGCAAGCATTCAATTGAAAAAGCGTTGAATAGCTTAGATGGTGTAACTTCTTCAGAAGTAAACTTGTCAAATGAGAATGTTGAAATTGCATTTGATGGAAGTCAAGTGGGTTTTAACGATTTTAAAGAAGCTATTGAAAATCAAGGTTATGATGTAGTTGAATAATTTAAATAAATAGGCATATCATTAAATTGATATGCCTTTATTAAAAAATAAAGGAGAAAAAATACGAATGATAATCATGAACATTATTCAAAAAAATCAGACATTAAAATAAATGTTGTTTATAAAGCAGGTGGTTCTGTTGCAAAGTTGAATTTATAGTATAATTTTAACAAAAAGGAGTCTTCTGTATGAACTATTTCAGATATAAACAATTTAACAAGGATGTTATCACTGTAGCCGTTGGCTACTATCTAAGATATGCATTGAGTTATCGTGATATATCTGAAATATTAAGGGGACGTGGTGTAAACGTTCATCATTCAACGGTCTACCGTTGGGTTCAAGAATATGCCCCAATTTTATATCAAATTTGGAAGAAAAAGCATAAAAAAGCTTATTACAAATGGCGTATTGATGAGACGTACATCAAAATAAAAGGAAAATGGA
>NZ_JH815593.1:1595561-1599416 GCF_000298075.1 Staphylococcus massiliensis CCUG 55927 | reverse complement strand
GCTATTTATATCGTGCCATTGATGCAGAGGGACATACATTAGATATTTGGTTGCGTAAGCAACGAGATAATCATTCAGCATATGCGTTTATCAAACGTCTCATTAAACAATTTGGTAAACCTCAAAAGGTAATTACAGATCAGGCACCTTCAACGAAGGTAGCAATGGCTAAAGTAATTAAAGCTTTTAAACTTAAACCTGACTGCCATTGTACATCGAAATATCTGAATAACCTCATTGAGCAAGATCACCGTCATATTAAAGTAAGAAAGACAAGGTATCAAAGTATCAATACAGCAAAGAATACTTTAAAAGGTATTGAATGTATTTACGCTCTATATAAAAAGAACCGCAGGTCTCTTCAGATCTACGGATTTTCGCCATGCCACGAAATTAGCATCATGCTAGCAAGTTAAGCGAACACTGACATGATAAATTAGTGGTTAGCTATATTTTTTACTTTGCAACAGAACCTAAGATAGTCTATCAATGATTGTCTTGAGTGCCAATTGAAGTAATAGAAAAAAGATAAATTTGGTGGTACTCATCATTACGAATATATTGACAATAGTGCTAAACATTTTTAATATATGAGTATATATAAATATAACCATATTTATATTAAGAGCTACCATTATGATTAGTAAGAGGTGAGCCATCATAAAAGATATTAACGAAAACAAAATTGTTGGTAATAAAAAAGGTCTTGATGAAGAAACTTTATTTGTTGTATCCCAAACTTTCAAAGCATTAAGTGATCCAACACGAATCAGAATACTGAATTTGCTGTTTCTTAAAGAATATTCCGTAAATGAGATTGCTGAAAACCTACATTTAAGACAATCCACCGTTTCGCATCAATTACGCTTTTTGAAAAATTTGCGCTTGGTCAAGTATAGAAGGGAAGGTACGACTCTATATTATTCCCATGATGATGCCCATGTAATGAACATGTTGAAAGAAACAATCAACCATGCTCGTCACCATTGACCAAAAAATTATATAAACCCATCTATTATACCCATCTATAAATATTAATAGGAGATGATTGAATGAGTCATGAACATAACCATACACATGGTGCGAACAAAAAAACCTTGATGATCAGTTTCATAATCATCACAGGATATATGATTATCGAAGCGATTGGGGGAATTTTGACCAATAGCCTCGCCTTACTAGCTGATGCGGGCCATATGTTAAGTGATTCAATTTCCCTAGGTGTCGGTTTGTTGGCTTTTATACTTGGAGAAAAAGCGGCCGATTATAGTAAAACATACGGATATAAACGATTTGAAATTCTTGCAGCTGTATTTAACGGAGTTACTCTGGTACTGATTGCCATCTACATTTTCTATGAGGCCTATCAACGTTTTACAGATCCACCTGAAGTCGCCTCTACGGGTATGTTAATCATCGCAACTATTGGACTACTGGTAAATATTCTTGTAGCATGGATTCTCATGCGAGGCGGGGATACGAAGGAAAACTTGAATATACGTGCAGCATTTTTACATGTGATAGGCGATCTGCTTGGATCGGTGGGGGCCATTATTGCGGCTCTGATGATCCTCTTCTTCAACTGGGGCTGGGCAGATCCGTTGGCCAGTGTGATTGTTGCAGTGCTTGTATTGATAAGTGGGTGGCGTGTGACAAAAGATGCCGTTCATGTATTGATGGAGGGTACCCCTAAAAACGTTGAAATTGACGCAGTGATTAAAACCATAGAGAGCATTCCAGGAGTAAATAATATGCATGATCTACATGTATGGAGTATTACAAGTGGCCAAAATGCACTTTCATGCCATGTGGTGGTAGATGGTACCATTTCTATTCAGGAAAGCCAGGAAATTCTGAGAACAATTGAAGACGAGTTGGAAGATGAGAATATTGGACATGCAACGATTCAGATGGAGAGTGAAAACCACCCTCATAAGGATTCTGTAATGTGCAGGGATGATGATATTACGCATAGTCATGAACACTAAAAAATAGAATATACCACTATAATGATCAAAAATGTTAGCAAGATAACGATTTTGACCTATAAATTGAAGATTTTTAATGTATACGATTTTATTAACTGTTCATAGTATTAGATAGAAAGAAAAAATTCGAGCTTCTGAATATCGTGAATCGATTAATCTGCATTCTCGTTGGGCGGTTAGGTCTAGTGATCTCCTACAAGCCATTAATGAGGTGAAACCTCATATTATCCATTTTAGTGGGCATGGGTCATCTGAACATGACATCGTTTTAGAAACTGCAGAAGGCAAACCGAGTTTTTTATCTAAAGAAAAAGTGACCCTTTTAATGAAAACCATGTCAGAGTCCATCAAATTAGTTATCTTTAATAATTGCTTTTCCAACGGCCAAGCCGAAATGGTGACAGAGCATGTTGGTTTTGCTATTGGAATGAATGAAGCAATTCAGGACGAAGCAGCCAAAGAATTTGCTGCACAGTTTTATTCTGCCCTAGGATTTGGTCATACTGTCCAAAAAGCATTTGAACAAGGCAAATTAGCGCTTAGCTTAGAAGGAATTGAAGGGGATGAAATACCTGAACTCTATTCGAGAGAAGGGTTAGATCCTAATGAGCATATATTGGTAAAACCGGACTTTTAATAACCACTTAGTAAAGTAAAAAAAGTTACTTTACATGCCCTCACCGATTGGTAGTTACTAAAATACAAGGTATGGCTGATGTGAATAGATTAGTATCAGCCATACCCTTTTATAAGAAGAGACTTTATACCATCAATATTCCTTTACGTAACAATTCGAAAATCTTGTCCAATTTCGGGCATATGTCTATCTCTCCAAATCAGTGCAGCTATTTTCTTGTAAACTTTGATTTTTAAAAGGAAAGTGTATTAATCCATTGGTATCTTGACGATTTTATATTTGAAAGACCCTGAATCGAGCTAAAAAGTTGGTAATAGACAAAAGGTAAAACTAACAAGAAAGTAAAAGGTTTAATTGGATAATTTAAAGAAAAAATGTTATAATCACATTAACAAGTAGAATGTTATGCATGAAACACCGAACCCCCAATCTATGTCAGTAGATTGGGGGTTTTATATGGTGTATTGGTTTAGTCATCTAGTCATTTATCACGACTGTCCAACCAATAAGCGAACAATGTGATGATTACACCAACAATAATGGGTGCAATCAACAATTCAAATAGAATGCTATGCATGATGTCACCTCCTTCCATGCTATCAGCACAGAAGTTAACTAGATGACCGTTATAATTCTATCACATCACCTAATTTAAAAGAACACAATGTCTTATCAGATAAGTCAACTTAACTCGACTATACAGTTGCTCCCTCGATTACAAATTTATAAATTCGCAAAAGAAATAAATTACTAGGGGAAGACGTTTATCACTTTAAAAGATGGTTTACATCAGTTTAAAGCTTTATTTTGCATAGGATTTTAAGAGACCAGTAACCTCTGCATTAAGGTTACTGGTCTTATAATTTTCCTCCATACTTTAAAAACTTCTTCTCTTCTGGTTTTAGATGATATTTAATGTGTAAGTCTATTATCAATTCTTACTTTCATTTCATTTATTACTTCTAAATCAAGATCATCTATTAGCTCAAATACCATTTCTAACTTCCTATTTTCATCAATAGTAAGTAAATCTAATATGTCCATTAGGCTCTCTTCTTCTTCATTTTCTTCGTCATCAAAACCTTTCTGATGATAGTTATTTATATCTTCTTGATAACTTTTATGACCAAATTTTTCTCTATTACTATGATACAAGTTTCCAAGTAATTCTCTATATCGTCCATCACTAGGACTAGTCAATAGAGCAGTAATAATTTCATTGTAGTTGTT
>NZ_JH815593.1:1592267-1594756 GCF_000298075.1 Staphylococcus massiliensis CCUG 55927 | reverse complement strand
TTTTTTACTATTTAAATCAGAGTAGGATTTTAAATGATTAGATACTTTTTTTATACTTGTATAAACTTGCTTATAGCTAGGTGTAGGGTGATTCATTTGATTACACCAATCTACTGTTTTACGGTGTATTGATGCTATAGATATACCCTTGTTAATTAGATACTCGTTCTTAATATAATTGAGCGTATCTTCGTTTAGTTTAGCTTTGTCTAAATCCTTTCTTCTTCTGTTTATTAATCCTATTAAACCTTGATTGTTGTAGCTTTTCACCCAAGAATAAATTGTTCTTTGGGATATTTGCTTATTATTACTAATAACTTGAACTGACTGCTGTTTTTTTATATAAGGTTCAATAATTTTATATTTTCTCATAGCTTCTTGACGTTGATAATGCGTGTAGTCGGCCAAATTATTATCCACTTTACCACCTCCATCATTTGAAGTTTCAATCACAATGATTTTTATGTTCTCGCCTCCTTTTAAATCATCATATAATAAAAATGTAAAATTACAACTAAAGTTGTAACGTAATTATTTGTTCATTTAGGGTTCACTCTAATGATACAATAAAATATCCTTGTAAATCGTGTTTTTAAAATGTATGATTAGGGTGTATGAGAAAGGGTGGAAAAATTTGATAGTTGGTTATGCACGAGTTTCAACCATTGATCAGAACTTAGATAGACAAATTGAAAATTTAGAATCATTTGGTGCTGAAAAAATATTTACGGAAAAACAATCAGGAAAATCGATTGAAAATCGTCCAGTATTTCAAGAGGTATTAAATTTTGTTCGTATGGGGGACCGTTTAATTGTAGAATCTATTGATCGATTAGGGAGAAATTACGACGAAATTATTCAAACCGTTAACTATTTAAAAGAAAAAGAAGTCCAATTGATGATTACAAGTTTACCAATGATGAATGAAGTAATTGGTAATCCTTTACTAGATAAGTTTATGAAAGACTTAATCATTCAAATTCTAGCAATGATTTCAGAACAAGAAAGAAATGAAGGTAAACGTCGACAAGCACAAGGAATTAAAGTAGCCAAAGATAAAGGCGTATACAAAGGCAGGCCTGTACTTTATTCGCCAAATGCTAAAGATCCTCAGAAACGATTAGTGTATCACCGCGTTGTAGAAATGCTTGAACAAGGCGTTTCTATTAGTAAAATTGCTAAAGAAGTTAATATTACCAGACAAACCGTTTATAGAATTAAAAACAAGCAATTACCTTGATGCTCCATTATTTTCAAAGGTATTTACACATTATTAGCCCCCTCACTATCATTATAGAGAGAGGGCTAATATTTATTGATTAGGAAATATTTTTACTGTTGTACTAACAGCACCTTCTTTAACCATAGGTGGGTAGTATATACTATCACCATATTTATTTTTATATGCTTGGTTAATTGCTTCATCTAATTTGGTAGTTCTAGTAACAGGTTCAAATATAACATCATAAGTTTCACCTGCCAATTGGATTTGCCCTGCTTGTTGCGTTTTAGCAGATTGATACCATCTAGAGTTTTGACCATTATAAGCTCTAACGTAAAGCTCGCCATCAACGATAACATTCCAAATCCAAGTAGGAGTTCCTAGTGTTTTACTATCTGAGTAAAAAGGAGACACATACATATCATCTGCAGACTTAAATTTCTCTAACGTCTCTTTAGACCATCGATTTGTCATAAAAACATCTCCTCATATTTCGTTTTCTTTGTCTGACATTTTTGAATTTAAATGTTATAAAAAGTTACCAGGGTTGAGAAGTAGGGCCAACTGTAAATTCATTGACATTAACGTCTTCAGGTTGGTCAATCGCAAAAGCTACAATATTAGCGATACTATTAGGTGAGATTTGATATTGATCATACATTTGTTCTGTCCCTTTACTTGTAGCTTCATCCGTAATTCTATCTATTAATTCTGTTTCTATTGCTGCTGGATATATCGTAGCTGTACGTATATTGGTACCTTCCTGTGCCGATTCCATACGTAGAACTTCCATAAGGTCTCGTACAGCCCATTTTGTAGCACCATAAACTGCACCACCAGGATAAGCTTTTAAACCTGCAACAGAAGAAGTCGTAATCACGTGACCAGATTTCTGTGCTGTAAATTTGGGCAATGCTGCTTCAATACCATTTAGCACACCTTTAATGTTCACATCTACCATCTGATTCCATTCATCAGATTTAAGTTTTGATAATGGAGAATTAGGCATTAAACCAGCATTTAAGAAAATGACATCAATTCGCCCATATGTTGAAAGTGCATGTTCAATTAACTTATGATTATCTTCTGGTTTAGTTACATCAGTAACTAAATATGTTGCATCTCCATTATTAGATATAATAGACTCAGCTAATTGTTGTAGCTTGTTTTCTCTCCGTGCAGCTAACACAATTTTAGCGCCTTTTTGAGCTAAGAGTTTGGCTGTAGCTTCCCCTATGCCTGAAGATGCTCCTGTTATAACTATTAC
>NZ_JH815593.1:1588650-1591526 GCF_000298075.1 Staphylococcus massiliensis CCUG 55927 | reverse complement strand
GTAAAAAATATGCTGAAAAGTATGATGCTATCTATCTTAGAGAATGTAACCATCCTAATGAAATTTGGCAAGCAGATCATACTATGTTAGATATAGAGGTTTTAAACGAAAAAAACAAACTTGAAAGACCTTGGCTAACTGTTGTCTTAGATGATTTCAGCAGAGCAATTGCAGGTTATAGAATAGAATTCGGAGCGCCTGATACTATTAGAACAGCATTAGTACTTAGAGAAGCAATTTGGAAAAAAGGTGATTCAAATTGGCCAGTTTGTGGAATCCCCGAAAAATTTTATACTGATCATGGCAAAGACTATACTTCAGAGCATATGCAACAAGTTTCAGCGAATTTAAAAATGGAACTTATTTTTTCTAAAGTAGGTATACCAAAAGGCCGTGGAAAAATAGAACGTTTTTTTCAAACAGTTAATTTGATGTTTTTAGAGGTTTTGCCTGGATATACTAAAAACAAAAAAACTAGAAAACACCTAACTTTAGAAGAATTAAATGAGAGATTCGAAGAATTTTTATTAAACAATTATCACTATCGCCCTCATGGAACTACAAACGAGCCACCTATAAAAAAATGGAACCAACCGAACTTTTTACCCAATTTGCCCACTTCACGTGAAAGTTTAGATTTATTGTTGTTAACAACAAGTAAACCACGAAAAATTCGAAGAGAAGGTATATATTTTAAGGGACTACGGTATTTTTCAACTACTTTAATTGCTTACATTACCGAAGATGTATTCATACGCTACGATCCAAATGACATTTCAGAAGTAAGAGTCTATTTAAATAACCAATTCTTATGCATTGCTTATTGTAATGAATTGGAAAATCAAAGTGTAGGTATTAAGGAAATTGAACGAGCTCGCATAAATAATAAAAGAACCTTAGGTAAGTCGATAGTCAACACAAAACAAGTAGTTAAAAATATACAAAATGAAAAACTGAGTAAACAAAACAGCAAGAGTTATACAAAAAAGAAGTCAAAACTAAAGAGGTATAAATATGACTGATCAAACTTTTGTTGAAACTAAACAGTACCGTCGTTTTGAAGAATTTTGTGATAATTGTGCAAAGTATAAATATATGGGTGTATGCTATGGGAATCCAGGGGTAGGCAAAACTTTTTCTGCGCAATACTATGCTAATTGGGATTATGTAAATCCGATTATTACAGAATATCTTGGCGCAAATGACCAAGGAAAAAATGTAGATGACGACAAATTTTTAAGTTGTAAAACAGTATTTTACACAGCACCTCCAGTGCGCCCTTCAAAAATACACAAAGACTTATTGAACCTTGCTACACAATTAACATTAGGAAAAATTGGATATCGCACTTTGAAAACACAAGAAGAATTTGATGGTCTTAAAGAATTAGTTAGATTGCAAAACAACAATTATGAAATTGATTTGATTATTATAGATGAAATCGATCGATTAAATTATAAAACACTAGAAATAATACGAGATATTTATGATCAACTTGATATAGGTATGATTTTAATAGGCATGCCTGGTATTGAAAAACGTTTATCAAGATACCCCCAACTATATTCTCGTATAGGCTTCAGTCATCAATTCGATAAATTAACAAATGACGAATTAAAACATATTTTGGAATATAAATGGCAAGAACTATCTCTTCCAGTAAGTTACGAAGATTTTGAGGATTATGAAGCAATTAATACAGTTATAAAGATTACCAATGGTAATTTCAGGCTTGTTCAAAGACTATTTTCACAAATTGTTCGTTTTTGACACAAAACCTCTTACTATAAAAGTTAGAGGTTTTTCTTACATATTTCAGTTTCTAAACTTGTGTTATAATCAATGTATCATAAATATCAAAAAACATGAGTTTTTAGACGCTGCCAGACGTATTTATTTGCATCGAGAATTAGATTTCATTAATAAGCACCCATAAAACGATTAAAAGAGGTTATATTCAAATGGCTAAAATTGGTTATGCACGTGTATCAACACAAAATCAAAGTCTTGATGGATAGATTGATACACTTAAGGAATATGGCTGTGGGCGTATCTTTAGCGAGAAAGCAAGTGGTCGTAAAACGAAAAGAACAGAACTTGATAAGTGTTTAGATTATTTACGTGAAAGATATAATTTTTAAACTTTCATTCGTAACATGTGCTAAATCTTCTTGATAATTAGTTCGATACAATTCTAATTTCTTCTTAAATGGTTAATAAGGGTTTGAAATAATCTCATTCAAACCTTCTGCTATTTAAGTAAATAATGGTATTCTTAGCTCAATACGTTTTGATAAAATATTATACTTAACATCCCAATTATATGGTTTTGATAATTCTTTTAACATTTTATACTGATTCTTAGTGTATCTCTCTTTTAAATTAAATTTCTCGTAAACTTTTTTACATTTATATCCTGATTTAAAGATATTAAAATATTCTTTTCTTACTTCATCCATATGTTCCTGTATTTTGTCATTATGAATAATTTTTAAAGCCACTTCTTTATCTTTGTAATTATTTTTCATATTTATCACCTAATTATTAATATTTGTTCTATATAGTCTATTACCAAGAATTAATATAATTAGCTTTAATTTATTTTCTCTTCGACATATTTTTTGTTGAAAATAAATAATTTTACTAATAATATCAACAAAGTAATAAGTAATAGAAAAACAGCAATAAATGCAATAATTAAAGCTATAGCCATGTTATCATTTACAGCACCATGTTCTAAACGGTTCTGTTGCAAAGTTGAATTTATAGTATAATTTTAACAAAAAGGAGTCTTCTGTATGAACTATTTCAGATATAAACAATTTAACAAGGATGTTATCACTGTAGCCGTTGGCTACTATCTAAGATATGCATTA
>NZ_JH815593.1:1573506-1588234 GCF_000298075.1 Staphylococcus massiliensis CCUG 55927 | reverse complement strand
TCTATTTATATCGTGCCATTGATGCAGAGGGACATACATTAGATATTTGGTTGCGTAAGCAACGAGATAATCATTCAGCATATGCGTTTATCAAACGTCTCATTAAACAATTTGGTAAACCTCAAAAGGTAATTACAGATCAGGCACCTTCAACGAAGGTAGCAATGGCTAAAGTAATTAAAGCTTTTAAACTTAAACCTGACTGTCATTGTACATCGAAATATCTGAATAATCTCATTGAGCAAGATCACCGTCATATTAAAGTAAGAAAGACAAGATATCAAAGTATCAATACGGCAAAGAATACTTTAAAAGGTATTGAATGTATTTACGCTCTATATAAAAAGAACCGCAGGTCTCTTCAGATCTACGGATTTTCGCCATGCCACGAAATTAGCATCATGCTAGCAAGTTAAACGAACACTGACATGACATATTAGTGGTTAGCTATATTTTTTTACTTTGCAACAGAACCATTTTTAAATACTCTTTTTTGAATATCAGCTAATATTTCTTTATCTGGTGATAAAAGGTGCATAGGTGAACCACTATTTTTACTATAAATTTTATCGTAGGTATGAACTCTACAACTAGAAATTTTATGAGCAATATTGTCATTAGCACTTAGGTTGGCAACTTCTAAAATTGCAGACAAATTATCATAGATAGCTAAAAAGATTAAGTTAATTGTAGTTAGCCTCTGTTGACCGTCCACAACATCAAAACTATAATTTCCTTCTTCTGTAATGATTACATTTCCTAAATAGTAACCTTTAGGTTGCTCATTGATATCTTTGACCATTGTTTCGATATTTTCTTCTCTCCAAGAATAATTTCTCTGATAAATAGGGATATTGTACTTGTAGTTCATCTCAATAGAAAAAATGGCCGATACAGGATTCTTCTCAGGGTTTAAATCCAACTTTAACAACCACCTTATTTATATTGTTAAGTGTATTATATACTTATTAACTCTTTAGATCTAATAATATAAAGTAGTATATATGATATTTAAATAATTAAGTATTTTATAAGCGTATTTTTATATTTACCTTTTAAATTGAGGTGATTTAAATTTAGGAAATATTACACATACCCCCCATCCTCTTAACTTTTTCATCTTTTAGAAATCCAATCATATAAATGTTGAAAAGTATTCACAAATTTTGTGAAATTTATCACATAACCCGTGTTATACTAAATGTGAAATGATTAACAAACCGAAATGGAGATGAAAGTACGATGTTAGAAACTAAAACTAATCGTATGGAAGCTTGGAAAGGATTTATTAAAGGACGTTGGGAGAAACGCGTTGATGTAAGGGAATTTATTCAATTAAACTATTCGCAATATGATGGGGACGAATCTTTCTTAGAGAGCCCTACGAAAGCGACTTCTAAATTATGGGGTCAAGTTATGCAATTAACTAAAGAAGAACGTGACCGCGGTGGCATGTGGGATATGGATACGAAAGTACCTTCTACAATTGTGTCACATGACGCAGGTTATCTAGATAAGGATCTTGAACAAATCGTTGGTGTTCAAACTGACAAACCGTTTAAACGTTCTATGCAGCCTTTTGGCGGTATTCGTATGGCGAAAGCGGCATGTGAAGCTTACGGCTATGAATTAGATGATGAGACTGAACGCATTTTCACAGATTATCGCAAGACACATAACCAAGGTGTATTCGATGCATACTCTAAAGAAATGTTAGCTTGTCGTAAAGCGGGTATCATTACAGGTTTACCAGATGCTTATGGTCGTGGCCGTATTATCGGTGACTACCGTCGTGTAGCACTATATGGTATCGATTTCTTAATGGAACAGAAGTTTAATGACTTCCATTCTATGTCTTCTAAAATGTCTGAAGATGTTATTCGTCAACGTGAAGAACTGTCTGAACAGTATCGCGCTTTAAAAGAACTTAAAGAACTTGGTGAAACTTACGGATTTGATTTAAGCCGACCAGCTACAAACTTTAAAGAAGCGGTTCAATGGTTATACATTGCGTACTTAGCTGCGATTAAAGAACAAAATGGTGCAGCAATGAGTTTAGGACGTACATCAACATTCTTAGATATCTATGCAGAACGTGACTTAAAGGCAGGGCTTTTAACGGAGAGAGACGTTCAAGAAATTATTGACCACTTTATTATGAAGTTACGTATCGTGAAATTCGCGCGTACGCCTGAATATAATGAACTGTTCTCTGGAGACCCAACGTGGGTAACTGAATCTATTGGTGGTGTTGGTATTGATGGCCGACCGCTTGTTACGAAGAACTCATTCCGATTCTTACACTCACTTGATAATTTAGGTCCAGCACCTGAGCCAAACTTAACGGTTCTTTGGTCAAATCACTTGCCTGAGAACTTTAAAACATATTGTGCGAAGATGAGTATTAAGACAAGTTCAATTCAATATGAGAATGATGACTTAATGCGTGAAAGCTATGGCGATGACTATGGTATCGCATGCTGTGTATCTGCGATGAAGATTGGTAAACAAATGCAGTTCTTCGGTGCGCGTGCGAACTTAGCGAAGACGTTATTATATGCGATTAATGGCGGTAAAGATGAGAAATCTGGTAAGCAAGTAGGACCGAACTTTGAAGGTGTTCAATCCGAAGTTTTAGATTACGACGAAGTATACGTTAAGTTTGATAAGATGATGGACTGGCTTGCAGGTGTTTATATTAACGCGCTAAACGTGATTCACTACATGCATGATAAATACAGCTATGAACGTATTGAAATGGCGTTACACGATACAGACGTGATTCGTACAATGGCTACAGGTATCGCAGGTTTATCAGTAGTAGCTGACTCTTTATCAGCGATTAAACATGCGAAGGTTAAGCCTATCCGCAATGAGGAAGGTCTTGTGACAGACTTTGAAATTGAAGGTGACTTCCCTAAATATGGTAACAATGACCAACGTGTAGATGAGCTTGCAGTTGAAGTAGTAGAACGTTTCATGAACAAACTACGTACGCACAAAACTTACCGTAACTCTGAGCACACAATGAGTGTCTTAACAATTACGTCTAACGTCGTTTATGGTAAGAAGACGGGTAATACGCCAGATGGACGTAAAGCTGGCGAGCCTTTTGCACCGGGAGCGAACCCAATGCATGGTCGTGACCAGAAGGGTGCGTTATCATCACTCACTTCTGTCGCGAAATTACCATATGATTGCTGTAAAGACGGTATTTCAAACACATTCAGCATTGTGCCTAAATCTCTAGGAAAAGAACCGGAAGATCAACATAAGAATTTAACTAGTATGCTTGATGGTTATGCAATGCAACACGGCCATCACTTAAATATTAACGTATTCAATAGAGAAACACTTCTTGATGCGATGGAACATCCTGAAGAATATCCGCAACTGACAATTCGTGTATCAGGCTATGCGGTAAACTTTATTAAACTGACACGTGAACAACAATTAGATGTCATTTCACGTACATTCCATGAACAAATGTAGATAAATAGAAGGTGAGGATTTATGTTAAAAGGGCACTTACATTCCGTAGAAAGTTTAGGAACTGTTGATGGACCTGGATTAAGATATATATTATTTACGCAAGGATGCTTATTACGATGTTTATATTGCCATAACCCTGATACGTGGGAGATCAATCGTCCTTCACGCGAAGTAACGGTTGATGAGATGGTTGATGAAATTCTACCGTTTAAACCTTATTTCGATGCGTCAGGCGGTGGCGTAACGGTTAGTGGCGGAGAACCTTTATTACAGGCGCCATTCTTAACTGAGTTATTCAAGGCTTTGAAAGCGCGTGGTATTCATACTTGTATTGATACGTCATTAGGTTGCGCGAATGATTCAGTAGCGTTTACGCATCACTTTGAGGCATTGATGGAACAAACAGATTTATGTTTAGTAGATATTAAACACATCGACTTTGATAAACATCTAGAATTAACTGGCAAACCGAATACACACATCTTAAAATTTATAAAACGTTTAGATGAATTGAAACAACCTATTTGGATTCGCCACGTGCTTGTTCCAGGTTATACAGATGATCCAGAGGACTTAAAGCGACTTGGTGCCTTTATTAACGAACTCGATAATGTCGAGAAATTTGAAATCTTACCTTATCATCAACTTGGTGTTCATAAATGGAAATCCTTAGGTCAAACCTATCATTTAGAGGACGTAGAGCCTCCCGATGAGGAAGCGGTAGCTCGCGCATATGAATTAGTAAACTTTAAAGGGTTAGTACCAGCTTCATAACCCAGGAAATAACGCACCCCTTTGCCGTAGCGTAATGTGCTATGACAAAGGGGTGTTTTGCTTAAAAAATAGCAATAAGACATAAAAAATAACCATCTCTTTACTAAAACTTTGGTAGAGTTTAAAGAAATGGTTATTAACTATGGTTTTAAACAAGCCACCGTCTTTTTAACGGGCTCATAAGGACGACGCTTAAGTAGTGTCGTCCTTCCTATTTATATTATAATACTCATTTTAAAGCAAGTCTATAATATTGTTATAAAATATTAAAAATATACGTAATTCGTGTCATGTTAATAAACAACATCGACAAAGCTTAAACCTTATATAAAAGCATAACGTTATTAAGACTCTAGTGTTTACAAGCCACTTTATAACGAGCCATCGTGATAACAATCAACAACACCTTCTAAATAAACGATACAATGATGGTCCTTCACAGCCAATTTTATATACTGCAATACGCCCTGAAAACTAAACTACCGCCGCTTAAGCAAGCGACGGCATGATATTGATTTACCTCTTATTCAAGTGATTCTGCGATAACGTCATACAATGCGTCATCAACAACTATTTCTACATTTGGGTGCTGATGTAAGATTGAAGCGGGCAAGTCCTCAGTGACACGCCCAGTGAGTAACTTACTAACGATATCTGCCTTATTACGACCAAATGCAACTAACATAATTCGCTTAGCTCGCATAATAGATTGAATGCCCATTGAAATGGCTTGTTTCGGCATCGCTTCATAGCTTTCAAAATGTTTACGGTTTGATCTTAAAGTTGTATCGGATAAATCGACGACGCGTGTCACGCTATCGAAAGGTGTACCTGGCTCGTTGAAACCGATATGCCCATTCATACCGATACCTAATAGTTGTATATCTACTGGTCCTGCGTCATCTAGTGCTTGCTCATATTGGCTTGCTTCAGCAACTAAGTCATGAGCGCGGCCATTGGGTAGGTGAATGTTGTTATGATTCCAAGACAATGAAGGTAAAAATAAGTGCTTGTTCATATAAGCGTAATAGCTTTGTGGATCATTCTCCGACAGCCCTACATACTCATCTAAATTAAACGTTTTAACGGTACTTAAATCAACCTTTGACGCGCTAAGTAATTGGCGTAAAGCTTGATACACATCAAGCATCGTATCCCCTGTGGCAAGTCCGAGAACGGACTGAGGTCGCGTCTCTATCAATGTGTGCATTTCACTCGCAATGTAAGCACTTGCGGTAGTACGACTGTCAAAATGACGTATGTTCATATATGTTAAATCCTACTTCCCTTCGTTATTTACAGCGTCGACAAAGCGTTTCGCAATTTGTTGTGGTCGTGTAATTGCACCACCAACGACAGTGCGTGTGATACCTAGGTTCGTTACGGTCTGATACATATCAGGTGTTAAAATATTGCCTTCTGCGATGATAGGCGTTTCAACGCGGTCGATAAGGGCTTTTAAAAAGGAAAAGTTGTCCTCATATAAAACATGTCCCTTTGTATAAGGTGTGTAGCCATATAGCGTCGTGCCAATGTAATCGAATCCTAGTTCGTCAGCTTTAATTGCTTCTTCAATTGTCGAAATGTCTGCCATAATTTCTACGTGAGGTGCTGTCTTTCGGATATACGACACGATTTCAGATAATGTTTCTTTAGGTCTCGCTTGATGTGTCGCGTCTAAAGCGATCACGTCACATTGACTTTCAATTAACTCATCTACCTCTTTCAAAGTGGCTGTTATGAATACGTTCGAATTATCATAATCGCGTTTCACGATGCCGATAATTGGTAAGTCTACTGTCTGTCTAATTTCTAATATATCTGCTTTAGAATTCGCACGTATCCCCACTGCGCCTGCTTCACGCGCGGCTAAAGCCATTCGAGACATTATGAATGACGAGTGTAATGGCTCATCCGGCAAAGCTTGGCAAGATACGATTAATCCATGTGGCAACATCAATTAATCCTCCGTCTCTTAGTTAAAATTAAATATAAGTTGTGTGTGATTAACTACAATATACCACTAAGAAAATAATTATCAATATAAAATATAGAAGTGAAAAATATTTTCATGTATACTAACCTTAATTCATGATTAAAGGGGCGCTCTATATGAAATTTGCGAATCGGGTTCAACGCTATCAACACTTGTTTACAAAGACGGATAGGAAGATTGTTCAATTTATTCAGAACAACGGCTATGATGATGCGTTTTCTAGTATCAGTTCACTCGCTTATATCATTGGCACATCTCCTGCGACAATTACGCGGTTTAGCAATAAGTTACACTATCTGAACTTTCAAGATATGAAATTTAGCCTACAACAAGAAATGACGGAGCAAACAATAGAGAATAGTCCGCTTATCCAAAAGATGCATAAGTATCATCAGAACATTATTCAACAAACGGGTGAGTTTCTCTCTAATGAAAAGGTCAATCAGTTTGTAAAGCACTTACAAGTGAGTAAACAAATCAATTACGCAGGACTCGGGAGTTCAGGATTGTCTGCGACAGAGTTTTACTATCGAACGAGCCGCATGGGATTAAATGGTTCTGTATCAACGGATGCGCACCAAATGATTATATCGGCGTCATTGCTTTCTTCTTCTGATACGTTTGTTGCGATATCAAATAGTGGGCGCACGAAAGAATTAATCGCGGCGGCTAAGGTGGCGCATGAACAAGGAGCGACTGTTGTTGTAATTACGAATTACGAAGGTAGCCCGCTTACGGAATGTGCAGATTTAGTATTAATTACATCGGATCAGTCGCGCATAAGAGATGCACAATTTGTGAATAGCCAAATTGCGACGATGTTTCTTATCGATATCGTGAGTTATCTTCTCTTAGAAGACGATTATTTAAGAAAGGTTTACTTACACACGAAAGACGTTATTCTAGATTCTGTCGAAGCCCCTGATAAATAGGGTTACCTTATTCAGATAAATTCGAAATGGCACCGAATAGCGCTGCGTCGTTTTTAGAACGTGTCGTTTTAAGCGGTGCGATATCATAGTCTTGTGGCAAGTAATGATGCACTTTAGGGCGAATATATTTGAGTAAGTGCTCACCTTGAGAGGATATACCGCCTCCAATTAGAATTAAGCTAGGATCATAGATGATTTGAATTTGCGCAATACCTTCAGCGACGTATTTACTCCATGTATTTAATATGTCGTTCGCTTTGACGTCGCCAGCTTGAGCACGTTCGAATAACTTTGGCACGTTCGTTTCATATTCAAAGTCCTTTTCAATCATAAGGTCTTTAAGCGCTGAAGTCGAAGCACGCATTTCATAAGCTGTGTCGTCTTCACTTCGATATAAGAGATAACCAATTTCGTTCGCACGGCTTTGTGACCCTGTATAAATGCCCGTCGCATGATTATAGAAGGCGCCGCCTATCCCTGTACCGAGTGTCAGGCAGAAGATATTGTCCTCATTATATGGATGCAACATCAGTTCACCGCGTAACGCAGCGTTCACGTCGTTATAAACACAGAGTTCTGAGCAAATGTCATCTAAGTGCGATTTGAAATTCGTGCCGTTAAAATTTTGAATTGTAGGCCCAGTGAGAATGACTTCGCACGTAGCTTCATCTATAACACCCGCACTTGAAATCCCAACTTTAACATCCTGTAAGTGATATTGAGCACGAAACTTTAGAATGATGTCGCGAACGCTATCCACAATTAACGTCGACACATTATCAGGTGTTGCGACCTTCACATAATCAATAATTTCAACCTTATCCTTTATCACAGCCCCTTTGATGGACGTTCCACCAATATCTATCGCAATCGCCAACATTTCCACAACCTCCTATGTATTATCACTACAAATTCTACATCGTGTTTCCCGTAAATACTATGCATTTACATGCACTTTTTTAACAACGAGCGCCCAATTTTGAAAAAGATTTTCAACAAATTAGTGTCTTTTTGATGAATATTTTCATAAAAGTATTGTACACCATTTTGAAAGCGTTTACAATTTAAGTTAGATATAGTTGATGTGTGATAAATATTATAAATCCTCATTTTAAACAAAAGTACATAAAATATGCATCTAGGTTTTTAATGAGTAAATGGGGGGATTCAGACCATGCATTCAAATTTAAAAGGTCTATACGCAGCATTACTAGTACCTTTCGACAAAAAAGGTGAAATCAAAGAGGAAAGTCTAATTCAAATCGCAAATAACGCGCTTGAAACAGAACAATTAGATGGCTTATACGTCAATGGGTCATCAGGTGAGAACTTTCTACTTAATAAAGAACAGAAGAAACGCATCTTTAAACTCGTGAGAGAAAATGTTTCGGAAGACGCGAATTTAATCGCTCAAATCGGTGCGCTCGATATTAATGAAGCGATAGAGCTAGGACAATACGCGACGGAACTTGGTTACGACGCGATTTCGGCAGTGACACCATTCTATTATCCTTTTACATTTGAAGAAATTAAAAATTATTATTTCGACTTAGTAGATGCTATCGATAACAATTTAATCATCTATTCGATTCCTGGCTTAACGGGTGTAGATATTTCAATAGAACAATTTCGTGAATTATTCGAGCATGAACAAATTATCGGTGTGAAATATACGTCACCTAATTCTTCCTATTAGAACGTTTACGTGTGGCTTTTCCTGACAAACTCATCTTTTCAGGATTCGATGAAATGCTGACGCAAGCTTTAGTATCAGGCGTAGACGGCGCGATAGGATCGACATACAACGTTAACGGTCGCTTAGCGAGAAAGGTTGTAAATCACATAAATGCGGGTAATATTACAGAAGCCTATCTAGTACAACACCAAATGAACGACATGATCGAAGATATTCTTGCGATGGGCATTTATCCAACTTTAAAGGAAATCTTGAAGCTACGCGGCATTGATAGTGGTCTGCCAAAGCAACCATTCTTACCATTTAATGAGAATTATAGAGAAGCGTTAAATGAACTCGTTAGCCGCATCGATGCATAGCACTTAGCGTAAAACTTTATAACTAAAGGGGATGTTATTTATGCAGCATATCGGTTTTGGCATGTGGAACTGGATAGCAATCATTTCATATTTACTCGTCATGTTATTAATCGGATTGTACTTTTCAAAGCGTGCCGGGAAGGATACAGATGCTTTCTTCACGGCTAGTGGTCGCCTACCATCGTGGGCAGTCGGTTTCTCAATTTATGCGACAACTTTAAGTGCGATCACGTTTATGTCCACGCCTGAAAAGGCCTTTCTAACAGACTGGACATACATAGCTGGTAACATTTCAATCATTGCGATTGTACCAATTTTAATCCATTACTACGTGCCATTTTTCAAAAAGTTAAAGGTCACTTCAGCATACGAATATTTAGAAGCGAGATTCAGCCCAGTAGTGCGCTTACTCGGTTCACTCTTCTTTATCGTCTTTCACCTAGGACGTGTCGCAATCGTTATTTACTTACCGACACTTGCGATTACATCCGTATCTGATATTAACCCATTTGTAGTAGCGAGTTTAGTGGGTATCTTATGTATCATTTACACATTCTTAGGTGGCTTTGAAGGTGTTGTATGGAGCGACTTCATTCAAGGGGTCATCTTACTAGGCGGTGCCATCTTTATTATCATTCTTGGTATTATGAAGATTGATGGCGGCTGGGATACGCTCGTTACAGATGCGATTTCAAATAAGAAATTAATTAGCGCTGACAACTGGAAATTTAGTGCGGCAGCTGCAGCGATTCCAATTATCTTCTTAGGTAACGTCTTTAACAGCTTGCAACAATATACCGCGAGCCAAGACGTTGTGCAACGTTATCAAGCATCCGATTCTCAGAAAGAAACGAATAAATCGCTTTGGACAAACGGTATCTTAGCGATGATTTCAGCACCTATATTCTTTGGTATGGGTACAATGCTTTACTCATTCTATCAGCATGCGGACGCATTACCGAAAGACTTCAATACATCAGCAATCGTGCCATATTTCATCTTGATGGAAATGCCACCATTTGTAGCTGGATTATTAATTGCGGCTATCTTTGCGGCAGCGCAATCAACCATTTCATCAAGTCTCAACTCGATTTCAGCGTGTATTTCCGTTGATATTAAGCAACGCTTCTTTGGAAAAGCCAATGATAAAAAAGAAGTTCAATTTGCGAGATTAACGATTATCTTAGCTGGTTTATTAGGTTTCGGCGCTTCAATGTACTTAATTGCGAACGATTCAAATAGTATCTGGGACTTATTCTTATTAATTACTGGACTATTCGGTGTACCTTTAGCTGGTATCTTCGCAGTAGTTATCTTTACGAAACGCGCGAATACTGTGGGTGTTATATCTGGTTTAGTATTAGGTATCATCCTCACTTATATCCTGAAAACAAGCGGTTTCGGTGGCGCAGGATCACCATTCCTTGTTTCAATCGCGTCATTCTTAGTGTCATTCGTGGCAGGTTACTTTATCAGTTTAATCGTTCCTAAGCAAAAGGACATCACGGGTCTTACGATTTATGAGAAAGATGTACCAACCAACTACGTGAGAAAAGAAATTAAGAAGATTTAGGTTTTAAATACATGTTATATATGAGCTTCAAAATGTCTTTATTGAGTGAGACATTTTGAAGCTTTTTTGTTATAGAAGTAGGGGTTAGATGGGTAAAGGTTAATATAAGAAGGTGATGTTATGGCTAATGAAGCGGAAGCGCTATGGCGCTATCATAAATATGTTGTGATGATGCATGGTTATGAACATTATAACCATATTAAGGAATGCATGAAGTCACATGTTTCATATGAAACTTTAGAAGAAGAAATTTTTAAAATATATAAACAACATGATATTAATAAAGGTGCTTTATTAAATACGTTTAGTCATTTGTGGGGTTACTTTAAGAAGTACGCAACAAATGAAGAAAAAGATACCTATATGTCATTATATGGGGCTTTTCAAAAGGATGAAGCGAGCGACAAAGAACTGATTGATTATATTAGGAATTTAGTTCAAAAGTACGATCAAAAGTATTTAAAACAATCTTATATCATGCAGTTCAATGGTTAATGTTTCTAATCATTTGTAAATGGAAAAATATGTAATGAGGTGATTATAATGAATAAAGAACAAGTTGAAAAACGTATGCAAGAGATTCTAGAGGCATCTAAAGTAGGTGTTATGTCTACTTCTTACAATGATGTACCTAACAGTAGATACATGGTTTTCTATCACGATGGTTTAACACTATATACTAAAACGAGCGATAAAACGATGAAGATTGAAGAAATTGAGCATAATCCTGTTACGCACGTTTTATTAGGTTATAACGAAACGGACAATAATAGCTTCTTAGAAATTTATGCGGATATTGAAATTAAAAAAGATCAAGAAACAATTGATAAGTTATGGGAAACGCAAGATAAAAGTTTCTTCGATTCTTCAAAAGACCCAGATTTAGTAGTTTTAAAACTTACACCTAAAAAAGCTAAAATTATGAATGATGATGAAGTCGATTCTCCAGTTGAAATCGATCTATAAGTCACATGCAGATATTTAGAGTTCATGAAGACCATATGATAAGCGCACGATATCTCGATAATCGTCGTTTATCGAAACAAGTTCTAGAGCTATATCAAATCATTCGAACGTGTTTAAAGGCTTTAGATTTAATTGAAGGTAAGAAAGGCTACTTAAATCATCCCATTGTGCAGCACGTGTATCACGATGGGAAGCCTTATATCATCGATACCTTTGAAATGTTAAAAGCAATGAATATTGAGCACATGAGACGCGGCGGTATGCGTTCCGACGCGTTTAAACAGGATTTAAGTGAGCTAGAGCGACTCATTGTTCATTATGATAAAGAGAATTATTTTAGCCGAGAACCGTTGCCACCATTTTATTGTTATCAAGACGATCGCGTGTATGGCGAAGCGGTTTACGAGAAGTATATCACGTTGCTTCATGAAAAGTGGTGCAATGACAAAATTTCACCAAGGTGTAATATTAAGAAAGTCCTTTGATTGCTAGTTTCAGCATCGAAGGGCTTTTTTAATGCCAGGATTAAGGTTATTTAAGATGGATTTAAGCTAATTATGATGATTGAAATGATAAGTTTTAAATATAAAGCAAATTTCAAAAGGGTGAATAAACGTGATTCATACACTAATTGTGTGGATTTTAACTTTCATTACTTTAGTTTTAATTCATAAAGTTGCAGTTAAAGTTATTCAAAAATTTAAAGATTAAGGGAGGTATTGTGTGGAAGTTATTTCTAGTATATTAACAGTGTTATTTTATGGGCTACTACTAGCGATTCAGTATGTCTTATCAAAAAGTGGCAATCGTTTACTTGGCTTGATCGTTCCAATCTTGCTAGTTGTTAGCGTAAGTTATATGTATCAAACCAACATGATTCGCATAGGACTCTTGCCAACTATATTAATGACGGTCGTCGGTCTATTGTTTTTATATGGTGAATGGCATCGTGCGCAAGCTCACCGTAACAATGACAATTCATAATTTAGGAAAAGCCTCGTAAGGAGATTGTCCGAACGAGGCTTTGTTATGAGATTCAATGGGCTTATGTTTAATAAGTATATTGGTTATGGCCAACTTGGCGTTCGTACTTTCTTCGATTATTAAGCATAATACCAGCGATTAACCATAAAACGCCTGCTAACGTATTGCCAAGTAGTGATATTACGCCGATGATAATTAACATTAACGAAGCTGTACGATCACTTTTACCTATTTTACGTGTTGCGATAATTCCTAGAATAAAGAAAGTGAGACTTAATATAAATATAACTGCTGCAAATCCTATAAAGAAGGTATACATCGTGTCGACTTCATAAGCCTTTATGGTAGGATCAGCATTTAAGTCGCTTTTTATGAAGGTTGGTGAAGCTAATACAAAGATAAGAAAGCCTAAAGAAAATAGTAAGGTTAAACCTTGTAGTACTGTCCCTATCCATGCAAGAACGCGTTCTTTCTTTCAGTCTGTCATTGTTGAAACTCCCTTTTTTCTTTTATTATATGTTTTAGAATTGCAAAATTCAATTCATGTGTTAAAGTTCAACAAATTCATAATGTTAATAACGATTAGATTTTAGAATTTACGTATTTCAGTGGGACTTAGATATTGTTGAACGCTATTGCTTTGGGGTTTTCTAAAAGATACATAACTCTATGAAAGACGCATAGAATTGAAAGGGCTTTTCAAAAAGGGAAATTAAGAAATTTACGACATGTCAGTGGATGCACGATTTAATAGCGAAACGAATCTTGATTTGATTGAGGTGCTTCGTGATCGTTTGAGTCAATCGGTGTATTCGGGCTAGGTTTACGTGAGATGAGCATAATGCCAGTTATTAACCAAAGTATGCCTGCAATCGTATTCCCTAGTAGCGAAATGGCACCAATTGTAATGAATATAATGGAAGCGGGTTTGTCTTTCTTGCCTATCCATAATGTGGCCAAGATACCGAGAACGATGAAGATTACACTCGTAATGAACATAAATGTAGACATGCCTATGAAAATAGTTGAAAATTGTTCGATTTGCGTGACGTTTATATCTTCTTCGGTCATTAAAGTGGCTTCAAACAATTGTGGCGTTGAGAATGCAGTGTATAAGAGTATCGCTGAAAATAAGATAGAAAAGACTTCTAAGGCGTTCGCAATCCAAGCGAGGATACGTTCTTTAGTTCGATTAATCAATTATTTTAATTGTAATGATTGAGCTGATTTCGCACGAATTTGTTGTAATAACGCTTCGTCTTCAATTAAAGATTGACCATATGAAGGAATGATTTCTTTAAGTTTCGCGTCCCAATCGCCCATCTTTTCAGAGAAGTTACGCTCTAACACTTCTAGCGCTACTGAAACCGATGTAGAAGCTCCTGGTGATTCACCTAGTAACGCGATAACAGAATGGTCTTTAGAATTCACGACTTCAGTACCGAATTGAATGAATCCTTTACCGTATTCCTCTGTGTCTTTAATGACTTGAACACGTTTACCAGCAATTAATAAGTCCCAATCTTCATCTTTAGCGTCTGGAACAAAGCGGCGTAATTCTTGCATACGATCTTCTTTCTTCATTAAAACTTGTTGAACAGAGTATTTTAATAAAGGTACGTTTTTAACTGCTGATGATAACATTGTTAACACGTTGTTAGGGTTAACTGATTTGAATAAGTCTAGGTTAGAACCATTCTTCAAGAATTTAGGTCCGATTTCAGCAAAAGGCCCGAATAATAAACTTTCTTCATCACCTAAGAAACGGCGGTCTAAGTGAGGTACAGTCATTGGAGGTGTACCAGGTGGTTCTTTACCATAAACTTTCGCATTGTGTTGGTTAACAATTTCAGGCTTGTTACATACTAAGAATGCACCACTGATAGGGAAGCCACCTAAGTTTTTACTTTCAGGAATTTTCGTTTTTTGTAATAACGGAATTGCGTGACCGCCTGC
>NZ_JH815593.1:1504541-1573199 GCF_000298075.1 Staphylococcus massiliensis CCUG 55927 | reverse complement strand
ACCGATAAAGATATAGTCAGCTACGTGATATTGAGTAGTTTTATCGATTAAATCGTGAACTGTAACTTCCCAACGACCATCGTCAAGTTGTTTGAAGTCTACAACTTCATGGCAGTAACGTACTTCAGCTTTATCGTATTCATCAAGGTTTTTCGCCATTTGACGTGTTAACTCACCGAAGTTCACGTCTGTACCGTCGTCAATTTTACTTGCTGCGACTTTAACTTGTGATGTACGTGAATTCATCATTAATGGAATCCATTTTTTCATTACTTCACGGTCTTCCGTATATTCAATGTCCTTGAACATATGGTGTTGTTTAAGCTTTTCATAACGTTTCTTAAGGAAGTCTACATTGTTGATACCTTGAACGAAACTAATATGAGGTAGTGGGTGAATAAATGATTTTGGATCTTTAATTTCTTTTTGGTCTACTAAGAATGACCAGAATTGTTTAGAAATTTCAAATTGCTCGTTAATCACTTTAGCCTTTTCCACATCAACAGAACCATCGGGTTGTTTAACTGTGTAGTTTAATTCGCATAATGCAGCGTGTCCAGTACCTGCGTTGTTACGCTCGTTTGAACTTTCAATACCAGGTTGATCAAGACGTTCGAATACTTTGATGTTCCAGTTAGGTTCAATATGTTTAAGTAAAGTACCAAACGTTGTACTTAAGACACCAGCCCCTATTAAAATAATGTCTTTAGATTTAGGAGTACTCATAAGATTTCCACCTTTCAAAATAAAATACATACATTCTATTATAATATATTACCCACAAAATTCATCTAGTCATCTGATGACTTCGTTCAAAAAAATAAGTAAGTTGACAAAATGTACGCCAAAAAACCCTCTATTAAAATAGTAATCCTAAATTGTCCCGTTGTAAATCAATAAATTAAAAATAACTAAAGAAAACGTTAAAATTGTGTTAACGCTTTCAATAGCTACTTTTATTTTTCCTCAGGGTGAGATTTTGGCATCTTGAAATCGTTTATATCATGACCTTCAAGTTCGAGTAGGTAGACTTTTTTATCTATGCCACCACCATATCCTGTAAGCTCGCGATGCGCACCAACTACGCGATGACACGGTACTAAGATTGAAATCGGGTTGCGGCCCACTGCACCACCGATAGCTTGAGCGGACATTTTGGTAATGCCACGTGCCTCTGCAACGCGTTGCGCGATGGCGCCATATGTAGTCGTTTCGCCATAGGGGATGGCTTTTAAATGGTGCCACACTTCCTCTTGAAAATGAGAGCCCTGAAACTTAATCGGAATCTCTGGAAAGGTAACGTGATTGCCTCGGAAATAATCGTCTAACCACGCGGTCGTTTGTGTAATAATATCATGCTCATTCAAATCAATCTTTGTGTGATGCGACGTGTCGCATTGTTGCTCATACCAAATGCCTGTTAAATGTGTATCGTCAGCTGTTACCGTTAATGGTCCTATTGGGGACGTATAAATCGTCCAATACATAAGCGCACCATCCTTCTTGAAAGATTTGAGTTAGCTCTAGTGTACCAAATGAAGCTACGTCTTCGCTAAATTGCGAATGTATACGCTGGGGTCTACAATAAAGTTAAGACGTAATAGAGGAGCGTACTTCATGTTTATTAAAGGTTTGCGCACACATTTTGAAAAGGAAAACGCATATTGGCATAACATTCCAGCAATACGTGCACTTGATACGTTTCGATTTAGAAAGCCCGTTACGATATTTGTAGGTGAAAATGGTTCAGGTAAGTCTACGTTGATTGAGGCAATTGCGGTGAATTATGGTATGAATGCTGAAGGTGGAGGCCGAAATTTTAACTTCGCAACACGTGAAACACACGCCGGATTGCATGAAGAAATCACGTTGTCGAAATTATTCTTGCCAGAGGATACCTTCTTCCTAAGGGCTGAAGGCATGTATAATGTGGCGACGATGATAGAAGATCGGTATACAGATTCAAAGTGGAATAATTACGGTGGAAAGTCGCTTCACAAACGTTCGCACGGCGAAGCCTTCTTATCGATAATGACGCATCGCTTTGGTTCGAACGGTTTATATATTTTAGATGAACCTGAGTCTGCTTTATCGCCTATGCGTCAATTAACCATGCTACGTTTGATTGATGACCTCGTTCAAAAAGGGTGTCAATTCATTATCTCAACTCATTCACCTATTTTAATGTCATATCCTAATGCTGAAATTTATGAACTGAACGACGACGGTATCGAGCAGGTTGATTATAAAGAAACAGATCATTATATTGTGATGAAGTCGTTTTTAGAAAATCCTGATAAGATGTTGAATTATTTATTTATCGATGAGTTAGAAGAATAATTTAATTAAAGTTCATAAAAATAATTTGTTTCACTACGCCTATTTAATTATAATTATAAATAATGAGGTGAGTGGATTGAATAAACAAATTGAAACATTGGTATTAAAAGTCGCAAAGCTAACGCGTCAAACGCATGAACTTGGTATACCTGTGATGATTTTATTTGAGGGTATTCCAGCTTCAGGTAAAACGCGTTTATGTAATGAACTGTTACTAACTTTAGACGGTAAGTATAGTTCCTTCATCGCTACGAAATCGCCATCTGAAGAGGATTTAAGGTATCAATTTTTCCAAAAGTATTGGAACGGTCTTCCTAAGAAAGGTGATATTAATGTGTATTTCAGAAGTTGGTATGCGCATTATATCGATTTTAAAGAGAACCGTATTAAGGAAGACTTCTACAAAGATTATCAAACGTTACGAGAGCAAATTCACCAATTTGAAAGTATGTTAATTGCAGACAATCATGAGATTATTAAGTTTTATATAGAGATTGACGAAGAGAAGCGCTTAGAGCATATTAGAGAAATGCGTCAGAATCCGTTAACGAAGTGGAAAGCGCAAGAATACGAAGATGTCATTGAATCTAAAATTTACGAAGCGAATATGAAAGCGTTTGTTGATGAATCTCAAGATTGGGAGGTAATCGATTATACGAACCGCGAACATGCGACGCTTCTAATGTATGAACACATGATTCAACGTTTAGAGGCTGCGATTTCTCGTCATGAAAGGAAATGCACTGAAAGAAACGGACATTTCACAGAGGGCTTTTCAGATGATGCATTCGAGATGATGACGGATAAGGTGAAAAAGGATGCTTATGATCAACAAATTGATGCATTGCAATCACGTCTAACTGAGCTCCAATTTGCGTTGTATGAGCGAAAGATTCCGCTTATCATCGTGTATGAAGGTATGGATGCAGCTGGTAAAGGCGGTAATATTAAACGCCTTCGTCAAAAGCTTGATCCGACGGGATATGAGGTAAACGCGATTGGTGCGCCGACTGAAGACGAATTGAACCGTCATTATCTATGGCGCTTTGCGAAAGATATGCCTAAGTCAGGGCACATTGAGTTGTTTGACCGCAGTTGGTATGGTCGTGTGTTGGTCGAACGTGTTGAGGGCTTTGCGACTGTGGATGAATGGCAACGTGCATATGATGAGATTAATGCCTTTGAAAAAATGTGGACGGACGAGCACGCGATTATCTTAAAGTTCTTCTTAACGATTGATAAAGATGAACAATTGAAACGTTTTAACGACCGTGTTGAAAACGTTGACAAGAATTGGAAAATAACGGATGAAGATTGGCGCAACCGAGATAAATGGGCCGAGTACCAAGAAGCAAGTTTAGATATGATTCATAAAACGCATACATCTTACGCGCCGTGGCATGTGATTGCGACCAATCATAAGAAGACAGCTCGAATTAAAGTGTTGAAGCACGTAATTCGTACTTGTGAAGCTGAGTTATTTGGTGTTATGCATGATTAGTTGATTTAAATAAGGAAGACACGCGAGGGCGTGTCTTCTTTTTTAGGTTATGGGGGCTTAGCTTGAAACTTGATTAGGATTTTGTCATCAAGTTTGAAAGGCCCTGAGACTTGATTAGGGTTTCGTCATCAAGTTTGAAAGGCTCTGAGACTTGATTAGGATTTCGTCATCAAGTTTGAAAGGCCCTGAGACTTGATTAAGATTTCGTCATCAAGTTTGAAGCCCCCTGAGACTTGATTAGGGTTTCGTCATCAAGTTTGAAAGGCTCTGAGACTTGATTAGCTTTCAAACGTGATAAACCGTATACCCTCACAACCCTAGTTCCAGGCGCCAGCCCCCATTTTCCTAAAGAATTACATGTAAATTGCATACATCCCACCAAAAAATTGAAGAAATTCGCAATAAAACGAATTTCTCCAAGGGCTTTTCAAGGAGGGGCACCTGAATCGGCCCCATGAAATATCTATACTTCATAATTATAGGCATGTTCCCCGTGAAACACGTGGTCGAGGCCTTTCGACTCTTCGTGCTTAGACGTTCTAAGCTGTGTGAAGCGGCCGATTAGTGTCGCAATTAAGAAAGTCATCACGACGCTAAACGCGATGGTCGCAACTACAGCAACAACTTGAACGAACACAGGGTAGAAGCCACCGCCGAACAACAGACCGTCAACGATATCGCCGTTAACGCTATGTTGTTGGAATAAACCAGTACCAATCGCACCGATAATGCCGCCGACACCATGCAGGCCGAATGCATCAAGTGCGTCATCGTAGTTCAATAAAATCTTGAGATGCGTGATGACGTAATAACACGCCATACCGCCGACAATCCCTAAGATAATCGAACTTGTGTAGCTCACGTAACCAGCTGCAGGCGTAATCGTCACGAGACCCGCAAGCATACCTGAAAGCGTACCAATCAACGTCACTTTCTGCTTCGTCACGTATTCCAAAATAACCCAACCGAGCACGCCACAGTTTGACGCGATAAACGTATTCACCAATGAGAGTAACGAAATTTCGTTGAGACTTAAACTCGAACCAGCATTAAAACCGAACCATCCGAACCAAATCAAGATACCACCAATCAATGTTGTCATTAAGTTATGCGGCGGTTTCATATTTTGCTTGTTACGCGAACCGAGCATTAAAGCGAGAACGAGACCCGAAACGCCGGATGAAATATGTACAACCGTTCCGCCCGCGTAGTCAATTGCGCCAAGCTGATGGATCCAACCGCCACCCCAAACCCAGTGCGCCACGGGACTGTATACAAACACAACCCAAAGTACCATAAAGATGAGAAACGGTATAAACTTCATGCGCTCTGCGACAGACCCCGTTAAGATCGAGACCGCGATGGTGCAGAATGTTAATTGAAACAGCATAATTAACGAGAAGGGCACCGTCTCTGAAAAGTCCTTATGAACGTCGAAGTTCACATCGTTCAACATAAAGAATGATAAGTCACCGATTAAAGTATGACTACCGCCGAAACTAAGCGAGAATCCTAGAATAATCCAAGTCAGTGTCACGACCATAATTGCTGACATACTATGCATGGCAGTGGTCAACACGTTTTTAGACTGTACGAGCCCGCCGTAAAATAAGGCAAGTCCAGGTGTCATAATCCAAACTAATAACGTACAAAACATAAGTAAAAGTGTATCCGAAGCATTCATCGCATCATCTCCATTTCATATATTATCGTTATTTTATATGAAATATTTTGTAAAATAAAATTTTGGTAAAGTAATGTAACGCAATATGTTAGTAAAACTAACATTTCGCCCCGAACTATACGTACAAAACCAAGTGTGTCATACTACTAGTAAGAACTGAGAGAGGGTGATGTTAATGAAGATTTTAATCGTTGAGGACGATCGCGTGATTGCACAAGCACTAAAGCAAGCCTTGAATAAATGGCAACTTGAAGCGGAAATCGTTACAAATTTTAACCATATTGTAGATGACTACGTGAAACCGGACATTCACCTTATCCTACTTGATATTAACTTACCTTCCTTTAACGGATATTACTGGTGCCAGGAAATTCGCAAAGTCTCTAATGTGCCGATTATCTTCATTAGTTCACGTTCTGATAGCATGGACAAAGTTATGGCAATTGAGATGGGTGGCGATGACTACATTGAAAAGCCCTTCGACATGACAGTTACCATTAGTAAAATACAAGCCTTACTTAGACGTACGTACGACTTCAATGCAACGTCGCATCACCTTGACGTACAAGGTTGTAAACTTGTCGTTGAAGAAGGCAAGCTTTACTACGACGATCAAGTGATTGACCTTACATTTACCGAACTTCAGATTGTGCACCAACTTTTCAAAAATGAGGGGCAGTACGTGAGTCGTAATAAATTGATTGAAACGTGTTGGGAGTCAGAACATTTCATTGATGACAATACGCTCGCTGTAAATATGACGCGGCTTCGTAAAAAGTTAAAGTCGATTGGCGTTCAGGATTTGATTCAAACGAAGAAAAACATGGGCTATAAAGTTTAGGAGTGCGGTAAGATGAAATTTATTAAAGCTCAGAAGTCTTTATATATCACGTTGTTAGGCATACTGTTATTGTTTTTCGTCATCTTTGTATTAATGTCGCTACCGATGGAAGGGTTTCTACTCGCTTTAGCGATTACCGTATTTGTCTTTGGCGTGTTTCAGTTTATTGCGTTTACGACATTTCAAGAAACGCAAAATGTGAAACAAAAACGTGATGCGTTACAAGAACAAGTTATCAACGAACGCAATCAGCACGCACAATACAAAAGCCAAATTGAAAGTTTCTTTCTAACGTGGGTTCACCAAATTAAGACACCAATTACAGCTTCTAAGCTTGTGTTAGAACAGAATTCGTCAATGGACGCCGAAAAGGTCCGCCAAGAAGTTTTACAAATAGAGAATTATACGAACTTAGTACTGAGTTACCTAAAGCTTCAAAATAATGATACGAACATGGTATTTATGCCCGTTCAACTCGATGATATTGTGCGACCGCTCATCAAGAAATACTCGATACAGTTTATACAACATAAGACGAAACTACACTATGAGCCGATTCACCACGACGTTTTAACAGATGCCAAATGGGCTGAAATCATGATCGAGCAGATACTCAATAACGCTTTGAAGTATGCGAAAGGCGGCGACATTTATTTATCTTACGATGCGCATCAACAAACCTTTTATATAGAAGATAACGGCATCGGTATTCGTGAAAGTGACTTACCTAAGATCTTCGACAGAGGTTACTCAGGCTTCAATGGGCGCCTTAAGGAACAATCAAGTGGTATCGGATTATTTATCGTTAAGACGATCTCAAATAAGCTCAATCACCCAGTACACGTTCAGTCGCAACTCGGCGCAGGTACGACGTTTTCTATTCATTTTCATCAAACGAACCATAACCTTACATAATTGTAAGATTCGAGATAACATTTGTAAGAAATTATAAATGTTGTCTCTTTTTATATGAGATAAAGTGTACGTATCAGAAGAAAGGTGTGATGAGATGTTATTAGATATCCAAAACTTAAAGAAGATTTATGGTAAAGGGAATAATCAAATTACGGCCCTAAACCAAATGAACTTTTCAATAGAGAAAGGCGAATTTGTCGCAATAATGGGTGAGTCAGGGTCAGGGAAGTCTACCTTGCTGAATATTATCGCGACCTTTGATGAACCAACTGAAGGCATGATTTACCTTGACGGTAATGATATTTCGAAACTGAAAAATAAAGATGTCGCGAAATTCCGTCGTGAATCACTAGGCTTTGTGTTCCAAGATTTCAACGTACTACACACGATGGACAATAAAGACAATATCCTCATGCCTCTTGTCCTTTCTAACAAGCAACCTAAAGAGATGATGCCTCGTTTGGAGAAGGTAACATCGATGCTTGGTATCTCACATTTAGTAGATAAATATCCTTACGAAATATCAGGCGGTCAGCAACAACGTGTCGCAATCGCGCGTGCGCTAATCTCAAATCCTAGTCTCTTACTTGCGGACGAACCAACCGGTGCACTCGATTCGAACACGTCTGAAGAAATTATGAATGTCTTTCGCGATATCAATGCTTCAAATCAAACCCTGCTCATGGTTACACATTCGATTAAAGATGCGTCTTATGCGAATCGCGTCTTATTTATCAAAGATGGTGAATTATTTCATGAAATCTATCGCGGAGAGGAAGCGCAATTTGACTTTCAACAACGTATTTCTAATAGTTTAGCCATGTTAAACGAGCGAGGTGTCTAAGGTGCCTCTAAAATTATTATCCAAACTCGTATTCAAAAACTTTAAAGCCCTTAGTAAAACGATGATTCCATTCATTATCTCAGCATCCGTCATGTTTGGCTTAGAATATATCATTATCTCGCTCATAAACAATGACTACCTACAACAGCGTCATGAGAACTTACCGATGTTGATGAGATTTTCAAGCGTTATCGTGACACTACTCGTTCTAATATTCGTGTTGTACGCCCATCGCTTCGTGATGAAACAACGTAAGCAAGAATTTGCGCTCAATATGACACTCGGTATGGAAAGGAAACACATTCGATTACTCATATTTATGGAACTGATACTCCAATTTGCGATTATCGCATTCCTAAGTATTTTAGGCGGCTATCTATTCGGTAATCTTGTTTTCCTTTTCCTAAATACGTTGGTTCAAGATTCTGGAATCAAACTCATGAATTATCCGTTCGACGTGAACGCGATGATCATTGTACTCATCATGTTAGGCGTGACTTTGGTACTCCTATATGTCATCAGTCATATTCAAATCACCATGCAAAAGCCCTCTCAGCTATTCAGCACAAAAAGGTCTGGTGAAAAGAAATCTCGCAAGGTTATGATTATCATCTATTTCGTAATAGGAGCAATCGCGCTTGGTTACGGGTACGTTATTGGTGTAACTACTGAAGGTGGCATGGACGCCTTAACGAAGGTGTTTCTTGGCGTATTAGCCGTAATGGTAGGAACATATTTCCTCTTTATGTCATTAACGATTTTAGTCCTACAATTCTTACAGAAACGAAAGCGTTTTTATTACAAACAGAAGCACTTCTTCTTTATTTCAGGTATGTTGCCAAGAATGCGTAGTAATGCAGTGGGATTAGCGAGTATTACAATGCTATGTACTTTCGTTATCGTGACACTCGGTATGGCTTTAACGACATATCGAGGTATTGAAACACAAATTGATCATGCGATGTTTAACGACTACGAAACAACGTTTGACGGTAATTATAAGAAAGATCGTCAAATCGCTAAGCAGATTGATAACTTTGAAAAGGACATTAATCAATACGAGCCTGATGTGGACGTTAAGCGTTTAATCAGTGTCAACGCGCCTATGGTTCATTTAGATGGAGACTTTAAACCCATGTTGCCTAAGTATCAAGAACAAACGTCTTCTAAGAATTATATGTATAGCTACGTTGTGACTGAGGAAGGTTTTAATGCATTAAAAGATACGAATTTACATCTTAAGGATGGAGAAGTCGCGGTCAGTTCAAATGCGAAACGTTTCAAGAACTTTGATAACATTCGACTTAAAGATCAGACTTATCACGTTAAGCATTTAAAAGGCGACTATGTTGGTTCTAACATTGCTGTCGATAGCTTGTACATCGTTGTGAAGGATGAAGCCGAGTTATACAAAATGAATGACTTCTATACGAGTTATAATTTTAAAGCTGGCGAAAAGCAGGACTCACCTATATATACGGATATAGCCTTTGATGTTAAGGGTGACCATAAAGCCCTTGATAAACACATTAAATCCTTTGAAAAGAAATATAATATTCACATCAATCAACGTTCTGAAACTGCTACGATGTTATATGAAACGAACGGCGGACTTATTTTCTTAGGTATCGTTGTATCAGCAGTATTACTGATTGGTATGTTCTTGATCGTGTATTATAAGCAAATTTCTGAAGGCATGGATGATAAATATAATTACCAAATTATGAAGAAAGTAGGACTTTCAGATAAACAAATTAAACGTGTTATTCAAAAACAGATCTTATGGTTGTTTATGTTGCCGATAGCTGTTTCTCTAATTCATCTCGCATTTGGATTTAATATTATTTATAACTTAATTAGTGTATTAGGCATTCGAGAAATTAGCTTATTCCTAACAAGTTATTTATTCGTAACGCTTGCGATTATAGCACTTTACGGTTTAATCTACTTCGTAACATCACGCAAGTACTATCAAATTATTAATCAGAAATAAAACAAAGACGAACCTTGGGATAAAGGTTGAGAAATAGAGCATTGAAGCTTTATTTCATATAATTCCCTAAACAGCTGACTCATAGGGGCGGGGCCCCGCCACAGAAATTTGCGCAAGCAAATTACCAAGCTATGCAAGCCGGGGGCTTAGGAATGGTACAAAGTAGCTATGCTACTTTGTAAGTCCAACTAACAAACTAAAGTTTGAGTTGGACTTTACAGGAAAGCATGCTGTTTAAGGGAATTGTGAATGATGTCCCATGGTTCGTCTTATTTATACTGTATTGAAGAAATAATTGAAGCGACACCTTTACCAATGTTTCTATAAATATGTTTAAAATCTGACTTAAATCGGATACCTTGATCTTTACTTAATTGGTACGATTTGTCGTTAATTTCTAATTCAACATCGCCTTCAGTAACGATGATATAAATCTCTGACTCGGAATGATGCCCCTCTGCTAACATTTCACCGTTCTGTTGAATCTCCATCTTGAACATTTCAAATTGTTTTTCTTCCTCATATAAAAAGTAAGGAAACACGGTAGTTGATTGATCGTGGTTATAAATTGGTGTGATATCGGATTTATCTATTACTGAAATTTGATTATGCTTAGGTGTAATTAAGGTTGTTAAAGGAATATGCAGGCCGTTCGCAATTTTCCATAGTGTCGTTATTGTGGGATTTGATTCACCTTTTTCAATTTGGTTTAACATCGTTTTACTAACGCCTGTTAATTGAGATAATTTTTCCAAACTCAGGTTTTCATTCCGTCGATAATCATAAATATTTTTAGAAACGGTTCTTTGAATATTATGCATAATAACCTCCTGTTCACTATTATTGTACATACTTTACAATATAACGGACAAATTGTACACTCATAATGTACGTTATAACGGAAATTTTGAGCGCTATATTTCTCAACTCTTATTAAGGTGGGTCTAGATGTTTGAATACAAACGAAGATTTTCGAACACGTATATTTTAATGTTCATCGGTATTCTGCTCATTGGTGCTAATTTACGCGCACCGATCACTTCCATTGGCGTTGCGTTACCTTCAATAAAAGCACAACTCGGTATTTCTAACTCAGTAGCAAGTTTAATCACGATTGTCCCATTACTCGCATTTGCCACAGCGTCGCTATTTGCAGCTAAGACAGGTAATAGACTAGGACTAGAGCGTACAATTTTTTTTGCGTTAATTTTACTTGTAATTGGTTTAGTATTTAGAGGTATCACACATATTGCATGCTTATTCATTGGAACATTACTAATTGGAATCGGCAATGCTTACAGTAATGTATTAACTCCGGCAGTCATTAAAGGCTACTTCCCGCACCGAATAGGACTTATGACGGCTTTATATACCGTTATCATGAATCTCTTCGGTGCCTTATCATCCTTTATAACGGAACCTTTAACAAAAGCATTTAACTACAGTATCTCAATCAATTTAATCATTATATTAACACTCATTACTTTAGTTATTTGGAGCTCTCAACTTAAGAATAAGCCTTTAAAGATAGAAGCGTCTTCAACAGAACCGATTAATATTTGGCGTTCGACACTAGCTTGGCAAATTACATTTTTTATCGGTAGTCAATCTTTAATCTTTTATTCATTCTTAAATTGGTTACCTGAATATTTATCTGAGAAAGGTGTTGCAATAAGTACTTCGGGAACTTATTTAACGATTTTACAATTGTGTCTGATTCCTACAACTTTTTTAACACCAATACTTATCGAAAGGATGAAGCGACAAGTTGTCGTAATCGTGATAGCTGGTTATGTTTGGGTTAGGCGTTTTATTAACGATGTTGCATACTGATTTGGTGATGATAGGCGTTATACTTATCGGAGTAGCTAGTGGTATTTCGTTTGGTTTAGTCAATACATTTTTCGGTTTAAGAACAGAAAGCAGTATCATGGCTGCCAGATTATCAGGTATGGCCCAAGCGTTAGGTTACTTGATAGCTTGTATCGGTCCTTTATGTTTTGGCCTTCTCCATGATCTCACACATAGTTGGCTAGCATCGTTCATATTATTATTAATAACCGCTATCGTCATGATGACATTTTGTGCTGGCGCAGGGCGACATACAACAATCGAAAATTCTACATAATAAAAATAAAGACGAACCTTGAGACAAATTTTGAGAAATAGAGCATTGAAGCTTTATTTCATACAATTCCCTAAAACAGCTGACTCCTAGGGGAGTAGCGTGCGTCCTGAGACTACAGGCTCAGGCCACGCCCCAGGAAAGCATGCTGTTTAAGGGAATTGTGAATGATGTCCCGTGGTTCGTCTTTTTCTAAATAATTATTTCGCTTCTTCAAAGTTCTTTTTAAAGATAAGAACGAGTGCTAGAATACCGAGTGACGCAATGGCAGCTGTTAAGAAAATTGGCATGTAAGCTAAGTGTGTAGCACTTTCAATACCATTTAACATTGCGTCTTTTAAATCAGGATTAGGAATATCTTTGATCTTATCGATAATATGTCCTTGTGAACTACCTTTCTCGCTCATTGTACGCATCACTGAAGCGGGCACGTCTTTCATCGTAAAGCCAGCTTCCATCATATTGTCCTTAATCTTTTCACCCATTTTACTAAAACCAATCGCGATAAATGTTGAGAAGATTGTAGGTGATATCGTAATACCAATCTGTCTTGAAACTGATAATGTACCAATAACAGTACTGTTATTCTTGTTAGAGTGAGCTGAGCGTGTCGCAAGAACGGTCATTGGTGCGCCAATCGTGAATCCGAAACCAATTCCGGCAATAATTGAAAAGATAAAGAATGGTAACGGTGAGAATGTGAATAACGCTAAACCGCCATAACCAATAATACTGATGATACTTGCTGAAATCAGTGCGAAAATAGGACCTTTCTTATCAACGATCTTACCACCCATAGAAGCTCCTACACCTGAAGCTAGTGCAAGTGGTGTCATCCAGAAACCACTGTTGTCTGCTTTAACATTTAATACATTTTCAACGAATGACGGTATGAAGATGATTGCACCAATTAACATACCTGATAAGATACCCATGATTAACGTTACAGAGAATGTAGGGTTCTTTAATAATTTAAACGGTAAGAATGAGTCAACGTCTTTATTTTCATTCATATATTCGATAAAGATCATGATGCCATAACCTAAGATGGCTAAGATAAATAATCCAATGACTGCGAAACTCAGGATACTACCTGCAATGTTACCAGTTTGAACATTGTTAATCGCGAACATCACTAGTAACGTAGAAATAGAGAACATTAAGATTGCGTACTTATCAATCTTAGTTTTAACTTTATCTTGCGTTTCCTTCATTTTAAAGGCCACAAAGAAAACGATTAAGATTGCGAAAGGTACATTAATGAGGAACAACCAATGCCAAGTTCCAGTAACATTAATGAGTAGACTACCAATATTTGGTCCAAGTACAGACGCAATACCATTCATTGCGCCAAGACCACCTAACATAGAGCCTTGTTTTTCTTTTGAGTACGTTGAGATGATGTGAGAACTAGCGATAACGAATAAGCCACCGCCACCAAGAGACTGAATAAGTCTCGCAACAATAAAGAATATATAGTTAGGACTTAGCGCTACAAGTAACGAACCGAGTCCAAATAAGACAACTTCTGCGATAAATACTTTCTTTCTTCCATACATATCAGCGAGTTTACCTGCTATAGGCGTCGTAACCGCCATACCAAGCGTGTAAATCGTGATGCCCCATGATCCCATTTGTGCATCGATATCAAAAGAATTGTTAATCGTCGTTAATGCAGCACTGATGATACCGTTATCAAGTGCTGACATAAATACGCCGAGTAATAGAAATAGTGCGACGATATCAAAGCTCTTCTTTTTCATCTAACCCCTTCTTTCAAGTTTTCTATTTATGATACGTTAAATATAAAGGAAGAATTTGAACTGAATGTGAACTAAAAAAATTTTTATTTGTTCATATATAGTTCATATTGAAGGAATAGTATAAGTGGTGTCAAAGGGAATAACGTATTAATTAAGAAAATTCACAAAAAAGAGAAAGGGGATTCTTATGAGTACGACACTTATCTTTGCAATTATCACTATTTCTTTAGCACTTGTATTTTATACATGGGGTGTCTTTTCAGAGAGAAAGAAAGGCGAAATTAAACCAGGACATCTCGTACTATTCGGTTTAGGTTTAATATTTGATACAATCGGTACAACTTTAATGTCAACACTCGCAGGCAGCGAAGCGGATGCAGGTATGTCACTACACCAAATCACAGGTTTAGCCGCAATTATCTTAATGGCATTCCACTTTATTTGGGCAATCGTTGTACTAATTAAAGGTACAGACAAAGCGAAACATAACTTCCACAAATTCAGTTTAATCGTATGGTTATTCTGGTTAATTCCTTATATCGTAGGTTTAATCATCGGTATGAGCTAAATAAGATTTCAAGGTGAGGCACTTAAGTTGTCTCGCCTTTTTTATTTATTTGAAAAGCCCTTTAAGAAATTGGAAGTGTCGAATTTTGAAAAAGTGTAACTTTCGAAAGTTTTGTTAAATGTAAAATAAAAACTTATAAAAATTAATTGTAGTAAATATAAAAATATGTTGCGTGGTGCTATAATAAATGTGCTGCTACTTGTTGAGAAAGGAGAATCTTATACATTAATGCTTAATCAATAACGTTATCTTTAGAACTCAGTCATCTTTTTAGAATTTGGAGGAAAGCATTTGAAACGTATTTTTAAGATTATACTGATTCCATTTTTATTATTAACCGTTATTACGGACTATGCACATGCAGAAACCACTAAAGAACTACAGTTTGAAGTCTTAAAAGAAGGCTCAGAGGAAGTAGCAATCGCAAACGAATACTTCGAAAAGCCTGCCAAAGTTATTGAACGTGATGGAAAATCTTTTATAAGGTTTGATATCAATCATAGCCATTGGATTAAATCTATCTTAATCGATGGACAGAAGGAAACTGTCATTAAAGAAGATAAGACGAAAGACACTAGGGTATCTGAATTCCTACTCAGTCAAACATCTGGCAAAGTTAAAGGTGTAGTAAAAGTTGAAGTCGATGAGAAAGTTAATGGAAGTCCTTTTAAATATGACCACGAATACAAAGTTGAGTTTAATTTGAAAGGGGACGTAGCTGCTTCGACTGATAAAGCAACGACATCCTCAACACCTGAAAAGGTAGAACCAAATCCTAAAACATTCGCAGGTGAGCCTGTTGCTTACGAAAAGTTTATTATTGTAGCACTTATAGGCATTGTAATCACGTTCTTTATATCTCGAAAAAGAAAAACGCATCATGTTTCATAGTCTAAAATGGATAGTGCTCGTTTTCGTACTCTATCTGTGTTTATCAGAAGTCGTCTATGCATCTGAAGATTCATCTCATTTAGAAGTACTGCAAGATGATGTTGAAATAGAAGTTCATGAAATTAAAGAGATTGAATTAGGTGACAAGGTATTTAAAGAAGTCGTTCTTAGTGTTCCGTATGAAGTTAAGGAACTTGTGTTTGCGCATGCTTACGATGTAAATCACTTCGAAGCATTAAACCTATATAAAATTTTAGTTGATTCAGAAGACGTGTTAGATAAACTTTCCATTACAATGGTTACTTTGGACGATTTAGAAAAAAGGTTTGATATAGAATTGAACGATCCTGCAAAAGAATATGAATTAGAGGAAAACACTCTTACGAGTGAGTTCGATGTCTTAAAGTTATTAGACGATGTGAAAGTCGATAATGACTCAAGTTTAAATGATTCTAATGTTCAACAACCTATCGATGTTAATACACGTTATGTAGATGATGTACCAACCCCTTTTAATCAACCAACTCCTAAACCACGTACATCTACAATACAACAACATTATCAACCAAATCTTTTATTTAATCGTGATAGCGATATCCCTAAGCCGAAACGATTAAATAAGGCAGAAATCAAACCTGAATCTCAAGTCGTTCAACCTCAAACACATCAAAGTTTATGGATTGTTGCGTTAGTTATCGCTTTCTCTGTTCTAGGATTAACGCTTACAAGTAAGAAATGGAAAAAATTAAACGTTCATGATGTCCAAGGGTAAATTCCATGAAAATACTTATTAGATTTATTCAGATCAGTGCAATAGTCGTGATTATATACGCAAGTTTTCAACTCTATATGTCATCTTCTAAGAATCAACGTATCCAACATCAATACGAAACGCTACAACAAACCTATACGTTTAAAGATAAAAACAATAAACTAAGACCTCAATTCGAAGCCTTAAAGGCTGTTAATAAAGACATTCACGGTTGGCTTCATGTAGAAGGTACGTCTCTCAACTATCCAGTACTTCAGTCTAAAGATAATCTAGATTATTTAAAACGTGACTTTAACAAGGAAGATAGTCACAAGGGCAGTTTATTCTTTGACTATCGCAACAATGTTAAACAATTATCTTATAACACTATCATATACGGACATCATGTCGGTGATGGTACGATGTTTGATATTTTACCTCAATATCTTAAACAAGATTTTTACAAACTTAACCCAAATATTTAATTTGATACACAATTTGGTAAATACCGCCTAGAAGTTTTAAGTGCTTTTCAAACAAGTACGAATGATAACTATATCCAAACCCGATTTACGAGTAAAGAAGCATATCGTGACTTCCTATATAATACGCTCAAGAAATCAGTTATCCATACAAATGTAGGGATTACTGAAAAGGATAAACTTATTACATTATCGACTTGCGAGGATCCAAATCGGGATACAGAGAAGCGCGTGGTGGTTGTATGTAAATGTGTACTAATTGAAGTTTAAGATCAAATAGAAAGGAGTTTGATACTTGAAAGTAAAACTCATTCTAAGTTCAGCTTTAATCAGTTTAATTATCAACAGTTTAAGTTACGACAATGCGAAAGCTTCCGATTATTCAGATGTTCAGTTACTTGAAGGTATGGTAACAGAGGCAACACGACATGTAGCTCATCTTAAGATTTTACCTTTTTACGACGAAGTTAATATCTCATACGACCCGAATGATATAGTGCCGTTTAAGACTTCTGAAGTTGCCTTTGATTATCCTTATGGTCAATGTACGTGGTACGTTTATCACCGCATGAAGCAATTCGGAGAAGGTGTAGACTATTTAATGGGTGATGCTAAAGATTGGATTGATCAAGCTAGACATCAAGATTACACGATATACCATGAGCCACTTCTACACGCTGCGGTGGTATTTGATAGCAATCAATTAGGTGCCAGTGCAGAATACGGGCATGTGGCCTTTGTGGAGCATGTATTTAGTGATGATTCTATCTTAATCTCTGAATCTAATGTTGAAGGTTTAGGAATTATATCAAAACGTATAATTCCACGTGAAGCAGCGCAAACACTGAGATATTTTAAAGTGTAAATTTTGAAGTTGAGACATATTCTGTATTTTAAATAAAGAAAATGGGTATGTCTCTTCTTATAATATATTTATATGGACTATACATACTGCGGTACACATGAGAAGTGTTATGTTAATATAAGAAATGAATTGCATCAAACTTATACTAAACGTGTTAGGAGAATCTATAAATGGCACATCATAAAATTTATGATATGAGTTTAGCTTCAATTTATCCGCATTATATTACTAAAGCTGAGAAAAAAGAGCGTTCTAAAGATGATGTAGATTTAGTAACTAAATGGTTAACTGGCTATAGTCAAGAAGCGCTTGAGCAACAATTGGAAGATAAGGTTTCACTAAAAGAATTTTTTGACCAAGCACCAGAGCTTAATCCAAATCGTAAACTTATAACTGGTAAAATCTGTGGCGTTCGTGTAGAAGACATTGAAGAACCCCTTATGCAAGAAATCCGTTATCTCGACAAACTTGTGGATGAAGTTGGTAGAGGTAAAAAGATGGAAAACATTCTTAGAAAAGAGAAATAACGGAGGGATAGGCATGCATAAGTTATATCAACATGGCACACTTGGTGCCTTAATGGCTGGGCTACTTGAAGGGACAGCCACTGTTGATGAATTACTAACTAAAGGGGACTTTGGCATCGCGACCTTAACGGGGTCTGATGGTGAAGTCATCTTCCTAGAGGGTGAAGCCTTTCATGCGAACGAGCATGGAGACTTTGTTCAACTTTCTGGTGAAGAACGCACACCATATGCAACAATTGCTCATTTTAAATCTGATCACCAATTTAACGTAAAGCATATGGATTCAAATACATTTAAAGATAAGGTTAAGAGCGAGATGCTAAGTGAGAATTTATTCTCGGCTGTTAAGGCTACAGGTACTTTTAAGTCTATGCATGTTCGGATGATGCCAAAGCAGGATCCACCTTATACGAAACTTATGGACTCTGTAGAAAGTCAGCCTGAAGTAACATTGATGGATATTAAAGGTACAATCGTAGGCTTTTTCACACCAGATCTATTCCATGGTATAGGCGCTAAGGGATTCCATATTCATTTTGTGGATGATCAAAATATGTATGGCGGACATATATTAGACTTTGAAATAGAGAATGCATCTATAGAGTTACAAAATTTCGAAACCTTTGAACAACATTTCCCAATCGACAATAAAACCTTTTTAAATGAAAAGATAGATGAAGAAATGGTACGACGTGATATCGAGAAGGGTGAATAAGTACCGACAAAACTATAAACGTTAGATAAAGAAAAGGACGTGACCTTAAAGAGCCAACGTCCTTTTTTGAAACACTATAATTGCTTTACTTTAACCGAATCGAGTTCATTAACGTTTATTGAATAGGTCTTTTCATTGGTAATATCAAGAAGTGTTAAGTAATAACCATGCCCAGCACCAGTGTCAATATTAATCGTTTCCTCAGACATCACAATTTCATCTAAATGACAACCTTCACGGAATGTTGGAACGTGCCCGTGAACGACACATTTCCCAGGAAATTGAGTTTGGATATAATCGCTTGGTTCATACCCTGTAGCACGTATCACTGGTTGGTTATTTAAAGCATAACGCGTGTCGATGCCTGCATGTACGAAAATATAGCGTTCGTGTTCTATCACGCAGTCCAAGCGACCGATTATATTCACCCATTTATGGTCGAGATTCGTGCATTCATGAATCCATTTTAATTCATGATTACCGATGAGTGCCTTGGCACCATTTCTAACTAGAGCTTCAACATATTCTAAAGTGCCGGTTGAATCGGGGCCTTTATTTACGTAGTCGCCTAGTAAGACGAGTTGGTCTGTTTGCGAGCTATACTGTGCTTCATGAAGCAATTTTTGAAGTGCTTGTTTATGTCCGTGTATGTCTGAGATTGCGAGTAGCCGATGTTGTGTCATGGTCGTCCCCCTTTCTTTTTGAAAAGTTTGGGAGAAAAGCTATATAAGATTATAATTTACGTTTTCGTTCCCATTGTTCCATAGCGATTAAAATAATAGATGTAATACCTATTGATAACAACGCCATAGCCATACCTTGTGATGAATCACCTTGTTCAAACTGGCGATAAATAAACGTAGCTGACGTATCAGTATTAGGTGGTCTTAACATTAGCGAACCTACAAGTTCACGCATTGAAATACAGAAAATTAATATCCACCCAGAAATGATACCTGGTCTAAGGAGTGGTAGTGTAATGGACTTAAACTTCTGCCACCCTGTACTACCACTCATTTCAGCTGCTTCGAATAAGTTAGGACTGATGTTTTGCTTCACGTTTTTGATATTTTGTACAGCGTACGGAATATACAATACGGTATACGTCACTACTAACATGAAGATAGTGTTATAAAGTGGTATTGGATTGAACTTACTGTTCCAAAATAGGATTAAACCAATTACGACAATGATCCCTGGAACCGTGTTAGGAAGTAAACTTGAAAAGTCTATTAGCTTACTTAAAGGGTTTCTCTTTTGTGACGATAAAACGTACCATAACCCTAAGATACTTGCGAGCGTTGCTGCAATAACCGCAAGTAATACACTGTTAAATAGGGCGATACCACCGTTACCACTTAGTACTTGTACAAAGTTATCTAACGTAATGTTGTCAGGAGTTAAACCTTTAGATAAACGTTTTACGAAAGCATTGATAACAATACTTGCATAAGGTAAAACGATTGTTACGAATAGTTCAATAAATACAAAGAGATAAAGTAATATATCCCATTTGCCTTTCGGAAGGATGCGTGTCTTCTGTCCTTTACCGCTATTTGAGATAAAGTTAGTTCGTGTTTGGAACCACTGTTGGAAGGCCCAGACACCCATACTTACCGTCAGCAGTAATGAAGATAAGAGTGCAGCTCTTTGGAAGTCGATAGGCCAAATCGATGCACTATGGTGAATTTCAGATGTTAAAACTTTAAAGCCAATGCGGTTACCCATAGTTACAGGCGTACCGAACTCTCCAATGGCTTTTACAAAAACAAGTAAGGCACCCATGCTATAACCTGATACAAAGAGTGGTGCGATAATACGTTTGAAGCGGTACATGAAAGAACCACCGTATATAAGTGCTGCTTCTTCTTGAGATTGATGTATGTTTAATAAAGATTTCTTAAGTACGACATATAAGAATGGTGTTAAGTGACAGCTCATGATAACGACCATTCCAAAGAATGAAAAGAATATCGGTGTTAAATGTGAAAATATCGGACTGATTTGATGAAGCAATCCGTTATGTTGCATTGTTAACATCCAGCCCATTGCGCCAATGTATGGCGGTGTCATAAAAGGAACCATAATGAGTACATCTAACCATTGATGGCGACTTAAAGATGTTTTAACCATGATATAACTAAGTGGTAATGCGATTAGTGTTGTCAAAATTACCACTGAAAGTCCGAGTAATACAGAGTTCCAAAGAATTTTTAAGTTGCTTGATTGTATAATTTGTTGCACATTCTCTAAGAAAGATGATGTCTCACTTGGTGCAAAACCCCTATACAAAATTAAGCATAGGGGTAATACCACAAGTATGAATAATACAATCAAAGCAAGGACTTGGTTTAGTCTCTTAACTTGATGTTGCATATTATCTCATTTGATCCATGAATTTTTTTAGTACATCTTCTTTGTCTTTAGATAATGATTCCCAATCGTACTCAAGTTCTTTAATATCCTCACGTTTTTTAGTTGCTTTATTTTTCTTTTGAGATTTATCTGCAGGAATTAAATAGTGTTTATCGACGATTTGTTGACCTTCTTTACCTGTAATAAAGTCCATATAAGATTTCGCATTTTCTTTGTGTTCAGCTGATTTTAAGATGAAGGCTGGACGTGGTGAAATTGACGTACCTGATTTAGGGAACTTGATGTCTACTGGTTCACCTTTATCTTTAGCTTTGTATACCATGTAGTCTACGCCACCATAGATTGCTTTATTCTCACCCTTGATGACTGTTTCAAGTGAAGGTTTGTTAGCGCCTGCAACTTTCATGCCGTTGTCTTTAAGTGATTGGTAATCGTCCCAAGCTTTGTCGCCTTCGTTATTAACTTTAATTGATAATAAATCTAGTGCTGTACCTGATTCTGATGGGTCTGGAACTGCGATTTGATCTTTGAATTCTTTTTTAGTTAAGTCTTCAATATCTTGAGGTGGGTTTTTAACTTTGTCTGTGTTGTAAGAGATACCGAGTGCACTACCACTGAAACCGTAGTAGTAACCGTCTTTATCAACCCAATCTTCGTAAAGCTTGTCATGGTTTTTAACTTTGTATGGTTCAATTAAGTCTTGTTTCTTATAGTCAAGTGCTGCTGGTAATGAAGCAAGTTGTACAACGTCTGCTTTAGGATTGTCTTTTTCAGCTTCAAGACGTCCTAATACTTCACCAGTCGTACCTTGGAAGACTTCAACTTTCTTACCGCTTTTCTTTTCATAAGCTTTAACTAAATCTTTAGCCATTTTCCCAGGGCCTGAAGTATATACGACAAGTTTGTCTTTACTGTCACCGCTACTTTTAGCGTCACTACCTTTGTCACCTTCTGGTTTATTTTGACATGCAGCTAAAAGCATAACTGTAGCAATCAAAAGAACAACATATTTAGATAATTGTTTCATATTTTAAGCCTCCACTTTTAATAATTTTGTTTCATTATAATGAATGTCTAAATGAACAGATGTACCGGGTTCAAAGTAACGTGTGTTATAAAATTTAATTTCTTTATCTTTTATTGAAGCGGTGTACTGATAGCGTTCTCCAGTGAAACTTACCGTTTCAACTTGAGCTTTAATACCGTCATTTACTACGTGCACGTGTTCTGGTCTAATGAATAAACCGTATTTACCATCGGGTTGACTAACTGGTAACGTGATACCTTCATGCGTTCTAAATTCACCATGCTTAACATAACCTGTTAAATATGTACCTTTACCGATGAACGTAGCGACGGCTTTATTTTTAGGGTGCTGGTACAATCTTTCTGGAGTATCGAATTGAACGATTTCGCCATCTTTCATAACGGCGATTTTGTCTGACATGGTCATAGCCTCGTATTGATCATGTGTAACGAATATCGTCGTCATACCATATGTCTTAATTAAGCGTTGAATCAATAAGCGCATGTCTTCACGTAACCCAGCATCAAGTGCAGAAAGTGGTTCATCCATTAGAATAAGGTCTGCTTTAGAAACGATTGCTCTTGCTAGTGAGACACGTTGTTGTTGTCCACCTGATAAAGCGTGTACCGCGCGTTTTTCAAAACCTTCTAAATGTACTTCTTTAAGAACCTCACGAACGCGCTGTTTTAAATTTTTCGTATCTTTTTTGACCTTTAAAGGGTAAGCGACGTTTTCAAACACGGTCATATGTGGCCATAACGCAAAGTCTTGAAAGACCATACCTATTTGACGATTAGACGGCTTCACGAAAATGCGGTCAGCACTGTGATAAAACGTTTGATCATTATGAAGGATTTCTCCATTATCTGGTTTCTCAAGGCCAGCAATAAGTCTAAGTAGTGTCGTTTTACCACTACCAGAAGCACCGAGTAGCGATATGAATTGTCCTTTTTCGACGTTAAGATTAATGTTTTTAATAACTTCGTTTTGGTCGAATGATTTTTTTAGATTTTTAATAGATAATTCCATGTCTTCACCTCACTCAACTCTTACTATAATAAAAATGTATTAATAAATATTAAACAACGTGTTAATGAAGAATCAAAATTTTATATGTAATATGTATAACTGTATAGAAAAAATCTATATTTGATTCATTTAGGTAATCGCTTTTTGAAAAGGAGTCTTTGAATGAACACGAAACAATTAATGATATTTAAGCATTTCGTTGAACAACAAAATGAAAATGTCGTTGCTGAGATGCTTCAAATTTCACAACCGACCGTCACGTTTCATCTAAAAAATCTACAGAAATCGTACGGCGTGCCGCTCTATTTAAAAAAGGGGAAACAGCTCAATTTAACAGAAGCGGGGCAAATGTTATATCAAAATAGCACCAAAATATTAACGCTAATGAGTGAAACTGAAGATTTGATGGAGGACTTTAAAACGTCGAAACGTGGCACATTAAGAATTGGTGCTAGTAACGCACCGATATACAGTATCTTACCTGACACGGTAAAACAATATTTAGAGGCTTATCCTACAATAGATGTGAAGCTATCTGTAGATACGGCGCCGCGCGTTATCGAAATGATTCATAATAGGGAGGTTGATGTCGGCGTCATTTCTGAAAATGGGTTGCCCTTAGAAGGTCTTGAAGTAAAACGGCTCACTGAGAATCCATTAATGTTATCGATGGATCAAGAACATCCGCTCGCTTCTAAAGACGACATACACCTTCAAGACATAAAATCATACCCTTTTGTCATACATAGTACTGGTTCTACAAGAGAGAGTATTGATGAGTGGTTAAACGCTAATCTGTTAGAAATAGATGCGACGATGCAATCGAATAATATGAATAGCCTGATTGAGACGATTCGAGGTTCTGAGTTTTTAAGTCTAATGAGCGCTTGTGTCGTGAATCATCCCGACATAATATCTAAGCCACTACCAAATCCACCGAAGAACCGTCATATATCGCTCGTGTTTAAATCTGACCGTTACATTACACCGATGATACAAAACTTTATTTCACTTCTTTATAAATCAATATAAAAGTCAAACCCCAACTCAAGTCGAAATTCACTTGAATTGGGGTTCTTTAGTTAATAGTTTTCGAAAATCATATTCGTTTTGAGTTGGTCGTTCGTTTCATGAATATTTAATGCATCAAGTTTCTTAATGATCGCTTGTTGAACGGCTTTGGCTTCAGATTCGCTAGATACCTTCGCAGAGACCTCTACAACGTTATCGTCTTGAATATTCCAGTTCTCAATACGGATATCATGACCGTCAATAGAACCTTCGTGGCGTTCGAAGTGAACGGGACCAATGACTTCTGGTGATTTAATTTGATTAAGCAGCGTTGAGAAAGGTGCTGCTGCCTCAGCCTTTAATAAATCAAGGCTCTTTGTCGCACCAGGAAGTGTCGTTCCTTCGTTGTCTAAAGTGACTTTGGACTTATTTGATACGCTTAGTGTTTGTTTACCTTCCCCGTATTCAACTTCGTATTCTTCTGCATCGTAGCCATCAGCTTGAGCTTTTTGAATGGCAGCGTCTACGTTACCATCCGTTATTGGATAACGCTTTTTATATTGAAGCTTCGTTTCATCATCGTTTTCGGACTTTCTTACACGGAAAGTCGTTTTCTTATTGAAGTTTGAACGTGCTCCGTCGTCTATGTATTGTACATTGAAGTCTTCGTCTTTATCTTCAGAGCCTAAGTCGTGTAACACGTCATGATCAATGTGTCGATTGTCTTTCACGATTTTATCTGCGTCTGCGTATACCTTAACTTCATACTGCGCTGATGCACCGTGTGCGATTGGTGTTGTAAGTGCGATACCACCTATAAATATTGAACTTGCGATAAGTAATTTTTTCATTGTTAAATCCACCTCCGACTTTTACACTACTTGAAAAGTTTTGACGGCGGATATATATGACGTAAAAAGATAATAAATATTTTAAATATAAGTTCTATTATCTTTTTGAATTTACTTTTCAAAATAAACAAACGCTTAACAATTTGACTAAATTATGAATACAAAACCTTGAATTAGGGTAGCATTTAAAAATAAATCATTAAATTTGATTGTTGTTTTAAATTAGTAACTACGAAGGATTAGCGTTATTACATATTTTAGAATTTCAAAAATGTCTTAGGTAGTGTCTTTTTGAAAACAAAAAATGTTGTAATAATCTATAATTATTTAGAATAATTATCAAATTATGATTAATTTTCTTTTTGTAAGGGTACTTATTATCTATAAAGGAGGAATTCTAAAATGGAAAACATTAAAGATCAATTTATGGGAATTCTTAAGACAATCATTGACTTTATTCCTAACATTATCAGTGCATTAGTTCTTTTATTAGTTGCATGGATTGTAGCGACAATCGTTAAAACAATTATCGTTAAAGGTTTAAAAGCAATTGGCTTAGATAAGAAACTTCGTGAAAAAGGCTTAACTGACCCAGACAAGAAAAAAGATGAGTCTAAAGGTCTTATCAAGACACTTGGTAAATTAGCTTATTTCTTAGTATTCTTATTATTCTTACCAGCAGTATTCGACGCTTTAGAAATGAAATCAGTTTCTAAACCAATCAATGGTATGATGGGCACTATCTTTGATTTCTTACCTAAAATTATCGTTGCAGTTGTAATTCTTGCAATCGGTATGTTCATCGCAAAAGTATTAGGTACATTAATCAAAAACTTATTAAACAGCATTAACGCTAGCAAATATAACCATTACTTAAACTTTGGTAAAAATGACAGAGACGGTTTAGACATTCCTGAAACAGCAGGTTGGATCGTAACTGCATTAATCGGTTTATTCTTCGTAGTTCAAGCTATTAACACAGTTAACTTATCAGTACTTAACAAAATCGGTACTGCAATCATCGGTTACTTACCACTATTATTATCAGGTGCAATCATCTTAGCACTAGGATTCATCGGTGGTAACATGTTAAGCAAAGTTGTTAAAAAATCAACTGGTAACAACATGGTTGGTGAAGCAGTTAAGTACATCGTTGTAATCGTAGCTGTATTCATGACATTAGATCAATTAGATTTAGCAGCTAGCATTGTAAACGGTGCATTCTTATTAATCCTTGGTGCTGTTGCGGTAGCATTCGCTATCTCATTCGGTATCGGTGGTAAAGAATTTGCTAAAAGACAATTAGACAAATTCGAAAACAAAGCAAATGACGACAATTTCCGTAAATAATTCTTAGAAATAAATGAACGGTGCGACAGAGTAATCTGTTGCACCGTTTTTCTTATGGAGACATAAGTCTCGAAGAGTGTGATAACTTCAGAGATATGTGGCTAAAAGTATAGTGATTAAGCGCTATGTGTGTAGGTAAATACACGAGACTAGGAATAAAAACGAAAAAAACCCAGTAAATACATCAGGAGATAATGAATTCAAAATTCATCAGCTAGCAACTTGAATACAAACACAAAACTCTCTACAATTAGGCAACTTCTCAGAAGCTATGATATGGCGTTAAAAGCACATCGCCTCTAACAATTATAATATATCATAGATAATTAAATTTTACACCAATTAATTTAAAATATATTTATTAGGAAGCTGACCTGGAAGGTCTTTTCAAAAAGAAAAAGCCCAGCTCGCATAATAAGCGAACTGAGCTAGTCGGTTAAATTAACCTTTATTTACTGAAGCATCGTAAATAGTGTCGATACTTTCTTGTAATTCTTTATTGAATTCTTCATCAGTTTGGTTAACGTTTAAGTCGTTGATTAATGCACGAGAGAAGCTTGCGATAAGGTTATCGTTCTTCTTAAGAATTTCATTAGCTTCTGAACGTGTGTAACCACCAGATAATGCAACTACGCGCACAACGTTAGGGTGCTCGATAAGTTTCTTGTATTGGTTCGCAACTGATGGGATTGTTAATTTAAGCATTACATATTGATCGTCGTTTAAAGCGTCTAATTCAGCTTTGATTTCATCAGCTAAGATGTCTTCGATCTTCTCTTTATCTTCAGCTTTGATGTTAACTTCTGGTTCGATGATTGGTACTAAACCAGCAGCGATAACTTCTTTAGCAACGTCAAATTGTTGTTTAACAACAGCTTTGATGCCGTCTTCGTTAGCTTCTAGGATATTTGAACGCATTTTAGTACCGAATACTTCACGTTCATTACCACGGCGTAATAAATCTTCTAAATCTGGATTAGGTTTCATAAGTTGAACACCGTTCTCTTGTTCAGCTAAACCTTTATCAATTTTAAGGAAAGGTACAATGCCTTTGTCAGCAAGGTACTGAGTAGTGTATTTACCTTCAACTTCACGGTCAATCGTTTGTTCGAATAGAATCGCACCGATTACTTTATCTGAAGTAAATGCAGGTGATGTTACAATACGTGTACGCATTTCATGAACAAGGTCGAACATTTCTTCTTCATTATTATATTGATCTTCTTCAATACCGTAACCTTTAAGTGCTTTAGGTGTACTACCACCACTTTGGTCTAATGCTGCAATAAACCCTTCACCATTTTTAATCTTATCGAATTGTTCTTGGTTCATTAGTTCCACTCCTTTGATTTATTTTACATATCTAGTATGATAAAAAACACCCTACAACACAAGTATTATTACATGACTTTTCAAAACTTTCACCATTATCGAAAGTTTAATATTTATATAAATATCATTATGTGTATGACTTCATTTTCCATTACTTTTGAAAAGCACTTTAGTTAAGCGAACGCTGTCTTTAGCGGCGAAATTAGTAGGGTGAGAAGTAGCTTGTGCAGAGGGGTAGGAAGTAGTTCTAGTGCGTATTAGGTCGAGACAATTACGAGTCATACTTTTGGTAGAAGCACTAACACTTATTGATATTTATCATAGTCAGTCCGTGTAAAGTTTAGAAAAGTACCTGATAAAGTGATTATTAATATTAATGAGTAAAAGACAGGGTCATTTAGTGGTAGAATTTCGAATATATTAAGCATACAAAAGAGCAAACTTATTATAATTAAGGCTTTAATCGTATTGCGAAGTAATTTCATTAGATAGCTCACATACCTTCTGAGTAGTTTGTAAATATAATAACATGAATATATGCTTGTTTTAAAAGATAAAACTATTAATGATTGGATCTTATTTCTTTAATATAATCAAATATAATAAATCTGAAGGCTTGTTACATTGTTTGAGACAAACAATGTAACAAGGAAGCCATAATACAAAGACTGAGGCAAACAATGTAATAAGGAAGCCATATTACAAAGACCGAGTCAAACAATGAAACAAGGAAGCCATGTTACAAAGACTAAGGCAAACAATGAAACAAGGAAGCCATGTTACAAAGACTGAGACAAACAATGAAACAAGAAAGCCATGTTACAAAGACTGAGACAAACAATGTAACAAGGGCGTCCGTGCCTCCAATCTAAAGCCCAGTCTACTACCACTACTCGTCCCGAAACTGCACAAACTCCTAGTATTTCCTAAAATTCCATAATTTCACAGGTTAATCGCTTACATTTTGGGATATAAGAGTATAAAGATAGAGGAGATGAGAGAGATGACATATAAATTAATTGTCTTTGATATATATGGAACGCTTTTCGATGTACGCTCAATAGATGGGGCCATCGATCAGCTTGAAAGTGAACGTACTAAAGAAATCGGCGCGCTTTGGCGTAAGACGCAACTTGAACATGCGTTTTTAAGACAGGCGATGCAGAGCTATGTTGACTTTGAGGAGATAACAATTAACGCGCTCCGTTATGCGCTTAATTACTATAATGTCGGTCATACTGAGAAGGAAATTCAGTATATCGCAAATAAATATACAGATCTTACGCTTTTCGAAGATGCGAAAGGGCTTTTAAAGAAGGCGCCTATTGCGGATTATGCGATTCTATCGAATGGTACGGATCATATGCTGGATCAACTTGCCTATAATAAAGAGGTTGACCAACATTTCAAATATATTATCAGCGTGGATCAGATTAGGCAGTTTAAGCCGAGTCCGGCGAGTTACCGCCTGATCTTGAATAAAAGTAAGCTGAAGCGAGAGGACATCCTGTATGTGTCTTCGAATTCGTGGGATATTAATGGCGCAAGTTCGTTTGGTTTTGACACGGCTTGGGTTAATCGTAACGGTGAGTTATTTAATGATAATGGCTCTAAACCGACTTACGAAATCAAAGATCTTTCAGAACTAACGCAACTAGTTCAATAAATTAAAAGGGTTAGGGCAAGCCGTTTTCGTCCTAATCCTTTTTTGTGTTATAACAAAGTATGAGTCGACGTGTTCAAATAGCTAAGAATAGATATCGAAGGAGATGATTATTTGAACATTAAACAAGCTTATACGGAGCTCGACCGCGTGTTTACAAGTTTTGGCGGTCTTGAAAATGGTGGAATTACAAGGCTTCTTTATACGAAAGAATGGGAACAAGCCATTAATCATCTTAAATTACTACTTAAAAATGAAGATTTCGAAGTGCGCAGTGACGATATCGGTAATTTAATCGGTCGAATCGAAGGGACGACGCACCATAAGGAGACGATTATGGCCGGGTCTCATATCGATACCGTGGTTGAAGGTGGTCACTTAGACGGACAGTACGGTATCTTGGCTGCGTTTCTTGCGATGAAGTATTTAAAGGATACTTATGGTAAACCGAAACGTTCGCTTGAGTTACTCGTTCTTGCCGAAGAGGAAGGTAGCCGCTTTCCATACACATTCTGGGGTAGTAAGAATTTCTTCAATATCGCAAAGCCTGAGGATGTAGCAGGTATTACGGATGACGAGGGCATTTTATTTGAAGATGCTATGCATAAATCAGGGTATGATTTTCGGAAAAAAGACTACCCGCACAATGACCTCAAGGCGTTTATAGAAATGCATATCGAGCAGGGTAAGGTGCTTGAAGCGGAAGAGAAGCAAATTGGCGTCGTTACAAGCATTGTAGGTCAGAAACGTTATACGGTAAAGCTTGTAGGTGAGACGAATCATGCAGGTACGACACCTATGGGTATGCGCCGCGATGTGATGGTTGCGTACGCTGAGATCATCCAAACGCTTACGAAACGTGCGCGTGAAGAAGGGGATCCGCTTGTAGTAACGTTTGGTCAGGTCAGTCTAACCCCTAATGTGGTCAACGTCGTGCCAGGCGAAATTGAGTTTACAGTTGATACGAGACACGATGATGCCGCTAAACTGAAGGCATTCTCAGAAGAGGTTGAAAGTACGATTCAAGATATCGCGAACGCCCATAAGTTGAATGTTGAAATGGATTGCTGGATGGACGAAGCGCCGACACAACTTGATGCCAATATTGTTCATGATATTGAGCAGGCCGCCTCTTTAAGAGCCCCTGGCAAATACAAGCGCATGAGTTCTGGTGGCGGACATGACGCCCAAATATTCGCGCAACATGTACCAACAGGCATGATTTTCGTACCTTCTATTGATGGCATATCGCATAGTCCTGAGGAAGATACCGATATAGACGACCTTGTGAAAGGTATTGAGGTCATGGCAGAAGTTTTATATCAATTAGCGTATTAATAGGGTAATTAGATGTGATTTACATGTAATTTTAAGAACCATTGCGTTCCCTTTTTAAAAGGCCTTTTCAAAAAGAGAAAATAGAGAATTCAGGATCTGACGCTTGTATACGAGTCATGTACAAGCGTCTTAATTTATGCGTAAATTTGCTAAAATATATGATACGATTATTATAAATATTAAAATGTGGTGTTACAGTGATAATTGTGAGTGCATGTTTGGGGGGGAACCAGTCAGATACGACGGTGACCATAAATTAAAAGAAGATTTAAGGCAGCTTGTCGCGGACGGTAAGGCAGTAAGCGTGTGTCCAGAGGTGCTAGGCGGATTGGCGGTACCGAGGGAGCCTTCTGAAATCGTTGGCGGCAACGGTGATGATGTCTGGGAAGGTCGCGCGAAAGTAATGACGATAAGCGGACGAGACGTAACAGAGAACTTCAAAAAGGGTGCCCTAGCGTCATTGGAAGTTGTACGAGAGTTTGGCGGGTCGCTTGTCATATTGAAATCAGGCAGTCCTTCGTGTGGTAGCGGTGAAATCTATGACGGTCACTTTAATGGTGGTAAACGAAGCGGTCAAGGTGTCTTCACGAGTTTATTGAAGCGATACGGTATTGAAGTTATGGATGAACATGAGTGGGGGACGAAGCGACGTAAATGATAGGGAGGATAAGTTATGAAAGAAACATATGAGTTAGATATTTTAAATGATAAGAAGTTGGCTATTCGATTAAATATTTATGGCTTATTTGTGGTCATTGCAAGTTATCTCATCTTTGCGTTTTATGTTTCAATATTTGATGGTTCAGAATTTGTAGTAAATTTCTATAATTTTCTAGGTATTATTTTATTATTTATAGGATTTCTTATAGTTCATGAACTGATTCACGGTTTGTTCTTTAAAGTGTTTAAGCCTGAACGCCCAGTGAAGTATGGGTTTGTATCCGGCATGTTGTATACTACGAGTCCGGGATCGCTCTATTCGAGAATGAAGTTTAACATTATTATTATAGCGCCATTCTTAGTCTTAACTACACTACTGCTTATTTTGTATCATTTAAATGTTATAACTCCTGAGATTTTTAAAGTAGTTGGTACGTTTCATACTGGCGGTTGCACAGGCGACTTTTATATGATCATGTTAATTTTAAGGAAGTGTTCGAAGGAAGGATTTGTTGAGGATACCGCGAAAGGGTTAAAGATATATGAGCGTGAATAAGCTAATAAAAAATACCAACTAACACGATGGTTAGTTGGTATTTTAAATATAACTAATTATCTCTTTTTGCTAAGCATTTTAACAATTAGTGACACTAAGAAAATTAAAATTAGTGAACCGATTAATGCTGGGATAATGTGAATGCCGCCAAATTCTGGACCGAAACCGCCCATTAATTTGCCGCCTAAAATAGAACCAAGGATACCAGCGATGATGTTACCGATGATACCGCCTGGGATATCTTTACCAAGAATCATGCCGGCTAACCAACCGATAAGGCCGCCAACAATTAACATAATAATAATACCCATATATATCATGCTCCTTTTGTATATTTCAAGCACTTCCAATATTCCACCATATCCAATTAATAAACATAAAATATGAAGAAAATGTAAATATTTGTTATGGCGTAAGGATAAACGCTTTTAAATAAAAAATTTATTTAAACGTATTAAGTATTGACGTACAAAACTAAGTGTATTATAATTTAAATATAGTAACAAATTTAATTTTGTACTTATACCTAAAATTACAGAATCTACTAAAACAAGGCAATATGCCGTGTTTATCTCGTCAATTGTATTGGCGAGATTTTTTTTATAATTTTTTAAGGGGTTGAAATTATGGGACAAGATTACATATTAGGTTTGGATATAGGTATAACTTCTGTCGGATATGGTTTAATTGATTATCATGATAAATCTGTTATTGATGCAGGTGTGCGCTTATTTAAGGAAGCCAATGTAGAAAATAATGAGGGGCGTCGTTCTAAACGTGGATCCAGAAGATTACAACGTAGACGTAAGCACCGCTTAGCTCGAACTAGGAATCTATTAGAATCTTATCAACTTAATCCTTTTCCAAAATGTGAAAAGAACCCTTATGAAATCCGTGTAAAAGGCTTTAAAGAAGTGCTAACTTCAGACGAATTAAGTGCTGCGCTACTTCACCTAGCTAAACGTCGTGGAATTGATAATGTTCACGTGACGGATACTGAATCAGATAGTTCAGATAATGGCTTATCAACTAAAGAACAACTAGCGAAGAATCAGAAAGCTCTTGAAAGTCGTTATGTTTGTGAACTTCAACTTGAACGATTATTAAATGATAATAAAGTACGTGGTGCTAATAATCGCTTTAAAACTCAAGATTTTGTTCGTGAAGCAAAACAAATTCTTTCTATTCAGAAAGATCATCACAACCTAGACCAAGTATTTATTGATAAATATATCTCTCTTTTAGAAACAAGACGCGAATACTATGAAGGCCCTGGTAAAGGTAGTCCGTACGGTTGGGATGGCGACATTAAGAAATGGTATGAACTTCTTATGGGGCGTTGTACTTACTTCCCTGAATCATTGCGCAGTGTGAAATATGCTTACAGTGCAGACTTATTTAACGCTCTTAATGATTTAAACAACCTTGTTATTGTGAGGGATGAAAATGATAAGCTAACGTATCCAGAAAAATATCATATCGTTGAGAATGTTTTTAAACAAAGGAAAAAGCCAACGCTTAAACAAATAGCTAAAGAGATTGACGTCGCACCAGAAGATATTCGAGGCTATCGTGTGACAGCTTCTGGAACGCCAGTCTTTACGTCGTTTAAACTTTATCATGATATTAAATCCGTTACATCTAACGATAAAGTGTTAGAAGATACAGAGCTTTTGGACGCGATTGCTGAAGTATTAACGATATATCAATCTCCTATTGAAGTCCAAGAAAAACTTGAGAGTTTGAATGTTATTTTAACGAAAGAAGAAATCGAGGGAATTTCTAAATTAACTGGTTACACTGGTACACATGCACTTTCTTTAAAAGCCATTCAAATCGTTATCGATGAATTATGGGAAACGAACGACAACCAAATGACAATCTTTACTCGTTTAAATATGAAACCTCAAAAAGTTGATTTAGCAAAAGCGAATAAAATCCCTACATCATTAGTGGAAGACTTCATCATTTCACCAGTTGCTAAGCGCGCATTCATTCAGTCTATTAAAGTAATAAATGCTGTAATTAAAAATATGGTTTGCCTAAAGATATAATTATTGAGCTTGCACGTGAGAAAAACTCTGATGAGGAAAGAAAAATTATTCGAGACGTTCAAAAACGTAATCAGCAAACACGTGACCTAGTAGATAAAGTCATTAAAGAAACTGGTAAAACTAAAGCTAAAGGTATGGTTGAAAAGCTTATATTACACGATAAGCAAGAAGGTAAATGTTTATATTCATTAAAGAGTATTCCATTAGAAGACTTGCTTAATAATCCGCATCATTATGAAGTAGACCATATCATTCCACGCTCAGTGTCTTATGATAACTCTATGAACAATAAAGTTTTAGTGCTTCAGGAAGAAAATTCTAAGAAGAGTAATCAAACGCCGTTCCAGTACTTTAATTCTAGTAACACGCATATTACTTTTAAACAATTTAAACAACATGTTTTAAATCTTAGTAAAACTAAAGATCGCATCACGAAGAAGAAGAAAGAGTATCTATTAGAGGAACGAGATATTAATAAATTTAGTGTTCAAAAGGAATTTATTAACCGTAACTTAGTTGATACGCGTTATGCCACAAGAGAGTTAATGACGTTATTACGCGCTTACTTTTCTGCTAATGAACTCGACGTTAAAGTTAAGGCCATTAACGGTGGATTTACAAGTTATCTAAGAAAGCGTTGGGATTTCAAGAAAGATCGTAATGCAGGTTATAAACATCATGCTGAAGATGCTTTAATTATTGCGAATGTTGATTTTATTTTTAAACAGCTTAAAGCACTTGATAACGCGAAGAAAGTAATGGAAGGTCGTAAGGTTCAAGTTGAAAAAGACAATGTCGAAGATAATGAACATTATGAATCATTGTTTAGAGAACCTGATCAAATTAAAGAGATCAAGTTGTATGATAACTATAAATTCTCTCACCGAGTTGATAAAAAGCCGAATCGAGAGCTTATTAATGATACGATTTACTCTACTCGTAAAGTTGACAATAAAACCTATACAATCCAAACAGTTAATAACATCTATGATAAGCAAAATGATCAATTAAAGAAATTGTTTAATAAGTCACCTGAAAAGTTCTTAATGTATAAACATGATCCTAAAACTTTTGATAAATTAGCTACCATTATGAAGCAATATAAGAATGAGAAGAATCCATTATATAAATTTCATGATGAAACAGGCGAGTATCTGACTAAATATGCTAAAAAAGATAATGGACCAATTGTAAAGTCGCTGAAATATATTGGAAAGCAAGTAAATGCACATCTAGACATTACAAATGATTATGAAAATTCTAATAACAAAGTTGTTAAATTATCTCTTAAACCTTTCCGATTCGATGTTTATTTAGATGACGGAAAATATAAATTTGTTACAGTGAAATATCTAGATATTATTAAGAAGGATACTTATTATGTCATTGACGAAGAGAAATACAAACTTGCATTGCAACAAAAGAAAATTAGTGAAAATGCTAAGTTTATAGGAAGTTTTTATAATAATGACTTAATTAAAATTAATGGTGAGTTGCTACGTGTAATTGGTGTAAACGATGATGCTAAAAATACGTTAGAACTTAATATGATTGATATATCGTACCGTGATTATGTAGAAAATATGAATTTAGCAACAACTCCTAGAATTAGAAAAAATATCGGTAAATCTATCACAATATTAGAGAAGTACACTACTGATATACTCGGTAACACTTTTAAAATATCTTCACCTGAAAAACCTCAATTTATCTTTAAGGTTAGGGATTAATTATGGCTTGGCGAATCGTTTATGCTTCTGAAGTCGATCGCTTAGCACTAAGTATGAATAATTTATAAATAGTTAAAGGTGATTTAGAAGTTAAGGTTCCCTTACGCGATATTTTTGCACTTATAATTGAGGATTTAACAGTAAGTATAACAGCTAGACTTCTCGTAGAATTATCTGATTATAATGTTTTAGTTATCTTTTGTAACCAGCAACACTTACCGGAATGCCAATTGCAACCTATAAATGGTCATTTTACACAATATCATCAAATGAAAGAACAACTTTCATGGCCACAAAATCGTAAAGATGAATTATGGTATTACATTATTGAACGTAAAATCAGTAATCAAATTGAGTGTATGAGGAAGTTGAAAATAGAATCTGAGCGGATTATTAAAATGCGTCAAATTTTATCACAATTATCAATTAAAGATGAGTTTAATATCGAAGGACAGGCTGCAAAATATTATTTTAATTCATTCTTTAAAAACTATAAACGAGATCGTGATGATTTAATAGAGAATATGGTGCTTAATTATGGTTATACAGTCCTTAACGCGGCGATTGCCAGAACAATCGTCGCGAAAGGATTAATACCAGCTATTGGGATTCATCATATCGGTGGACGTAATCATTTTAATTTGGCATCTGATATTATTGAAGTATTTAGACCTTTGGTTGATTTATATCTATTGCAACATCCTCCTGAAGAAGGTTTTATGACGAAGTCGTATCGTTTAGAACTCGTAAACTTAATGCATGCACGTATTTTAATAGACGGTAAAAATCAAACAGTGATTCAAGCAATAGAAATCATGGTTCAGTCCATAATCGAATTCTTTAGATCTGGTAAGTATGAAACATTGAAAATGCCAAGTCTAAAGAAAGTATCATTTTATGAGTTATAGATTCATGAGAGTATTAATCATGTTTGATTTACCTGTAGAAACGAAATACGATGTGCGCATTTATAATAAATTTCGAAAGCACTTAATTCAAGAGGGCTTCTTAATGATGCAATATTCTATTTATATTAAAAGTTGCATTAATAAAGATGCAGCCAATAGTAGCATTAATTCTGTTAAGCGTATGTTGCCACCAAATGGTCATGTTCGGGCTCTCATGATTACTGAGAAACAATATGAAAAGATGCAAATTTTATTGGGACATGAGGACGAGAATATTAAAATACTAAATGATAATAGAACATTGTTATTCTAAGGCAGGTGTAGCAATGAAACAAATATGGCAAATAAGATCAAGCCAACTTAATCATGTAACATTAAACCTAGGTGAGTATACCTCTATTTATAATGAGAATGAGACTAATGAGGAATTGATATTAAGCCTTATTTATCAATATTTTCAGCCACGTAATCGAAACAAAGATGTGTTGATTAAAGAATTAATCGAAGATGTAGAGGTATCAAGTAAATCTCACGTTGCTTTCATGATAAGTCATAATGACATTGAGCAAGAACACCAACTTGCGGCCTCGAGCATTTTAAATAAAAAGTTACAATATGACATGAATCAAAATATCGAAGTAAGCGGCTATATTAATTCCATAAACGTATTAATGGAAGATTTGCTTGAAGAAGTTAAAAGAAAATTACCTCTTAAAGTTAAGCCATTTGATATTAAACAATTCATTAAGCAATTAAATTTTGAATATGAATTAGAAGCAGATTACTCAAGGTTGATTGTTAGGTTGAAACAATTATTGCCATTGTTAGTTGAGCAAATGAACAACCTATCAAATAACAAAGGGCTACTGATTTATCTTTACCCTGAAGCGAATTTAAGCATTAAAGAACGATTGATCTTCAGGGAAGTACTGAATGACTTACCAATTAAAATCATTGTGCTAACACAATCTCGCTATTTTCTAGCAGACTCTATTGATGGATTAAATTATTTACGTAATTCTAAGCAAATGATTACAGTCGATTTTATAGAAAATTGTTATTGGGAAGCACCATTGAATTTTAAGAGGGAAGATATAGTAGTTAGTTTGAAAAATGTTTTTGATCAATATAGTCACTGTTTTGAAATTCATCCAACTATAACGAATTATCACCTGGGTGATATAATGGTATTCAAAGATATAGATATCTATGTAATTGTACGATTTCTTAGATTCTGTAAATTAGATTACATTTTAGATATTGATGATACTAAAATTAGTGAACCACTGGCATTATATTTAGGTTTAAGTACAAGTTAATTGATTTACTAGAGGTTTTAGTACTCTGTAATTTTAGGTATAAGTGATTCAAATGACAACGAATAACAAACTTATCGACAGTTTTAGTACTCTGTAATTTTAGGTATAAGTGATTCGGCATCCGGTTTCTTAACCTTAATAGATGCGTTTTAGTACTCTGTAATTTTAGGTATAAGTGATTCTATGAAACAGATGAAAAAGGCGTATCAAGAGTTTTAGTACTCTGTAATTTTAGGTATAAGTGATTCTATGAAACAGATGAAAAAGGCGTATCAAGAGTTTTAGTACTCTGTAATTTTAGGTATAAGTGATTCTATGAAACAGATGAAAAAGGCGTATCAAGAGTTTTAGTACTCTGTAATTTTAGGTATAAGTGATTCTGTAACTGGTCAAACAACTGGTTATTCTGGTTTTAGTACTCTGTAATTTTAGGTATAAGTGATTCAAACACACACTATTAATTTTTTAGATGGCGTTTTAGTACTCTGTATTTTTAGGTATAAGTGATTCTGGGAAGATTGCACGACTCTATTTGAGCATGTTTTAGTACTCTATAATTTTAGGTATAAGTGATTCATTGATGTTGCGTAAGTAACTAACCACGTCGTTTTAGTACTCTGTAATTTTAGGTATAAGTTCAAGATACTGACTTCAAAAATTTCTTCAATGAAACTCAGTATTCAAATTTTAAATCACTTCATAGCGAGATTGAGGATCTATCCTTAATTCTCGCTTTTTTATTCCCCTAAAACACTTAGGAACCATTTTCAACGAGTTGGGCAAAATGTACCAAAAACCCCACTAAATTTAATAAAATACTTTTTGTTAAAAGTAATCAGGAAACTTAAGCATCCACAAACACAAAAATTTACACGGGGGTTCTAAATGAAAACTTTTGCTTTTAAACGAATTGTATCTTTAACGCTTGCGACAGGGCTATCTTTCACGACGTTCGCATACTCAGCTCATGCGGACGAAACGGTTCCGGAAGCACCTATTAAAGAAGGCTCAAATTACTCAAATCAATTTAATCCAAGTGCAGTACCTGAAGACGCGCAGTTAAGCGACCTTTCATCTAAAGAGAAAGCCAAAGCTCAGGCAGATGATTCTTCTCATAAAAACAAATATCCAGTAGTCTTTCTGCACGGATTCGGCGTATTTACGGAAGCACATATGCCAAATGGCATGAAGCACTGGGGTGGCGAGAAGTATCACATGATGGAGGACCTTAAAGCCAATGATTACGAAGTTTATGAAGCGAATGTAAGTTCGTTTGCGAGTAATCACGATCGTGCTGTCGAGCTTTATTACTATTTAAAAGGCGGTCAGGTTGACTATGGTGCTGCGCATGCTAAGAAATATGGTCACGAGCGCTATGGCAAAACTTACGAAGGTGTAAAGAAGAATTGGAAACCTGGTCAAAAGGTTCACTTAGTTGGACATAGTATGGGTGGTCAAACGTTAAGATTATTGGAAGAGTACTTAAGAAATGGTGATCCTGAAGAAAGGGCTTTTCAAAAAGAGCACGGCGGTCACATCAGCCCACTTTATACAGGAAATAAAGATGGTATGATATCTTCAATTACGACGATCGCAACACCTCACAAAGGTACGCATGCATCGGACGATTTCGGCAACAAAGAAACGATTAAGCGTATTCTTTATGAAGTCGCAAAACTTGAAGGACACCGCGGTTCTAAGATTGATTTCGGTCTTAAGCAATGGGGGCTTGAACAACGTGAAGGTGAGTCTTACATTGAGTATTCAAAACGTGTTGAAAAGAGTAAACTTTGGACGAGTAACGATACTGGTCTCTATGATTTAACACGTGAGGGTGCCGAAAAACTTAATGAAAAAACTTCAGTCAATCCTAATGTTTATTACAAGACGTATCGTGGCGAAGCAGTGCACAAGGGTCCTACGGGTAAACAAGTACCTAATCCATACATGCACTTAATCCACCGAGGTACAGGTTCTTTAATCGGTGGTGTTGAAGATGAAAAGTGGCGTGTAAACGATGGAATGGTCTCTGAATATTCGGCTGACTATCCAACGAACGAGCAGCACGTCAATGTTAAGAAAGGTGACGCACCTCAGAAGGGTATCTGGCAAGTAATGCCGATCATGCACGACTTTGACCATACTGACTTTACTGGTCAGGACGTATTAGATATCCATCGAACACCTGAAGAATTAAAAGGGTTTTACCATGACATAATTGATTATTTAATTTCTACCGAAGATACAAAATAGCACACTTTAAGGGAGTAAACGTCTAAAGCGTTTGCTTCCTTTTTTAATGTGTAAAACCTAGTTTAAGAAAAAGAATTTTTATTCACTTTAAATTTATATTTATTCAATATTAAAGCATAGGTAAAATTTGTTAAGATTGTTAAGTATTAACTTAACGTAAGTATCACGACGTTTGTGTAAATGTTTTTTTAACTTATAATTTATATATTTATTCATTTATCCGCTTTTATTCTTTTGTATGTAATTTGCATTGGAATTGTATTTTAGTTAATGTTCTTAATGGCTAATAGAGAGAAATTTGAAAACTGAATCTGCGTCATGTTTCAAGCGAAAAAATATTCGATGAGGGGTGTCTAAATTGCAAAAACGCAAGATTATGGACTGGACGACCTTCATAGGAACTGTAATCGTATTATTAATCGCAGTACTACCGATGATGATTTTTCCTAAAGCAAGTCAAGACGTCATCACGGGCATTAATGATATGATTTCAAGTTCTTTGGGGTCTGTCTATTTATTTCTAGGTTTAGCAATATTTTGCTTTGTGCTATACATTGCTTTTGGTAAATATGGAAACGTCACACTAGGTAAAGCAAGTGACAAGCCGGAATTTGGTAATTTCAGTTGGGCAGCGATGTTATTCTGCGCTGGAATTGGCTCTGACATTCTATACTGGGGTGTTATTGAGTGGGCGTATTACTACCAAGACCCACCATACGGCGCGAAAGGCATGACTGACCAAGCGTTAGAATACGCGACAATGTATGGTATGTTCCACTGGGGACCTATTGCCTGGGCAATATACGTTCTACCTGCCTTACCAATCGGTTACTTAGTTTTCGTTAAGAAGAAACCGGTTTATAAGATCAGCCAAGCGTGTCGCCCTATTTTAAAAGGCCAGACAGATAAATTACTCGGTAAAATCGTGGATATCTTATTTATCTTCGGTCTACTCGGCGGTGCCGCTACATCACTTGCATTAGGTGTACCAATGATTGCGGCTGGTATTGAACGCTTAACGGGCATTGACGGCGAGAACATGTTCGTTCGAAGTATTATCTTACTTACAATCACAGTCATCTTCGCAGTCAGCTCGTACACAGGACTTAAGAAAGGGATTCAGAAGCTAAGTGACGTGAACGTATGGTTATCGTTCTTACTACTCGCGTTCGTCTTTATCGTCGGACCAACTGTATTCCTAATGGAAACGACCGTTACAGGTTTGGGTAACATGCTTAAGAACTTCTTCCACATGGCAACATGGTTAGAACCATTTGGTGGTATCGATGGTCGTAAAGAAACGAACTTCCCACAACAATGGACGATTTTCTACTGGTCATGGTGGATCGTGTACGCACCGTTTATCGGGCTATTCATCGCTCGAATTTCTAAAGGCCGTACGCTTAAAGAGGTTGTACTAGGTACGTTACTATACGGTACGTTAGGTTGCGTATTATTTTTCGGTATCTTTGGTAACTATGCAGTTTACCTACAAATCACAAATGAATTCAATGTGATCGAATTCTTAAATTCACATGGTACTGAGGCTACAATTATTGAAGTTATGCATCACTTACCGTTCTCAAACTTAATTATTGTCTTATTCTTAATTTCAGCATTCTTATTCTTAGCGACAACATTCGACTCAGGTTCATACATTCTAGCGTCAGCTTCTCAAAAGAAAGTCATTGGCGAACCAATCCGTGAGAACCGTTTATTCTGGGCATTCGCGTTATGCTTACTACCGTTCTCACTGATGCTAGTTGGCGGCGAACGTGCGTTAGACGTCCTTAAGACAGCGTCCATCCTCGCAAGTGTGCCGTTAATCGTCATCTTCATCATGATGATGATTTCATTCATCTCCACACTGTCACGCGACCGTATCAAACTCGAGAAGCGCGCCGACAAACTCAAAGAAGTCGAACGCAGATCACTCAGCATCACACAAGTGAGCGAACCAAAGCAAGACGACAATCTATAAATCATTTAAATAAGGCAGCACGTCACTTAGGCGTGCTGTTCTTTTTTTATCCCAATTTTCCTGTCTCTTTTTTTCCTCTTTTTGATTCCCTTTCTGAAAAGCCCTTTAGTTATACGGCCCCGTTACGCGAAAGAAAATAAAAACAATCGCATAAGGCGTCCGTTACGCGAAAGAAATTCGAAACAATCGCATAAGGGCCCCGTTACGCGAAAGAAAATAAAAACAATCGCATAACGAGTACTAATACAACAAAACCTAACGTCATTACAGCCCCCGTAAACACCCCGACCCGTACCTCTAAATAAACTCTTAGCCTTCATATTAAATAATTCATGAAATTGTTTAAATTTGGAATATATTACCAATGTTTTAAATTCTGTGAGAAGCGTAAACAATAAAGGAGAGGAATTTTACACAATTCTAGAATTATGTATTGTCCTAAGTTCGCGCAAGCACGCGTGATTTTTCAGTTGAGAGGAAGCATTACCCCCAAAATTCCATAACGATCTCAACGTGGCTTTTCCAAATTAAAATAAAAGAAAGTACAGACACACGACTCACTCTAAACCAACTTAGGCAGATTGACATTGTTTTTAGAATTGTGCTACGATAACTTTGTGAAATTCGTTAAATAAACATTTAACAAACTTAACGGAGGTATTTTGATGGAACTTGTAAAGAACTTAGAACGTCGTCAGTTTATCGATGGCGAATGGGTTGATAGTGCGAACGGTGCGACACGCGAAATCATCAATCCTTATAACCAAGAAGTAATCATGGAAGTAGCTGAAGGTACGAAGGAAGATTCTGAACGTGCAATTTTAGCTGCTCGACGCGCTTTTGAAGAAGGCACTTATAAAAATGAAACAAGTGAAGTCAGAGGTCAAAAAGTACGTGCAATTGCGGATAAAATTTTAGAACATAAAGAAGAATTAGCGAAGTTAGAAACGCTTGATACTGGTAAGACGTTAGAAGAATCACGCGCTGATATGGAAGATATTTCAAATGTATTTATGTATTTCGCAGGTTTAGCGGATAAAGATGGTGGCGAAGTAATCGATTCACCGATCCCTAATACGCAATCTAAAGTCGTTAAAGAACCGGTTGGTGTCGTTATACAAATCACACCTTGGAACTACCCATTACTACAAGCTTCATGGAAAATTGGTCCAGCGCTTGCGACAGGTTGTTCACTTGTTATGAAACCAAGTGAAATTACACCGCTTACGACAATTCGCGTATTTGAATTAATGGAAGAGGTTGGTTTCCCTAAAGGTGTTATCAACTTAGTATTAGGTAAAGGTTCTGAAGTTGGAGATGTCTTATCATCTCACAAAGACGTTGACTTAGTGTCATTTACTGGTGGTATTCAAACTGGTAAGCACATTATGAAACAAACTGCCGATCACGTGACGAACATTGCGTTAGAACTTGGCGGTAAGAACCCTAACATTATTTTCGACGATGCGGACTTTGAACTTGCTGTTGACCAAGCACTTAACGGTGCCTTTTTCCATGCAGGTCAAGTTTGCTCAGCAGGCTCACGTATCTTAGTACACAATGATATTAAAGATGAATTTGAAAAGGCGTTAATCGACCGTGCTAAGAAAATCAAGCTAGGTAATGGCTTTGACGAAGATACTGAATGCGGTCCGGTTATCTCTGAAGCACACCGTGACAAGATTGAAAAGTATATGGAAATTGCGAAAGAAGAAGGCGTTACAATCGCTACAGGTGGTAAGCGTCCTGAACGTGAAGACCTACAAGACGGTTTCTTCTTTGAACCAACAGTTATCACAGACTGCAATACGACGCAGCGCATTGTACAAGAAGAAGTCTTTGGTCCGGTTGTAACTGTAGAGGGCTTTTCAAGTGAGGAAGAAGCAATCGAGCTTGCGAACGATTCTATCTACGGTTTAGCGGGCGCTATCTTTACAAAAGACATCGGCAAAGCTGAACGCATGGCAACGAAGCTTAAAATGGGAACTGTTTGGATTAACGACTTCCACCCATACTTCGCACAAGCGCCATGGGGTGGCTATAAGCAATCAGGTATTGGCCGTGAACTCGGTAAAGAAGGTTTAGAAGAGTATTTAACATCAAAACACATCTTAACGAACTTAAATCCAGAGCCTGTAAATTGGTTCAGTAAATAAATTTCTTGTAACACATGAAACGATATACAAATAGGAGGGTTTCATCACATGTCAAAAAAATATGATTATATTATCATCGGCGGCGGTAGTGCCGGTTCAGTGCTCGGTAGCCGCTTAACAGAAGATAAAGATAAAGAAGTACTTGTATTAGAAGCAGGGCGTAGTGACTATTTCTGGGATTTATTTATTCAAATGCCAGCAGCTTTAATGTATCCATCAGGTAATCCGTTCTATGACTGGATTTATCAAACGAACGAAGAACCACATATGGGCGGCCGTAAGATCGGTCACGCGCGTGGTAAAGTGCTAGGTGGTTCTAGTTCAATCAACGGTATGATTTACCAACGTGGTAACCCACTCGATTACGAAGGTTGGGGCGAGCCTGAAGGTATGGACACTTGGGACTATGCACATTGTCTCCCTTACTTTAAACGTCTTGAAAAGACCTTTGGTGCTACGAAAGATGATAAGTTCCGCGGTCACCATGGTCCAATTAAGTTACGCCGTGGTCCAGCGAAGAACCCATTATTCAATGCCTTTTTCGAAGCGGGTGTTCAAGCAGGTTACAACAGAACGCCTGACGTAAACGGTTTCCGTCAAGAAGGTTTCGGACCGTTCGACAGCCAAGTACACCGCGGTCGTCGTGTATCAGCTTCAAGAGCTTACTTACACCCAGCTATGAAGCGTAAAAACTTATCAGTTGAGACACGTGCTTTCGTTACAAGCTTAGAATTCGAAGGCAACCGTGTAACTGGTGTTACGTATAAGAAGAACGGCAAGAAACACACTGTAGACGCTGATGAAGTCATCTTATCAGGTGGTGCGTTCAATACGCCGCAACTATTACAATTATCAGGTATTGGTGATTCAGAACACTTACGTTCATTAGGTATCGAACCTCGTATCCACTTACCAGGTGTTGGTGAGAACTTCGAGGACCACTTAGAAGTGTACATCCAACATGCTTGTAAGCAGCCAGTTTCTATGCAACCAAGTCTTGATAAACTTAAGATGCCGTTAATCGGTTTAAACTGGATCTTCAGACGTAAAGGTGCCGCAGCATCTAACCACTTCGAAGGTGGCGGCTTCGTACGTTCTAACGACGACGTTGACTATCCAAACTTAATGTTCCACTTCTTACCGTTAGCCGTACGTTACGACGGTCAGAAGGCGAAGACATCTCATGGTTACCAAGTTCACGTTGGTCCAATGTACTCAAACTCTCGTGGTAGCCTTAAGATCAAGTCTAAGGATCCTTTTGAAAAGCCAGACTTCGTATTTAACTATTTATCTACAGAAGAAGATAAGCGTGAGTGGACTGAAGCAATCCGTGTAGCACGTCATATCTTATCTCAGCCAGCTATGGATCCATTTAACGCAGGTGAAATTTCACCAGGACCATCTGTTCAAACAGATGAAGAAATTTTAGACTGGGTACGTAAAGATGCGGAAACAGCACTTCACCCATCTTGTAGTGCGAAGATGGGACCTAAAACAGACCCAATGGCTGTAGTTGACCCATTAACGATGAAAGTACATGGCATGGAGAACCTACGCGTTGTAGACGCTTCAGCAATGCCACGTACTACAAACGGTAACATCCACTCACCAGTATTAATGCTTGCTGAGAAAGCAGCAGACATCATCCGCGGTAAGAAACCGTTAGAACCTGAATACGTTGATTACTACGTACACGGCAAGCACGATAAAGACGCTGGTACAGTAGGTCCATTTAAATAAGAATTTTAGGTAGAGCGACTTCTTTCGGGAAGTCGCTTTTTTTGTGGTATTGGTGGTGTACGGGGATGGTAGTGGTGAATTTGGCTTATGCTTATAGAGCAGGTCGTACTGTTTAGATGGTGAAACTTGATAGTGGATTCGTCATCACGTCTCAGGGCGTTTCAAACTTGATGGCGGAAACCTCATCAAGTCTCAAGCACCGCGAGTTACCTATCATACCGTAACCACCATCGAAAAATACCACACCAACCTAAAAACCCCTGTTTTCCACAACGGAAACAGGGGTTTCATCTCATTATTTCTTCTCTTCAATAATTTCTTTGATATCTTTATACATGATAGGTCCCATTGATTTAGCATATGTGTTAGATATATGACCTTTATCAAAGTAAACGATGACATTACCGATTACTGGTTTAAATTTACCATCTTCCTTAAAGTACTTCGTGTAATCAACAAAGTGTACGTTATCTGGAATATCAGGATTTCCTTTCCATTCTTGTTCGTGTTCTAGCTGTGGCTTTTGGTTCATAGCCTCAATGGTTTTCTGTTCACCAAGCTTTTCAAGATGGTTTGGAATACTAAACTTGTAACGTGGCGTATCTCGTGTCGCCATCACATCGATGTCGTGTTCTTTAAATTTCTTGAAGTAATCGATAAAGCCTTTAGGGACTTCTTTTTCATGCGTAATGGTACCTAAAGTCACAACGAGGTCAGGGTCGATTTCTATAATTTTCTTCATAGCTTTATCTCGCCATGGTGCACAACCTGGGTCGTCGTCTTGTTCGGAACTTAAGCGACAACCTGATTTTGTTATAGACAGTATTCGGTAGTTGTGCTTTTTACCAAGTTCTTGAAGTGCACCGAGATAATGCGTCGTATGAGATGCACCACTTAAGACAATCGTTTTCTTGTAATTCTCAGTTTCTCCATATTCACCGACTTTTAAGTCGCTCTTCTTTAATTTCGTATCATAACCATCTTTATATGCGTCGGCAGTGTCCTCTTTGGCTTTTGCAAAAGAAGGAATTGGCTTCTCATCAGATTTCTTAAAGTCCTTTTCAAGAGCCATGGCACCAGGATGCGATGAGTTGATTTCTGAAGATGCTTTGTTCATGGCATAAGTGCGAACGCCTAACACGCTAATCGTAAGCGCGCTCACGATAAACATCGGGATAAGACGCTTGAAGATAGAGGGTGTTTGTTTACAATTACGAACCGGTGACTCGATAAAGCGTGTCATGAGATAACTTAGCAGGATTGACACTAAGATAATTGCGATACCCTGTAAGATGCCTACCTTAGTTGAGATGTTGTATCTATAAAAGGACAGGATTACCCAATGCCATAAGTAAATTCCGAATGAAATGCCGCCTAATTTAATCATTGGGCGTGAACCTAAGAATTTCTCTACGCCTAAATTCGTAGGATTGTTACCAGCAATCATAATGAATATTGCGCTGACCATAGGCCATAAAGCGATGTAACCAGGGAACATCGTCGATACATTGAATAACATGCCCGTAATAATTAGCATGATTAGGCCTAACCAACCAATAATGACAGATAACCAACTCGGTAATTTAAACTTCGAGATATTCATGCACAGTAAGCCGCCGAGTGCGAATTCCCATACGCGAGCTGCGACATTAAAGTACGCAAATGGTTGGTTGACGATTGTTTGATACACAGAAAAACTAAATGAAGTGATAAACAATATACCTAAAACGATGTTAATCAGCTTCGTTAAGTTCACTTTTCGCGAAGATTTGGCAAGGATAATCATGCCTGAAAATAGTAAGAACCAAATGATATAGAATTGTCCTTGAATAGACATCGCCCAGAAATGCTCAACAGGCGTCTTCATTTGATCTTGTGCTAAGTAATCCGTGTTTGAAAAGGCCAATTGCCAGTTTTCAAAGTAAAAGAGTGATGCAATAATTTCCTTTATCGTTTGAACGAGTATCGACTCAGGTAAGAAGAGAAAACTTAGGATACTCACGATAAATAAAATCGTTAGTACACTTGGTAAGAGTCGCTTCATCAAATTTCTAAAGTAAGGCCACGCTTTTAATTCGCCTTGTTTATTTAATTTAGAAATAATGGAAGTCGTGATGAGGAAGCCAGATATTACGAAGAAAACATCAACGCCTCCAGACACCTTGTTAAACCAAATGTGATAGATTGCTACAAGCAATGCCGCTACAATTCGTAAACCCTCGATTTCAGGTCTAAAGCGACGTTCTACATCAATGTTGAAATCGTGCTTCATGGTAATTGCCTCCGTATTTAATAAGTATGTATTATAATAATTAATAATTGTTTATTTAAGATGTACTATATATTAATATAACATATTAAATATTGGGAGTTTTATTTTTAGTTAAGTTTTTAGATTTTCTAATATTTAGAAAGTTTAAGGTATTGAGTTTGTATTCTTTTTACATGGGATAAATGAACTTTTTCGAGAGGCCTTTTTGAAAATGGGGGTATACGGCCGCTTACAGCGTTTAGGAAATAATAACTGATAAAAGGGGAGATATTTTAAGCTTCAATATTGCGCGCTCTGTTAAATGAGATATGAAACTTGATGAGCGAACTCTAATCAAGTCTCAGGGCGTTTGAAACTTGATGAGCGAACCGTAATCACGTCTCAAGCCCGTTCAAACTTGATGACGGAATCCTCATCAAGTCTCAGGTCGTTTCAAACTTGATGACGAAATCCTAATCACGTCTCAAGCCCGTTCAAACTTGATGGTGAAATTCTAATCAAGTCTCAAGCCCTACGAGTTACCTATAATGCCGCAACTGCGATCGAAAAATACCACCGCCCGAGGCATAAGATCTATCAATCCACCGAAACCATTGTCACCACGCCCCTTAAAGCCACGACCACCACCTCCACCCAAACAAAGAAAAACTGGTTTACCCGCATCGGATAAACCAGTTTCTTCTATAATATATACGATTTAAAGACGACCTAGCTTTTTCGCAAGCTTATAAACAGTAGGTTGAATAGGCTTAATAAAGTCGCCGATATATTCTTCAACATGCGCATTAAAGCCTTTCTTAAACTGTTGCACACCGTAATCTTCAGCATCATCACTAAAGTCACCAGTGATACCGTAGAAGTTATAACGGTCGATACCATGATCCTTCGCAAACTTAATCATTTCCCACTGTAAGCGGTACGCGCCCATGAAGCGGTTAAACTCAGGGTTTGAACCACTTGATAAATAATAGACTTCATGGTCATTATAAATGTATAACGCTGATGCAAGATTTAACACATCACCATGTTCCGCCTTAAGCGCTTCAGTTTGGTCAATTTTTTTCTTACTACTATTAACTTGTTGCTCAAGCTGTTTCGCTTTATTTTTTTGCTTTTTAGAATTTGAATTCTCTTTTAAGGCTTCGTTAACTTCATTAAGCTCAGAAGTTAAGTCATCATGTTTTTTATTAAGTTCGTCTAAGTATTCATTTAAGTCTACATACGCAAGCTTTAACATTGCGTTTTCTTCGTATATATTTTGCATAATGTAGAAATAATCTTTTTCCTTAAACTTAAAGCCGTGACGCTCCTCAGCCATTCTAAATAATTTAAAGAATGTATCCGTATCTTCAATCGGTAACGTCTTCACTTTAACGCCCATTTCGTACGTTTTCTTGATATTACGGCGTGTTTGATAGTCCATTTCTTTTAATAATTGATCCTCGGACTTGCCTTTTAAATCAAGAACAGAGAGCCATCTAATTTGACTCGTAGACGAATAACCAACCGTGTAACCTTGGTGTTTGTAGCCTAGCTTTTCAAGTGTGCGCATCCAAGCACGGTTATCAAATGACTCAATAATCTCGCCCTCAGTATTGCGATAATTCTCAAGCTCATATGGATCTACAAGCACAAATAAAGCATTTAAGCGTTTTAAATACGCCGTTAACTCCTTGAAGAAGAACTCAACAAGTGGTATATTCGTGTAATCCATAACCGGACCGCGGTGCGTGTAGAAGTAACGATACACCTTAAGCGCTGGCGCCTCCGTTAAAAGGCAAGCCGCTAAAACATTGCCGTCATCGTCCTTAACACCAACAAGGTGAACATCGTTTTGATACTTTCTACGATAGTTATAGTGTTTAACAAGTTGCGTATAGTGTGAAAAATGTTCCGACGTAAAACGTTCGAACTCTTCACGTGATATATTCACAAATTGCATAAATTTACCTCTTTTCGCTAACGTATTTACATTCTCATATCTAATTAATTTTAAAAAATTCATCATAATATAATTGCTCAAATTTATCGTTTTAATATGTATGAAAAGCAATTATCGTATAACAACGACTATTGTTCCATTTAGTAATTTTATAGCAATAACGATAAAAAAACAACAAATTCAGTTACCACTGAGATAAGGTTTACGAATAATATTAATGAAAAAGTAATTTTTTGTAAATTTAGTATTGATTTCTATGAAGTTTATTGGTATATTATTAATTGTCTTGTTCATGGAGGGATACTCAAGTCTGGCTTAAGAGGATTAATATTTTATATTAATTAGGAGCTTATGCTCGCGTTGGTTCAAATCCTTCTCCCTCCGCTAATAGATACATACCGACCCTAGTTTTGATATTCAAAGCTAGGGTCATTTTTTTGGTTCCATTTAAATGATATTGGTAACATAAATGTTGTACATAAACGAACTCAAACGAAAGGGGACGACGAATTGAAAATTAAAAGTCCAGAGCACATATATGAAGCAATGCCATCCGATACCGCAATACTTCTGCTACATTCGTTTACAGGAAACGTTAACGAGTGCCGTCCTTTTGCGAAAAGGCTTAATAAGATCGGTTACGCGACTTATATTCCGAACTACCGTGGTCACGGTCTTAATGTAAGTGAACTTGTTAAGTACGATGTAAATGATTGGTACGACGACGTTGTGGCGGCGTTTAACTTTTTAAAAGAGGAAGGTTACAACAAGATTATTGTAGTGGGCACGTCACTTGGCGGTCTATTTACATTGAAGCTTGCTGAGGACGTATCATTCGATAAAGGCATCATCATGTCTGTTCCGATTGAGAAGGACGCAGAAGGCATTCACGATCGCCTGCACAGTTATGGTCGTCGCATGAACGATATCCTCGGTTTCGATGAGGACGAACGTCAACATGAGGCCAATGCGATTGAAACTTATTCGAAAGGTACAGATGCATTCATTCAAATGATTGAGCAGATTATGGCGGACGTTCAAGACATCGACACGCCGATGCACGTGCTGTATGGTTTAAACGACGCAGAGAGCTATCATACAAGTGCGCACTGGATTCACGAACATCTGGGCACCGACCACAAGACACTAGACGGCGTTCCAGACGCGACCCATCTCATGCTTCGTAGCCACGCTAAAGAAACCGTCGAACAAATGGTCATCGATTACATCGAAAGCTAGCACGTTAATTTAATTAACCTTACCGCCCCTCCTTGAAAAGCCCTTTCAAGCCAACAACTCAATTTATATAGAAGAAACTAGAAAAAGAGGCTGTATGCCTCTTTTCTTCATATAAATAAGGAAGTTGTAGTTCTTACTGGAAAATATGGTAAGAACACTTTAATCAAAAGCCTGTAATTATAAAACTGACACGGTGCTATGTTTCATTTCTACTTCACATCATCTACTAAATAACCATGTGCGCTCAAATCTTCAACTGCATTTTCTAAAATTTTGGACGTATGTGCTGAAATAGTATGTAGGTGATAATTATCTGTTAAGTGTGCAAGTAAGTGACTATTCTCTTTACTCATTGATGTAATAAAGTATTCAATATCTTCATGAGTTTCAATCATAAGCTCAGCCTTAATCGTTCCATATACAGAATGCTCGACAAACACATCATCAACCATTGCGCCATTGTCTATCACGATTTCAAGTTCATCCTGCGTTTGACCCATCGAATGATAACACATAATGACACGTTTAAACGCACGACCTTCTGGTTTTCTACTTATGGTATAACCCTTACTTGTCGAAGTGATAGGGTAGTCCATCGTCTTAAGTGTAGCAATATCTCGAACAATGATTTGTCGTGAAACCTCGAAAGTCTCACTTAACTCACGACCGCTTACTGCCGTGTTAGCTTCTTCTAAATATTTAACTATTGCTTCTCTGCGTTTATCCGTTTTATTCATGGTTCTACTCCTTTAAAATCTTACCAAGTGTTTCGTAACATATCTTAATCTCAGTATAACGGGTTGTGTCACATAGTGAAATCCGTAAATACTGTTTTTCAGAAAAGTTATCGTAGCTCGAAATTTTATTAAGCAGTCCTTTACTCATTAAAGTGCCGTGTCCACATGCTGTACCAGTCGAAACATAGATATTGCGACTTGATAAACTTTGCATAACGAATTGCCCTTCAAATTTAGGTGTTAATACGCCTAGAATATACGGTGATTGCGAACTAAAGTCGATTACTTTAAACCCTAGATCTTCAAGCGCTTCCCTAAATAACTGATTCAAGGATGTAACATTTGCTTGAGTATGCGTTTCTTCAAGTACTTTAACCATTGCGAGAATACTCGGTACATCTAGAGTTCCATTACGCATACCGTACTCATGATGGAAATGAGTGTTTAATGGTTTTATATATTTGAAGTCTGCAAGAAGAAACCCCGCCCCTTTAGAGCCACCAAATTTGTGTCCAGATACCGAATAAGAGGACACATATGCTATATTAAGCGGTTCTACTTTTAATACTGCTTGGATGCCATCTACGTGCATTGGGGTGCCGTGGCCATTCGCAATTTCACCTATAGATTCGACAGGTAAACGATAGCCTGTTTCTGAATTCACGTGTTGCATAATAATTAACACATCATCATTGTGGTCCTCTCTTTTAAAAGCCTCGACGTCAATTTCACCACTTGTATCTAAAGGTAAATAACGTATCTTAAAGTCCTTTTCAAAAGGGGAAAGACTTGCAAAGATAGAAGGATGCTCATAAGGGCTTACCCATATAGTGCCAGAGTTTTTATGAATTAAGTACATCGAAATCGCTATTCGATTTGCTTCAGACCCGGTTGTCGTGAAGATAACATCTTTATCACATTGGAAATATGTTTGAATAACGTGACGGCTATGATCTAAAGCACGCTGCACAAAGACGCCGCCTTGATGTATGCTTTCACTATTAAAAAAAAGTTTTTCTTGGGCTTTTAAATAAGTGTTAAGTGCTGATTGAGTAGGTTTTGTAGTTGAAGCATGGTCTAGATAAATCATGGTACATCCTCCTAAAACTAAATTAACTGTAAACATATTAGACATTTATATGTTAACATATGTGTAAACTTATATGTAAATTTTCGGTGTGGTATATTTAATCTAGTTTATGGAGGAATTTAAATTGAACCTTTTATTAGTTCGAGAAAAACTAAAACAATTTTACTTAGAAGATAGTCACTATGGAGATATATCTAGTGCGATTTTTAATCATGATGAACAAGGTGCGTTATACGTGAAAGCGAAATCTAATGGCGTATTTACAGGAGAACTTATTTTAAAGGAAGCATTTAAGCTAGTCGATAACGAATCTAAAATTTGCCTAAATGTTCGTGACGGAGAAGAAATTAAAGTGGGTGATACGATAGCGGAAGTTAAAGGTAATTTACGTGCTATCTTATCAATGGAACGTATTGCTTTAAATTTAATTCAACGTATGTCAGGTATTGCTACTAAAACGAATCGTATTGTGCGCCAAATTAGTCATACTGAGGCGAAGTTAACGGATACAAGAAAGACTACCCCAGGGCTTGGTATGTTCGAGAAGTATGCCGTGCGCGTTGGTGGCGGTGTGAATCATCGTCGTAACTTAAATGATGGTTTGATGTTGAAGGATAACCATATTGCTTACAGTCCATCTTTAAAAATAGCCGTTGAACTGGCACGTGCTCATTTAGGTCCAATGGATAAAATTGAAGTTGAAATTGAAAATTCAGACATGCTACAAGAGGCAATCGATGCTAAAGCAGATATTATTATGTTTGATAATTGTTCAGCAGATTGGATTAAGTCACATATTTCGAGCGTACCTAAACATATTCAAACTGAGGCTTCTGGCAACATTTCGGAAAAGAATGTTCGATCATATGCGGAATCAGGCGTCGATTTTATTTCAATGGGTGCTTTATTTTATGAAGCAAAAGCGCTCGATATCTCAATGAAAGTGGTGATATAAATGAAAGGTTCAGTATTTCAAATGGAAAGTGAAATTCCAGAACGTTATTTGAGAATGACTACGGCAGAGTTAGAAGAACGTGTTAGAACGATTAAAGACACCTTAGGAAAAGACCTTTTCATGCCTACACATCATTATCAAAAGGATGAGGTTGCTCAATTTGCAGATGTTATGGGTGATTCTTTAGAACTTGCACGTATTTGCCGTGAAAACACCGAAGCTAAATATTTTGTGTTCAATGGCGTACATTTTATGGCTGAAACAGCTGATATTCTTACACATGATCACCAAAAAATATATTTGCCTGATTTATCAGCCGGATGTGCTTTGGCAGATATGGCGAATATTAATCAAGCAAAGAATGCCTTTGATATTCTGACCGATACCTTCAATGAAGCATTATTACCTATAACATATGTAAATTCTACTGCAGAGATTAAAGCATTTGTCGGTTTAAAAGGGGGATCATGCGTTACAAGTGGTAATGCACGAAAAGTCATTCAATGGGCACTTGATCAAGGTAAACGTGTTTTATTCCTGCCTGACCAACATCTTGGTCGCAATATAGCGTTTGAATTAGGTATACCGCTATCAGCCATGGCGACTTATGATCCTATAAGTAAAGAACTTTATTATGACGGTGATATCGATCAAATTAAAATTGTCTTATGGAAAGGGCATTGTACTGTTCATGAGAAATTTCATACGACGCATATCAAGCGCGCACGAGAGAACAATCCCGATGTAAATGTACTTGTTCACCCAGAATGCGAGTTTGACGTGGTGCAGGAAGCAGATTATGCTGGGTCGACGAAATATATCTTGAAGACGATATCAGAGGCTAAGCCTGGTAGTATTTGGGTTATTGGTACGGAAATGAATTTGGTGAATCGTATTCGGACAAACTATCCTAAGTTAAATATTGAATCATTAAATCCACTTATGTGCGCTTGTTTAACTATGAACCGTATTGATTTACCGCATCTTACTTGGTGCTTAGATAAAATAATGAATGGCGACACTTCTAATCAAATTAGTGTTGAAGCGGATATCGCACACCCAGCTAAAGATAGTTTAAATCGTATGTTAGCTATTACATAGTTTAAAGGATATTCCTTTTAAAAAGTAATTCTATTAATAGTAGCAAGTATGCTTAAATTAATTTGAATATTGTTATTGACACATAAAAGTTGTCGATCTCTGAAGCAATTTAATATTCTTGGATTGCTTTTTAAATAAGGGGAATAAGCGTTGTTATAGGCTTTTCTAAAATCTCATTAAACACAGGTCTATTTCTTTGACAATAACTTTTTTGTGCATTCTATGGATAATTTATCAATAAATTTGAAAATATTTCATCTTACAATTTATTGATTTAATCATTTTGTAATAATTTTAATGCCGTCCCTATGCGATTTCTAGATAAGTTGCAAACAATGATTAACAAAAGATTTCAAGTGTATAGTAAATTGTTATACGTCTGTAATTTACAACTCGGAATTTTATGTTAAAGTGTTAATTGTCTTTTGAAACAAAGTAACTCAGAAATGAACTATCACGAAATTTTATAGAAAAATAGATAATAAAAAATTTTGGAGGTTTTTTATAATGAAAAAAGTATTATTAACATCTACATTAGCATTAGGTCTAGGAGTAACTGGCGTAGCAGGTAACGCTAACGCTGCTGAAGGTAACCAAACTGAATTAGCTAACAAAGCTCAAAATAACCCAGAAGCATTAAACAATGCTCCTGTTCAAGAAGGTTCATATGATATCTCATTTTCACAAAATGGTTTAAACTATAACTTCGTATCAAATGGTACTTACTGGGCTTGGAGTTATGGTGCAGGTGAACAAGACGCTTCAGATTTATTAGAAGGTGAACCAGTTGAAGAAACAACTGAAGCTCCTGCTGAAGAAGTAGCACCAGCACAAGAAGAAGTAGCTCCAGTACAAGAAGAAACTACTGAACAAGCTCCAGTTCAAGAGGAAGCTCCAGTACAAGAAGCAGCTCCTCAAACTCAAGCTGTTCAACAACCAGTTCAAGAGCAACCAGCTCAAGAAGCTAACAACGGTGGCGTTCAAGTAAACGAACACTTACAAGCTATCGCTTACAGAGAATCACGTAATAACCCAACTGCTATCAACCCATCTTCAGGTGCAGCAGGTAAATACCAATTCTTACAATCAACTTGGGACACTGTAGCTCCAGCTGAATACGTTGGTGTATCACCAGCTCAAGCTCCTGAATCAGTACAAGACCAAGCAGCTATGGACTTATACAACAACTACGGTGCAGGTCACTGGGTAACTGCATAATCCTAATCGATTAAATATAATGAATGTTTAAAATAGAGAGCTATCGGCACTAATGTGTCGGTAGCTTTTTTGCGTTGTAGGGTATTTGAGGAGTAATGTTAATTGTAATGCGCTGATAACGACTTGTGATTCGGTGACAAGTTGGTAAAAGCCTCGTTAGCAACTAGTGGAGATATGACAAGTTGGTAAAAGCCCCGTTAGCAACTAGTGGAGATGCGACAAGTTGGTAAGAGCGCCGTTAACGACTAGTGGAGATGTGACAAGTTGGTAAGAGCCGCGTTAGCAACTAGTGAAGATGCGACAAGTTGCCTATATCAATAGAATCAATAGTTAGATATTAATAATACTCAATATTAGCGTCGGAATGAGCGAACGACACCGACGCAAAACGCCAATAACGTCGGAATGAGCGACTGAAACCGATGTAAAACTCAAATAGCGTCGGAATGAAAGGCTGAAACCGATGTAAAACAAAATAGCGTTGGAATGAGCGAACGAAACCGATGCAAAACGCAATTAACGTCGGAATGAAAGAATCAAACCGACGCAAAACTCAAATAGCGTCGGAATGAGCGAACGAAACCGATGTAAAACTCAAATAGCGTCGGAATGCGCAACCGAAACCGACGCAAAAGCCGAATAGCGTCGGAATGCCAGTATCAAACCGACGCTATCTCGAAATACCCAACTCCTAAAATCCCGATAACCCATAAAAAAAGAAGCATTTACGAACGCAATCGTAAATGCTCCTCATCTTTTTATTTCTCTTCTTAAGGTTTTTCCTCAGTTTCTTCATTAATTAATTGTGCGAGACGGTCGATACCAGGTTTTTCTAGGTGGATACCGTCATGTGCAAAGTATTCTTGATGACCTTCTGAAGCTTTGTACCAATCGATCAGTTTGACGTTTTCTTTTTCGTCAGCTACTTGATGTAATGCAGTATTGACTTGTGCTTCGTATTCACGTGGAACACGCGTTGTCACAACGTAAATTTGTGCTTTATCAAATGCTTGTGTCAGTTGATCCATCTCTTGCTTCGTAAAGGCACCGTTTGTACCAAGTTCTAAGATGATCTTAGAGTTTTCGGTATTGAATTTCTGATATTTATTATTTGCTAATGGGATAACGTCGCGTAATTGACGACCGACTTTACCGTCGATAACGGCGTTAGGGTGATCTTGTTTCACTCTTTCACCGATATCAACCATAACGGAGTCACCCATGAGTAAGTAGTTTGCTTCTTCTTCGCTTTCGTTACCGCTGCCTTCTTTGCTTGGTGGCTTAGGTTCTGCATTGCCTTGGTTACTTGTAAATTCTTGTTTCTTTTCTTTTTTCGCTGTGTCTTTTCCTAAATGGTTAAAAGCCCCGCAAAGAATTAGAATTGATGGAACGAGTACTAACGCTGTTAGCGCTGTTCTAACAAAGCGTTTAACTTTAACTGGGTTGATACTGAAACTTTTGAAACCGCCTTTTCGAATTGGCTTTTCAATGAAGTTATAAGAGAACTCTGTTAACGCTAACATAATCAGAATGTCTAATAGATAAACGTACCAAGGATATTGGCCTTTGACGAAATGGTTATGAAGTAGCGTGATAACAGGGAAATGCCATAAGTATAAACTGTATGATCGTTTACCAATGTAAACGAATACTTTGTTACCCATCAGTTTCGCAAGCTTTGATGCTGGGTGGGCACAAGCGGCGATTAAGAATAACGTCATTAACGAAATTAGGTAGAAGCCGCCGTTGTAAATCCATCCTGTCTTGTCTGTAATAAAGAAGAAACATAGGATGAGTAATGCTAAACTGATAAATCCTAGAATATCAATGAACATCACGACGCGTTTCGGTGGATGTTGTCTTAAATTAAATGGTGGCCAGATAAAGCTGAGTAGCACACCAAATAATAGGGTTTGAAGTCGTGTATCTGTGCCGAAGTATACGCGTGAACTGTTGTCTGTGATTGAGAAAATGATGATCATAAGCACAAGTGACACTAAAGAAAGTATGAATAATATCGTGAAAATCTTGTTGAGTTTCTTAACTTTCTTAAGTAAAAACAGTAGAACGATAGGGAAGAATATGTAGAATTGTTCTTCTATCGCGAGTGACCACAAGTGCATGAATGGTTTCATCTCGAATTGGTCGAAGTAGCTTACATTATCAAAAATGAACCACCAGTTCGTTACGTAAAAGATTGAAGCAATCGCATCATTCTTAAAGTTTACGATCGAATCGGGTTCGAAAAAGAGTGTGTAAACGAGTACGACGCCAATCATAAAGAAGACGGCTGGGAACAATCGTTTTATCCGTTTAATCCAAAAACGCTTTAGATCAATGGTACCGTTTTTGTTGTACTCATTTAAAAGTAAACTCGTAATGAGGTACCCGGATATAACGAAGAAAGTGTCAACGCCTAGGAAACCACCTGTTAACCACTGTTTATTTAAGTGGTAAATAATGATGCCAAGAACTGCAATAGCACGAAGCCCGTCGAGGCCAGGCATATACCTAGCTTTATGTAATCTGTTTAACCTCAAGATTAACACTCCATATTTATTTATTTTTTTAAAAGTACTACAACATAATCAAATATTTTCACATAATTTAAAAGAAGTCAATAATTAATTCGTGTATTTAAATAAAAAGGAAATTATGCCTAATTTCCTTATAATACATTATATTATAATCATACATCGGATAGGAATTTCAAAATATAAGTGTCAATTTTATGATATTTTTAAAAATAGAAGGCTAGAATTATAGATAAGACATGTAGTTAGGAGCTTTAAATTCTAATCACTAGGATTGGGTGAATGATACGAAATCCGTTGGTTTGAAAGGGCTTTTCAAAAAAGGGGAAGACTGACGCTTGTGTGCCAGTAGTATGCCGTCAGTGTAAAACGACAATTTGTGACAATAATAAAAGGCCCAAGACTTACCACCAAGATAAGCTTGGACCCATAAAACTATTTATTCAATTTTACACGTTGTAAGCGTAACGCGTTTAACACAACGGATACGGAACTGAACGCCATCGCAGCACCTGCAACCCATGGTGCAAGTAAACCTAATGCTGCAATTGGAATACCAATAGAATTGTAAATAAATGCGAAGAACAGATTCTCTTTAATGTTACGCATTGTCTTACGACTCATGAGTATCGCATCAGGAACACTATTCAGATCTCCACGCATCAATGTGATGTCTGCGGCTTCAATCGCAATGTCAGTACCAGTACCCATCGCCATACCAATCGTAGCTTCGGCAAGGGCAGGTGCATCGTTAATACCATCACCAACCATTGCGACGCGTTTACCTTTCTGCTCAAGTACTTCGACCTGAGCACGTTTATCATCAGGAAGTACTTCGGCGATGACGTGGTCAATGCCGACTTCGCGACCAATCGCGTCTGCCGTACGTTTGTTATCACCAGTTAACATGAGTACTTCGATGCCTAAATCGTGTAAGCGCTCAATCGCCTCTTTCGACGTCGGCTTCACAACATCGGATACTGCTACAACGCCAGCTAACTTACCTTCAACACCAACAAGCATCGCAGTTTTACCAGATGCTTCAAGTTCTTGAATACGCGATTCCATTTCATCACTTTCAATTTCATATTTCGCCATGAGTTGTCGCGTACCTACATAAACCGATTTACCGTTCACAATAGCTTTAATACCATAACCAGGTACCGCCTCAAATTCACGTACGTCCTGCAATTCAACATCATTTGATTCAGCATATCGTACAATCGCCGTCGCAAGTGGATGTTCAGACTCACGTTCGGCACTACTAACGTAAGTTAAAACGTCCGACGCACTAAAGCCGTTCGCTACTTCGACATCCGTTAATGTCGGTTCACCTTGCGTCACGGTACCCGTCTTATCTAACACGACCGTGTCGACGTCTCGCGTACGCCCTAAATGTTCGCCACCTTTAAACAGTAATCCCATCTCAGCGGCACGTCCTGAACCAGCCATTATAGACGTAGGTGTCGCTAAACCTAGCGCACATGGACATGCGATAACGAGAATTGAAATCGTTGGAATTAAAGCGTGCTCAAAGTGACCTGGATCTACAAACACAATCCAAATTAGAAACGTAAGTAACGCAATACCTACAACGACAGGTACGAATATGCCTGAAATTTTGTCCGCTAAGCGTTGAACGTCTGCTTTAGAACCTTGTGCTTCCTCAACCATCTTAATAATTTGAGATAACGCCGTGTCCTTACCAACATTCGTAGCACGAACTTTTAAAGCGCCGTTCTTATTAACTGTTGCGCCAATTACGTTATCGCCAGAATTTTTTTCAACCGGCATGCTTTCGCCCGTAATCATGGATTCATCCAATGCCGATTTACCTTCAATAATGGTACCGTCGACAGGGACCTTTTCACCGGGGCGCACGAGTACAACATCACCTGAAACAACGTCATCTACTGCTATTTCAACGACCTCGCCATCACGTTCGACACGGGCTGTCTTAGCCTTAAGTTGAAGTAACTTCTCAATCGCGGCACTCGTCTTACCTTTAGCACGCGCTTCGAATAGTTTACCTAACAAGATTAACGTGATAATCACTGCCGACGCTTCAAAGTAGAGTTCAGGGTGTCCCGTCATCCCATCTTTAATCCATTTAACCGTCTGATAAATACTATAGAAATAGGCGGCACTCGTACCTAGTGCAACAAGCACATCCATATTCGCGCTCTTATTACGTAACGCTTTAAAGGCGCCGACGTAAAACGCACCACCAATAATAAACTGAACTGGCGTCGCGAAGATAAGTTGCACGAAAGGATTCATGAGGAAATCAGGTAGTGGTATAAAGTTTAAGAAACTAAAGTGCGCCACCATCGTCCAAAGTAGTGGCAAGGTTAAGATTAAGGCCGCAATAAATTTCATCGTTTGGCGTTTAATTTCATCTTGCTTATGGTTCTGTTTCTCATCATTCGTCTGATCCATTATCAACTTATAACCAAGTTTATCCACGATAGTTTTAAAGTCATCAGGCCCCGTCGTACCTTCAAGATACGTAACATTCAGTTTCTCAAGTGAGAAATTCACATTCGCTGAAACGATACCGTCCGCCTTTTGAATTCCTTTCTCAATGCGATTCGCACACGCCGCACACGTCATACCTTCTATATCAAAGGACGCGTCGGTCGTTTGTAAATCGTAGCCGAGCTTCTTGATCTTGTCATGAAAGGCGCTAATCGAAGTCACATCAGGATCATACTTAACGGTAGCCCGTTCGAGCGCAAAGTTCACATTCGCTTCAGACACTCCGTCCGTCTTATTCAAGCCCTTTTCAACACGATTCGCACACGCCGCACATGTCATGCCTGTAACATTCAAATTAAGTTCTTTTTGTGTCACACAATCCCTCCTTCTTGAAAAGCCATTTAGAAAAGCAAGTTTCATTTAAATCTATTTTAACATACCCTATATGGGTATTTCGACCTTGCTGTTTATAATTAGAAATCCGGGTATAGAATAACGTTATGAAAACCGCATAGGAGGAATCAGATTGGCGAACGTTTCGATAGAGAGAGCAAGTAAAGATTATACACTTGGTGGACGCGTTAACTATTTAGCAATTGGAGATATGTGTGAAGCATTCTTAGGCACCTCTGAAAAGCACAAAATCGAATACCTCATGCAACAACTTTGGAAAAAGCCCGGCAACCGATTTAGTCACGAATATTCTTTAGTAGCGAAAAAGGGCGATAACGTAACAGGTATTGTGACATGTTATCCTGTGTCAAAGATGGACGCTACAATGGGACAAACCGTGCTTCAAATTTTGAAATTGAAAGGACTTGGCGCCATTTCGTTATTAGTTCAGAATTTTAAAAGCATAAAGTCTCTAATCACGATGAAAGAAGGATACAAAGGCGAGTATCATGTAAGTATGTTAGCTGTGTTGCCTGAGCACCAAGGTACAGGATCTGGTACAGCTCTACTTAAAGCTACAGAAGATTACGCCTTAAACGAAGGGTTTGATACATGTTCACTTACCGTCAAAAAAGATAATCATGAAGCGCGCAAACTCTATGAAAAGATGGGGTATAAAATCGTTGGCGATATTGATAAAGCGCCGTTTCATTTATATCGCATGCGTAAACAGTTGGTTTGAAAATAGGTCTTGATAGATGAGTCTGACACGTTGGTGTCAGGCTTTTTTTAGAGTTTAAATTGATAATTAAAGTTATCATTTTGACAAGTGAACATAACTTTTTGACAAGTATACTTTACAAAACTGCGAAGTTGTATTAACGTATTAAGTGCAGAAAGGGGATAGCGTATGCGTAACCGAATTAAAGAGCTTAGAGCACGTGATGGCTATAATCAGACCAAACTTGCTAAAAAAGTTAAAGTTTCAAGGCAGACGATTTCAATGATCGAACGAAACGAATTTATGCCGTCAGTACATACGGCAGCTAAAATCGCAAATATTTTTAATGAACGTATTGAAGACATATTTATTTTCGAGGAGGAAGAACTGTGAAAAAGAGAAGAAATAGTATTCCATTTATCATACTTTCGCTGATAATAGGAGGTATAATCGGAGGTTTAATTGGCTTACTTATTGACGAAGGCATACCCAAATTTCTTAACTGGGTCTCAGGTAATATTATCAATGGTATAGCAGTAATTTTAGTTATAATTTTAGGTTTATTAATGTTAAAACGCTTAAATAAGGCAAAGACATATAATCAATTGATGGAAAATGAAGATGATGGATTTGAAGATGATTATGACTTAATGAGAGGTAAACAAATTTACAAAACATCAATTTTAATACATGTCATTAATATATTAGCTTTGTTAAACATTTCTATTTTAGCACTTTTTATGAAAGATTCTGGACGTATGTTCTTTATTGCTTTTATTACATTAATGATCGCAACGATATTTAGTTACATTTATAATGCACAAATTCATAAAGTAGATAAGCGCTTCCCAAAATTATCAGATAGCAATCCAGTTAATACTTTGTTAAATAATTTTGATGAAGGAGAGCGTTATATCATGTTTAATGCTATTTATAAATTATTTCAATATAACCTCTCTATTTTCTTAATGTTTGCAATGATATGTGCCGCAGCCGCTGCATTTGGTTTTAATGATATTGGAATTTCATCAGTACTATTTTGTGTATTATACATTGTTAATATTTCTTATTATTACAAAAAAATTAAAGTTTATTACTACTAGGAAGAGGTTGAAAATATGAATAAAGCACAAAAAGAACATATTTTACTAAGAATATTAAAAGTAATTGGCTTTATTTTACTGGCTATAATACCTATGACTTTATCGTCATTTTTAGTTACATCAGATAAAAACTTGCCGCTATGGGGCACGATACTTCTAACATTACTTATACTTTGCATAGATTTAACTTTAATTTGGTTTATGTACCGTAAGTATAAAAAGTATTCAGGACACGGGATAAAGAAACTTACCCTTAAAACGATTGGTCTTATCATTCTATTCGCAATTTTTGCTAGAGCGCTAATGTATGGATTAACGGTACTACGTATATCTTTACTTGGTGAAAAGATGACTAAGAACGATCAAGCTATAATGGGATTTGATTACCAAAATACTTCTATGATAGCTATGTTGCTCTTTGTTTTAACGCTCAGTTTTATAACGCCAATCTTAGAGGAATTAGCATTTAGAGGGATTTTTTACAATAAAGTATTCAAGTATGGTAGTTTCATATTACCGTTAGTGATTACTTCATTAGTGTTCGGTTCATTCCATATGCCTTCAGATATTCTTTCGCTTATCATCTATGCTTCTTTAGGAGCGCTATTAATTATTATTTATAGAAAAACTGAAAATATTTTAGCTTCAATGATTTTGCATATGATTAATAACTTATTGCCAGCATCAATGCTATTTATAATGTACTTAAATGGCGTCTCTATGACAAATCTTATGTAAAATGTGATTAAAGTGCCGCGTTGTTAACGTGGCGTTTTTTTATTTAAGATATTGCGATGTGAAATTTTGTATTTTAAAACTGCATATATAAACTTTAATATTTATAACTATAAAGTTTACATCTTCTGGATAATCTAAAATATATAAATTTATATAAAACCATTAAATTAAATAAATAGATGCGGTAAAATAAAATAAACATAATATTTTGGAGGGTTAAATAATGGATAATGAAAGTAAATATGAAGAACAACTAAAAAAACAGCAACAAGAATTTGAAGATTACAAAAAACAACAAAAATCAAAATCCAAAAAGAAATGGTTGTTTGGTTGTGGTGGGTGTTTAGGATTACTTATCATACTAGGTATCTTATTTGGAGCATGCACTAATAGTGTAGTTAATGAAGTAGATAAAAGCGTTAATGAAGAAGGTACTTTAGATAAGGATAAGGACACCAAAGTTAAAAAAGTAGGAGAGACTACAGAAGTAGATGATATTGAATTTACGTTAGATGGAGCTACATATACTGATGAACGTAATGAATTTGCTGAAGTTGAAGCTGACAAAGTACTTAAAGTAGATATGACAATAAAAAATGGTTCTGATGAAGAAATCCCAGTAGGCTCAGATGTCAAAGTGTACGCTGATGGAAAGCAAGTTAAAACTTATCCTATTAATGATTCATTAATAGATTCCCTATCTCCAGGTCGCTCAATTAGTGGTTCAGAAGGTTTCGCTATTAACGGCAACCCTAAAAAGATTGAACTTGAATTTCAACCATTAATGTCATTTTCTAATAAACGTTACGTTTACGAGGTAAATCCTCAATAATTTAATGAGCTAAGACATTTTGTTAATGTTGGGAGGATTTCCTAGATTGCAAAATTGTCTTAGCTTTTCTTATATTATTAGTCCTGAACGGAATCTTTTATCGCCTTTACAAAGCAATGTATAATACTAACTAGATATTAATTAAAAGGAGTGTTAAGCATGAAGAGATTAGAAGGCAAGGTCGCGATCGTATCAGGCGCGGCTACTGGAATAGGGCGTGCTTCGGCTTTTCAAATGGCATCAGAAGGTGCAGAAGTACTCGCGTTCGACGTTTCAGAAAAGTTAGACCAAACAGTACAAGACATCAATGATGCAGGATACAAAGCTAAAGGCTATCACTTAGATATTGCTGACGAGAAAGCTATAGAAGACCTCGCAGACAAAATCAAATCTGAATACGGTAAGATTGATGTGCTTTTCAACAATGCGGGCATTGATATTAAGGGTGGTCGCATCCACGAATACGAGGTTGAAACTTTCGACAAGATCTTAAACGTAGACTTACGCGGAACGTTCTTTATGACGAAATTCTTCATCACACTCATGCTTGAAAATGGCGGTTCAATCGTGAACACAGCGTCATTTTCAGGTGAAGCGGCTGACTTAAATCGTGCCGGTTACAATGCCGCTAAAGCTGGTGTCGTGAACTTAACACGTTCTACTGCGATTGAATATGGACGTGAAAATATCCGTTGCAATGCAATCAATCCAGGAACGATTGAAACACCTCTAGTAGATAATTTAGCTGGTACTAATGATGACAAAGGTGGTCGCGCATTCCGAGATACACAGAAATGGGTAACACCTCTAGGTCGTTTAGGTAAGCCAGAAGAAGTTGGTAAACTTGTCGCATTTCTAGCGTCAGACGATAGTTCATTTATTACAGGTGAAACAATCCGAATTGACGGCGGTGTGATGGCGTACACTTGGCCTGGTGACATGTTGACAGACGACAGTTGGAAAAACTCAATTCAATAAATAAAAAAAGAGGCTATGACGCGAGAGACATGCTTCTTCAGGGGGCTCAATAACCCATCTTGAAGGCACATATCAGACTGTCATAGTCTCTTTTAATGTTTATAATGATGCGTATGCTTATGTCTAAAGAACTTTTCGCCGATTTCGAATAATAAGAAAGCACTGATAAACCACACGATAAAGCCGACAACGATGCTGAGTAACCACATATGCGTTGTCGCAAGCATACCCCACGTCGCAAGCATGCTACATAAGACGCCAATCATTCCAAATATCGCGCCCTTACTTACGTGCATCGCCATAGCGCGACCGTATTGCAGGCCTGCAACATACATCGAAATTAAGAAAACTGCTGGGAACGCTGCGAAGATACCGCCGTATGCTTTGACTGGAATCACTTTCGAAAGTAAATATGTTAGCACGACGGTTAAACCGCCGACTAAAAATTTGATGAGATTTAATTTCATATTCGTAACACCTCTTTATAAATGCGTAACCATAAATATGAGCGTTGCTAAAACGAGCCAACTTGCGATTGTAAAGATGAGTCCCACGTGGTGTCCCCACTTCCTGATGACATAAACTGATAAGAACACACTTAGGATACATGCCACAATTCCGACGATGGCACCCGTACTCATGTGTATGGACATTTGAACGAGTTCTTCACCGTGATGATCTATTGCGAGCGCTACGACAGCTGCTAAGTAAACTGCCGGCATCGTAGCGATGATGCCCCCGAATTTACCGCCAATTTTTCCCGCGAGGTAAGAGGCTAGTAAGACGGCGAGGCCACCGATGACGAAGCGCAAGATAACGCCGATTAATGATATATCTGACATCATATACACCTCTTTAAACCTGTATGTATATGTAAGATACCCGTATACTTTAAATATTATGTGAAGTTTATATATTGATAATTTATATGATTTAATTCATTTATCTTTTTGAAAAGCCCTTGGAATACAATATAGAATGCTTTACGAAATAAATGGTATAGCGAATAAGCGGAACGGATTCTATTAGTCACACAATCGCATTTTGTATTGCACGATTTATTATGTTACTTTGAAAATAAGTCGATATGAATCACACTAACCACCAATCTTTCCCTTTAGTTGTCATAACTAAAGGGGAATTTTGTATGGTTAGGCTTATATAGGTTGACATTTAAGCAAAAGAATCGAGATCAATCAGTCTTGTACCTATATCAAAAAATCGTTCGCTATGAGTAGCCATGACGATTGTAACGCCTTTAGCAATTAAAACTATAAACAATTCTACGATATCTTTCGCATTCTTTTCGTCTAAATTACCCGTAGGTTCGTCTGCGAATATGATAGATGGATTCTTAAGTATCGCTCTTGCAATCGCAACGCGTTGTTGTTCGCCGCCGCTACACGTAAATACTTTCCTGTGTAATAAATCTTGTGAAAGACCAACATCTTGAAGTGCTTGTTTTATTTTTGGTGTATCTTTCTTTGAAATATTTAACGGTAATAGAAGGTTTTCGAAGACAGTCTTATTTTCCAGTAAACCGTAGTTTTGATAAACATAAGCAATGTCTTTTCGCTTCAGTTTTCTAATTTGTGAAGCGGTTTTAATAGGCGAGTCATAATAAGAGACCTGACCTTGAGTAGGTGGTTCTAATAAGCTCATGATATTAAGCAATGTCGATTTCCCTTGACCGCTTTTGCCGCGAAGCACGACAAAGTCGCCCTTATTAATTTTCAAATGAATATTTTTAAATATTTCATGATCTTTAAATGACTTTGAAACATAAGTTAATTCAATCATGGTTATGCCTTTCCTTTCAAAATTTCGTTCTGGTTCTTTTTATTTAAAATGATAAATTCAATCATAATCAGAATTAGTTCTAAGATAAGCATTCCAATAAAGATTAAGAAGCTTAATAATACATACTTACTCAACAAAGTGAAAAGCATAAAAGTATTAAATGCAAGAATAAGTAAGATGGCTTTTGAATGAGTTCTTAAAAAACTGTAACCTAAATTATATTTGAGAAATATCGCATACTTACAATTGGCAAAGTAAAGATGAATCGCAGTTATAATAGAAATCATTAGTGCAGTTAAGGTTAGGCATGCGAGCGCAACATATTTAATCAATTCTCGTTGAGCTGCGTTCACATCGTCAACTTTAGTGTTATACACAGATTCAATCG
>NZ_JH815593.1:1446219-1504046 GCF_000298075.1 Staphylococcus massiliensis CCUG 55927 | reverse complement strand
TTTTAATATCGTCTTTTAAATCAAATTGATTTAACAATGGACTAAGACTGTTAAAAGGATTGTGTCTATGACTTTCGAAAAAGTAGCTCTCTGTAATGTAATGTTGGTAATTACGTATATGCGTATTCCATGTTTCTACAATGGCTATTGGAGCTTTAATTTTATTATCATTTCCGCCAATGTCCTTGTTATAAGTAGGGTATTGTGAGCTGTTTTTCACATAGATTATATTGATTCGCACAGGTGTTTGATCTTTTTTATAATTGTCTTTTAAAGTACGCTTAAATTTAAAATCATCTTTAAAGTTATGAATAATGGTCTTTTCATACTTTTTAAATTTAGAAGGAACTAAGAGATTACGTGTTTTAGAATCATACTTCAATAGGTTTAGAACATCTAGACCATCCTGAGCTATAATATGGTGACGTTTTAAATAATTACGGTCGACGGTGATTGTTTTACCATCTGGCTCTATATCTCTATTCTCAATTTCATTCATCGCATATAGCGGGTCGTTTTCATTTTCACCTGTAAAATTCTCCGTATCAATTAAGAAACCTGGATTATCTTCACTCTTGAAAAGGTCCTCAAGCTTACGATCGCGCATCATTTCTAAATCCTTATCATATGTAACACCATTGTCCTGTACATTAGGTTGATATGTATTTCTGGTGTTGCGCCAACTGTCAAAAGTATCACTTTTAGTTGCTATCTCATGACGATGTGCCATAACAGCATGTACAGATGTAGTGAAAAATATGGCCATCACAATAGTTAAAAGTATATAACTATAAATCACTAAATGGACATTCATTTTGAAATGATTGGTATAAGAGTTTCTATTAAATATAATCAAATTGAAAATAATAATAAGGTAAAAAGAACATAGAGTGACAAATATTGTCGCCATCACGATTAGAAATATGTATATGAAATGTGTATCTTTATAAATGATGAAATAAGCTAAAATCGTGATAATGATTGATAATAAAACATTATATAATAAGCGTGGTTTTTAAATCTCTAAAAGTGTATTTAAGTAAGTCTTTAATTGAATAACCAAGGTCCGATAAAGTTTTGAAATGCGCTTTATTTCTTTGTAAGTAATGACATAAAACAATAACTAAAAGTAAAGTTAACAAACCTAAAAGCGATAATGTATATTGATCTAAAGTTAAATATGAAAGTAAATGTTCACTGTCTTCATTGATTGTGTCACCGACATTTTGATTGATAAGCGCTAAAACTTGTTTCTTATCATTTGTGGTGCCATTTATAAAGTATGTACCGACTGGTGAGAAATGTTGTGTTGATTTCAAATCTTGAACTTCAATATGTAATGTACGATCAAATAGGTGAATATTGTGATTCTGATCTCGTAATTTTAACAATCGTGATTCGTTAGTGTTCAACAATATACGATGATTATTAAGATAAGTTACTTTGGTTAATCCAACGTTATGCTTTTTTGTAACCTCGTTAAAATATATTGTGGCATGTTGGGTATGCTTCAGTTCACGTCCAGGATTGTTGTATACGAACTTATCGTGGTCTTTCATAATTAAGTTGTAAAGGGATGTCTCTTTAGCAATATTGGTGACGACTAAACTCACCATTAAAGTTAGAGAAATAAGTAAAAAAGTGATGATTTTCTTCATAAATGAATACCTTTCATTGAAGGGGCTGGGACATATTACTACAATTCTCTCTAACAGCATGCTTTCCTGGGGCATGGCCGGATCCTGTAGTCTTCTAAAGTCCAACTCGTATTTTTAATACGGTAGTTGGACTTACAAAGAAGCTCAGGCTTCTTTGATCATAATAAAGAGCCCCGGCTTGCATAGCTTGTTAATTTGCTACGCAAATTTCTTTGCCGGGGCCCCGCCCTCTGAGTCAGCTGTTTTGAGAATTGTATGAAATAAAGCTTAAATGCTCTATTTCACGATTTTTGTCCCAGCCCCTTACTTAGTTATAAGTTAATTTAAGTATGGTCATAAAAAGCTTTATTACCGTGTTTTGTTTTTTTAAGTACTGCGCTAGACCATACTCCGATTGCTTTCCAACCACCACTTCTTGTATCACCTTTACCATTGATTACTGAAGCGTGACCTTTATGAGTGTAGTGTTTATATTTAGATTTAACATTTTTGCTTGTAGTTCCGCGAACCCAATAACCGCCTGATTTTTTACCTTGCTGAATTGATTGTATAGACGCCTTATCATCATATGTATTAGAAGATTTTAAACCGTGATAATGATTTACGTTCTCAGATCCACCGTTTAATTTAGATGAATCAGCGTTAGCGTGACCCATTAAGCCTAAGCTGGTTACACCAAGAGTAACAACAGATGCTAAAATAAATTGTTTTTTCATAAAGCTACAACTCCTATAAAATATTTAGTAAATAAAACATTTACCAAATAAAAATTACCATCGTTAAAATTTAAAATCAATATCATTCACAAAACTTAAATAAAATAATATATAAAACTTTTATGAAAAGATAATGCTATCTAAGTAATCTAATGTAGCAACACCAATCCTCATCTTTTATTCCCTCTAAATTATTTCTAATTTTCAATTAAATTACATATTTTTAAATTAAATCTTTATATTAAATTAACCTTTAGATGTTATGCTAGCCTCTCATTAGTCTTTTTAGAGGAGGGAAGTATGTCTATAAAAAGCAACGCGCTTAAACAATATTTAAACATCATGATTGTTATCATATTATCTCTTTTAATAGGAGGCATTCTAAACGGGCTTCATATCATGCTTCCATGGATGTTCGGGCCTATCATCGCCAGCATCATTTGCATTAAAATCTTTAAACTCGATCTCAGCAAATGGCCTAACTGGCTCAGTAACTTAGGGCTCATTATTTTAGGGCTCGAAATTGGCACGACTTTTACCAAAAGGGTTCTAAAAGACATCCAAAACGATTTAATCCTCATCATACTCGTTTCACTTTTAATTATATTATCAGCTTTCATCATCGCAATAGGCTTCAAACGAATCGGCAAAGTGAATTTTGAAACGGCGATTTTAAGCGTCGTACCTGGTGGCATCAGTCAAATGCTTATGATGGCTGAGGAGAATAAACGTGCGGATATTTTAGTCGTCGGACTTACTCAAACATCTCGTATGTTATTCGTCGTCGTCCTAGTACCGCTATTGTCCTTTTTCTTCAAGGAACCAAGTGGCGAGGCATCCAGTCAACCAGACATCAAACCGCTTACAGAAGTCATCAACCTACCTCAACTTATCATTATAGGCATTGGTATCGCGATCACGTACTACATCATGAAGAAGATCAAATTCCCAACGCGCTATCTACTTGCGCCAATTGTCGTGATGATGGTTTGGAACCTCATTACAGATATCAATTTCACCGTCGATAATTGGTTAATGGCGCTTGCACAAATCTTCTACATGGTGCGTATAGGTAAACAAATTTCAGAATTACTCAATCAACTTCATGGGCGCATCGCCATCGCAATTGCTTTTCAAAATATTACACTCATTCTCGTGTCGGTGGTGCTCGTATTTATCATCAACATCTTCAGCGAACATGGTATCAACCAACTCTTCTTAAGTGCGGCACCAGGTGGCATGACACAAATCGTGATTATCGCAATCGCAACACATGCCGACGTCGCAATGATTTCAAGTTACCACATCTTTAGAATCTTCTTTATCTTATTTATAATCGCACCTTTAATTCATTTATTCGTTAAGAAGGAATAATTTTTAAATCATTTCATGATTATTTATCATTTTGAAAAGCCCTCAAACGCACGTTTTCACAATGTTTAACATCTTTGTTATCTAGGAATTAATTTGATAATATTGAATGTGTTAATAAACATTTTAATGATAAAAGTGCATTCATCAGGGGGAGAGATTTGTGACAGTCTCAAAGAGGATTGGCCAAAACGTGAAGCTTGTTAAACAAGCGGTTGTTCTTTTAAAAAATACGAATCGTATTCGAAAAGGGAATCGATACAAGTTCAGACCGAACAAGAAATTTAGACGTGAAACAGCTTTATCTCACAAGGAGATTGCCTTCTTAGGATCTTCAGTAACCTACGGGGCAGTATCGCGCGGACAGTCATTTGTAGAGTATTTAAGGGAAGAGTACGGCGTGAATACGCATAAGTCCGCGAAGTCTGGGACGACGCTCTCAGGTAACGTTGCGAGTCGATACGGTAAAAGTTATGTGATGCGACTTCGAGATGACTTCAAAGACGTGAAGCATCTTGATGCCTTCGTGTGTCAGTTATCAACGAATGACGGTCGATTTGATAGACATTTAGGGGAAATTATCGAATCGAAACACATTCAAGACTTCGACGTTGAAACGACGATCGGGGCGATTGAGTATATTATCGCGTATATTTATAACAGATGGGATTGTAAGCTCATCTTTTGTACATGCTTACGACAAAGCGACCCTTACTATGAATATTTAATCGAGACGCTTTACCGTCTAAGTGATAAGTGGGGCTTCGACATTATCGATATCAAGCATCATAAACGTGCGAATAAAATGGCGAAGAAAGACAAAACGATGATGGCTGATGATGCGCATCCTACGTTTAAAGGGTATCGCTATATTTACACGCCAATTTTTGTGAAATATCTTTTAAAATACTTTGATCAATAGGGATGGTGGATGTGATGTCAAAGTGGTTTAGGGTGTTAATCATCACTTTAATCATATTAATGATCCCAGCACTACTTGTCCAAAGTTTTGTGCCGGGATCACTTTTAACAATTATAATGGGTATTAAAATCGTGATGTTTGTACTCATCGCGATCCTACTTTTCTATTACATTATGCCTAAAAACGTCTGACATCACGACTTCATTCGAACATATATGAATGAACCAACCGCTAGTAAAATGATTAGTACGAAAATGATTAGCGAAATCGTAACTTTTATAGATTCGTTCGGGTTTAGAAGTAAATTAACAAAATTTATTATAGTTAAAACTAACAATATGTTTATAACGCTCTTATATAGTGTTTCATTATCCAAGATTTATACCTCCAAGTAACGTTTTTCAGTATCTTTCAAATCATGATAAACCTTATTGAGCGTCGGTGTCGAAACTTCGTTAATATGAGCGACGCGACGCACGTAACCATGTATGACCTCTAGCTCTAGAGGTCTTTTATTTATGATGTCATAGTACATGCTTGTGCCCATTTCATCTGGGTACCCCTCGTAAATCCGCATGATTTTAGTCATGATAGTGTCTTCAAAGTCGATTCCTTGCGCCACTGCAACATTGAATCCTTCTTGAATCAAAGCTTTCGTCATGTGATATGCTTCCTTGTTCTTAAGCACGGAAGCGGGTTCCGCGTAGTACGCCGTAACAGAGTTAATGCCAATATTAACGAGTAGCTTATACCACTGTTTACGCGCTACATCATCACTTAAATGAACGTTAAGCGCACTGTGTTGCAACGTGGCTTTTAAATGGGAAGTGGTCTTCGTGTTCTGAACATGAATATCGTAATCCCTATAGTGCGTGATGTGATCACCTGATTTCTGACCACTAATATAAATCACGGCATGGTACGCGTTGTACGAGCTGAGATGCTTAAGCTGCCCCATACCATTCTGGCACAGAACGACGCACGTATCCTGATGACAGAGCCGTGGCAAATCGTCGAGCACGCTTTGAAGTTGCGGCGCCTTAACAGCGATAAATATAACATCAACGTGTTCCGTAGCTTGATTCAATGCCTTCACACGTAGCCTCGTTTCTTCCCCACTTGAAAAGTCCTCTAAGATCACGTTCTTGTCTTCGCGACCATAAAGCGTCAAGTCTAGCCCTGAATCTTGTATTGCTTTCGCAATCGTTGTACCCACTGCACCAGGTCCAATCACTGCAAACGTTTTCATATGAGATAATCACCTTTCAGTGTTAAAATGATAATTAAATTATAAATTAATTACGAATATAAAGATAGGGGATTCAATTGAAGTTTCTAAAAGATTTTTATCGATTTAAAAATGATTTCGAAAAAATATCAATGTTAACGGCGTACGATTATCCGAGTGCGAAACAAGCAGAAGCAGCAGGTATTGATATTGTGCTAGTAGGGGATTCGCTTGGCATGACGGTTTTAGGGTATGACGACACAGTCTCTGTAACTTTAGACGACATGATACATCATGGTAAAGCAGTGAGACGTGGCGCGCCAGATACATTTATGGTTGTAGACATGCCATTTGGCGCAGTAGCGCGAGATACAAACGTAGCTATCGAACGTGCGGTCAAACTGTATCAAGCGACACATGCTAATGCGCTTAAAGTTGAAGGTGCGCACACAAGTGACTTTATCAAAGGGTGTCAGGAAATCGGCATACCAATTGTCGGTCACTTAGGTTTGACGCCGCAAAGTGTAGGACTTACAGGTTTTAAAGTTCAAGGTCAGTCTGAGGCGACAAGACGTAAATTAATTGATGAGGCGAAGCGCATGGAAGATGATGGTGCAGTTATGTTAGTGCTTGAAGCGGTACCTCAAGATGTTGCGGCTTTTATAACCGAGCAATTGCGTATTCCTGTGATTGGGATTGGCGCTGGGCCGGATACGGATGGACAAGTGTTGGTGTATCACGATGTCTTAAATTATGGTGTTGATTTCAAGCCGAAGTTCGTGAAACGCTATGGTGACTTTTCAAACGGCGTCGAGGCACTGCGTCAGTATCACGAAGACGTGAAGCATAAAGCATTTCCAGAGCCTCAGCATTCATTTAAGGCGCGTATGGAAGAAGGGGAGCGTGAACGTTATGACAACATGTATTAAATCAGTTAAGGAGATGCAAGCGTTAATGCTTGAAAAGCGTAGCCAAGGTCTTACGATTGGTTTCACACCAACAATGGGTGCGCTTCACGATGGTCATTTAACAATGATGCGTATGGCACATAAGGAAAATGACCTCAGTGTCGCAAGCGTGTTCGTGAATCCATTACAATTTGGGCCGAATGAGGATTTCGAGTCATATCCGAGAGATATTGAAGCGGATTTAGAACAAGCAGCCTCTGCAGGTGTGGACTATGTCTTTTATCCATCTGTTTCAGACATGTATCCAAGCGAACGCGAAATGCTAATTTCGATTAAATCGATGTCATCTGTGTTAGAGGGACGTCTGAGACCCGGGCATTTCGAAGGGGTGGTCACGGTCGTCAATAAATTATTTAATATCGTGAACCCTACGCGAGCGTATTTCGGTAAGAAAGATGCCCAGCAATTAGCTATCGTTGAAAAGATGGTTCAGGAGTTCAATCATCCTGTCGAGATTCGCGGCGTGGATATTATTCGTGAGTCAGATGGTCTAGCGAAGAGCTCGCGTAACGTCTATTTGACGGCAGAAGAACGACAGGAAGCGCCACATCTCCATCAATCGTTATTAAAAGCGAAGGCTGAGATTGAAGCGGGTGAAACGCGTGCGGACGTAATTATTGACTACATTACGACGTATTTAGAAGAACATGTTTCAGGCGATGTTGTTGAAGTTGAGATTTATCGTTATCCCGAGCTTGAGAAGGTTGAGCACATTGAGGATCGTGTATTTATCTCGCTAGCTGTTAAGTTTAGTAAAGCTCGTTTAATCGACAATATCATTATCTAACCCATGAAAAAAGCACTTTAATTTCCTTAATAGCATGCTTTCCTGGGGCGTGAGTCTGGAGCCTGTAGTCTCCAGACTCACGCTACTCCCCTAGGAGTCCGCTATTAGGAAATTAAAGCATTGGTATTTTTTAAACGAAGTATTAACGTATGATTAAGAGTTAAATACCTTTAAAACTTGCTACAATCTAATATATTTTGAATTAAAAAAGCCCGTAAGTGCGGTTGAACACTTACGGGCGTTATTTGTATTAGTAAGACTCTGGGCGGTCTTCACGATTAAGTAATAAGTTAAAGCGAAGTACACGTGCAATCGTGTTCGCGATAATTAAGCCTAATGCGATAGCGCCAGCAATTAACATACCATGAATAAATGTATTAATCGCTTGTGCGAAATCAAGTGAGAATAGCTTCTCAGTGGCTTTTGACAAAATGGCACCTGGAACGAGCGGAATGATGCCTGTAACTAAGAAGTTGATAACCGGTGTTTTGTAAAAGCGTACGAGAATTTGACTGATAATGCCTAAAGTCAGGCCAGCTACGAATTTAGCGTACATTGGATCCCAGTGGAAATAAGTGTCTAGAATATATGACACAAGGAAACCACAACATCCTGCTAAGCCAGCCGGTATGGCAAGTCTTTTTGGCGCATTGAAAATGAAAATAAATGATAATGACGCGATGAAACTTAAGACAATGACAATTAGGATTGACATGAGTTTCCCTCCTTTAATTTAAGAATAATGGGATCGCAATGCCTGAACCGATTGCGAAACTGATAACGAGTGCTTGAAGTGCTTTTGCTGTAAACATAATCATATGACTACCAAGCAAGTCTTGAATAGCTGTTGTGATTAAGACACCCGGCACAATCGGCATGATACCTGCGATAAGCACCGGCATGATATCGGTTCCTGGCGTCAGTTTATGACCAAGGTACGTGATGATACCGACTGCAGCTGCACCTAAAAAGTCCGGAATGAATAGAATTAAGAAATGTTTCTTAATACTCTCAGTAACAATGAAACCGATTGTACCAGCGACGACAGCTGTGATAACGTCAGCCCATGTACCGCCTTGTAAGAATAAGAAGCAGAATGAGATGACTGCCGCAAAGAAGATTGCCGTCGAGAACTTATAAGGAATGTTATTCTTCTCTATACGTTTAAGTTCTCTGTGGGCTTCCTCGAGCGATAATGTATGGTGACAAATTTTACGCGAAATCGCATTAACTTGGTGAATCTTCGTAAGATCGGTACCGTTAGCGTCGATTCTTAGGATACGTGAGTCGCGACCGTGTTCAAGTGAGAAGTTAATCATGTTACTCACGACGTAGCCTTGACTTTGGTGATAGCCCATCGCGCGAGATATGTAGAACATCGTTTCCTCAACACGCGTCGTCTCAGCTCCTGAATCAAGTAAGATTCGACTTGCCTTCAAGATGACATCTATCACAAGCTCAGGATCTGGATGTCGTTTGTGTTGTTGCATATGCGCCCTCCTTTTAAAAAAGACCACTCAACCGTGGTCTGAAATTTATAAGCGTGTACGTGTTACCAGTATTTGACATACAATCCGATAATACAATATCACTTAAAATGTTTTTAAAACATAAGAAATGGAAATTGTCTTAAATTTGATACATTTATGGGGTTTAGGGAATAGGGACAGTTGAGGTTCGGTAGCTAGTCGGTTGCAGGTCGTCCGTTTGGTGAGCGTTTTAAGGACTGATGTGGTACGTCTGGCGTTTGAAACTTGATGGCGAAAACCTAATCAAGTCTCAAGGCTGTTGAAACTTGATGGCGAGAACCTAATCAAGTTTCAACCAACCGGGCCCACCCGACATTACCCTATCCCTTACCGCCAGCCCACTTCCAATAAAGAAACGGAACGCCACCAAGCGTTCCGCTCCTTATTTAACATTATTTTTGAATAGTAACTTCATCCATTGGTTCACCTAAAGGTTGGTCGCCTTCAGGAACAAAGTATGACTTCACTTTTAAAGCTTGATCGTCGATGTCAACGCGCGTGAACGACGGCTTCTCGCTTTGATCGCGCTTAGCTAAGTAATCGTGATTGTCGACTAAATCATAGAACTTACTGCCGCTCGCAGAATTCATCGTGATGTAAATCGGTCCTTCAGGATCTTGATAATTCGACGGTGCGTCACCGTTTTCATCCCACTTCACATCAGGGTTAGTACCATTCATCACGTGGCTACGCGCATACGAATGATCATGGCCGTTCAGTACTAAATCCATGCCATATTTATTCATCATCGGTGCTAAATGTTGGCGGCGGTCTTTCGTCGCTAGCGTGTTCGAATGCTTTCCTGCTGAGAATGGACCGCGATGATAAACGGCAACTTTCCATTTAATATCTTGGTCTTTGGTTGCTTCAAGTGCTTTCTGAATCGTTGCTTCATGTTCGCGATAATTTGTGCTTTCAACATTTAAATTAATGAAAAGTGTATGATTTTGCACAAAGAAATAATTTGAACCTGCAGGTGTTTGACCATGTTCAAGTTTATTCGGCACTTTGAAATGCTCAGAATACGTACGGTTTAAAGCATCATGGTTACCAACAGTTGGTGCAAGCGCATATTTTTCCATGTCCTTTTGCTCAATGAAACCAGCATAAGCATCCTCGTCGTCCGGCCAATTCACCTGGTCGCCAAGACTCAGTAGAAAGTTCGGCGAGTCATTTAATTTAGGCATTTGGCTCAACGTATGTTGCCATCCTTGAATGTCAGAACCAAGGTCTCCAGAGGCACCGAGCTGCGGGTCAGCCACTGCAATGAAACTCGTATTCCCATCATCATGCGTTTCAAAGTGACGGACCTCCGACTTCTCACCGTTCTCGCCATTATAATAACGATACATGTACGTCGTGTTCTGCTTAAGGTCAGGCATCGTCACCTGCGTATAATTCGGACCAGCGTTGCTGCCTTGGTGGGTTTCACCTTTAATCGTCTTCCCTTGTGAAAAGTCCTTTGCGTCATTCGACTCTGCTATTTGAATATAACCTTGTGCATCACTTTGATGGTACCAAGTAAAATTGCGTTCGCTTTTGTCTTTACCTACTGTAAGTTGCGGATACTGATGATCATTGGCTTTTGCGAAAGGGGTTATGATTGTAAGAACAAGACCAAGCATCATGAGTACCGCTAAACTTAATCTCACTTTCTTCATAAACGTCGCTCCTCTATGTAGATTATCAAGTCATTTAAACGTTGACTAAGGTTAACGTAGCACATAAAAGTTGAGGGCGTATTAATTTCTAATGATTTATGTTTAAAAATCTAAAAGATATTTAGTGTAATAGTCGCAAAAATAATTGATAACAATTCTCAATTATCGTATATTTAAAGTGTAATATAAAATGACACCGAGGTGAGACATCTATGTATATGGCGGAGAATCGCTTACAATTAGACAAAGGCAGTGCGGATGGTATTATTAAACGCTTTGAAAAGCGACAAGGCATAGAAACAGTTGAAGGATTTAAAGGAATGTTTGTGACGAAAACGTTAGAACTCGATTCGCATGATGAAGTTAAGATTTTAACGATTTGGGAATGCGAAGCTTGCTTTAAAAATTGGCTTAAGTCAGATGTTTTTAAAGCGGCACATAAAAATGTGAGACATCAGAGTGAGGATAGTAAGAGTCCGATTATTAAAAACAGCGTGCACGGTTATGAAATCGGTTATCATTATATGAAGGAATCCTTGACATAAAAAAGGGGTTAAAGGTGTGAATCTTAGTAAAGAAATATACCTTTAACCCGATTTTTATTTATATGCAGTTATTTCTTTTCATTGTAAATGACAGTTACCACGTAATAAACGCTACCATCGAAAGCTGAACTGTTTGTTTGGATTTCGATTGGTTCTACGTGATCTTGTGCAGTAAAGGCATTAACCTCTTCGTCTAGTAAATTTGGACTACGAGAAATGTCGCCTTTGAATGATTCAATAAACATGTAATTGTAACCCCCTTGGATTTAAGTAAGAAATCTAAATGCTCTTACCTTATACATATAACCGATTTTACTTACTTTATGCTTAAATATTTTTGACAATTATCAAAATTCTGAGTGTTTAAGCGCTTACAGTTAACTGCTTTTTGATTCTAATCTTAATAAAAATTAAATATTTATTCTATTCAATTGGAAAATTTAATGTGATAAAATAACTTTAATTAATTTGCTTTTAAAAAAAGAAAGTGATTATAAGCATCAAGATGGATTAGGAAGGTTGACTGTCATGAAGCAACGCGTTTTAGTATCTTCAGATATTCATGGATATGGTGAGAAATTGTTAACGCTGTTAGAAGAGGCGAAGTATAACCCGAAGAAAGATAAGCTCGTGCTCGTTGGTGACTATGTGAACAATGGTAAGGATTCGTTTGGGACTTTGAAAATTGTGAAGCGTTTAAAGAAAAAGGGTGCCGTGGCACTACTTGGTAACCACGAAATTAAGTGGATGAAATCTAAAGATAAAAAGAAGGCGGCTTGGCACACGTTCTTATGTTCGTTGCCAACAATGGAGAAAATTGGGCCGTACTTGTTTGTGCATGCGGGTATTAATAAGGATAAATCTTTGAAAAAACAGTCGCCGCTTGAGGTGACAGGTTATAAGAAAAAGAATATTGATACATATTATAAAGGTTCGCTATTTATGATTCACGGCCATGTTCCTACGTATCATTACGGGTGTGATAAAGGGGACGTTCATGTGACGAAGCATTCCCTTGCTTTAGATACAGGCGCTGGGAAAGGTCATTATTTATCGTTGGTGGATTTGACGAATAAGAAACAGTATACCGTACCTGTGTCGAAGAAGAACAAAGTTAAAGCGACTTCAATTCAAATTCCGACGCCAGCAAAGTAAAATAAATTGATTTCGAGTTCGAGCATTTTTCAAGTCGATTGGTGCTCACCTGAAACAGTGTTGTGACGCTATTTTAAATAGAAGAAAGTAGGAATTTTGTGTGCGGTTAGGCCCCTCCTTTTAAAAGAAAAGTACGTGAATTTGTAAATAAATGTATACATTTATCAATTTAGGGTGTATAGTTGAAATCAGTAATAAAAGCTCATGTTTTTAATCGTAGTGTATTTTTAGAATATCCTCTTTTTTATATTATGAATTTATTACAAATATTCGTGCAAAAGCACATGGAGGTATTCTATATGAATAACGGTACAGTAAAATGGTTTAACGCAGACAAAGGTTTTGGCTTCATCGAAAAAGATAATGGTGGCGACATCTTCGTTCACTTCTCAGGTATTGCCGGTGAAGGTTACAAAACTCTAGAAGAAGGTCAAGCCGTGGCATTCGAAATTACAGAAGGCCAACGCGGTGACCAAGCTACTAATGTAGTCGCTAACTAAATCAACAATACGTCATTATTTATATAAATTATAGTGAAGCGGGTTTCTGACCTTGCTTCACTTTTTTATTTTTGAAAATGGGGGATGGTTGAAGGTACGGGTTGTTTTAGAGGTAGGGGTGCGAGTTGAAACTTGATGAGTAAACCGCCATCAAGTCTCAGGGTGTCTGAAACGTGATGAGTAAACCGTAATCAAGTCTCAGGGCGTTTCAAACTTGATGAGTAAACCGTCATCAAGTCTCAAGATCTCGAAACTTCAAAAGCTTTATCGAAATCGTTAAACCCCAATTTATAATGCAATAAAAAAGAGTCATTTATAGCTCACTTTAAAACAATGTAATCGGCCAAGAAAAATTGTAGAGGTGACTATAAGTGACTCAATAGAAATATTAACTTAAAACCAGAAGAATTTCTAATAAAACCACTGTTTCAAACAAAAAACCTTATGTGACTTTAACATCACATAAGGCTCGAATCCTCATTAGTTTTATTGTTTATCATGTTTTAATGATTTAAATAGGCTTACGAAGAAGAAGATAAATGCAAGTGATAAGAAGATGTGTCCTAAACCGGAAATACCTGCGATTGCTGGACTTGCTTCTAATCCTTTCATTGTCATAATGCCGTTAACAAATTGCATTGCTACTGTTACAAGTAAGCCTAAATGATAAATCCAGAAGAATGCTTTTGTAGCACCTTTACTATGCTTAGATAACTTGAAGACCTTTTCAAGTAGTAAAAAGATTAAGAACATCACGGTACCAAGTACAAGTAAGTGAACGTGTGTAACGTTTAATTGTGAATAACCTTCGAAGTTTTCACCTTTTGAGAATTCTCTATAAAATAATCCTGCTAGTAAGCCTAGGACAGTATAAAATGCTGAACTAAATGCGAATTTCTTTAACATAAATCATACCTCCGTTTTCTTTTTCTATACTCGTACTATATCCACTCTTTGTGAACTCAATGTGAACTATAGGCAGATTTCATGCATTTCTCAATATGTTTCTTTAACCTTGAATTAGGGAAAATGCTTATAAAAGTGATTTTTTAATGATTATGATTTAAATACATTTTAAAGCTTAAAAATCTATAAAAGGAGTGTATACATTGAAAAGACGTGTCGGACAATATTTAATGGATTGCTTAAGTGAAATGGATGTAGAGAAGATCTTTGGTGTTCCAGGTGACTTCAATCTTGCATTCTTAGACGATATTATTAGCCACGACAAAGTAGAATGGGTTGGCAACACAAATGAACTTAACGGTAGTTACGCAGCTGACGGTTATGCACGAATGAAAGGTTTAAGTGCACTTGTAACGACTTTTGGTGTAGGTGAACTCAGTGCGGTGAACGGTATCGCAGGTTCATATGCAGAACGCGTGCCAGTTATCGCAATCACAGGTGCGCCTACAACTGCTTCTGAACAAGCTGGAAACTATGTACACCATTCACTAGGTGAAGGTATCTTTGATAGTTATCGTAAAATGTTCAAAGAAATTACGACAGATCAAGGCTATATCACAACTGACAATGCGACAACTGAAATTCCGCGTTTAATCAATGCGGCGCTCGCTGAGAAACGTCCTGTTCATCTTCATTTACCAATTGATGTTGCGTTATCAGAAATTGAAGTTGAAGAAACGTTCAAACCACAACTACCAGAAGCACAAGATGTTTCTAAATATATCGATATGGTAAAAGCCAAGTTAGAAAACGCTTCTAAACCGGTTATCTTAACTGGTCATGAGATTAACAGCTTTGATCTTCATGATGAATTACTCAAATTCGCTGAAGAGAAACAAATTCCTGTTGCGCAATTATCTCTAGGTAAAGGGGCTTTTAATGAAGAAAGCGACTACTACATTGGTATGTATGATGGTAGTGTTGCAGAACCTAACCTAAGAGAGTACGTTGACAACAGTGATGCAATTCTTAACATCGGTGCAAAATTAACAGACTCTGCAACTGCAGGTTTCTCTTATGAATTCGAATTTGATGAAGTGATTATGTTAAATCACCACGATTTCAAATGCGGTGATGAGAAAGTAACAGACATTCGTTTACCTGATATCTTAAGAGGCTTAAACGATATGGATTACAAGAATGACAATGACTTCCCAGAATTCGAACCTACAATTGAAGGTGAAGCGCCATTAAACGACGAACCATTAACGCAAGAAAACTATTTCAGAATGTTAAAAGACTTCGTCGGTCAAGATGACGTTATCCTTGCAGACCAAGGTACATCATTCTTTGGTGCGTATAGCTTACGCTTAACTAAAGATAATACGTTCATTGGTCAACCATTATGGGGTTCTATCGGTTACACACTTCCAGCAACATTAGGTTCTCAAATTGCTGACGAAGGTCGCCGTAACTTACTTCTAATTGGTGATGGTTCACTTCAATTAACAGTTCAAGATATTTCAACAATGATTAAAGAAGGAATCAAACCAGTGCTGTTCGTTATTAACAATGACGGTTACACAGTTGAACGTAAGATTCATGGTGAAACAGCACCTTACAACGATATTCCAATGTGGGATTACAAGAAACTTCCAGAAGTGTTTGGTGCTAAAGACCAAGTTAAAGTTCATGATGTTGAGTCAACAAACGACTTAAAACGCATGTTCGAAGCAATTAATGCGAAAGGCGATTATATGCATTTAGCTGAAATCAAGATGGCGAAACAAGATGCACCTGAGAAACTTGAAAAGATTAGTAAGGCATTCGCCGCGCTTAACGACTAAAGCACAACTTTTGATGGAAGCGTGTTGTCGATTTAGAATAGAATTGAAAGAGAGATTGCGGACGCTTTAGGATCTCTCTTTTCGAAAAGGAAAATAAGTATACAAATATTAAAGATAGATAACGCTTGAAATACAAATTAATGGAGGTTGGAACGATATGGCAGTAAATGTTAAAGATTATATCCAAGAAAGCTATGGCATGTTTATCAACGGTGAATTTGTACCAAGTAAGTCTAACGAAACACTAGAAGTTACAAGTCCAGCAACAAGCGAAGTTATTACTAAAATTGCACGTGCTGGTAAAGAGGATGTAGACGAAGCGGTTAAAGCTGCACGCGCTGCATTCCCTGAATGGAGTAAGAAACCTAAAACTGAACGTGTTCAAATGTTACAAGAAATCTCTCAAAAAATCCTTGAAAATAAAGATAAATTAGCAATGGCTGAAACAATCAATACTGGTAAAGCTTTACGCGAATCTTCAATGATTGATATTCCATTCGCAGCTAGACACTATAACTATTTCGCAAGTGTATTAGACACTGACGAAGGTTCAGTAAATGACATGGATGAACACACAATGAGTATCATCCGTCATGAACCAATTGGTGTAGTTGGTGCAGTAGTAGCATGGAACTTCCCAATGTTATTAGCTGCTTGGAAATTAGGTCCAGCTTTAGCAGCAGGTAACACTGTTGTTATCCAACCATCTTCATCAACACCAGTAAGTTTATTAGAACTTGCTAAAATCTTCCAAGAAGTATTACCAAAAGGTGTTGTAAACGTTGTAACTGGTAAAGGTTCTGAATCAGGTGACGCGATCTTCAATCACGAAGACGTGGATAAATTATCATTCACTGGTTCTACTGACGTTGGTTACGGTGTAGCTGAAGCAGGTGCGAAACGTATCGTACCAGCAACATTAGAACTTGGTGGTAAGAGTGCCAACATCATTTTAGATGATGCAAACATGGACGTTGCAATTGAAGGTATTCAATTAGGTATCTTATTCAACCAAGGTGAAGTTTGCAGTGCTGGTTCACGCTTATTATTACACGAAGATGTATATGATGACGTTATGTCTCGCTTAAAAGAAGCGTTTGAAAACATCAAAGTTGGTGACCCAACTGACATGGAAACGACTATGGGTAGTCAAACTGGTAAAGCTCAAATTGATAAAATCCAAAGCTACATTGACTATGCTAAAGAATCAGGTGCAAACATCGTAATTGGTGGTAACCGCATCACTGACAATGGCTTAGATAAAGGTCATTTCTTCGAACCAACAATTATCGAAGTAGACAGCAACGACAACAAACTTGCTCAAGAAGAAATCTTCGGTCCTGTATTAACAGTTATTAAAATTAAAGATGATGAAGAAGCAATCAAAATTGCGAACGACTCTGAATACGGCTTAGCTGGCGGTGTATTCTCAACAGATATCAACCGTGCGTTAAACATTGCTAAGAACGTAAGAACAGGCCGTGTATGGATTAACACTTACAACCAAGTACCTGAAGGCGCTCCATTCGGCGGTTACAAGAAATCAGGTATCGGCCGTGAAACTTACAAAGACGCTATCAAGAACTATCAACAAGTTAAAAACATTTATATCGATACAAGCAACACAACAAAAGGTTTATTCTAAGTTAACCACTAGCGCTTAGTTAATAGATATGCTACCAACAAAGTATTGGCTTTGTTGGTAGTTTTTTTATGGGGAGATTTAAGGAATTGTATCAATGGTCTAGTCTGTTTTTAAAGTGGTTATGTAAAGAGATGAGATATGTTCGCATTTTTAACTTGTTTAAACACGCTAATCCAAACAGTTTAGAATGCCTAAATGTTATCACTAAGTAAGTTATCACAACAGTCGTGCATTATTTACTATAATATACGCAATATATCACTCTAAGTTAACAATCGTTGCTAATATTAAATTATTTAATGGATAAATAATTTAAAGTAATCAAACTAAAGTTTATTATTTTAATAATGAATAATAAACGTATCGTAATTGTCGGATTAGCAACTGGCTATTATATGTAGATTGGAGATTAGAGTGATGAAAATTAAAAGTACTTTTCAAAAGAAATGGTTAAAAAAATGTTTATTTGGCGCATCTGCAACTGTTTTATCATCGAGCTTATTTTTATCATCGACGGTCGACACACATGCAGCGGAACAAGATGGAGCTCAGAGTTCATCATCTGAAACGGTGACTCAAGACGGCATCGCAACGGACTTTGTGCCGTTAAAACCGAGTGACAAGCCCGGTCAACTTCCAATGCAAGATATTGAAGATAATGCCGAGAAACCGATTGAATCAACTGGCGGCAATATTGGCCTTGAGCGTAAGTTTAAGAACAAAGATCCATTCATATTCGTGCATGGCTTTTCAGGATTTGTGGGCGATAACGCACCAATGAATATGAATTATTGGGGCGGCAACAAGTATAAGCTTGCGCATGATTTAGGTCATGAAGGTTATGAAGTGCACGAGGCGAGTATCAGTGCATTTGGTAGTAACCACGACCGCGCTGTTGAGCTGTATTACTACATTAAAGGTGGTCGCGTGGATTATGGTGCGGCGCATGCTAAGAAGTATGGTCACGCGCGATTTGGTAAAACGTATAAAGGCGTGTACCCGAACTGGAAACCTGGTCAGAAAGTGCATCTTGTAGGACATAGTATGGGTGGCCAAACGATTCGTCTCCTTGAAGAGTATCTGCGTCACGGTAGTCCTGAGGAGCGTGCCTTCCATGAAAAGACGGGTAAACCAATTAGCCCTTTATTTGAAGGTAACCATGACAAAATGGTTAAATCAATTACAACGATTGCGACGCCTCACGACGGCACCGTTGTTTCAGATGAAGTAGGTAATAAAGACTTTATTAAGCATTTATTATATGAAATGGCGAAATTCGAAGGCCATCGTAACTCTAAGTTAGACTTCGGACTTAAGCAATGGGGTCTTGAACAACGTGAAGGTGAGAACTACATTCAATATTCTAAACGTGCGGACAAGAGTCCGATTTGGAAGACGAATGATACAGCGCTTTATGATTTAACACGCGAGGGTGCTGAGAAGTTGAATCAGAAGACGACACTTAACCCTAACATTTACTATCGTACATTTAATGGTTTAGCGACGCATGAAGGTCCGCTTGGTAATCATCGTGTGGATCCGAGTGTGAACATTGGTCACCGTCTGACTGGTAATATTATCGGTAGATATCAAGATAAAGCTTGGCGCCCAAGTGATGGCTTAGTGTCTGTAATTTCAGCGCTACATCCGAGCGACGAAGCGTTTAAAAATGTGGAAGCGCCTGATGCACCGATAAAAGGTATTTGGCAAGTGACGCCTAGTATGCAAGGCTTTGATCATACAGACTTCACAGGTCAAGATGCTTTAGATAAAGACCGTTCGAATGAAGAATTGAAAGATTTCTATGAAGGAATCGTTCACAACTTAATGCAAACAGAGAAAGAATCATAATATAAGAAATCCCCTTAACACATGATGATTACATTCTTTAATTAGTGATTTAGCGAAGCTTACGACAAATGTATGGGCTACACATTGAATTCTGAAGCTAATGATCGTGCTAAATCGTTTTGAATGAATGTTACATGTTATTAAGGGGATTTTATTTTTTTTTATATTTTTGGAAAAGGACTTTTAAAAATTTAAAAATCACCTAGAATAGTATGCTTTCCTGTAAAGCCCAACTCGTATTTTCAATACGTTAGTTGGACTTACAAAGTAGCAATGCTACTTTGTACCACGCTTAAGCCCCGGCTTCCTTAGCTTGATAATTTGCTTACGCATAAAGCTCAACCCGAATTTCCAATTCGTTGGTTGAACTTACAAAGAAGCATGAGCTTCTTTGTTCTTTAATATATGCCGGGGCCCACCCCTAGGAGTCCGCTATTCTAGGTGGTTCATTTCAAATCAATTTTTCAGTATAAAAGGGTTTATGTTCTTTAATTACTTAAAGAATGACGTAATAAAGTTCCAAATGCTATTGAAGAAGTTCACGATAGCATCCCAGATTTGTTGTAATAAATTACGATTTTCTTATGAATCTAGTGACTTGGCTTTTTCTAAGAGGTCACCAGATGATTTCTTAATTTGTTCAGTTAAATCCTTGGCTTGCTGTTCGAAGGCTTTAGGATCTTCAGTAATCGCTTTCGAATTTGCGACATTATTCATAATGTTGATGATCTGATTGATTTGATTGTCGCTCAGAATGTTGATCAGGCCATTGTTCTCAAGGTGTGTGTTCACGATATTTGTAATCGTTGTATTCGACACGTTCTGATTCTTCTGAACTTCTTGCGCGATTTCACGTTTCATATCGGCAACGGCATGGTTTAAGGCTTCGTCAGAATAACCGTTTTGACCTTGGTTTTGTTGACTGATATTCGATAATTGATTTAATTCAGATTGAGAATTTTGAATATCGTTCATATCAAGCGTGTGGCCTTCAGCTTCGTATGCCTTGTAGATACCTGAAAGAGCACCTTCACCAGTTACTTGGTCGACGCTCGCGATTTTAATGTCGGCGTTTTGAATACCGGCTGTGATTGCAGCGTTTGTATATTGTGCTTTCGTCACTTTCGTAATATTCTCAGGCGTCGTGATTTCTACAGATATGCCTTTTCGAAAAGATTTCGGATGAATCGTCACGCTTGAGTGAATATAAGCTAAGTTTTGGTTACCCGTGTATTTCGCGACATCCGACGTCGTTACATTGTAAGTTTTCGTATTATCTTTAACGTTTAATTTCGATTTCGTTTCGTTCAGTTGTGACTGATTTAAGTCAGCACCGTGCACGAAAATATCTTCCTTCAACTCTTCTGCCGACGCAACGCCAGCCGTTGGTACAAGCAACATTGCAGCTACTAAACCACTTGTCATCCATTTTTTATACATACGATTCTCTCCATTCTGTCATTTCAAATTGTTGTATACAATTATATGAATGAGTATTAATTGATTATCTGAATCATACCTTATTTTATAAAATTTACATCATCCTAAAGACGCATTTATAATTAAGCGCTTGGACGTAGGGGAGAATGGGCGCATGCGTGGATGCGTTATGACGAGTGTGACAATTTGTACGAATATAACATTGGCGCAGCGACTAGAATTAGAATTAGTACGATTGATGAAATACCTACTATTGCGGCAGGTAAGAACGCGGAAATGACGAATAAGACACCGATGATGATATATAGTCGTGAGCTAAAGCGCTGTGTTTTCTTCCATACGCGTTCATTTTTAAGAGTCCATTTGTTACGAATACCCATAATTTTGTTTTGAGGAATCTTTTGAAGCAGGTTGCCAATGATGATTAATAGACAGCCTACAAGGAGTAGGGCAAATAATTTTACTGAAATATTGAAACCGAGTGCGTTGAAGATTACTACAATTGAAATAATGAATGCGATAATTGGACCGAGCGCATGGAAAAAGTTATTTAGACTTGTGAAGTTCTCATGCGAATTTTTACGTGTTTCTGAATGACCTTTCGTCGCAGCAATCAAATACGTTAAAAGTGCTAGTCCTAGGAAAAATAATGGCGCTAGAAATTTGTGAGCTTTCCAATTAACTTGATCATCGCTTGTATATTGCATTGGCACATCAGTTGGTAGAAATGGTAAAGCAATTAACCAAGCTACTAATGTTAACACAATGAAAACAATACCGATTTTTGAATGTTTAAGTTTCATGTTAATTTCCTTCTTTCTTACTTAATTGTTGAATTTGCTTACCCAAGTGATCAGTTCCTCAAAAACTGACAAGTTCAAGTGGTAGTAAATATACTTACCTTTTCGTTCTGCATAGATGAGGTCGTTAAATTTAAGAATTTTTAGATGCTGGGAGACACTTGCCGTACTCATGTCAAAGTGCTCTGCAATTTCACTTACGGTTAACTTTTGTTCTTTTAAAAGTTCAAGTATACCTCGCCTTGTTGGGTCGGATAATGCTTTGAAAATATCGCGCATTTTTCACCATTCCTATCTCGTTAATTAAGTGTTTAGTCATGAGGTTTATAGATACTTAAATTATTAAAGGGTTTTGTGTTTAGTAAGAGAACAATTAATCATTTAAGTATTTACTTAAATGTTAAAATGAAATTCGAGAATTGTCAAATTTTATTTTTCTGTAAGGGTAGTGATGCAGTATTTGAGAAAGTGTCATATTACAACTATTGGGCTTTTCAAATGGGAGCGGTGGTGCTATAGTAAGCTTAATTAAAGTAAAGGAGCTGACGCCATGGCGCCATTTCACTCGAGTCAGTATTGGCTGTCTTTAGAGGGGCGAGTTGACGATTTCGAGATCGAAAGTAAGATTGCTAAGGTTAAGGCGGGTCTTGAGGGTGAAGCCATTTTCCAGAAGCAATTACCCGTGCATCCTCGTATACCGTACCTACAGAATTTTTACTTCAATCCATATCATCCGCTAGAAATCGACTTCCTCATCATCAACCGCAACCAACTTTTACTATTTGAAATCAAGCATTTTATTGGTGATTACACCTTTGAAGGCGGGGACTTACGGTCGTCCAGTGATTTTAGAATCCCGAACCCGCTGTCTCAATTAACCAAGCAATCGAACGCGTTGCGACAACTTCTGCAACAAGAGAGCCTCAATTTACCAATGTCCGCACACCTTGTCTTCACGAACCCGAACTTCACTTTGACCGGTTCTATACCGAACCGCGATCATATTTTACTTCCAACCGAACTTCACAAGATTCCTTCCCTTTTCAAAAGGCCCATCACGAAAGACTTTCAAACACGTGATTTATTACAGTCGCATAGTCTGGGGCATTATCCACTTTCGCAAAAGCCCATTAAGTATACAGGAGTTAAACCAGGAATTAAATGCCCGGGCTGTAAGAAAGTCGGGCACATTTACGTCGGCCGTCGTAAGAAATACGTCGACTGCACGTTCTGTCATTCGCGACTTCGCCGGGCAGACCTGTATTTGTATAACATAAATGAACTTTACTATTTAAAAGGCGAACCCTTTACGGCTAAAGAAGCACAGAGCTGGTTAGGAGAAGGAGATGATACTACTATCAGAGTATTATTAAAGAAAAACTATAAATTTCATAAGAGCCGCAATACTTTATATAGTCTCTAGATTCGTTATGCGAAAGAAAATAAAAACAATCGCATAAGGACCTCGTTACGCGAAAGAAAAATAAAACAATCGCATAAGGACCTCGTTACGCGAAAGAAAAATAAAACAATCGCATAAGGGCCTCATTATGCGAAAGAAAAATAAAACAATCGCATAAGGGCCCCGTTATGCGAAAGAAAATAAAAACAATCGCATAAGGGCCCCGTTATGCGAAAGAAAATAAAAACAATCGCATAACGAGTCACCGCCCCCTTCATCATCCACCTATTATCTGAAAAAACTGAAAATTGTGGTAAACTTATACTTACAGACTCATGGTAAACGACCGGAATACACCTATAACGGTATCAAACCCAACAAAACGTTTACCTACAGTTTTCCTAGGAGGTGACGGAATGATCGTTTTTAAGAAATTAGGTTGGTTTTTCAAGATGGAGTGGAAACGGTATGCAATCGGGATTACGATGCTCGTATTCATAGCGCTCTTGCAGCTCGTACCTCCGCAGATCATCGGGCGGGTTATCGACGCGCTTACGACTAAGACGTTAACGCCCGAGAAACTAACGCTACTACTCGCGGTACTGCTCGCGACGGGTATCCTTACATACGGTTTTAGATATTTATTTAGAATTTTCATTTTCGGAGCTAGCTTTAACCTCGGGCGGACCTTACGCGCGCGGCTCTACAAGAAATATACCTCCATGAGTCCGCCATTTTTCCAAAGAAGACGTACAGGGGACTTAATGGCGCATGCGACAAATGATATTAACGCGGTGCAACAGACTGCGGGGCCCGGCGTCTTTACAATTGTCGACGCTATGGTCATGGGCGGTATGATTCTCATTTCAATGGCGGTTACCGTTAGTCCGAAGCTCATGCTGATCGCCATCATCCCACTACCACTCATGGTAATTATCACGAGTTACCTCGGTAAGTTACTCAATGCGTCCTTTAGAAAGGCACAAGAGGCCTTTAGCCAATTGAATGACAAGGCTCAAGAAAGTATCGCAGGTATTAAAGTGACGAAGTCGTTCGGTTACGAGAATGAAGATCACGAAGACTTCGTTAAACTTAGTAACGATGTCGTTCAACGAAATATCCGTGTGACGAAGATCGACGCGTTTTTCGACCCAACAATTATGCTGGTCGTAGGCGCGAGTTACTTTCTGTCGTTATACTTTGGCGCGCATATGGTCTTCAACGACGAAATCACGATCGGCCAGCTTGTAACCTTCACGACGTATCTCAGTATGATGATTTGGCCGCTACTTGCGCTCGGGTTCTTCTTTAACATTGTGCAAAAGGGTCGCGCATCGTACGAACGTATTGAAGAGATCCTTAACACTGAGAGCGATATCGACGTGGCTTTTCAAACGGAGGCGGTGCCACAAGGAACGATTACGTATGATATTGACCAATTTTATTACCCGGGTGATGAAAAGCCCTTACTCAAAGATATCCGCTTTCAAGTAGAAGAAGGGGCGACGATTGGCATCGTCGGTCGAACGGGGTCAGGAAAGAGTACGCTCATACGGTTGTTGCTGAGGGAATTTGATACCGAGAAACCGGGTGACATCACTTACGGCGAACGACCTCTTCGCGACTATCAACTTTCGAAATTACGTTCGAAGTTCGGCTACGTGCCACAAGATCATTTCCTATTCTCGACGACGATTCGCGAGAACATTGCGTTTAGTAATCCGGACATTGATCAAGCGCACATCGAAGCGGCGAGTCGTCTAAGTGCGATTCATGACGATATCACGCAGTTCACAGATGGCTATGAAACAGTTATCGGGGAGCGCGGTGTCTCGCTTTCTGGCGGTCAGAAACAACGTATCTCAATCGCCCGCGCACTCATTACAGATCCAGATGTACTGATTCTTGATGACTCATTGTCGGCAGTTGATGCGGAAACGGAATCACGCATTCTGAACAACTTACACGACGAGCGTAAAGGTAAGACGAATATCATTACCGCGCATCGCATGAGTGCGATTAGTCATGCGGACCTCATTATCGTGATGGATGAAGGGCGAATCATCGAGCGCAGTACGCATGAAACCTTAATGGCAGAAGCAGGTTGGTACTACGAAACGTACCAAGCACAAGCGTTACAGGCATCTTTAACGCACGACTTAGACGACCTTGTGCAAGGAGGTGAGCATGATGGAACAACAAGATCATAATATAAACTTATCTGCAAAGGAGCAAGGACGCGTCTTAAAGCGATTACTTGCTTACACGTCGCCGCATAAACGCATGATTATTCTCGCGTTCATCATGCTTGCGATTTCGACTGCCTGCATGATGGCGTCACCGTTCTTGGTCAAGATTTTCATCGATCAATATTTAACGCAGGACCACTTTCCACCGAACGAAATCACATTGCTCATCGGCATCTTTATCCTTGCTGAAATCGGCGGCGCAGTAACGGCTTACCTTCAAACGTATTACTTTGAATATCTCGCGCTTAAGGTTATCCAACAACTACGCATTGATGCCTTCAGTAAAATCGGTCGACTCGGTATGCGTTACTTCGACAAAGTTCCAGGCGGTAGTGTCGTTTCACGTCTTACAAATGATACCGAAGCAATTGTCGACATGTTTATTTATGTCTTTTCAACGGCGATAACGGCCGTGTTCATGGTAATCGCGAGTTACACAATGATGTTTGTGCTGGACGTGAAGCTCGCGTTTATCTCACTCATCTTCATTCCAATCATTATTTTAACGTTAGCCATTTATCGAAAGTATGCCTCAATTTACTTTTCAGAGGCGAGACATCGACTGTCGATGTTGAATGCGAAACTTGCGGAATCGATCGAAGGCATGAAGATTATCCAGGCTTTCAATCAGGAAAAGCGCTTGCACAGGGCGTTTGAGCGTACGAATGACGAACATTATGGCTTTAACATGAAAACGATTCGTCTAGATGGCCTACTCTTACGCCCAGCGATTTCATTGATTTCAATTATTTCGATGGTGCTCATTCTAGGGTACTACGGCGTGTTCAGTTTCAACCACGTGATTACAGCTGGTCTTGTGTACGCGTTCCTACAATATATGCAGAATTTCATCGAACCGATAAACCAGGTGAGTCAGAATTTGAGCATCCTCCAGCGTGCACTTGTAGCAGGGAGTCGCGTGTTTAAGTTAATTGACGATGACACGTTAGAACCCAAGCAAAAGCCCAACCCCGATTACGCGATTACTGACGGCGTCATCGAATTTAAAAACGTGACGTTCAGTTATGACGGTAGTCGCGATGTATTAAGGAACATTTCCTTTAAAGTAAATCAAGGTGAAACCGTTGCGCTAGTTGGTCACACAGGATCTGGTAAGAGTTCAATTGTTAATTTGTTTATGCGATTTTACGAGTTTGACCAAGGAGATATTACGATCGATGGTCATTCGATAAAAGCCATCCCTAAACAAGAACTGAAACGTCGCATCGGTTTAGTACTGCAGGATGCTTTTATCTTTTACGGTACTGTCGCATCTAATATTAAGTTGTACCATCCTAAGATGACCTTTCAACAAGTGAAGGCAGCAGCTGAATTTGTCCAAGCAGATAAATTTATCGAAGCTTTGCCAGGTCAATATGACTTTAAAGTAGTCGAAAAAGGGGCTGCCTTTTCAAGCGGGGAACGCCAACTCTTAGCTTTCGCGAGAACGATGGCTATGGACCCGAAAATCTTGATACTTGATGAAGCTACGGCGAATATCGACTCAGAAACTGAAGAGCAGATTCAACTGGCCCTCGATAAAATGCGTAGGGGCCGTACGACCATCGCTATAGCGCATAGACTATCGACCATTCAAAATGCCGATCATATTCTAGTGCTTAATCGCGGGGAGATTGTAGAACGCGGTAACCACGAATCATTGATTAAGCAAGGCGGCATTTATCATAAAATGTATTTATTGCAGAATGGTTAGGGATTAAGGACGATATTTAAGAGCGTGAAAGGATTGAATATTATGAGAGAAAGTTTACAACCTTTTCGAAATAAGAACATTACTGTCACAGCTACTGTTAATAAAGTGTTTTATCAAAGTCAATTTAATATACAGGAGACATTTGAACCTAACGTTAGAATTCTAATGACGAAGGTGCATATTGGAGGTGAAAGAATCGACCATATTTGGCTATATGAGCGTAATAAGTACTATAAGCGATTTAAGAGTCTAATAGGAAAACGCGTTAAATTTAAAGCAACCGTCGTGCCCTATGTGAAAAAACGTGACGGTATCTTCATTGAAGATTACGGGATTAAGCCTAGGGATAAGGTTTTTACCATCGATGAGTACCGATCATATATGAATCAAATGCATAAAAGAGGATAGGTTGTAAGAGGGGTAAGTAGAAAGTGGATAAGGCCGGTATCGGTAACGGACCTGATAGCGGGAGTCCGTTGTGCGAAAGAAATTTGAAACAATCGCATAAGGGGGCTGTTGTGCGAAAGAAATTTAAAACAATCGCATAAGGCGGCCGTTGTGCGAAAGAAATTTGAAACAATCGCATAAGGCGGCCGTTGTGCGAAAGAAATTAGAAACAATCGCATAGAGCGGCCGTTGTGCGAAAGAAATTTGAAACAATCGCATAAGGCGGCCGTTATGCGAAAGAAAATAAAAACAATCGCATAAGGGGGCTGTTATGCGAAAGAAAATAAAAACAATCGCATAACGGTCCCTCGACCCGTACTTCCTACAACCGCCCATAACTCATCAACCCGAACAATGAAAAATGCTAGATGCGCCCATCGCGTATCTAGCATTTCCTTATTTAATCCCATAAAGGAAGCGTCTGGCACACTTCCAGACGCACCCACATTTAAATTTAGTCGTTCATCATATGAAATTTAAAGTCGTCTACGGGTTCGAATGTAGTAGGTTCGTCTTTATTTAGAAGTTCTTCCGTAAGCTTTACGGCCGTGATTTCACTACTAAAATACGGCTTGAAATAGAACGCGCGATTCGTTGTATCCATCACAGCCACATACTGCGTGAAGTGGTACTCACCTGTATCTTGTTCAAGAACGGCCCCACGCGGTACACTCATCGTCTCTAAGATTTTAAATGTATTCGCTAAGTTAACATTGTCGTCTTCAGTATTTTCCATATTATGAGTTAAGTACGCGACTTTTACAAAACGCTCCGCAGCAGTATAACCACCCGGTAAACCATGTGTCCCAGCCCCGTTACCAAGATCGTAATCAAAGGCTTCTCCTAATGAACCCTTTTTCGGATGCATCGGTGAAAAGGCACAATAGCTCTTCACGTTACGCATATGCCAATCTAAGTTTGGATTGTTCGTCAACACGTGAAGCGGGTTATCCTTAATCACTAAATTACCGTTCGTCGGCTCGATGACAATCGTTTGGCCACTTGGGTCCGTAACAATAAAGTGAAGCGGTACAACTTTATCGATAATTTGATTCTTGTAATCTACAATATTCACGTTCGTCGCATTACGCTTAAGGTCCTCGATACCTTTGTTAAAGCCAAGTACCCAAAGAATCACTTCTTCCGCCGTAATATTAATCTTGTTCGGAATACTTTCCTCAGAGTACGTCGCTTCCTTAGTAAAGTAATGCACGGAAATCGATAAGCCGTGTTCGTTCACGCCGTCTGCAAATAACGCGCGGTCCATTAAAACGCCAGTCCCTAAAAAGCCATAATCAAGCTTTTCATTATAGCCTGTCATAGAATCAAATTCATAACCGCGCTGCACAACAGTCTGCTTCCCTTGTAAACCAAATGCGAAGTCCATTGTACGTCCTAATAAATTAGTATTGCTCTTGAACAAATACGAAAATCCTGTACACATTTAGAGTTCCCCCTTAATTTGTTAAAAGAAGCGAACGTCGACAACATCCGTTATCTAGAGTTCCCCCTTAATTTGTTAAAAGAAGCGAACGTCGACAACATCCGTTATCTAGAGTTCCCCCTTAATTTGTTAAAAGAAGTGAACCGCTGACAACATCCGTTATCTAGAGTTCCCCATTAATTTGATAAAAGAGTTGAACGTCGACAACATCCGTTATCTAAAGTTCCTCCTCACCTTGATAAAAGAAGTGAACCGCCGACAACACACGTCATCTAGGGTTCACTTCCGTACAATATGCATTTATGAAAGTTCAAGCATAGGGCTTTTCAAAGGTGGCAAAACGTCAATCCACCTTGAAGAAAACTTAATTCCGCAATCGTCTTACATACAACTTAGCACGCAGCCCTCGAACTAAGACTACTTACATCATTATCTTACTTTAAATAACGGTCGTGTAGCAATTCTTTTAAGATGTCGATGTCTTCCTGAATTGCCTTACCTTTATTCGTATCGCGAATCTTCTTACGCTCTAACTCTTCATCAACCACACGGCGCGTTGACAACTCATCGGCACCATCGTGCAACACTTTCTCCTTCGTATTGAAATGTTGATGCGCCACTAACTGCATGCCATAAGAGTTGTACAGTAGTGTGTAACCCGCGATACCTGTTGTTGATTGATATGCCTTTGAAAAGCCACCATCAATGACTAACATCTTGCCGTCAGCTTTAATTGGGTCCTCACCCTTAATCTCTTTAACAGGCGTGTGACCATTGATAATATGGCCGTTTTCAGGATCTAAACCGAAGTCATTCAATAACTTACGGCACATGTCCGCGTTCTCACGTAAGTGGTAATACGGGTTCTTCTCTTCCTTATGAGATGCTTTGTCAGAAATAAAGTAACGTTCGAACGTCGTCATTGCACGTTTACCAAATAATGATGAATATTTACCTGTCCATAAGTACCAAACTAAGTCCGTCGCGATATCGTCTGTCACTTCTTTATCTTCAAAAGCCTTACGCACATAATATTCAAATTGGTCGAGCAACTCGCGACCGCTATAAGACTTACCTTCAATTTCCATCGCTTCCATATCACCATTTTCATCAACTGGGATACAGCCATGAATCAGTAAATTGCCGTTGTAACGTAAGTATAAGTTACCTTTTTGAAGGAGTAACATCATATGACGGCGTAGCTTTTCAGATTTTTGGAAAGAAAGCAAGATTTTATCCATCACTTCAGCTTCCTCATCTAAAAACTTCGCAGGGTCTTCAGGGTCTACCGTTTGGAAGCACGTGTTCTCTAAATCATAAACCGTACCATTCATATTCAGCGTTTGATTATCATAGTCGGTCTTTTCAAGAACGAGACGCTCTTCCATTTCAAATGTCGGACGACGTTTAATAATTGGCATTTCAAGCTTAAATTGAATCATCGCAATCGCTTGATGCATCTTCGTAATTTGAATCTTCTCTAATTCATTAATATGTTTCTCAGCATTCTTCTTAGGACGGAATGCAGGGTTATCGTCGTAGTACTTTTCAGCGAGTGTTAAAAGTGGACGCAGGTTGATACCATAAGCATCCTCGATAATGTCAAGGTTGTCATAACGCGCACAAATACGTAACAAGTTCGCAAGACATACCTTAGACCCCGCGTACGCACCCATCCAAAGCACGTCGTGGTTACCCCATTGAATATCAAGAGAATGATACTTTGTTAACGTCTCCATAATCTTCTCAGGGTGTGGGCCACGGTCATAAATGTCACCAACCACATGTAAATGGTCGACTACAAGGCGTTGTACCGAATAAGATAGCCCAATAATTAAGTCGTCAGATTGTTCTAACTCAATCACTTGATTTAAGATCGTTTGATAATAGGACTTCTTATTGTTGTACTCATGGCGCTTGTATAATAGCTCCTCAACGATGTACACATAGCGCTTAGGTAACGCCTTCTTAAGCTTCGCACGCGTATACTTCGACGCACAATAGCCAATTAATTTAATTAAGCGATTAATTGTGACTTTATACCATTCGTTCAGCTCATCACGATTATCAAATTGATTCTTCACATGCATTAACTTCTCTTCCGGATAATATACGAGCGCTGCAAGCTCACTAATTTCATTGTTCGTTAATTCATCTTTGAAAAGGTCATTAATCTTAACACGTACATTTCCCGAACCATTTCTTAGCACATGTTGGAATGATTCATACTCACCATGCAAGTCACTTACAAAGTGTTCTGTACCCTTAGGTAACTCTAAGACAGATTCTAAATTAATAATTTCTGTGGCAAGCTCTTCTTCATGATTGTACTTTTGTTCCAATAAATCTAAATACTTATTCTTTAATTCTCTTTCACTCGTCATACTCATTTTTTCACTCACCTGTAAAATTTTAATTTTTATCAAATTATTTAAAGCGGTTACATTCATCATAGCATGATTTCATAGCATTTTTTAAGTAGAAGCTTATTTAAAAGTAGGGCTTTACGATGGCTCGCGCGGAAATGTTTAGAATTTGTAATAAATTCTTTTTAAAGGTAATAATTATGCGTGATTAATGATATAGTTTAATTGAATATAATTTACTTTTAATAAAATAATTATATATTGAGGGATGTTGATGAATTCGCGGAGTGATGAAGTGTTGAGAGCTTAATTTCATGTAAGAGTGCGACCCAATTTTCCATTCGTAGGCTGAACTTGAGATTAGGGGACCGGCCCCCAATAGGCACAAGCTGTTAGGGATTACGTCAAACTCGAACCTTCGAATTTACGACACCACCTAAATAAATGAAAAGGAGTGAATGTATGGAAAACTTGCTTGAAGTAAAAAATCTTAGTAAAAGATTTGAAGACTCAGAATTCCAATTACGAGATATTAATTTCAATATACATAGAGGCGAAGTAGTCGCGCTCATCGGCCGTAATGGCTGTGGTAAATCAACGTCAATGAAGACAGTTGTCGGCACAACGATTAAAACGGCAGGTGAAATTTGGTTTAAAGACCAATTGGTTGATAGCGAAATGTCGAAACACCGAAATCAAATCGGCGTTGTATTCGATACGATGAAATTTCCCGAGAAATTAACGGCGCTTGAGCTAAGTCGCTACTTTAACCGTATATACGACCAATGGGAAAGCGATACATACAAGTCATACCTCGAGTACTTTAACCTACCGAAAGATCGTCAGCTTAAGAAGTTCTCACGCGGTATGTCAATGAAATTAACGCTCGCCGTTGCGCTGTCACACAGAAGTGAACTTCTTATTTTAGATGAGGCGACGGCAGGTATCGACGTCACGAGTAAAGAGGAAATTTTAGAACATCTAGAAACGTACGTCGACCGCGGTAACGGAATTCTAATTTCGTCACACATGTCAGAAGATATTGAGAAGATTGCCGACACACTGGTCTTTTTAAGAAATGGAAACGTTCAATTGACAGTGTCGAAACAAGACCTTTACGAGAAATACTTTATTGGTGAAACAACGCTTGATGATTTAAGTTCAATTCCGAAGTCAGCCGTTTACGCCTATCACGAACGAAAGGGTAGCGTTAAACTCGTGCTCACTGAACCTATTAACGTTGAAGGCGTAGACGTTTCAAACATCCAAACGATTGATGATGTCACAAAAATTCTAATGCGAGGTAAATTAGTATGAAAGGTTTAATGCTTAATCAAATCGACATGATGAAAGGTCGTTTGACCCTGTTCTTTGTATTGTCATGCTTTGTTACCATAATTAATTTATTTAATGATCCACATCTAAATTCCGGTATGATTATCTATATTTTACCGACTACAGTGTTAATCGAAAGCATCCGACAAGATGAAACGAGCGGTTGGGTTCAATTTCTTTCAACAACACCCGTTTCACGTAAAGCATACGTACAATCAGTTTATGCCACGTTCTTAGCTATTAGTCTAGCTATTACGATATTTGCGTCAATCATGACGTTAATCATCCATCATAGCGCGTTGAAGGCATTTTCAAACGGTATCTTTGGAATTGGCTTCGCTTTGAACATGTCAGTCATATTGGCCGTTATTATTAAGAAGGGCGCAAGCGATTCGAAAGGCGCACAAATCGTGACGATTCTATTGTGCGTACTATTCATCCTGTTTCTGACGATTGCGCCGATGATTTTCTTTACAACAGTTCTGAAATTACCTGACACACTGGCATTCTTTTACTCAAGAGTCATCCTACTCCTCCTTGGTATTGTTGTTGCATACATTGGGTACGCCATCGCAACCAAATCATTTATGAACAAGGATTTATAATCGACAACATTCGTTATGCCCCTTGCCCCTCCTTGAAAAGCCCTATCGAGTTACGGGCTGACTTTTCAACTAAATACTTTTCTAAAGTACTTTTCAAAAAGGTGCCAAACAAAGCACGGGATACGTAATTGTGTCTCGTACTTTTTAAATATGAAGAAATTCGGGAATAGAAGGAGTAACACACGAAACGAACGATAACAAATTAAGGGGGATAATTATGGAAAAACGTCATTTAGATTTACTTGAACTACTAGTTAAATACAATACCGAAAGCCCGCCAGCACGAAATACCGACCCACTCCAAGATGAAATTGAAGCGCTATTGAAAGACCTAGGATTTGAAACAACGCGAATTCCACTATATGAGAACGACAGTGTGATTAACGCGATCCTGAAAGGTACGGATTCAGACGCACCGAAACTGATTATAAACGGTCATGTCGATGTCGCGAATGTAGGCGACGACCGCGAGTGGCAGTACCCACCGTTTGAGGTGACTCAGGTGGACGACTATCTATACGGACGCGGTGTTAGTGACATGAAAGGTGGCTTTGCGACGCTACTGTATACGCTTGAGAAGCTTCAAGAAGAAGGGCTACGTCCTAAAGGCGACATCATCGTGCAATCCGTTGTCGGTGAAGAAGTAGGTGAAGCAGGCACGAAGGTCGCATGTGAGCACGGGCCTAAAGCGGACCTCGGACTTGTGCTTGATACGAGTGAACAGATGGCACTCGGTCAAGGCGGCGTCATTACGGGCTGGGTTACCGTTCAAAGTAAGACGACGATTCACGACGGTGCCCGTCAACAAATGGTTCACGCGGGCGGTGGTCTCTTCGGCGCGAGCGCGATTGAGAAGATGACGAAGGTCATTGCGAGCCTGCGCGAACTCGAACAACACTGGGCGGTCATGAAGTCGTACCCCGATATGCCGAGTGGTTCGACAACAATCAACCCTGCCTATATCGAAGGTGGCCGTCATCCCGCATTTATTGCCGACGAATGTAAGCTGTGGTTTACCGTTCACTACCTGCCGAACGAGCATTATAACGATGTCGTTCGCGAAATCGAAGACCACTTGAATAAGATGGCCGAAGCGGACATTTGGTTACGCGAGAACCCGCTCAAATTCGAGTGGGGCGGCACGTCCATGATCGAAGACAAGGGCGAAATCTTTCCTAGTTTCACCTTGCCAAAAGCCCATCAAGGATACGCACTTCTTGAAGACGTGTACAAAGAAGTCCACGGCGACAAACTACCTTCAGGCATGAGTACGACAGTGACTGATGGTGGTTGGTTAGAAGACTTCGGCGTTCCTACCATTTTATTCGGACCAGGTAAATTAACAGAAGCCCATAGCGTCGACGAAAAAATCGAAATCAAAGACTTAGAATCGTTTGAACAGGTACTATATGGATTCTTGAAAAGATGGTACCAAGCGCCGGTTAAGTAGGTGTTAGTGGATTGAGGAATGTGGGCGTCGGGCTCTCTAGACGTGTAATTGCTTTCGGTCCGGCGCTTGCTTTCTTGAATTAGCGGTTAGTCGGTGATACTTTGTGTTGTCGAGAGTAACGGTCGGCCCCGTTATGCGAAAGAAAATTGAAACAATCGCATAACGCCCCTATTACCATATAGAAATCTAAATCAAAATTTACACCTAAATTTCAAATAATGAGAAATTTTCGATTACGAAAATTTTCCATGTTACAAAGATAGAGGTAAACAATGTAACAAGAAGCCCATATTACAAAGACTGAGGCAAACAATGTAACAAGGAAGCCATGTTACAAAGTTAGAGTCAAACAATGTAATAAGGAAGCCATGTTACATAGACTGAGTCAAACAATGTAACAAGGAAGCCATATTACAAAGACTAACTCAAACAATGTAACATGGACTAAATTTTTCAAAAACTGCATGAAATTAGCATAAACCACACGAAATTGCTTACAACCATATGAACGCTCGCAAATACCTATGCCAACATACTGCACCAATGCACAATTCGTAGCCACACCAACCAAGCCTACCGCCACTTAATAACCAACTTAATCTTACAAGGAGTGACTTATATGAAAGCAGAGGTACTCATCATAGGTGCTGGGCCTACAGGTCTTGCTCTTGCACTCGCACTTCACGAACAAGGGACGCCGTTTCGCATTGTCGAACAAGCGAGTGGCCCAGCTCAAGAATCACGCGCAATCGTCGTACAGGCTCGAACGCTCGAAGCTTACCAGCAGTACGGCATCGACCAAGAAATCATTAGCAAAGGCTTCCCAATCAAAGGGCTCAACATGTACAAGTCCAACAAGCACGTCGCGAGGGTCGACTTCAACGACATCGGCCACGGCATAAGCCCTTATCCGTTCGCACTCAGTCTTGCACAAGACGTCCATGAGAAGACGCTCGTGAACCTTCTGAACGAGCGCGGCATTCAAGTCGAGTGGCAAACGACCGTAACGGACGTTAAGGAATATGATGATCACGTCGAGGTCACTTTTGAAAGGACCAATAACACAAACACAGCTACTTCAGAATCCCGAAACCAAGAACCTTCAACCAACAACAAAGCCCATTCAGACGTTACGTCATCTGATTCTGCACAAACTGAAACACCATCAGACCATACATCCCCAAGTATCAACCATCATGATAGTGAATCGACGCCGAACGACCAAACAGAAACGCAGTCCTTCAAATACGTCTGCGGTTGCGACGGTGCCCACAGCGTCGTACGTAAATCGCAAAACATTAACTTCCCAGGTGGTACATACGAAGAGCGTTTCTTCGTGGCAGATGTCGAAACCGACCAAATGCTTGATGACTTAAACATCGGTTTCAAAGGTAATCATTTCTGCATCGCGATGCGCGTTCGTAATGAGAATAGTATGCGCCTGATTGGTGTCATACCGAAATCCTTCGAAGGTAAGGCGCCTGAAACATTCGAACCACTCATTCCGTTTGTCAAAGACATTTATGCCTTCGACATCAGTAAAGTGAACTGGTACGCGCCGTACAAGATTCACCATCGCGTGGCCGATACCTTCAAGACCAAGCGTACCTTTATACTTGGCGATGCCGGACATATTCACAGTCCAGCAGGCGGCCAAGGTATGAACACTGGCATAATCGATGCCTTTAATTTAGCTTGGAAGTTGAGCGGCGTCTTACAGGACAAGCTCAACCCCGAACTCCTTGAAACATACGATACTGAGCGTAGGGCTTTTGCGAAGAAATTAGTGAAGACGACGGATAAGATGTTCACGATGATGATTCATAGTAAGTTGTTGCGCTTGTTTATCATGCCTAAACTTGCGCCTCTCTTAGCGAAAAGCCAAAAGATGAAACGCGCGTTCTTTAAGCGTATTTCTCAAACTGAAATCAATTATCGGAAGAGTAAGTTGAGTAAAGGGGAGGTCGGAAGGTTCAAGGGTGGTGACCGTTTGCCATGGATCAATCGACTTCAAATAGATACGTTCGAACCTCTTCAGAACGTAGCATGGCAGTTCCTCGTGTTCGGTCAAAACGTGCCCGAAATCGATGAAATTGCGGATTTATATGAGATGAATGTGCATTATTTCCCTTGGTCAAAAGACCTTAGTAAACAAAAAATCTATAACGGGACAGTACTTATTGTGAGACCGGATGGCTATATTGGATTAGCGACAGAGGTTACCGAAATAAGCGAAATTGAAAATTACTTGAATCAGCTGCGCCCGTAAACAAGCATGAGCGTTGATATAAAAAAACCTGAGTGAAAAGATGGCTCTATGGCCACAAAATCACTCAGGTTTATTTGTGTTTAAGACTCGGATTCCTTATTGTCTTTCTTACGGTCATAGTGCTTCCAAATGTAATATGCGAAGATGAGGAACGGGAATATATCGAACGAATCGAAAAGTGCTTTCCAAAGATCTTGCTTTTCCCAAAAGAAACGTGCAAGAAATAAAATGATGCTATGAATGGTTAATAACCAAGCGATGTGTAAAAAACGTAACTTAAATAAGAATATAATCATAATCACGATCATAAGAATCGTAACACCGAGCATAAAGTTATAAGGCGTCATGAAATCATCCTTTATTATGAGATTGCGACGTTTGCTTCTTACGCTGAGCGCGCTTCCATAAATAAAATCCTAGAATGACCAACGGCAAAAGCTCAATTGAATACAATATAGCGTGGCCAAGAGATTCATGGTTGAAGAAGTATCTGTAGATGAACGCGCCTATGGAATGAATTATGAGAACGCTGCAAAATACACGCAAACTTAATTTGAAAAGGGTCAATATTAAAGCTATAGCACAAATAACATTAAAGATTACATAGATAGTATGTGGAGACATTTAAATCACCTAATTATTGATTATTTATATATTTAAATATCATATATTTTAGAAAATGACAAAACTTCTCCTGACATACTAATCCTCATCTTTACCGATTAAATTTTGAATGAATACGCCGATTGAGATTACAATCATCAATGTGAAAAGCCCATTAAATAAAGGCTCTTTAAATAAGTGAACGATACCAATGTCACTCAACATGCGTAATACTTTAGTATCCTTAGCCTCCAGATTTAAGAAATCCATAATGAAAAGAAGAATATAGCTTCCGATGATAATAAAAAAGCCATTGCCTGATGCCTTTAAAAATCGCTTCACGTCCAAAACCTCCAAATTTTAAATTTAGATCTATGACTTCAATTTCCTTAAACGGCATGCTTTCCTGTAAAGCTCAACTCGAATTTTAATTCATTAGTTGAACTTACAAAGAAGCTAGAGCTTCTTTGCTCATAATTTTGAAAGCCCCAGCTTGCATAGCTTGATAATTTGCTAGCGCAAATTTCTGTGCCGGGGCCCCACCCCTAGGAGTCAGCTGTTTGAAAATTGAACTTTAAGCAAAATAATATTTAAATTACGAGGTGAGCATGTATATATCACCTAATTAATCTGTTCAATATGTAATAAAAAAAGGATTTAGACCGGGTTGTCGTGAACTTTCATCACGATACAACCCAACTCAATACCTGTATTACTTAGTCCGCGTTATGACGTCGCGCGCATTTAAGTATGCAGACGCACCGGCCGTTTAACACCGTATCCGCCATACCGTCGCCGGCGCCATCAGCTCTCCAAGCAATCATAGATATTCAGTTACTGTCTAAATCCTTCTAAACTTATTTAATAATATCAATTAACTCTTTCTTAGCAGCGGCTCTCGCTGGAATCCAACCGAACACAATACCAATCAGCGTCGATACGCCAACCGCAATCAGAACAGAAGTTAACGTAACCGCACTCTTAATAAATTCTGGCGTCAGAACTTCTACCAATTTAGCGAAGATAATACCGAGAATTAAACCGATAATACCACCAATCAGACATAGCACGATACTCTCAACTAAGAATTGAAGCTCAATATCACGCGCTTTCGCACCAAATGCTCGGCGAATCGCAATCTCCTCAGTACGCTCAGCTACTGAAATATACATCACATTCATAACACCGATACCCGCGATGAATAACGAAATACCTGCAACCGCGGCAACGAATGCCGTAATTGAATCAAATATCTTATTAAACTGCTTCATCATTTGTTGCATATCCGTGAATGAATACTGACCAGAGCCTGCGCCAGCACCTTTCTTATTGAGTTCTTCTTCAACTTTCTTAGCAACTTCTTTCTTCTCACTGCCGTCCTTAATCTTCACTTCAAGTTGAGACGTATTTTGCTGTAAGTTCGGTAAGTAACGGTCAAACGTCTTCTTCGGCATGTTTACACCGTTTTCAGCCATTTGATCCTTCGCCGTCACACCAACAATCTTGAAGCCTTGGCCATCGATAAATAAATTCTTACCGATAGCGTCGCCGTTAAAGGCATCTTCCGCAAGACTCGTATCAACAGTTACAACCTTTTTAAATAATTCGTTGTCTTCCTTTGAAAAGCCCTCACCTTTTTCGGTCTTTTTAAGATTATCTTTCTTCTTAATCGTGATGTCACCTTGCTTTTGAGGGTTCGTCATTTTAGCGCTGTAACCTTCTTGGTCGTTTTCCTTAATCTTAACGTCCTTTACACCCTCAACTTGTTTCGCAACTTGTTGGGTTTGTTCATCAAAAGGATTACTACCCTTACCTTGATCCATCGTATTGTACATGATTAAAGCTGAATCCTTAGATGCACCAGAGCTTTCAAATTCCTTTTGTGAAGATTGTTTAAAACCTTCACCTAAAGACATGATGGTAATTACGGCTGCAATTCCGATAACGATACCAATCATTGTGAAAATATTACGTCGCTTATTCTTCATTATCGATTTCATTGAGACAGAGAGGATATTCATAAAGTTACTCATGATAGCACCTCTTCTCTTTGAATGCGACCATCAAGAATATGAATCACACGGTCAGCTTTTTCAGCTACCTTAGGATCATGCGTAACAAGAATCATCGTTGTCTTTTGGTCACGATTCAGTTCAACGAATAAATCCATAATATCTTCAGATGTCTTAGAATCAAGCGCACCTGTAGGCTCATCGGCAATGATGAACTTCGGTTCATTCACAACAGCACGCGCAATTGCGACACGCTGTTGTTGACCACCTGATAATTTATTTGGAACTAATTGTTCTTTACCTTTTAACCCAACTTTATCAAGGATAGACATAACGCGGTCTTTACGGTCAGACCCAGTTAATCCACGGTAAAGTAGGGGAATACTAACATTTTCTAAAATCGTGTTGTTTTGAATTAACTTAAAGTTTTGGAATACAAATCCCACTGTTTTATTTCTAATTTCAGATAGTTTATTATCTGATGTATTTTTATAATTCTTATCATTGAAAAGGTATCCACCTTCGTACCCACGATCAATAAATCCTAAGATATTGATGAGCGTACTTTTACCAGAACCCGAAGGTCCCATAATCGCGATAAATTCTCCCGCTTTGATGGATAAATTAATGTCTTTTAGAATGTGGTTTTCTTCGTTGCCGTTTTTAAAGGAGCGATTGACATCGATGAGTTTTATCATGAAGACACCTCAACTTTATCGCCATCTTTTAAAGACTTTTTAGGGTTCTTTAAAACTTTTTCGCCAGTTTTAAGTCCTTTCTTAACGAAGATTTCTCCGTTACGTTTTTGAATTTCAAGTTTCTTCTTCTTAACTTTGTTGTTCTTATCTACGACATAAACTTCGTTGTTCTTAGTTAATACTGATTTAGGAATCTTAACTGTATCTAATGGAATTTCACCTTCAACAGAGAAACCAGCACGAACTGGAATGCTTAAGTTACCAATAATCACTTTATATTTAGATGATTCACCAGAACCACCAGTTGGTGCGCTTGATACTGGGTTAGAAGCTTGAGATGTACCTTGTGCTTCAACACCGCTAGCTTCGCCACCTTCAGATTCACCGCCTGCAGCTTGTCCGCCTTGAGCTTGAGCCATTTGACTCGCGCCACCAGCACTTTGTCCTTGTTCTTCATAGCTTGTAGGTAATTCTGAAACTTGTTTAATTTCACCTTTACCTTTTTCACCAGTACTGTTTACTTTGATGTTAACTTTGTCACCTTCATCAACTTTAGTAACATCAAACTCAGAAAGTTCAGTTTCAATTTCAGGTTTGTCAGCGATTAATTTTAAGACAGGCTTACCACTTTCAGCATTAGCACCATCTACTACTTCAACCTTACCTGAGAATTCAGCTGTTTGACTTTGGTTCATTTGTTCATCGTATTGAGATAGTTGTTTCTGTGCTTTTTGTTGTTCTTGTTGTTGCTTTTCTAATTCTTTTTGTAATTTCTCTTGTTCAGAACCTTTCGCGTCGCTCATTTGTTGACGTGTTTGTTCAACGGCTTGAGATGCTTGGTCTACACTTTCTTGTAGTTGTTGACGTTTCTCACCTGAACCATCGTAAGAAAGTAACGTTTCGCCTTCACTTACTTTTTGTCCGTCTTTAACATTGATGTTAGATACTTTTCCAAATTGTTCATTATTATTGTACGTTTTAATTTTATTTGGTGATGATTTACCAGAAACACTTAAAGGTGCTTCATTTTCAACTTTGTATGTTTGATACTCATTTTCCTTCTTACTTTTATTGCTGTCACTCGTTTGTTTCACTATAAAAGCCACGATAATCAGTAACACAATGACAATCGCACTAATAATCCAGAATAATTTGTTTTTCAAATTCAACCCACTCCTATTTCTATATAATGAATGTTTAAAATTTTTTTATAATTAATTATCACATCAAAAAGTCAAATATTGCAATTTGATAAATAATATAAATTATTAGTATAATAAATAGTGAATTAACCATCTCCAATTAAATTCAGATATTATATTCTATAAGATGAATGATAACATAATAAAGGTATCATAAATTATTAAAATTGAAAGGATTTTGTAAATGAAAGATGAAAAACTAGTGCTCGGTCATGAATTCGGTCAATGTCGTGAAAATCCTAAGTGGCCACTCAAACTTTTAACGTACATCGTTCTCGCAGCAATATCCGTATTCTTATCCATTCAAGCAACAGACTTTGGTAAAGCATTAGAGAAAATGTCACAACCAGGTACTGAAGGAACTATTAATGAAGATTTCTTAAAAATTAGCACAATCGTCGGGGCTGTATTTGGTTTATTATTTAGTATCTTAATCTATTGGCTTATCTTTCTAATTATCGCAAGTATCGTTCGTTCACAAGCTAAAAAACGTAGCCTTTTCGCAGCGACGCTATTATTCTTAGTTATCTCAACAGCTTTTTCATTAATCATTAACTTAATTCAACTTATCTTTGGATTAGATCCGCAAGACGTAAACATCTCAAGCTTAAATATCTTTGATCCAGGAAATAATATCTTAAAAGCACTCAGCTTACAGACTTTATTACAATCTTATCTATTCGGCTTAGTCATTTACAAAGTTATCGGTATGAGTGGTAAAGCCGCTACTATCTTCGGTTTAGTATTCTTTGTTATAAGCGTTCTATTAGGCATGCTAGGCGGTTTAGGCGGTTAATCTTTTAAAATGAACACCCTCGTTACAACAACGAGGGTGTTTTTCTTATATCTAATAGGTTGAAACTTGATGAGCATTTCGCCATCAAGTTTCAAACGCTCTGAGACTTGATTACGGTTTCGTCATCAAGTTTCAAGCACTCTGAGACTTGATTACGGTTTCACCATCACGTTTCAAACGACCTGAGACTTGATTACGGATTTCTAATCAAGTCTCAGAATCGTGAAGTCCGACCTTAACTCTATTCTTATGCAATATTCAAGCAGTTTCTCAAAAACTGCATCCGCCTTTAAAACTAAAACTGCTTATGCCAATGTAACTGCCTCAACCTATAAACCCAAACCAACAAAAAAACTGTGAAGCTCACCCGCTCGAAAGGGGGAACTTCACAGTTTGTTTTATGCTTTAAAGGTCTTTTTGCTGAGGAAAGAAATGATGAAGATTAATACGATTGTTATGGAAATAATTGTCACATAAGGCCATACGTTGCTTGCGCCCATAATACCTGCAAGCGGCGCAATGATACTCCCGATAATAAACTGGGTTAAACCAAGTAGGCTAGCCGCGTTACCACTACCGCCAGTTCGTTCTTCCATCGCAATTGAAAAGGCCAATGGGCCAACGCCCGCAACGGGAACGACCGTAAAGAAGACGGAAATCATATAAACCCATACTGGTAGATGCATAAGGAGCGCGATAATCACGAGAATGCCACCTAGGACTTGTAGCCCGAACATCCCAAATATAATATTACCGCGGTCGAAATAATCAACCAGTTTACCAGCAGTCTGACTCGAAATAATAAGTCCGATGCCGATGACTGTCATAAAGATACTATATTGTTGCGGCGATAAATGATAAATCGTTTGTGTAATAAACGGCGCGCTCGATGCATAGCTAAATAGCATGATGTACGTAATACTTTGAATGAGTAACGGCACCATATAGCGTTTCGTCTTTAACAGGCGGCCGAAGTCTTCAATCACTTCTTTAAAGGAAATCGGCGACGCCTTCACGTCATCGCGGTCGCTTTTCATAGAGAAAAAGGCCACAATCATTAATACAACACCAATGATCGCGAGTAGGGTAAAGATTGAACGCCAAGTTGAATAACTTAACAAGAGCCCTGAAATTAATGGAATAATGATCGTTAGAATTCCATTAATCACCATTAATATCGCTAAAAATTTAGCCAACTTCTTACCATTATATAAGTTACCTGCAGTGGCACGCGCGATGACAATCGCACCACCACCCATAAGTCCTTGGATGAAGCGGAACACAATTAATAATGTAATGTTGTGTGCGAACATGCAGCCAATCGAACTTAAGATAAAGACCAACATAAGACCTAAAGTCGATAACTTCTTACCATATTTATCAGATAAGGGACCAAAGATAAATTGACCGAGCGCAATACCAATCATCGCAATAGATAACGATAACTGAACGCTTGAAGCGGACGTATTTAAATCTTCTGCGACACCCGGTAACGAAGGGGTATAGAGGTCGGATAGTAAAGGTCCAAACGTTGTCATAACGCCGAGTAAAATAATAAATATGGAGAAATTAATCTTTTGATATGTCTTTGAATTCATGGTGTGAACCTCCAATTAAATGAATGAAATATATCTTTTAATTTGTCTATATTTTATATTTGAAAAGTTACTTATACAGTATAAACATTTGTAAACTAAAGTACCACCCCAAAATACAACATTCAACCTCACTATTTAAATTAGTTTAATCAACAAAACAAATTCTCTAATTAATCAATTATGAAAAATTAATGACTTATATGTGGCATCTTTTTATCAATTTATTAAAACATCAAATAAAATAACTTAAAATATAATTCAGTGTGCTATATTAAAGGTGGATGAGATAGTGAAGGAGATAATAACTTTGAACACACATGAAATCAAAGCTATGGGAACGCTCATCAGTCTTTCAATTGAACATCAAGAATCGGCTGGGCTTTTCAAAAAGGCGGAAGCTAAAATCAAAGAATGGGAACATCGATTTAGTGCGAACGCTGAAACGTCGGAGCTTATGGCGATTAATCATCAAGCAGGTCTGTCACCCGTCAAAGTGAACGCGGAGTTATATCAGATGATCAAGCATGCGCATCACGTCAGTCTATCATCGAACCAGAAGATGAATGTCCTGATTGGTCCTTTAGTTAAACTTTGGAAAATCGGCTTCGAAGGCGCGAATGTACCATCTCAAAGCAACATAGACAAAGCCCTTACACGAATTAACCCGAATGACATGGTGCTAAACGACGAGACCCAAGAAGTGTACCTCAAGCAACCAGGTATGGAACTTGACCTAGGTGCGACTGTTAAAGGATACTTCGCAGATGAATTACAACAACTGTTCACTCAGAATGGCGTCACTAAGGGTATCATTAATCTCGGTGGCAACGTCATCACAATCAACCAGAACCAGGACCAAAATCAAACGTTTGGCGTCGGTATTCGAGACCCCTTTCATCAGAGTGGACGTCCCATCGCGAAAGTAGACGTTACACAGCAATCCGTCGTTACATCAGGGATTTACGAACGCTTTTTCAAAAAGGGTGATCGCATTTATCACCACATCCTTGATAGTCAGACAGGCTACCCCGTTGAAAACGATATACAAAGCGTGACGATTATTTCGGACCGTTCGATTGATGGTGAAATTTGGTCGACCATTTGTAGCTTCGGCCATGCAGACCAAAATATTGAAATGCTTAATCAGGTTGAAGGTATCGAGGGAGTGATCATTAAAAGGAACAATGAAATCAAGTGCAGTTCTCGTATACGGCAAAACGTAACCATATTTAAGTAACGTGCTCAAGTGGGCATATATTTTTTAGGTATATTTGTGAAAAAAATCACAAAAATAACACGCCACCAAGCTTTAACGCTATACCCCTAAAACAAACTTGGAGGAAGTAAGAATGACGAAACACATATTCGATGAAATCACACTTAACTCTGGTGCGAAACTAAAAAACAGAGTATTCATGGCACCTATGACAATTCAAGCGGGCTACTTTGACGGTAGTGTCACATCCGAAATGGTCGATTACTATAGATTCCGATCAGGCGATGCCGCAGCACTTATCGTCGAAAGTTGTTTTATTGAAGATCATGGACGTGGGTTCCCAGGCGCCATCGGTATCGACACAGACGATAAAATTGTAGGTTTAAAACGATTAGCCTCTGCCATCAAGGAAAAGGGCTCTAAGGCTATCTTGCAAATTTATCACGCTGGTCGTATGGCGAATCCTAGGTTAAACGCAGGCGAAACGCCAATTTCAGCAAGCCCAGTCGCAGCCTTAAGACCAGACGCATCCGTGCCGCGAGAAATGACGACGCATCAAATTGAACAAATGATTGATTACTTTAAAGAAGCGACGCGTCGTGCAATCGAAGCAGGCTTTGACGGCGTTGAAATTCATGGTGCTAACACGTATTTAATTCAACAATTCTTCTCACCACACTCTAACCGTCGTCAAGACGAATGGGGTGGCACTCGTGAGAATCGTACGAAATTCCCTGTAGAAGTACTGAAACAAGTACAAGAAGTCGCGAAAGCACATAACGCTAAAGACTTTATCATTGGTTACCGTTTTTCACCGGAAGAAATTGAAGAGCCTGGTATTCGATTCGAAGACACAATGTTCCTTTTAAACACGTTAGCAGAGTACGACCCAGACTACTTCCACATCTCAGCAAACAGCTACAAACGTACATCTATCGTAAATCAAGAAGATACTGAATCTTTAATTAATAAGTACTTAAAGCTTCAAAGTGATAAATTAGCATCTATCCCACTCATGGGTGTAGGTAGTATTTCACAACGTGAACACGCTGAAGAAGCATTATCTCTAGGCTATGACCTATTCAGTGTTGGTAAAGCTTACCTTGTAGAACCTGACTGGGTTGAGAAGATTAAACGACATGAAAAGATTGAAGAATTCGTTGATATTCACGACCAACGTATCTTACATCTACCTTCACCATTATGGAAGATCATGGACTTCATGATTCTAGATAAAGAAGAAGAACATCGTAAATATGAACGACTTAAGAAACTACAGAATAAAAAAGTTGAATTTAAACCTGGTACGTACAACGTATTTGCGAAAGGTCACAATGGTAATTTACCGATGAAAGTCGAACTTTCTAAAGACCGTATCTTAAGCGTTCATGTAGACGACAGCGGTGAATCTGAAGGTATCGCGAACCCAGTATTTGAACGCTTACCTCAAGATATTATTGATGGCCAAACATTAAACGTAGACGTAATCTCTGGCGCAACTGTAACGAGCCAAGGTATTATCGACGGTATTGCCGATGCGATTGAACTTGCAGGTGAGAACCCAGATGTCTTACGTGCACGTCCAAAACCTGTCGTGAAATGGTCTAATGAAGTCATCGAAGAAACAACAGACATGGTCGTTATCGGTACAGGTGGTGCAGGACTAAGTGCAGCCGCAACCGCAATTGATTGTGGTAAAACGGTGACAATGCTTGAGAAATTCCCAGCAATCGGTGGTAATACAATCCGTACAGGTGGACAAGTTAACGCGCCAGAACCGAAATGGCAGAACAGTTTCCACGCATTATCAGGTGAACGCGAAACATTAAGCCATTTAATCGAAACTGACGAATCTGAAATCGATGACGCTTACATCGAAGACTTTAGAAAACTTAAAGCACAAATCAAAGCGTATCTTGAAGAAACAAATGACGATAAAGCTTATCTCTTTGACTCAGTTGAGTTACACCGTATTCAAACATACCTAGGTGGTAAACGTACCGACAAACACGGTAAAGAGATTATCGGTCAATACAACCTTGTTAAGACGCTTACTGACAACGTATTAGAATCAGTAAACTGGCTGACAGACAAAGGTGTACACTTCGACCGTTCATTCGTGGATATGCCTGTAGGTGCTCTATGGCGCCGCGGTCATAAACCGATGAAATCTCAAGGTCTTGAATACGTTGAAACGTTGAGCGGTTTTGTAAAAGCCAATAACGGCCGTATATACACAGAAACGACTGCTGAAAAGCTTATCGTAGAAGACAACAAAGTTGTAGGTGTAGAGGCACGTAGAACAAACGGTGCCAAAGTTAAAATTTATGCACGTCATGGTGTCATCTTAGCGACTGGTGGCTTTGGTGCGAATACGAAGATGCTACAACAATACAACACGTATTGGGATAACATTCCTGATGATATTAAAACAACGAACTCACCAGCGATAAAAGGTGACGGTATACGATTAGGTACACAGGCAGGTGCGAAACTGGTTGGCATGGGCTTTTCACAAATGATGCCAATCTCAGATCCGAAGACAGGTGCGTTATTTACAGGACTCGTTGTAACGCCATCTAACTTCGTCTTCGTCAACAAAGAAGGTAAGCGTTTCGTGAACGAATTTGAAAGTCGTGACGTGTTATCGAAAGCGGCACTTAACCAAAGAGACGGCATTTTCTACATGATTGCGGACGAAAACATTAAAGCGCTCGCAATGAACACATCTGAAGAGAAAATTCAAAACGAGCTAGACGATGGCACGTTAGTTAAAGCAGACACGCTTGAAGAACTTGCACAGAAATTAGGCATGCCTGAAGCGGCGCTCGTCGAAACGATCAAAGCATATAACCGCTTCGTCGACCAAGGTCATGACGACGCGTTCGATAAAAATGCCTTCGACTTAAAAATTGAGAAAGCACCGTTCTACGCAACACCACGTAAACCAGCCGTTCACCATACGATGGGTGGCTTAAGCATCAACGAACGTGCACAAGTACTCAATATCGATGACCAAGTCATTGAAGGTTTATATGCATCTGGTGAAGTTGCAGGTGGTATTCACGCAGGTAACCGCTTAGGTGGTAACGCGTTAGCTGACATCTTCACATTTGGACGCATTGCAGCACAAACCGCTTCACAAAATCCAGTCATTGAAGAATAGGACGTGATATCTGATGACAGCAAACTTTCGTAAAGGTAAACAACTCATCATTGGTATTATTCTAGGGATACTCACGTATTGGCTCTTTGCGCAATCGTTACTCAATATCGCGCCACACGTTCAGAAAGATTACAACATTGACATGAGCGTCGTGAACATAGCCGTCAGTCTGACCTCCTTATTAACAGGCGTCTTTATCGTCGTCGCAGGTGGTTTATCAGACAAACTCGGCCGCGTAAAAATCGCGCAAATCGGTCTCATACTCAGCATTATCGGTTCAGCATGCGTCATCCTTACGAACATACCTGCATTATTACTTGCAGGTCGTGTCTTCCAAGGACTCTCAGCAGCATGTTTATTACCGTCAACCATCGCGTTAATCAATCAGTTCTTTTCAGGTGAGGAAAGACAGAAAGCACTGAGTTACTGGTCATTCGGATCATACGGTGGTACAGGGCTCGCCTCACTCTTCGCAGGCACCATCGCAACGTATCTGAACTGGCGATTCATCTTCGTGCTCTCAATCATCTTCGCCGTGATCGCGATGCTGATGTTAAAAGACATCCCTGAATCTAAAGATGAATCAAGTAAGCATAAAAAGTTTGATGTAATGGGTATCTTTATCTTCGTCGTGATGATGATTAGTATTAATATTGTCATTACACAAGGTTCTAAATTCGGATGGCTTAACCCAATTATCCTAACGCTCGATGCCATCTTCATCATTACATTGATCCTGTTTTACATCTTTGAACAAAGGCAGAAACATCCATTCATCGACTTTAGCTTATTCTCAAACAAGGTGTATATTGGTACTACGATTGCGAACTTGCTTGTGAATACCGTAATCGGTTCACTCGCGTTATTTAACATCTTCGCACAAGACGGTTTACACCTAACTGGCGCACAAGCTGGCCTCATCACAATACCTTATATGATCGGTAGTTTAGTGATGATTCGTGTCGGCGAACGTTACATGCAGAAGAAAGGGCCGCAAGTACCTTTAATGGTCGGTCCAATAGCCATTTGCGTCGGCATTTCATTACTCGCGCTGAACTTCTTACCGAGCATTGCGTATTACGCCGTAGCGCTTGTAGGCTTCTCACTCATTGGACTAGGACTCGGTTTCTTCGCGACACCAGCCTTATCAACTGCAGTTTCTAATGCCCCTTCTGAAAAGGTCGGCATGGCATCAGGTATCATTAAGATGACATCGACTCTTGGCGCTGCATTCGGTATCGCCGTTGTGACAACCGTATATGCGACACTCGCAGCGACACAAACACCGCACGTAGCAGCAACGATAGCACTACTTGTTGGTGCCTTCATGGTACTCACTGCCTTTATCGTGGCGTTTAGCGTCATTCCTAAATCAAATGTAGAAACGTGAATATATAGAGACTTAAATTTTGACACGGAGTTGGGACTTAATATAGTCCCAGCTCTTTTTTCTCCTTGAAAAGCCAAATCGTTAAATTTTTGGCTCTTGTTTAAATTGCCTTGAAAGAAATTTAGGTACTTATGTAACCAAAATTTGTCAAAAACAGGTATAAAATTTTAAAAAATAGGTTAGAAGTAAACTAATGCATATATAATAAATTTGATTCGGAGGAGGTATTACATGTCAAAAGCAGCCAAAATTGTACAAAGTATTGTCGCGTTTTTCTTCGTGATAGTAAGTTTCAATTTAATGAAGGGGAACATGGATCAAGACTTCGATGACTTCGGCTATCCAGATGGTTTCAGTAAATTGACAGGAGTATTTGAATTACTAGGTGCCATTGGACTTATCGTAGGTTTATGGAAACGTGTCTTCGGTTACCTTGCTAACCTACTCATCTTAGGCACAATGATCGTAGCGTCACTATCACACATCTTCCTAGCAAAAGACTCTATCCTAAGATGTATCCCTTCATTTGGTATTAGTTTAATTAACTTCTGGCTATTATTCGAAAACGACGAAAAATAAATATTAAAAGAAACTGAACCTAGGAGAAATCCTAGGTTTTATTTTATAAGTTTTTACTTTAGAGAATTAAATTTTTCTACTCATTAGCTTTTATTTGATAAAATATAATAAAGAACAAATACTAAGAGGTGTTACACGTGAAAAAGGTAATTAAAGTTGTAGGAGCAGTAATCTTTTCTGATAACAAAATCTTATGTGCTCAAAGAAGTGAGTCTATGTCTTTACCACTCATGTGGGAATTTCCAGGTGGTAAGATCGAAAAAGATGAAACAGATGTCGAAGCACTTAAAAGAGAAATTAAAGAGGAAATGAAGTGCGACTTAGAAGTTAAAGACAAAGTTACAACTACTACATACGAATACGATTTCGGGATCATTGAACTAACTACATATCGTTGTGTTTTAAATAAAACACTACCTACTTTAACAGAACATAAAGAAATTAAGTGGTTAGCGGCTAATGAATTACACCAATTAGAATGGGCACCTGCAGATATACCAGCTGTTGATATTCTTGCAAAAGAGGGTTAATAAAATGGAAAAGCTGATCAAGGACTTTAATCAATCATTACAAAAAGGTTTTATAGATCGTTCCATTTCACACCAAGGCAACTTTGCACCTAAGTTACTTATTAATAATAAAAAAGAAAATGTATTATCTACCATTATAGATGAACTACATAAATGTCGTGAATTTACGATTTCTGTAGCATTCATCACGGAAAGTGGTTTAGCTAGTTTAAAATCTCACTTATACGACCTAAATCAAAAAGGCGTAAAAGGAAGAATATTAACATCAAATTATCTCGGCTTTAATAGCCCAAAAATGTTTAGAGAATTATTGAAGCTTGATAATATAGATGTTCGTTTAACTGATATAAAAGGATTTCATGCTAAAGGCTATATCTTTGACCACGAAAATTATTCTACATTGATTGTGGGTAGTTCTAATCTTACATCAGATGCACTTAAACAGAACTATGAACAAAACTTATTTTTATCAACTCATAAAAACGGCGATCTCATTTATCATGTTAAACAGCAATTTGAAGAATTATGGAATGATAGTTTTATTTTAAATGAAGAATGGATTAAAACTTATGAAGAAACATTTCAATATCAAAAGGTCAAAGATTTCAAGCAAATTGTTGAAATTCAAAAGGAAGCTGAGAAAAAATTAACGATATCGAAAGAAATCGTTCCCAATATCATGCAGGAAGAAGCTCTCAATTCATTAAGGAATTTAAGAGATAAGAAAGCAGACAAAGCATTAATCATTTCTGCAACTGGTACCGGTAAAACAATATTATGTGCTTTAGATGTTAGAGCCTATCAACCAGAAAGAACGTTGTTTATTGTACACAACGAAGGAATTTTGAAAAAAGCAATCGAAGAATTTAAAAAAGTACTTCCATTTGAAGATGATAACGAATTTGGCTTGCTAACAGGTAAGAATAAGAAAATAGATGCAAAATATGTGTTTGCTACGGTTCAAACAATTTCTAAACCTGATGTATATAAAAAGTTTAGTGAAAATCATTTTGATTACGTTATTTTTGATGAAGCCCATCGTTCTGCAGCTAGATCATATTTACGTGTATATAATTATTTCAAACCTAAGTTCTTATTAGGTATGACTGCTACACCTGAGAGAACTGACGAACGTAATATATTTGAAATGTTTGATTACAACATTGCTTATGAAATACGTCTTCAAAAAGCGCTTGAAAGCGAAATTTTATGTCCTTTTCATTATTTTGGCGTAACGGAATATGTGAAGGATGAAGTTGAAGAGGATGACCCTAAAGCACTACAAAAATTAGCTTCAGATGAAAGGGTACACTATATACTTGAAAAAACACATTACTATGGCTATTCAGGTGATGTTCTAAAGGGACTTATATTTGTTAGCAATGTGTCAGAGGCTAAAGAGCTAGCAACAAAACTAACTTCACTAAACGTTCCAACGGTTGCTTTGTCAGGTGAAGATTCTCAGGTTTATCGAGATGAAGTAATGCAGCAATTAAAGGACGGCGTTATTAACTATATTATAACTGTGGACCTTTTTAACGAGGGCATCGACATTCCAGAAGTTAATCAAGTTATTATGTTAAGAGCAACTAAATCTAGTATTATATTTATTCAGCAACTTGGGCGAGGGCTACGTAAGAGTACGAATAAAGATTACGTAACGGTGATAGACTTTATTGGTAACTATGATAATAACTATTTAATACCTATTGCTCTGTCAGGCGATCAGTCACAAAATAAGGATAATTATCGTAAGTTTCTAACGGATAATACTGTGTTAGATGGCGTGTCTACAATTAATTTTGAGGCAGTTGCTAAGACCAAAATATTTGAGTCTTTAAACAAAGTTTCATTAAATGGAAAACTCGTAATTAAAAATGCTTTTAATAAATTAAAAGAACGTTTAGGTCGAACGCCTATGTTGATGGATTTCGTTGAACAGCATTCTATAGATCCCAATGTCATCCTAGATAACTTTAAAAACTACTATGAATTTCTACGCTATGTAAAATGTATGGATAACGTCCTAACAAGTAATGAATCTAAAAATCTTACGATGCTGTCACGTGAAATTATGTCGGGTATTCGTGATGTAGATTACTTAGTATTACAATCATTAGTTAGATCGTCAAAAAACCAAGAAGAACTTCTAGAAGATGTAAGAACAAAGCGTAATACAATTACTTTAAGTGATGTAGACACGGCACTAAGGATTTTTGATTTTTCTTATTTCAAAAATGATATTGAAAAGACTTATGGTAAGCCACTAATTGAGACTAATGGTGAAAAGATACGAGTAAGTAAAACTTTAGTGGAAGCCATGAAAAAACCCCCGTTTAATCTGTTATTTGAAGATATTATGAAAGTTAGTATGTTTAAGAACATAAATTATCATAATTCAAGTTCTGAGTTAGAATTATATAAAAAATATACGCGAAAAGATGTAATCAAAATACTTAATTGGAAAAGTGATGAATCAGGAGTTGTAAACGGCTACAAGATGAAGTATCAAACTTGTCCAATTTTTATTAATTATCATAAAGAAGATGATATTAGTGAAAATACTCAATACGAAGATCGTTTTCTAAGCCAAGATGAAATGAAATGGTTCACAAGATCACCTAGAAAATTAACATCTAGTGAAGTGCAACCTATATTAAATCATAAGGAATCGAATTCACTAATTTATCTTTTCGTAAAAAAAGAAAGTGCTGAAGGTATGGAATATTATTACCTAGGAAAAGCGAATGTCATTGACGGAAGTGCTGAAGAAGACCATATGCCTAATGGTAAAAGTGTAGTAACAATGCGATTAGGTTTAGAAACACCTGTTAGAGATGACATTTATAGATACATTGTTCAAACTTAATAAAAAACTTTTGTGAGGTTAGAACTTGCTCGTTCTAGCCTTATTTTTGTGAATAAAATCTAGACTAATTCCTAATTTTTTAAATAATTGTTACCTATACCCTTTCAATAGCTTTCACCCAAACTTTTTGTTACAACGGGTGTATACATATATCAACTTTTTTAGGAGGCTATGTTATGAATGATGCATGGTTTGAACAACTTCCGATTGATCCGATAGTACATGTAACGGCTGTTGGTGGCGGTTCTGTCAATGAGGCGTTCCGTATTGAGTCGACGCATGAGACGTATTTCTTGCTGGTACAGCCTAATCGTACGGTTGATTTTTATGCGGCTGAGATTCAAGGTTTGAAGGACTTTGAGAAGGCTGATGTTACGGCTCCTCGTGTGATTGAGTCTGGTGAGATAGAAGGGAATGCATATCTTCTACTTACTTTCTTAGATGAAAGTTATGAGGGTGACCAACGTGCACTGGGTCATCTTGTTGCGAAACTTCATCAATATCGTCTTAATGAAACGAAGTTTGGCTATGATTTACCATACGAAGGTGGCGATATTTCGTTTGATAATACGTGGACGGACACGTGGTCTGAGTTATTCATTGAAAAGCGTATGGATCATTTGCGTGACATCCTTGTATCGAAAGGGCTTTTCAAGGAGGAAGATGTGAAGCAGTATGAAGCGGTTCGTGAAATTATGGTTGATGAATTGAAGGCGCATGAGTCTGAGCCGTCGTTGTTGCACGGGGATTTATGGAGTGGCAATTATATGTTCTTGACGAATGGTCAGCCGGCGCTATTTGATCCTGCACCGCTTTATGGTGATCGTGAGTTTGATTTAGGTGCGACGAAGGTGTTTGGTGGTTTCTCTCAAGATTTCTATGAGGCTTATCATGCGGCGTATCCGCTTGATGAGGGCGCTGAATTGCGTATTGAGTTCTATGCGCTCTGGTTGTTGCTTGTGCATCTTGTGAAGTTCGGCGATATGTATCGTCATGGTGTGAATCGTTCGATGTCTAAAATCTTAGAAAGTGCGAATGCTTAGTTAAAAGGCCTTTTCAAAAGGTTAATAAATATTATGAATAAATTTATATGTCATTTATATCATTTAGGTATGCTAAAGATGTACGATTAAATTTATATGTAAAGGTGAGGTAACGATGAATACGAAGAGATTAGTTGGACGTATCACGGGATTATGTGCAGTAGGTGTACTATCTATGTCGCTTATGATGCCACATGGTACAGCGCATGCGGAGGATACATATGATTCGATGACGGATCTAATGACAGAAACGACTAAAGGTGAGGACTGGGTGATTGAGACGCTAAATGAAGGTCGTAAATCGTTAGTTATGGCGCCACATGGTGGAGGTATTGAGCCTGGTACGTCAGAGGTTGCGAAGCGCATCGCGAGTAACACGATCTCAAGTTATTATACGTTCAAAGGTATGCGCGCATCTGATAATAGTGAACTACACGTTACGTCGTCACATTTCGATGAGCCAAAAGCGTTAGAGATGGTAAAGGCTTCGAATAAGACGGTGTCGATTCATAAGACGAAGCAGTCTGAATATGACGTTTATATTGGTGGTTTAGACAAAGACTTGCAGGCGAAGATTAAAGACGAGCTCGAGGCTCAAGGATTTCGTGTAGCTGCTGGTACGGACGGCATAGCTGGTACGAACCCTGATAATATTGTGAATCGCAATCAAAAGGGTGCTGGCGTGCAACTGGAGCTATCAAGTGACACGGTCAAGACGTTCTTCAAAGATGGCGACTTAAGTCGCTCTGCGCGAAGTAATGCGCAAAATTATACAGAAGAGATGGATAAGTTTGTTCAAGCGGTAGATCGCGGTATCACACAATAATTGATATATGAATTTCCCCACGCGTAAGTGAGGTCGCTTCTGACTAGATGGTGTCAGGAGGTAGACTTCAAGGCGTGGGGATTTTATATGTCGTTCATGTAACCATTGCCGTTCCAATATTTCACAACGGCTTGGTTATAAGCGTGTGCGGCTTCCTTATCCGTCTCGAAATAACCTAGAAAGACTTGGCGGTCACCAAGCGAAATCATGGCGCGATACTTCTTCGAGCAGGCCGTCGATTTGTGGTAGGACACACCTTTATATGGGCATGAGCTATTCTTCTGTGGTTGGCGATAACGGTATTTATGTGCGTCGATACCAATGTTTTGGCGCGTGAAGTCGAGGTTCTTCTCCTTTTGATAAGCGTGGTTAACACCAGTTATGTACTTCGGCAGTGCCACCTTTTTCCCTTCTATAAAAGCCAAACAGCGTCTCGTTTGATGTGCATATGTAATATGCCAAAGAAACGCATTAACACGTTCATAATCTTGATCATCTACTAATATATAATCATCAATATTTCTTACATATACTTTTTTAACCACGAATCATGACCTCACATTCATTTCTTAAAGGCGAACTACGTAATAAACGAAACATTTTAAATATCATTTTATATTTTACAATACCTTTATAAGCGTGTAAATCTGATTTTTCAAATCTGTTTAGGTGAATTTATATAATTCAAAATTTTGTTGAAATTCGTAATGAAAACGATTACTATAATAGAGATAAGGTCATCAGATGACTTAATCAATTATATGAATGCCTTAAGGTGTGAGGGGTTGGTTTATATGATGATGCTCGTAGCATTAAGTGCGGTCATCGTGCCGTTCTTATTTTTAGTTGTTCTACGTATGTCTGCTTTAAAAGGGATGATTATCAGTGCAATCGTAGTGACAACGCTAGGTCTTTTCGTTTGGGGAATAGAAACGAAAGCCGTTTTAGCATCTATTTTACAAGGTACACATAAGACATTAACGATCTTACTGATCTTATTTGGTGCGTTGGTATTATTAAATACATTAAGAGGTACTGGTGCAGTGGACCGAATTAACCAAGGTTTCCAAAGTATCTCAGACGATATGCGTGTACTTGTGATTATTGTAGGATTCTTATTTGGATCATTAATTGAAGGTGCGGCAGGTTTCGGTACGCCAGCAATGGTTACAGCGCCGTTAATGTTAGCACTTGGGTTCAGACCTTTAACAGCCGTAACTGCTGCCTTGATTGCGGATAGTACATCTGTGTCTTTTGGTGCAGTAGGGACACCAGTAATCGTTGGTTTGAGTACGTTAAAGCATGCGGACCGCACATTGTTCTTTGATACAGGTGCGACGATTACATTAATCGACTTAGTAACAGGTATGTTAGTGCCATCAATCATGGTGTTAACAATGGTATTGTTCTTTGGTAAGAAGGACAAACTGAAGTCGATTCTTGAAATCTTACCTTGGACGTTATTAATCGGTATCGTGTATTCATCTTCAGCGTTGCTATACGCGCATGTCTTTGGTCCAGAATTCGTTTCAATTTTAGCGTCGTTAACAGGTATTATCGTAGCTGTGTTAACTGCGAAATTTAACTTCTTAATTCCTAAGAAAGTATGGCTTGATGTTCTAGACGACTCGTTCAAGCGTAAGACGACAAAGTCCGATATGAACTTATTTGCAGCTTGGTCTCCATACTTAATTGTAGTAGCGTTATTATTATTAACACGCGTGGTGCCTCAGTTAAAGGCCTTCACGTTAACTGCAATTGATTTATCATGGAATCAGATTCTCGGCTTTGAAAAGATTTCTTCAGGATGGGCGATCTTGTACTCACCTGGAACGATTTTAGCGTTAGCTGCAATTTGCGCCGTATTTATTCAACGTAAGTCATTTAGTGTATTCACGACAGCAAGTTTAGATGCCTTGAAAACGATTAAAACAACAGGTATCACGTTAACGGCTACACTTGCGATGGTACATGTTTTTAGTAACTCAGGTATTAATGCGAATGAACTATTAAGTATGCCGAAATACATCGCGAATGGTATGGTACAAGCATTTGGTGACAACTGGGTATTTATTTCACCATTCTTAGGTGCCCTTGGTTCATTTATCACAGGTAGTGCGACAGTATCGACGTTAACGTTTGCGGAAGTTCAATATAATATTGCAGAAGCAATTGGTATGAACACGAACGTTGTACTCGCGTTACAAGTTATCGGTGGTGCAGTCGGAAATATGATTTGTATCCATAACGTAGTAGCCGCTTGTGCAGTTGTTGGTATGGAAGGTAAAGAAGGTAGCGTTATCCGTAAGACATTAGGACCAGCAATGTTCTATTGCTTAATTGTAGGTATTAGCGGCTTTATCTTCATGACATTTATTCTTTAATTTTCATTATGAAAAGGCGTCTCGCTTGGTGCGAGACGCCTTGTTTATTTGGTTCTAGAGAATTATAAGATGAATAGGAGGCGTCTCGTATGATGCGAGACGCTC
>NZ_JH815593.1:1440285-1444688 GCF_000298075.1 Staphylococcus massiliensis CCUG 55927 | reverse complement strand
GGGCGTCTCGTATGATGCGAGACGCTTCCTTTTTTGGTTTTAGAGATATGGGTGCTTGAAGTTATCACGGTAGGTGATGTTAAGGGCACTGAAACTTGATGAGGAAACCGTCATCAAGTCTCAGACTGCTTGAAACTTGATGACGAAATTTTAATCAAGTCTCAGAGCCTTTGAAACTTGATGAGGAAATTTTAATCAAGTCTCAGACCGTTTGAAACTTGATGGTGAAATTCTAATCAAGTTTCAAATCCATATTATGAACCCTTGAGCTTAAAATTGAGCAAATTCGTACCTGAATAATCGAAGTGTCGTTTGCATATATGTCTTAATTTCCATTCGAGTATATCTTTGCACCAGTATTGAGCTTGTTTGAATGTGAATGGCTTCCCAGTTATATGGTATAAATCTTTTAAGCTACTAAGGATAGCCTCATTAATATCGAATTTTTTACAACAAAACTTACATGTAAAGTTGCGATACCTACTTTTATAAATAATTGGATCGAGAGTACCACAATGTATACATTTAAGGCCAGGTTGTAATTCGTTAAACTTATATGGTCGTGTAGGTTGATAATGGGAGAAATAGTCAATTTGTTGGGCTTTTAAAAAGTGATAAACTTTAAAATCCTTTTCAGAGGAAGGTCCGAAGAATGATGAAATTTTATGAAGTTCTGTAGGAAGCAGGTAAGTGCTACGGTTAGGTAAATCACCGTGAAGGGTGAAAGTAGGGTTTGTGTAAACAATGTAAGCTTTGAGGTCATAATGAATTTGCTTAGAAGAAAGTAATCGCTTAATTTCATTCTTTTGCTTGATAAGTTGCGAATACGGATTAGGAATTTCAAATTCAGTTGCGGTCCGCATTGCATGATCTTTAGCATAATAATCACCAGTGTAATTTTTTATCTCGAAAAGATAGACGTTATAGTTATTGACGATGAGATAATCGATTTCAAGGGGGTTGTAAGTGTTGTAGTAAGCATTGTGGAGGTATAGTATTTCTTTGTCTTGCAAAAAGGATTCATAAAAGAGACGCTCGCCCTCAATTCCAAGTTTTAGCTGTTTGATTTTGAGGGCTATCTCTTTATTAGGCGCGCACCGGTTTTCAATAGCGAGCCAATATTTATTAGGGTTGTAGTCGTTCATGGTACCAACTCATTTCACATTAATTAATTTAATAATAACATAAAATAATTTGTGAATGATATATCAATGAAAATGATTTAAGTTGGTAATCGCTTACTCAAGATACGGCTCCATAAGAATGACAACCTCTTGTGCCTTACGCTTATAGTTCTTGTTATTATGCGTACAATAATCGTACATAACACCCAAGATCGCTGACGTTAAAAATACAAGCAACGTCTTTTCTTTTAAAATTGGATGATCTTTATATTCACTTTTTAACTTACTAAAGATTTCCTTTTTAACATTATATTCGAACTTTTTTAAGAATATGGAAGATATCGAACTATTAAAGAAAACTCTAAATACCAACTTATTTTGGTTGAGAAATTTAAACCATCTTATCGTACCCGCTTCAAAGTCAGGCGATTCGCGATATTTACAGATTTCAATAAAATCATTGATATAGTCATCCATAATATGTTCAACGAGTTCAAATTTATCGGTATAGTGGGCATAAAACGTACGCCTAACAATATTTGAGCGTTCACAAATATCGGTAACTGTAATTGCTTCAATTGTATCTCTTTCTAGCAATTTAAGTAAACTTGTTTTTAAAGCATTCTGTGTTTTAATCATTCGTCTGTCCAAAGAATCTCTCCTATTAATGCATAATTTGAAATTATGTGTAATATGGTGATGATACAGTGCTTAAAATGATTTCATCAGTCAAAAATCATTTGTAGTTATTCTACCATTTGCGATTTAAAACACAAGTTGAGTAATATCTTTGAAAGTTGATTGTAATATTTTTGGAATATTTTGACAATATTAGAGTGGACGGAATTCGTAACTCGGTTGTAAATCCGTGTTAGCGTTAGGAGTTAATTGAAACTTGATGACGAAACCGTAATCAAGTCTCACCTTCAACCCATAATAAAAACACCTCCGAAATTCATTCGGAGGTGTACCAAATTTTAGCGAACAAGCTAGGTGCGCATCAACCGCACCATCACACGCTCACAATAACTATCTAAATCACCCTAAATTAGCGGTTGATTTGGTTATTTGATTTAGCAGAGAATTTACTATGAACAACCATCATATCTTTAATACGTTTTTCAGCTAAGTGCTCAGCTGCACTTACTGGTAAGATGTCTTGTTCTTTAGCAATGTTAAAGATTTTATCCATTTGATTGTAGATACCTTTAACTTTAGCAATCGCACGATCTTCGTTATAACCTTGAAGTTCGTCAGCAACGTTAATTACACCGCCTGCGTTTACAACGAAGTCTGGTGCATAAACGATACCTTTGTCTTCTAACATTTTACCGTGTTTTTCAGTATCTAATAATTGGTTGTTTGAACTACCGCATACTGCTTTAACTTTTAATTGAGGGATAGTGTCGTCGTTTAGGATTGCACCTAACGCACATGGTGCGAAAATATCAGCTTCTACACTGTAGATGTCGTCAACGCCAACTTTTTCAGCATTGAAATCATTTACAACACGTTCTACCGCTTCATCATTGATATCTGTAACAACAAGTTTAGCACCTGCTTCGTGTAAGTACTCACATAATGTGTAAGCAACGTTACCTAAACCTTGTACTGAAACTGTTTTACCTTCTAAGTCGTCAGTACCGAATGCTTCTTTCGCAGTACGTTTCATTGCGTAGAATACACCAAGTGCTGTCTTAGGACTTGGGTTACCACTTGAACCGTATGATTCACTGATACCAGTTACATAAGGCGTTTCTTGATAGATGAAGTCCATGTCTTCAACAGTCGTATTCACGTCTTCAGCTGTGATATAACGACCATCTAAACTATTGATATAGCGACCTAAAGCACGGAAGAAAGCTTCTGATTTATCTTTCTTAGGGTCACCCATAACAACTGTTTTAGCACCGCCAAGGTTAAGACCAGCTGCTGCGTTTTTGTAAGTCATACCTTTAGCTAAACGCATAACGTCTTCAATCGCTTCTTCTTCTGTTTCATAATTCCAGAAACGACAACCACCAAGTGCAGGTCCTAATGTTGAATCGTGGATACAAATAATTGCTTTTAAGCCACTTGTTTTATCATGGCAGAATACTAATTGTTCATAATCGTATTGTTCCATTTTTTCAAAAATCATGTTTCGTACGCCTCCCAATTGTTTGTATTATAGAAGGATAAAGATTTATTCGTTTGTTAATCATATACTTTTGAAAAGTCCTACAATATATACTTTATAATTAAAGAATACGTTATGTCAAAAAAGAAAATCCTTTAAAACAGTAATGTGAAAGCGATTTAAAGTGTTTTAATAAATGATAATATTGAGATAATTTTTCAATTAGGTGTCATATATGGGCTCAGATTATTGATTGAAAATTATAACAATAAAATTTGTCTTTAAAACGATTTGAACTTTAATTTTATTAAGCAGTTCATTCTAACGCGTATTATTTCTTATGTTACTTTTGAAAAGAAGAAATCTTAGGAGGCTTTTAAAAAATGGCAGACGTATTATTTATTAATATCGGACCAGAAGGGCACGTGAATCCATCACTACCAATTGTCAAAACGCTTGTTGATATGGGCGAGAATGTTACAGCTTACGTTGGTGATGGCTATGAAGATAAATTTAAAGCAACTGACGCAAACATCAACACGCTCTCATCGGAGACGATGCTTGAAACATTCTTAAGTGAACGCCGTGAAAATTTATTTAGCGTGATAAATGGTCTCGTTAAGATGTATACACTTGCTTTACCGAAGATATTAGCGAATATTGAAGGTAAAACGTTCGATTACATCGTCGCGGATTCCATGTTCAGTGGCGGCTATGCGATGGCTCAAAAACTTCAATTGCCTCTCATTTCACTTGTTTCATCGTTCGCCGAAACTGAAGCAGACTTTGATGATAAGATTAAGCTCATTAGTAAGACAGTTCCCGTAGCGGATAAAACCTATGAAGACGAGCGCTTTAATGAACTGATTGGTGAACTTAACAACGCTATGGGTCTTGAACTGTCGAAGCGCTATGAAATCATGAATAACCCGGGAAATATGCATATCAGTGCCGTGCTTAAAGGCTTCCAATTTGAAAATCACGCGTATCACGACGACGCATGTACATTTATTGGACCTAGAACGTCTGAAGCCAATCAAGATGACACGTTTATGGATGATATTGATCAATCGAAACCAATCATTTATATCTCACTCGGAACGGTATTTAATGAAAACATGGCGTTCTTTAACCAATGTATCGAGGCGCTTAAGGACCTC
>NZ_JH815593.1:1306079-1439785 GCF_000298075.1 Staphylococcus massiliensis CCUG 55927 | reverse complement strand
GACGTTACGGTTATCATGTCCATTGGTAACACGAACGATGTGGCCGACTTCGAACATCTGAGTGATCAATTTATCGTTAGAAATTATGTGCCACAAAAGGCTATACTTAAGCAGGCTGATGTGTTTATGACGCATGCTGGGATGAATAGTACCAATGAAGCGATAATGGCGCACGTGCCGATGCTCGCATTTCCGCAAAGTGCCGACCAACCATTCGTGTCGAAACAACTTGAGGACTTAGGGTTAGGTGTGAAATTGAACTCAAGTACCGTTACAGTCGATGACATTAAGTCACACGTTAATGCCATTCTTGAAGAAAAGGCCCAATACCAACAAGCGCTTGAACAAGTAAGCGCAACTCATTGCGACTTAGAAGTGGTTAAAGAAACGATCCGAAATTTTAAACAAGCACAAAAGATTAAACAGTAAAGGGGATTCATAATGTCCAACGAAGACGTATTTAAAAACTTAGCAAATAAATACGATGTACCCGAACGTGTGGCGCTCGCGAACATCATTGCCTCAGAATTAAGAAACCATATTGAAGCTGACCATGAGCAAACGCTTATAGATTATGGCGGTGGCACAGGGCTCGTGTCACTTCAACTTATCGATTTATTTAAACATATTACAATCATGGATGCTTCTCGGGAAATGATAGACGTCGCGACATCGAAAATTGAAACTGAGGATTTAAAAAACGTTGACTCAATGCATATCGATGTGACTAAAGATACGAGTGACGCATCGCTACCTAAAGCTGATATCATTATTTTATCGCTCGTTCTACTACACGTTACGGATAAAGTGACATTACTCAAGCAATTACGCAACATGTTAAAGGAAGATGGTGCGATATATATTGTTGATTTCGATAAAAATGAACGCGTGACGCATCCGAAAGTCACTAACGGCTTTACAGAGGAAACGCTTCAAGTATTATGTGATAAAGCTGATTTAAAATACGAAGGTCGAAATGTCTTTTATAAAGGTGAAAAGATATTTGTAAAAGAAGATGCGGAAGTATTTGTCGCGAGAATTACGCGATAATGTTACACGTGAAACAAATTTCTGTTTAATCGTGAAAAATGCGCTAACACGCGACTAATGAGACAAATCGGTGTAAACTTACAACCCTATAAATATGAATTTCGTAAACTTAATGCTACGCTTGCCTTGAATGACACATTTTAAGGGAGGCGTTCTTTATGGTTTTAAGTATCTTAGGTTTCGTTCTTGGAATAGGCTTCATTGTATTCGGAATCGCTACAATCGTTTTTGGTCTGTACCAAATCATGTGGCCATTAAGTCAACGAAAACATAAAAGCTATCAAAAATATATCTTGACCTTTGGCGTACTAACTTTAATTTGTGCAATATCATTAATCGTTTTAGCTGGTATATTTAATTAGACTCCCATTATTTATAGGCGATACTTAATATGTTTGAACGGTAGAATTAGTCCAAATGTGTCGTAATAAATTTGAGTTTCATGACATATTTATATAACATAAGAATTGTTGAATTTATTTTTAAAATTTATATTATCAAAATTCATGAAACTTTAAACGCTATTTCTACACGAATGAGGAGGATAATAGTGAAATTCATGCCTAGATTATTTGGTTTCTTATTTCAATTAAGTGTGACGCTGCTCGTTATACTTTGTATCAAATACATCGCTAATTTTGTATTTAAGATGAATTTGAATTGGCCATTAGTTGATGACATCCCATTCTTACCATTAATTTTACTCTTCTTTGTCATCTTATTTGGGATTCTTTATGAAGTCACTAAAAGAAAGGCTCGAAAGTAACACGTAATTCATAATCTTGTTAATTCAGTGCATGTATCCAAGCAACCAACATAAAAAGGATGAAATGCAAGCGGTTATCCCGCATGGTTTCATCCTTATTTTTTATGTCTTTTCGACATTTGGCTTTGAACCTTTTAAAGGTTTATTTGAAGTTGGTTTAAACATAAATATGAATACCACGAGTCCGATAACGTTTGTGATAATAAGGAATATCGCTGGCGCATACTTACCATTTTCAAGGGAGCCTAACAGTGTCAGGATAAACGGTGTTGCGCCCCCAAATATAGCCGTCGCGACATTATATATAATAGAAAGAAATTTCATACGCACGTTCGTGTGTGTAATTGCAGGTAGTGTAGACGGCATTATACCTACGAAGATGGACAGCATGATCGCATACACCATAACTGCGATAAATACGCTAACCACATTACCCATATTGAGTACAAATACGGTCGGAATCGCTAATAAAATGTACAATATAAAGCCTATTACAAGTAAGCGTTTATTATTATATTTATCACTTAAATAACCAAAGATAAATATAAATGGAATAATTAATAATAACGAAATCGCATTAATAATCGTTGAAGATTGATCTGACATGGATAAGTCATTCTTCAGGAATGAAGGCAGATAAGTTAGGAACATGTAATTGTTGACGTTCAGAACTGCCACGGCTATTAACATGACAAACGCTTCTTTCTTATAATTCTTCAACGCCTTGAATAAGCTTTGCGTCTTCTGATCAACATGATGTTTAAACGTTGGTGTTTCATCGAGCTTCGTTCTTAGATAGAAGACCATTAAGCCAAACGGTGCCGCCAAGATAAATGGTATGCGCCAACCAAAGGCCTCCATCTGTTCTGTCGATAAGTTGAATGACAGAATAGCAACTAGAATCGCTGCGAACGCATTACCAACCATCGTTCCCATTTCAAGACCACTGGCTAGACGTCCACGTTTCTTATCAGGCGAACTCTCAACAATATACGTCATCGCGCCACTGTATTCGCCACCCGTTGAAAAGGACTGTGCCATCCTAACTAAGAGTAGTAAGATAGGAGCGAAGATACCGATTTGATGGTAGGTCGGTAATACTCCAAGTAGTAAGGTCGATAATGCCATGATTGAGATTGTGGTGGTTAGCACAATTTTACGCCCGAATTTATCACCGATTGCACCAAAGACGATTGCGCCAATTGGTCTGACTAAAAACGCGAGCGCAAACGTTCCGAATGTATAAAGTAAATTTTCACTCCCACCTGTGTTTGGGAAGAAGTTTGCACTTATGTAGACGGCTAATTGCGCGTAGAGCGCGAAGTCAAACCATTCGAGTGCATTCCCCATAGAAGTTACGATAACTTTTCGTTTTGCTGATGCAGAATTAACGTAATTGACGTCTCGTTGCATCACAATCCCCCTTTATTCTTCTTTTTTAAAAGCCAAAAAGTTATACTTATTATTAATCTTAACGCTTTAAATTGCATAAACAACCTTATTAGAGCTTTTAAATAAATTAATAAATAAATTTATATCACGAGAACTAATTTATAATGTAAATGTGCGTCTTTAAATATATATGATATATTAAAAATATAATTTCTTAGGAGGCACTTACATATGAAGAAACTTATTACGTTAACCTTGGCAAGTACGTTATTATTAGGTGCTTGTTCAGCAAGTGAAGAGAAAGAACCTGATAAAGAAGCGGTTAAAAAATCTAAATATGACTTAGTTTACTTCGAGCAATTATCTAATGGAGATAAAGACGAGTTACGCGTTGAAATCGGTTATAAAAAAGACGGCAAAGTTAAACATTTTACTACATCAAGCAAGAAATTATATGAACATATCCTAAAAGACGAAAATGCGAAACCATATGTGGTTAAAGATGGTAAGAAATACCACGTCTATCGCACACCTTACATGACATATTCAGGCAATGAAATCGAAGGTGAAGTGACGGGTAAAAGCGAAGTGAAAGATAAATAATGAAGAAAAAATTATTATATAGTTGCTTAAGTTCGCTCTTGATATTAGGCACATTAACGCCTTATGTTGATGCGAAAGGTGGATCATCAGGCGGTTCAAGTTCAAGCAGCAGTAGTAGTGCATCTAGTAGTTCTGGCGGTGCACGAAGTTCAGCAAGTTCGAGTGCACGTTCCGTTCGCACAAGCGTCCAAGCCAGTCGCCAAGCGAGTAGACAAGCAAGTCTAGCATCACGACAATCAAGCTTAAAATCTGGTATGAAGAAACGCCATCATTCATCTGGTAGTTCAATGGCACCACCGCCTTTTATGTACGATTTCAGATCATCGCTAATGAAGCAACGTCAGTCAACAATGTTTTACAACAATTCATTAATGTACTGGATGTTATTGTCTGGTCACCATAACCTTGATCAACAAAGAGCACTATTACTCCGTCATAAAAAGCCCAAAGAAAAACTCTATACCGTGGAGATTAAAGATAAAAAAGGCAAAGAGCACCTCTTAGTCGTGACAAAGAAAGAGTACGATATGGTTCAAAACGGCGAGAAAGTTAAATACGCAAATGGTAAATTGCAGAAAGTAAAATAGAAGCTATAAATCAAACCGTTAGTAGGACTAACGGTTTTTGTTTTGTTAGAAAGTTATACTATTTTAAGACTTTATGATTTATAATATTTTAAGTGTTACAAATTATTATAAAATATGAATTAATGAAAACTTGTCATGATTTATATTTAGAAGTGAAAGAGGGGTTCTATAAGTGAAAAGGTTAATAGTCTTAAGTCTAGCTAGTTTAATTGTCTTAACATCATGTGGTCATGAAGATAAAAAAGACGATGAAAAGAAGACAAGTGAGGAAAAAAAGAAAAAGGATCAAAAGGAAACTAAGGATAAGAAAAAGAAGGAGACTCAGGATGAAAATGAAGCAAAAACTCAAGAAGCTAAAAGTACTGAAGTAAATGAGAATATTAATAATCAAACAACAAATACCAATAATCAAAACACAAGTATTCAAGTTAATGTGAATAACATAACTGATCGAAATACATTAGTTAGTGTACTTAATAGTGGTAACTATAGTGAGATTGAAAAAATCCACGCGTATAACTCCGCGGTAGCTAATGGAGTAATACCTCAAGGTAATGTTATGGAAGGACCAGCTATAAAAGCTTATGAAAGCTCCTTAAGAGTTGAAAACGGTGAAGAAAAATCTATCTACGACATGCATGAAGAAAATAATTCGGAGAACCATCGCACTCCAGAAGAACAGGCTGCTCATGAAGCGTGGGTAAACGGTCAAATTGAATGGAGTAATGCGACTTCTGAGGAACGAGAGCAAATAAGACAAGATAGAATGGAAGAAAATGAAGCTGAGTATGACGAAGAGAGTTACTAAATAACTTAGTTGAGAAATATAACAACCGAAACTTTTCGTAGCTAAATCTAATTAAAATTTTTATAATTAAATATTAATTTTAGTGTTCGTTGACTTATTTAGCTACTGTGATAGTATGTGTAGCGGTCTAAAAACATTTTAGAAAGGATCGAACACATGGCTAATAAAGAAAAATCGTTTTCCAATGTTTTTACGTATGCCTCTTCTATCGTAGGTATACTTGTACTTTTAGGTGCCATTTTCCCTGATCAATTTGGACAAGTTTCAGGCGATATCGGTGCTTGGATTACAGAAACATTCGGTTGGTATTACATGCTTGTTTTTACAGGTATTTTATTTTTATGCATCTTTCTGATTTTCAGTCCAATCGGAAAGCTGAAATTAGGTAAACCTGATGATAAGCCAGAATTTAGAACAGTGTCATGGCTAGCAATGTTATTTAGTGCCGGTATGGGTATCGGTTTAGTGTTCTACGGCTCATCAGAACCGATTTCACATTACTTATCTCCGTCGACTGCCGACCCTGAAACTAAAGAAGCACTTAAAGATAGCTTAAGAGCGACGCTATTTCATTACGGCTTCCATCCATGGGCAGTTTATGGCATCGTTGCGTTATCTCTAGCTTATTCTCAATTTAGAAAAGGCGAAGTAGGCTTAATATCTAAAACATTACGCCCAGTTCTAGGCAAACACGTAGACGGAATTCCAGGCATCATCGTCGACGTACTCGCTGTATTTGCGACGATCATCGGTGTCGCGGTTTCGCTAGGAGTAGGTGCGATGCAAATTAACGGTGGTCTAAATTATCTATTTGACGTACCGAATAATAAAGCCGTTCAAGGTATCATTATCTTAGTAGTAACTGTATTGTTCTTATATAGTGCTTGGAGTGGTTTAAGTAAAGGTATTCAATACTTAAGTAACTTGAATATGGGGCTAGCAGGCATTCTTTGCCTAGCTTTACTTATTCTAGGCCCTACAATCTTCATTCTTAATATGATGACTAGTTCTGCAGGTAACTATCTCAACTCACTGATTTTCAATAGTTTTGATGTTGCACCTTTAAATGAGCAAAAGCACAAATGGTTACAAACTTGGACAATCTATTATTGGGGTTGGTGGCTAAGTTGGAGTCCATTCGTGGGTATCTTTATCGCCCGTATTTCAAAAGGGCGCTCAATCCGCGAATTCATTTCAGCAGTCTTACTCGTACCAACTGTAATCAGTATTATTTGGTTTAGCGTCTTCGGTATGACAGGTCTCAAAGTAGGTCAAAGTCATGAAAAGATTTTAAAAATGAAGCCTGAAACGCAGCTATTTGGTATCTTTAATGAATTACCGATAGGTTTCTTATTATCAATGGTCGCGCTATTATTAATCGCATCATTCTTTATCACATCTGCTGACTCAGCTACTTTCGTACTTGGTATGCAGACGTCATTCGGTCGTTTAACACCTTCAGGATTCGTTAAAATTGTATGGGGTGTGATGCTTTCTGCAATCGCATATGTATTATTACTTGCTGGTGGTGAGACAGGACTCGCAGCGCTACAATCTGCAGCCATCATCTCAGCACTACCATTTAGTATTGTCATCATTTTTATGGCGATAGCCTTTTACAAGGATGCGAACGAGGAACGTAAATTCCTTGGCCTCACGATAAAACCTAATAAAAAGCGTATGCAGGAATATCAAGCTTATCAACGCGATCATTAATACGATATAAGTGCACAGTGTCTTTACGGCACTGTGTTTTTTTACGCTTTAAAGTATAAATAATTTATTTAAATAAATATTTTTGCATTATTAGTGATATTTGTTACAATTGAGTTGTAATCTCTTTGTAACATTTTGGAAATGTTTTTGTTACTTTTGCTGAGAAAAGAGTTAGGGGAGTTATACGCATCTTTGTCAATCGCATAATCTCTTGTTATTAAATTTGGAACCGTTGCATTGTGAAAAGTAAATTAAAAGGGGTAATGATTATGAAAAAAGTAGCTAAGTATTCTATTTCTTCAGTTATCCTAGGGAGTGCCTTAGTATTAGGCGTCAACACAGATGCAAGTGCAGCTGAAAAAGTAGATGACGTTCAAGTCGTTGACACTGCAGAACAAGCGGTTAAGCAAACTACTGGCCAAAATCTTAAAGACGATTACCGTTATCTAAGCATTGAAGAGAAAGGTCACTATTATAAGTTAAGAACAGTTTATAAGTATGGTGCTGGCAAAGATCGTATGTATAAAGTGTACAAGAACGGTCGCGTTAAAGAAGGTACGATGCCTTTAGGTAAGGACGATTGGGTTTTTCAAACCATTGGAAAGGTCCAACCCGGCCAGAACGAATACAAGATTAATTTAAATGAAAGTGAGCGTAAAGCATTTGATCCGCCTCAACGCCGTTTAGATGTCGTTTATAACCTGCATGTTTTAAGAGACCAGAAAAATGTCGGTATCATCACAGACCATCAATATTATTTACTTGCTTCAAACATCCTTAACTCAAGACTAAATGGTTATCAAGCAGACCAAGATGTACTTGATCACGAGCATGAAGATAGCTTTTATCAAGGTTAATAGAAATACAGAAGAAGCTAGGAATCTTCCTAGCTTCTTTTACATAATTAAATTCCAAATGACGATATTTAATTCAGTTCGTTTCATTTATATCACCTCATAGGATACTTTATTATAACGCATTTAATTCGTATTTATATCTATCTTAAAACTATCTTAAATCTACATTCTCCAATATCAATTATCTATATTTATATGTAGAATTAATATTGAGGTGACATGATGAATTCTAAAGTATTAATTATTGAAGATGATTTAGATATTCAGGAATTAATTAAAATAGCTTTAACTTCTAAAGAAATTGGAGAAGTTCATACTGCCGACGATATTTCAAGTGGTAAAGAGATGCTTGAAACTTACTATTATGATGTGATTTTATTAGATATTAATTTGAAATCTGAAAGTGGTTACGAATTAATTAAATATATTAAATCAACCGAAACTAAAATAATCGTTGTGTCCGCTAAGGACACAGAACTCGACGTTTATAAAGGGTTCGAACATGGTGCGATTGATTATGTGAAAAAGCCTTTTGATCCTTTGGAGTTGTCCTACCGTGTTAAAGCACATATTAAAAAGAAGACCTTACATCGTAACCAACATTTAACGGTTAATTTAGATACGACTGAAGTTTATAACAATGAGGAGAAGGTTTATTTAACATATCGTGAGTACGAGTTGTTACATTATTTTATTGTAAATCAGAATCAAATTCTGTCTAAAGAACAACTGTATGAACATGTTTGGGGGTACCATACGGCCCTCGATGACAATACACTTATGGTACATATTCGTACATTAAGGAAAAAGGTAGAACAAAATCCAAGAACGCCTGAACTTATTCAAACTGTAAGAGGTAAGGGCTATATTTATAGGAGCTTGTCATAATGAATAAACGACTCACATGGACGTTCATTAAGTATTTGGCGCTTTTTTTCATTACTACAGTTATACTTTCAGTAGTCGTATTTTTTATTTTGCTTTTCCAAATTGTCTATAGTCAAAGCGACAATATTGAGATTATAGATGAAATGTACTTTGAGTTTAATGTAGATAAAAAAGATGGTGCTTATCAAATTTCTAAAGATTTTAAAGATAATCTAAGGGAAGAGAATCTTGAGTTTTATCTTATCAATGATAAAGGTAAGGAGCTATATCCCAAAAAAGGAAGACAACTTAAGGAGAGAATTGCGACACGTTATCATTCAACTCGAATCATGCCATGGAAGAAGAATGTGAATGGTGTCATTATAAGTAAAAAGGCGAAACCAGTTAAAGTTAAAAACTTAAGAGAACTTGATACGACACGTATCATTAAAAGCTTATATATACGTAGCTATAATCCTGAAAAAATATATTTAGAAAATAATAAAATTAAGTTTCATTCTAATGAGCTTTATACTCCTTTCGAATTTAAAGATAATTCAACTGGCCCTATATCTTCAAATAAACCAAACGAAATGAAAGCATATAAGATAATGATTTTAACTCTCGTTGGAGCCCTAGTTATTAATATACTTTTGGCAAGTTTAATCGCATTTTTAATCTCACTTAAACTGTCGAAACCGTTAAAATACTACCTTGCTTGGATTGAGAACTTGTCAGAAGGTAAGCTTTATAAACCTGGGAATAAGACGATATCACGTCGCTCTAAGAAGTTATATCGCGAACTCGATTATTCAATTACTGAGCTAAATCAAAAGCTTGTTCAAGATAGTATGTACCGTAGCCAGATTAACTATTATAAGCAAAAGTGGTTAGGACAAATGTCTCATGATTTAAAATCACCGCTTACATCTATATATGGCTACGCAAAAATATTAACGGTTAAACCAGAAATGCTGCCCCAATACAATGACCTGATTATTAAAAAAGCTGAATACATGAATGGTTTAATCGAGAGTCTAAATGAAAACTTTAAATCTGAAACAAGTCAGATGGCAAAACATAAGGAGAAGTTTTCGATTGAAGAAACGATTAATCGTATCACGACTACCATTCAGTACGATCAAATCGAAGTGGTCAATCATACGTCTGATATGCATTTCTACGGTAACCAACTCTATATTGAGCGTATGCTAATGAACCTCATCGAAAATAGTATTGAACATAATATTAAACATCCGTATATCAAAATAGAGCTTTTCGAAATGGAACATGGCATTCAGTTACATTATTATGATGATGGAAAAGGAATAAAAGATTTCGAACTTGCTTCTACAGAAAATAAGACGACTAAAGTGAACCATGAGAATCATGGATTAGGGTTTTCAGTCATTTTAGATGCCGTAAAATTTCATGACGGGCACTTTGAAAATATTGAGACCGAAAGAGGCGTTCACTTTAAAATCACACTAAAGTCAGCCATTGAATAGAATTTAATGTTATATTTAACGAGAGCTAAACGATAAAGTTTAGCTCTTTTTGTATATAAAATGTGAAAAGTTTGAAGAATAATTGCGTAAAGCATAAACTTACACTAAATAGGCGTGTATTTAAGAATAGGTTAAAGCTAGCGTGAAAGGGCGTTTAAATTGAAGGATTTCTTAAAAGTATTTATACCTTTAATCATGGTCTTTATAACGATTGCGATCATTACGCTAAATTTCAATCAAATTAAGAAGGCAATCTTTAATGGTAAATATCAAGAGAATATGCCGAAGATATTTGATAGTAGTCGTAAAACTCATGGGTTTGGTACCTATGCATACGGTCTGAAATTTGATGGCAAGGATAAACATTATGGCATAGATTATGATTTGCCGATTGGTACTAAAGTTAAAGCAGTTGAAGATGGAACGGTAACGCGTGTGTTTAAAGACAAACTAGGTGGGAACGTGCTTCAGATTAGTGAGGCAAACGGTACGTATCACGAGTGGTACATGCATCTCGATAAGATTAAAGTTCAGACAGGTGACCACGTTAAGAAAGGTGACATCATCGCTTTGTCTGGGAATTCAGGTAGACAAACGACAGGACCGCATTTACACTTCCAAAGAATGAAAGGCGGCGTTGGTAATAAGTATGCCTTTGATCCAAAGCCTTATATTGAGGAAAAGCCCAACAAAGAAAACGCGTTGTATGAGTTAGAAGATAAAAAATAGCCCGTCCTTGAAAGAGGAACGGGCTAAAATTATGAGCAAAATATCAGTATACATTTAAGATATATGAAACACTTCATATAGATTAACAGGGGGTATTTATATGAAAGTTGTTGTAATTGGAGCATCAGGTACAATTGGAAAAGAAGTGTCACAGAAATTAAAAGAACTCAATCATGATGTTATCGAAGTAGGTTTATCATCAGGTGATTATCAAATCGATATAACTAAAGTTAATGATATAAAACAAATGTATAACGACATCAAAAACATTGATGCGGTAGTAAGTGCAACTGGTGCTGCTACATTTCAATCTTTAAAAGAAATGACGGTAGAAGATAACCAAGTTGCTATTAATAGTAAGTTATTAGGGCAAATCAATCTTGTGCTAATTGGGCAGCATTACCTTAATCATAACGGTAGTTTTACTTTAACTTCAGGAATCATGATGGATGATCCTATTGAATTAGGAAGTTCTGCTGCTATGGCTAATGGTGGCATAGCGGGGTTTGTTACTTCGGCAGCTATAGAGTTGCAAAATGGTTTAAGGATTAATAATGTGAGTCCTAATGTAGTTGAAGAAGCATTAGATAAATATGGTGACTTTTTCAAAGGATTCAATCCAAGAAAAGTATCAGAAGTTGCAAATGCATATGTTAAAAGTGTTGAAGGAAAGCAGACTGGTCAAACATATAAAGTTTATTAATGTAAAAAAGAGCTTAGGACTAAACCAATGAAATAAAGCAGTTAAGCTTTATTTCATACAATCCTCAAAACAGCTGACTCAGAGGGCGGGGCCCCGGCAAAGAAAACGCGTTGTATGAGTTAGAAGATAAAAAATAGCCCGTCCTTGAAAGAGGAACGGGCTAAAATTATGTGATTATTCGATTATTTGTTTTCTAATGCCTTACTTAAATTCTTAACGTTTTCTTTCATAAATGACTGATATGTTTGGTCTTTACTTTGCTTCTTAGTGATTGCTTCCATGTTGTTAAACTTAAGTGGCTTAGCGTCGGTATCTTTACGAATGACATCCGTAATCTTCGTAGAAATATTTTCTTCATATAACACATATTTCGCATCTGAATCATTAATTTCTTTAACGATTTTCACTAAGTCTTTTTGAGTAGGGTCTTCTTTATTCATACTTTGAATACCTTGTTGCTTAAAGCCGTAACGTTTAGCTAAGTAACCAATTGAATCGTGAGAAATGAATACTGTTTCACCTTTATGATCCTTTGTCTTAGCTTTTAAGTCTTCATCTAAAGCTTTTAAATCTTTGTCGACTTTCTTAAAGTTTTTCTCATAGTCAGCTTTATTGTCTGGGTCTTTCTTAACTAATTCATCTTTAACTTCTTTTGCCATAGATTGCGCGATTACAGGATCTAACCAAATGTGTGGGTCATATTGACCATGGCTGTGGCCGTGATGACCTTCGTCATGACCATGTTCATGTTCTTCTTCCTTATGACCTTCTTCGCCATGCTCGTGCTCGTCTTCTTTAAGTGCGTCTTCGTGGTGTCCATGGTCGTGACCTTCTTCACCATGATGATGGTGATGTCCTTCCATTAACATATCTTTAGATAGTCCTTTTTCAATAGAAAGTTTTTTATCTTCTTCTTTAATCGATTTAGCAATTTTTTTCGCAACAGGGTCTAATGTGTCGCCTGTATACACAAATAAATCTGATTTATTTACGTCTAAGATGTCTTTTTGAGATGGGTCGTACGTATGTAAATCCGCACCTTCAGGGTATACAGATTCTACTTCTACATGCTCGCCACCGATTTGCTCAACGAGGCTCGTTAAAGGATAAATCGTCGTCTTTACATTTAGCTTATCTTTCTTTTTATCATTAGAGTTTGAATTGCCGCAAGCTACGAGTAAGAGCGCTAATGCGATAACACCAATGATACTAATAAATGATCTCTTCAAATTTGCCACTCCTTAAATAGTAATGTTTACGATTTATAATTATATACCTATTTTTCTTAAATGAAAAGCCATTTTAATAAAATATTTATTTTAAGATTTTAAACCAACTACAAGCGGGCAGTCTGAAGTTTGTCTTACGTAAGACTGCCGGACCTATTAAAAAGTATGTTTAACAAAGCGTCGTTTGATTGCCATAACGATGATAATGACAATAACGACGATTAATCCGACGCCAGTAGTTACAATACTACCCTCTAATCCAAAATTAGCACCATTAAAGATGGCGTTAGTCTGATCAGTCACAGTTAGCAATAATGATTCTTCAATCGGAATTCCACTAACTTGAATACCAAGGATTGGTCCTAACATAAAATTCCATAAACAATGGACGCCTGGCACAAACCATATGCTATTCGTCATGTAGAATAATAGAGAGAAAATAATACCGAAGATAAATAGATTAATTATAGGCAAGATGTCCAAGCCTGGATTTTGAAGATGGAATGCTACAAATAAAATCGAGTTTATAATGATTCCAAGCGTAACCCCTTTTTGACCAGCTATCGCGTTCATAATAAACCCTCTAAATAATAATTCTTCAGCGAAGCTTTGGAATATATAAGCTACCAAGAATGCTAGAATGACATTTACTTTGAAGTTGTCGTTAAATGAAACTTCATAGCCTTTTCCAACGAAAATAACAGCGAATATCGTTAGAATTAGGCACGTACCGAATAAAGCGCCTAAAATGTAGAATTTGAGAAATCCTTTTTTATAGATGCCAATAGAGTGAAGTGTACGTTGTTCAATGAATTTATTTGTGAATAAGAGTAGTAGAATCGTTATAATAAAGAAGATAAGCATATCTAGAGGCATGCCATAGCCGCTATCATATAGTAGCGTTAGTAATGATTCGAAAGCTTCTTCGTCTAAAAAGAAAGAAGGTAAGTGGTGCAACCAGTTAAAGAGTTCGGGTGTTATAATGAAGAAAATTAAGAAGGCATAAAGGATTGTAAGCCAAAATGTGCCTCTATATGAAAACTGGGTTGATTCGATGCTATCGTTTAATTTAATCATGATGTTGACTCCTTTGGTGTAAATTAACATTATTATACCAGTGATAGCTTTAAATATGAATAAAAATATGGAACACGGTGCGCCTTCAAAGCGTCACTCATGTTCCATTTAAGTAAGTATTTATTTGCGGATTAGTGTAATGATACCGGCTACTAAAATTAAAATACCTGATAAAATACCGAATACACTAATTAAAACAACGTTTAGGATACCGCCAACGATAAGTAGGATACCAATAAGTACGCGTTTCTTATTGATGATACAACTTAAGATTAATGTAATGATACATGTAATAATAACTGCGACACCTAAACCTAGGACAGTACCACCTGATCCAGTTTCTAACCCCTCTGATAAGCTACCAATCATTATTGCAATGATGCCGCCGATAATACCAAAGATACTACCTAAAATGCCAAGAACCATTTCAGCTACTCGGCTAGTAGGGCGGTTTTGTTGGTACTGATTTTGATGTTGATATTGTTGTTCCATATGTATACCTCCAAATTAATGAGTATGTTACAACTCTATCATATTTTATATGTTTCAAGTTTAGATTTTCGTAATTTTAAAATAATTTTAATAAAATTATATATAGGGAGTGTTTATTATGATTAGACAAGCTACACTCAATGATGTATCTAATATAGCTCGTATTCACGTCGAAACTTGGAAGGATACCTACTGTGGTCTTATCGATCAATCGTACCTAGATGCAATGTCTACAAAGGATAAAGAAAGCTTATGGGAGCAGGTTATTCCGAAGTCACATGTTTACGTTGCTACTGATAACAACGATAACGTCGTAGGATTTATCAATGGTGGTATAAACCGAGATAATCCGCAACAAACTCATATCGCAGAGGTATACGCGTTTTACGTTTTACCATCTTCTCAAGACAAGGGGTACGGACGTGCTTTATTAAAGCAATTATTCAATTGCTTCATTGAAGATGGTTACCAAGAAGTTATCATTTATGTGCTGTCAGAAAACCCAACAACGCAATTCTATGAAAACATGGGTGGTATATGGCACCATGAACACAGTGATACAATAGGTACAACTAAAGTTAAAGAAACATGTTATCGCTTTAAACTATCGCATATATAAATGAATGAAAAGGAGAATGACAATGGTACAACTTGGAAGTATTGAGGCTGGTGGTACTAAATTCGTATGTGCTGTCGGTGATTCGGACCTCAACATTATTGAAGAAATCGTGATACCAACGACGACACCAGATGAAACCCTCGCGCAAGTCACTTCATTTTTTAAACAATATCCTGATGTAAAGGCCCTAAGTGTTGCTTCATTTGGACCTATCGAAATCAACACAACCCATCCTAAATATGGTTACATTACATCAACACCTAAACTCAAGTGGCAGCATACCGATTTGTTAGGCCGACTTAAAGCCGACATGGATATTCCAATGTACTTCACAACGGATGTGAACGGTTCGGCATATGGTGAATATCAACATGAGTTATCACAAGGTCGTCAAATTAATAGTCTTGTCTACTATACAATTGGTACAGGCGTCGGTGGCGGCGCAGTTGTCAATGGTCATATATTAGGCGGCGCTGGTCATCCTGAGATGGGGCACGTTCATGTAAAGCGTCATCCGAAAGACACTGATTTCAAAGGTATTTGTCCGTATCATAATGACTGTTTAGAAGGTCTTGTTTCAGGTCCTACCTTTGAAGCACGTTTAAATCAATCAGGAAAGGACGTTCCTATCAGTCATCCAGTGTGGGATATCTTAGCTTATTATGTAGCGCAAATTGTGATGCAACAAACGTTAATCTTACGTCCTAATGCGATTGTATTCGGCGGTGGCGTCGTAAGTGAGGCCTTTTTAGAAAAGGTGAGATCTCAATTTAAGGACATGATGCAAGACTACTTACAAGTTGAAGATTTAAAGCGCTACATTAAAATGCCTGCATATCAGGATAATAAATCTGCGACATATGGCAACTTCGCACTTGCTGCAGCCTTACTAAAAAGCTGAATAAGCAACTATTCCTGAACGCGTCGATGCACGCGTTCTTTTTTATTGAGAAAAATAAATCAATTATATTTATAAGTACTTCCATTTTAAAAATAAATTAAAGTAAGTAGTAAAATTATGTTGCTTTTGTAATCGTAAATTGATAAATTAAGTTTAGTGATATCTAAATTGATATTATATTTTACATATTTTATCTAAATTACTAACCAGGGAAGAGGTACGAATATGAAAAAATTATTATTCTTATGTGCATCAGCTTTCTTAGTATTAGGTGCATGTGGCAATTCAGGAGAGTCAAAAGACGATTCTACAGAGGAAACTAAAGAAGAAGCTAAAACAGATGATACGTCTAACAACAAAGAAGAAACAAACTCTGATGATTCAAAAGATGACGCTAAAGACGATTCAAAATCTGAAGACGATGACGATTCTATCACAGCTAAAAAAGACGATGACAAAGAAAAATCTGACGTGACTTTTAAAAATAATCAATTTAAGAGTGAAGAATTTGACTTAAAAATTGAAGAAGTTAAATTAACTGAAAGCGAGTACGACGGTGAACAAGTCGCAATCTTCTATTCTGTAACGAATAAAGATGCTGAAGATGAATTATCACCGATGACGGCTTTCATGAGAGCGTTTGAAGTTGTAGAAGATCAGAAAGATGTTGAAAACCGCTTAGATATATCTCACTTCGACACTGAAACTGAAGAGAAATACAATAAATACACTAAAAATGAATCAAACAATATCAAAAAAGGTGGTACTGCTAAAGGTGTAGCAGTTTACAAACTTGAAGATATTGAAGGACCAATCTTATTAAAAGCTCAAGACATCGAAAACTATGGCGATAGCGTTGGTCAAAAGAAAATTAACATTAAAGAAGTTTCAAAATAAGAAAAACTAATGTCTTTAAAGTCTTATAAAGTCTATGTAAAACGCATATACTTTGTAGGGCTTTTTCTATTGCAATAAACCAATACGTGAAATCGTCGAAATATCGTTACACCCATTAAGCCGTTGTAAGTCTTATAATAGAATTATCGTGCTTATTACAATTATAGATGTATGTTTCATTATGTAATTTTGTGCAATTCATTTAAATAAGTGATAAATCGTTCGTGAAATAAAATGAGAAAGGCTGTTTCTATGAATATCGGAGTTATTTCAGATTTACATATCGATCGCAATAAAGATGTGACACCAAGCGAATATGAGGCGATGCTTGTCGATATCATTAAACACTCTGAAATCGACTTATTTATTATTGCGGGAGACATATCCAACCATCATGCCTACTCATATGAATTCGTGCAACGCGTTCAATATCAAACGGCCGTTCAAACGCTCTTAGTTCCTGGGAACCACGATCTTTGGGATATGGATGCTGAGGCACCAGATACGACGTCCATCTTAAATTACTTTAAATCTAAGCCGAAATGCCTAATCGACGGAGCCTTTCATTATCAATGACGAGTGGGCGATAGTCGGTCATTGTGGTTGGTATAACTACGCCTTTGCGAGCGACCAATTTGATTTAGACCGTCTTTCTCGAAAGAAATTTTTAGGCGCGACTTGGCAAGATAAGAAGCATATCGATTGGCATGAGTCAGATATCGAAGTCTCGCGTCAATTCGCGAAAGACATTGAGCGAGATATCAAGCGCGTCGGTGATCGTAAAGTCATCTTAATCACACATATGGTGACCCATCCTGACTTTGTCGTACCACTACCACATCGTATCTTCGATTATTTCAACGCCTTCTTAGGTACGACTGACATCGACGACCTCTACGATACTTACAACATCCCGTATAGCGTTATGGGTCATGTCCACTTCAGGAAAAGACTTCAATCACCTGCACGTACCTACATATGTCCTTGTTTAGGTTATCCAAGAGAATGGCGTACACCAGACATTAAAAAAGAAATGATAGACGCGATACAAATGATTCAAATATAGGGCTTTTAAAAAAGAAATCTAATAAAAATTTAAATGTAGAAAATTAATTAGTTAATAAAATAAAGTATATTTAACAATATCTTATTCCGCTCTGCTATAATGTAGTCAAGTTAGAGATAGGAGGGATAGGATGAGCGTTTTACAATTATCATCAATTACGAAGAAATTTGGAAAGTTCAGTGCGCTTAAAGACGTGAACCTCGACGTTAACGAAGGTGAAATCCTTGGATTCATCGGACCTAATGGTGCTGGGAAGTCGACTACGATTAAGATTATTCTAGGCATTATCCATCAAACCTCAGGCGATGTATCAATATTTGATAAACCTATGAAACAGTTAACCTCTGAAGATATGTCACGAATTTCGTACATTCCGGGTGACGTCAATGTGTGGCCGAACTTTACAGGTGGCGAAATGATTGATTTCTTAATTCGACTCAATGGTAATGAAATACCAGGTCGTAAAGAAGCTTTAATGGAACGTTTCCACTTCGATCCTAAGAAAAAATGTAAGAACTATTCAAAAGGGAACTTACAGAAAATTGGTATCATCAGTGCGTTAAGTATCGACGCAATGTTATATATCTTTGATGAACCAACTTCTGGCTTAGACCCGCTTATGGAACATGAATTCCAGGAATGTGTCTTAGAGCTTAAACATGCCAATAAATGTGTGCTCTTGTCCAGTCACATCTTAAGTGAAGTCGAACATTTATGCGATCGTATCTCAATTATTAAAGATGGTACTGTTATTGAAACGGGTACCTTAAATGACATGCGACATCTGACATATCATCTTTATACGGTGGAGTCACAAGATGACTTAACGTATTTAAAGGATGAAGCGGGTGTCCACCAATTTGAACGAGATGGCTCGCGTTATACATTCCAAGTTGGTCATCAACATACGCAAGCTATCTTACAACGTATTAACCAACATCACATTCAAGATATTCAAATTGCACCACCATCACTTGAAACATTGTTCATGAAACACTATCAAAAAGATAGTGAGGTGGAGTAGTATGAAACGTTTATGCCATGCATGGTTTAAAATGTTCCTCATGTATTTGAGAAAGAAACGGCTCTACATGTTGATCGTATCGCTAAGTTTCGCACTAATGTCAGCGCTTATGGCAAAGTCCTTGTACGAAGTGTATCCTGATCAAAGTAAGCGAGACGCTTTAAAGGAAACGATGACGAACCCGTCTATTACAGCGATGATAGGACCTGCATCAAGTGGTAAATATACCATCGGAAATCTCTTTGTTCATGAGATGTTGATGACGACATTAATCATTATCGCCATATTAAACGTTCTGATGGTCGTTAAAGATTTAAAGAAAGATGAAGAGAATGGTTTTGCGGAGCTCATTCATAGTCGTAACGTTGGACGCTTAGCTATTGTGCTCGGTTACAGCTTGTATATAGTCGTTTACAACCTGTTACTCGGTGCTTTAACCACACTCGCGATACAACTCATGAATGTAGAAGGTTTAGATTTCGAATGGAATCTCTTTTACGGCTTGTCACTCGCATTATGCGGTATGTTCTTCGCATTCTTAACAGCATGTCTGTCCCAAGTCTTCAAGAACTCTGAACAAGTCATCCGCTGGGCAATCGGTCTTGTCATAGTCTTTTATTTATTCAGAGCGATTACGGATATACAAAACGACGACCTTAGTTTATGGTCACCAATCGGGTTACTATACCAAATCTTCCCATATGGTGAGAATGACTTAACGCCAGTTCTCATCATTTCAGTGCTCACTTTAGTGCTATTTGGTTTAACCGTACTTGGTCGTCAAACACGTGACGTCGGTGCTGCGATATTCGGTGAGCCTAAAGGACGCGAACGTGCACCGAGATGGTTAGCCCATTTCCCAGGATTAATCGTGAAACAATTCGGGTTAACGATGATCATTTGGTTAGTCGCGATGTTCGTACTCGGTGCGAGTTATGGTTCAATATTTGGCGATCTTAAAGATTTTGCAGACGACAATCCAATGATCAAACAAATCTTAGGTGGCGGTTCGACGCAAGAAATTATCAAGAACTTCATACCATTTATAGCGATTGTATTAACGTTAATTAGCGCCATTTATCCGATCATTTTAATTCAAAGCTTGTATCGCCAAGAACATAAAGGGCAGTTAACGTTAGTTTATATCACTGGTAAGCAACGCCTACGTTTATTTATAACAACACTATTAACAAGCTTGATTTTAAATGCCTTACTCATTGTGATGTATGCATTAGGTATTTGGTTAGCTCAAAGTTTCATATTAGATGACAGTTTAGACTTTGACTTATTCCTTAAAGCAGGCTTGAATTACTATCCAATTACAGCGCTATTTATTAGCGTTGCTGCTTGTCTGTTGGGTCTCAAACCAAGTCTGATTAAATTCATTTGGGCCATTCACATCTTCACATTTGTGGCTAGTTATCTCGGTGAATTGATTTCAGTTGCAGATTGGATGGAACCGTTTATCCTAACGTCTTATATGAGCAACTATCCTGTTAAAGATACGTTCAACGTTACAGAAAGTCTCGTAATGATAGGTATCGCACTTGCACTCATAGTGATAGGTGCGCTCGTGTATAAGCGTCGCGATTTAAAAGCCTAGTAAGAAAGTGAACGCATTTAAAAAGGTCTTATACCAAAGATAGGGGGCGTAACCCTTACTTGGTATAAGACCTTATTTATTATGGAAAATTGATTAGAATTCCATCTACAGCATGCTTTCCTGTAAAGTTCAACTCGAATTTTCAATTTGTTAGTTGAACTTACGAAGAAGCTAGGGCTTCTTCGTTCATTAAAATATAAAGCCCCGGCTTGCATAGCTTGTTAATTTGCTTGCGTATAAAGCTCAACCCGAATTTCCAATTCGTTGGTTGAACTTACAAAGAAGCATTAGCTTCTTTGTTCTTTTGTAAGTGCCGGGGACCCGCCCTCTGAGTCAGCTGTATATGGAATTGCCATTAATAAAGCTATTTATTCCTTATAATAACTTGTATCTCATCTTTTAAGTCTAACTAACGTGTTCTCAATAATTATATAGACTATTTATTCAAACATGCTATAAGGAAATTAAAATGTGCTACTAAATCTTTTATGACTTTTGTCGTTTTAATTTAAATGGCGCATAAATTAGAGCACCAATGAGTACGATTCCTAAATAACCAATTAATGGATAGAAGAAAGCAACTAAATCCGTAAAGCCTACGAAACTTACAATTAAACCGACAATTATTGAAATAATATAAATGATTTTAAATGACTTTGAACCTACATCTTTAAAGCGTGCCGTAAATGAATAGAACATACCCAACGCTGTATTGAATATCATACCGAAGATTACAATAGCCATTATGATACCGAGAATCGGTGAAATGTGGTTCACAATACCTAATGTTGGTAATTCAAGATCACCAACTTCTTTAATCTTAGAAAAGATAGCAAAGTGACTGAGTAGAATTAAACCACCAAGCATCAATCCGCCTAAGAGACCACCTTTTGCAGCTGTTTTAGGGTCTTTTACAGAACCACCAATCACAATCGACATCGACGCACCTAATGACGTATTGAATGACGCATAATTGATACCCGCAATAATCCAGTTCGGTAACGTCGTCTTCTTAGAACTTGAAATATCATTTAATGTAGAAAGTGAACCGTCAGCATTGAAAAAGCTATAAATTGCGATACCAATAATAAATACGATTAAGAATGGTGTGATATTACCGATAATTTTTACAACACCATCAACATTAAACATACCGCAAATAATCACTAAAAGTGTCATTAAGAGTGTACCAATAGTGGTTGGAATACCGAATTGTTGATTTAAGTTAGAACCTGCACCGGCTAGCATTACAACACCTGTGCCAAATAACGTGAATAATAAAACAGCATCTATAATAAACGCGATGATTTTTCCTATAGTAGAATGACCTGTAATCTTTTCGATTACAGTTATATGCGAGTTCGTTTGTTCACGGCTACCAAGCCATACTAACATCATACCTATGTAAGCAAATAACGCTGTGGAAAGAATTGCCCCTAAAGTACCAATAAGCCCAAAACTCGTGAAATACTGTAAGATTTCTTGTCCTGATGCAAAGCCTGCACCCACTATAACTCCGATGAAGGCACTCCCAATTAATAGGATCTTCTTCATCTTATCTCCCCCCTTGTACTACAAGTTAACTATAAACGAACTACAAATTTTTGTAAAATTTGAAACTTTTCGAAAATATGTTTATGGTAATATACATTTATTATCTTTTGAATATAAATAAATGTCAAAAATAAAAGGACGGAACATATTTTTAAATATGCTTCGTCCTCTAATTATTACTATTAAATTTACTTCTTGAAAAGCCCATTATAAACTTCTATAACTTCATACATATCAGATTTGAAATTTATAAAATAAGTTAAAGCAATTTATCTTTAACAATTCCATAACAGCTGACTCCTAGGGGAGTAGCGTGCGTCCTGAGACTATAGGCTCAGGCCACGCCCCAGGAAAGCATGCTGTTAAAGGAATTGTTATTAAGGCTATAGGTTGACAGCTGACATTTCTTAAGCTGATTTGTTTTTAAAGCCGAGTTTATCAACGATTGCTGTAATTGCACCGTCACCTGTAATGTTAGTCGCTGTACCAAAGCTATCTTGAGCCATGTAAAGCGCAATCATTAAACCAATAGCTGATTCGTTAAAGCCTAAGATAGAGCCTAGGATACCACTCGCTGCCATTACAGAACCACCTGGAACACCAGGAGCCGCAATCATGATAATACCTAACATAAAGATAAAACCAATCATAGTTGGAATAGCAGGTAATGACATACCTGGAAGTACGATCATCGCCGCAATTGAACAACTTACTAATGTAATCGTTGACCCCGATAAGTGAATCGTCGCAAGAAGCGGAATCGCAAAGTCAGCGATAGAACCTGTAACTTTGTTCTTCTTCGTTTGTTCAAGCGTTACTGGAATTGTAGCAGCACTACTCATTGTACCAACGGCAGTAAAGTAGGCTGGAATCATGTTTTTAATCATACTGAACGGATTACGTTTGTTCAATGTTCCCGCAATTGTATAAAGAATAATTAACCATACCCAGTGAAGTGCGATTGCTAAGATTAAAACGAGACCGAAGATTTTAACAATGTTGAATACCGTACCTTGTGCAGCAATTTCTGTGAAGATACTTGCGATATAGAATGGTAAGAATGGAATGATAATTTTATAAATCGCGACTTCAACGATTTTTTGACCTTCATCAATTAATTTAATGACAGTAGGGCTATTTAAACTGGCAGCAATAATACCAACTAAGAAAGCTGTGATTAATGCAGTTAGAACACCCATAAGTGGATCAAATTCGAATGTGAAGAAAGGTTTGATTTCTTCAGGTTCACCTGGAACTGCGCCTTTTTTCGCGATAAAAGGCATCACGTTATAAGCAACTGTTAAAGCAAGTAAACCTGCGATGATTGTAGATGTATAAGCAGCACCTACTGTAAGTCCAACAAGTTTACCTGACCCTTGTCCAAGTGACGTAATCCCTGCTGCAATGAAAAAGAAAATGATAAGTGGAATGATATAGCCAATGATTTGGTCGAAAATTGACTTGAATGTCACGATAGCTTTTGTAACAAAGTCGATGTCAATTAAACCAATTACAATACCTAAAGCAATCCCTAATAATAATTTAATAACAAGTTTCAATTGTTACCCTCCCCGAAATAAACACAATTTTCAAAAATTAAACATTTTCAATATTGTACCATACTTAAACAATGTTATAAAAGAGCATTCTACATTTTGCATAAAGTATTTAATGGACTTTTCAAAAATAAAAAAAGACCACAGTGCTCAAATAAGCACCATGGTCGACTTCTGATATGAATTAATCAATAGAAGGTTTAAAATATTTCTCAGTTTCACGTTTAATGACTTTATAAAGTAATAATAAACCGATTAAGTTCGGAATCATCATTAACGCGTTCGCGATATCAGCGAATACCCAAACTGTTTCAAGTTTAGCTACTGTACCGATGAATGTAAATAATACGTACACGATACCGTAGAACATCACGCTTTTCACGCCAAGTAAATATTCTAAACATTTACTGCCATACACGAACCAAGCGATGATTGTTGAGAAACCGAAGAAGATAACCGAGAACGAAACGATGTATTCACCGATTACGCCTAATGAATGACCGAATGCGGCACTTGTTAAAGCACCAGCTTCGATATCTTTACTATGTTCAACGCCTGAAATGAGACCGCCTGTTGGATCCCAGTACCCTGTTACAAGTAGAACTAGGGCAGTCATCGTACATACAACAATCGTTACGATGAATGTACCTGTCATCGCTACAAGCGCTTGAACGACAGGTTGATTCGTCTTCGCGTTACCTGCGATTAAAGCAACCGTACCAAGACCAGCTTCGTTTGAAAAGATCCCCTTTGAAACACCATTTTGAATGGCTTGCATCACTACAATCCCTGAAAAGCCACCTAAAGCTGAAACAGGTGTAAATGCATATTTAAATATTAATCCAAATGCTGGAATGATTTGGTCGAAGTTTAACACTAAGATAAGTAATGATGCACCTATGTATAAAATGGCCATTACCGGAACGAATACGCCTGCAACACTACTAATTCTTTGGATACCGCCAAAGATAATTAATGAAATTAAGATAACAAGTACAATACCAGTTATAAATCCATTAATATTAAAGCTATGTGTCATCACATCAGCAATGGTATTAGATTGAACACTGTTACCAATTCCTAATGCTGCAAAAGCACCGAAGATTGCGAATGCGATTGCTAAGAATTTGTATTTAGAACCGAGTCCTTTTTCTATGTAATACATTGGTCCACTTGAATATTCGCCGTTCGGATTCTTCTCACGATATTTCATCGCAAGTAATGCTTCGGCGTATTTTGTGGTCATACCGAGTAAACCAACAACCCACATCCAAAAGATTGCGCCTGGTCCACCGAGTGTAATGGCGGTTGCTACCCCTGCAATGTTACCATTACCAATCATACCGGCTAAAGATGTCATCAAGGTTTTAAAGTTACTGATGTCACCTTGTTCATCCTTAGAAGGTTTTGACGGCATAAACGCGAGTTTGAATGCGTGTAACAGTTTCGTGAACTGTAAACCTTTCAAAAGTAAAGTGAAAAATAAACCTGTACCTGTCAATAATATTAAACTAGGGGCCCCCCACAAAATATCATTGATTTTATTTAAGAACTCAAACACTTAATCCCCTCCAATTTCTAGTCATTTGAGTACTTTTAAAAAACTAGATATGTAGTTTTGTGAAAAAAGTCTATTCAAATTTTTATATTACCTTAAATTTGTGTTTACAAAAACAATTCTATTATGAAATGAACGCAATTGGCAAATCATTTTAGAATATATATTCATATTAAACATTAATTTGTGTAAAAAGAACACCTAAAGGTAAATAACATCTTAAGTATAAAAATTACAGAAAATTCAACCTCTTTATTTCTTTACAGTTTGAATTATGGATTAAAAATTCCGTGATTACTTTTGATATATTAAACAGCATGTAAATGAAAGAATTTGGATATTACTAATGTAAATGTAAAATTAAGATAATTAATTTAATTCGTTAGAATTTGAAGTAAGTATTTTCGAAATATTAATAAAAAACTAAAAACATTAATCTTAGATTTATTATGAAAACTCTCTATAAACTATTGTTTGGATATTGTAAAAAACAGTTTCAAAGCTACAAACATGTGCTATCTTACAAGTGCAATATCCAAATTATATATAACAAGGAGTTGTATTGTTTTGAAAAAGTTTTTAGCATTATTCGCAGCAGCAAGTATCGTACTAGGTGCTTGTGGTCAAGATTCAGGTAGTGGAGACAAAAAAGAAGAGAAAAAATCTGAAGAGTCAGGTTCATCTGACAAATCTTCTGAAGAATCTGGTTCAGGTTCATCTTCAGAAGAATCAACTGAAGAAGGTTCATCTTCAGAAGAGTCAACTGAAGAAGGTTCTTCATCAGAAGAGTCAACTGAGGAAGGTTCTTCATCAGAAGAATCAGGTTCAGGTTCTTCATCTTCTTCATCTGAAGAAAAATAATTTCCGACTAGCATAGGTACGTAATTCATATAAAAACAACATACTTATATAAAGAGCCGGGCTTTGTCCCGGCTTTTTTCGTGTGGAAAATAGGGTAAAGGTGTCATGAGGTGATAGGATGGCATTTAACATGATTCGAGTATACAACGATAATGAAAAGGGCGTACGCGTGTTTGTCGACCGTGTTTGGCCGCGTGGTGTATCAAAAGAAAAAGCAGAACTTGATTATTGGCTTAAAGAAGTAGGGCCTACAAAATCATTAAGACAATGGTTCGATCACGACCCTGAGAAAATCGATACCTTTAAGGAAAAATATTTAGAAGAACTTCAGACAGGTGAACAACGTGAGGCATTTGACCAACTTAAAGAAATTGAAGCTGAAGCTAAAGAGACGACTTGGCTTGTTTATGCTGCTAAAGATGAAACATACAACCATGTTGTGATATTAAAAGAGGCGCTCGAAAAAGGATTGGATTAGGATGACAGTTTATGAAAAGGCGGTAATTAGGATATCAGAGGCGCCCGTACAAGCGCTTATTGAAAAAGATGCCACATTAAAAAAGCTCATCACACATTTAGGCGATATTGAAATTGATATACGTCCTTATTATTTTAAGTCGTTAGTGCGATCTATCGTTGGCCAACAAATATCCTTTCCAGCCGCGGAAGCTGTATTTAGTCGTGTTGTAGAATTAACGGGCCACGACTTTACAGTAGATAAAGTTGCTCAATTATCTGACGAAGCTTTACTAGATGTGGGCTTATCTCGTGCCAAAGTAAAGTACACACGAGATTTAATTAGATGTATCCAATCAGGCGAATTAGATCTTGAAAGGTTAGATAGTCTCGATGATCAAACGGTACTTAAACAATTAACGCAAGTGAAAGGTATTGGTAAGTGGACTGCTGAAATGTATCTCATCTTTACGCTTAGAAGGCCGAATATACTAGCGGTTGACGATGTAGCGTTACAACGTGTAGTAGAGTGGCTTTATCAGGTAGATAGAGACTCACGTAAACGTGTATTGAAAGAGAAAAAGGCGCTTTGGTCGCCTTATCTTTCCTATGCTTCATTTTATTTATGGGAAACGTTAAGTTTAGATCTACTCAAATATCGAGATTTAGATGAAGCCATTGAAAATAGGAATTTATAAAAAATGTCGAGCCATAAGGGTATGGGGACCTCAGGCTCGACTTTTCATAGTTTTGGAGGATAATTTAATGCATCTGCTTTTCGCGCAACAACATAATCTGGCATTAGAATTACGTTATGTAATTGGAAAGCTAATTTTTTAGCGCGTGTTGTCTACTTCATACTACTATGAATGGTATCGATATTTGACTGCATCATTTTATAGTAGGAGTCACCTTTAGACCCTTTCTTACCTATTGAATCTGTATAAACTTCTCCATAGATTGTCGCATGTGTTTCCTCACCTAGTGCCTTCATACTTTTCGCATCGACACTTGTTTCAAGTAGTAAATGTTTAAGATTGTTATCTTTAACGAATTTAATCGCGTCTTTCATTTGTTTAGGGGTTCCTTGCTTTTCCGTATTAATCTCCCAAATATATCCTGAGTTAATTTGATATTGTTTTGAAAAGTATTTAAATGCACCTTCACTTGTAATCATATGACGTTTAGATTTAGGAATATCTTCAAATTTTTGATGACTCGATTGATTGAGTTTTTCTAACTTTTGAATGTATTGGTCGCCATCTTTTTGATAGCTGTCTTTGTTAGATTGATCATGCTTGACGACCGCATCTTGAATGTTTTTTACATATTGAATACCATTTTCTAAGCTTAACCAAGCGTGAGGGTCAGGTTGTTGTTCCGCTGTCGCATGGTGCTTGAGATAAATGGGTTTCACATGTTTAGAAACTTTCACGACTGAATCGTCATCTAAATCTTTGCCTGCTTGTTTAAGTGCCTTTTCAAACCAGCCATTACCAGTTTCAAGGTTTAAACCGTTATACAAGATGATATCAGCGTTCTGAATGGCCTCTACATCCTTAGGTTTAATTTCATACTCATGTGGGTCTTGACCAACCGGGACGATACTGTGTATTTCGGCATGGTCACCGACAATGTTGTGTGTCATGTCATATAATATTGAGTTTGTCGTCACGATATTAAGCTTGTGACTGCCTTCCTTTCCGCACCCACTTAGAAGGATAATAAAGACTATGATAATCGATAGGATACGCTTCATGATGTCGCCTCTTTTCTAAAGAATGGTCTTAAATATTGAATGAAAAATGTGATGATATATAAACTAAACGCGCAAAGTACGATACAGGCACCGCTCGGTAAATTATAAATGTAGCTGAGATATATGCCGACGATTGCGCTAATCGTACTGAATAGCGTAGCGAATATCATCATCGTGTGTAAGTGTTTCGCGAATAAATACGCTGTTGAAGCTGGCGTAATGAGCATTGCGACCACTAAAATGATGCCGACTGTTTGAATACTCGCGATTGTAACTAATGCAAGGAGTAAAATGATAAAGTAGTGGATAAATGTTGTATTTAACCCACTTAAGCGACTGAACTCTGCGTCGAATGTTGAAAGCATGAGCGGTCTATAAAAGATAATGATTAAGAGTAACACCATCACACTTACGATAATGGTTGTCCAGAAAACTTCGTTTGTGATAGCTAAAATATTACCGAATAAGATGTGATATAAGTCAGTTGTACTTTGAATTAAGCTGATCAGAATAATACCGGTCGCGAGAAACGCCGTGAAACATATCCCAATAGCCGCATCTTTCTTTGTCTTAGATTGGTCTTGGAAGAACCCGATTAATAAGCTTGATAACATACCGGTTACAAGAGAACCGACTAGGATAGGTACTTGAAAGAGGTAAGACAAGGCAACACCTGGTAGTACGGCATGGCTCATCGCGTCACTCATTAATGCGAGTCCCCTTAATATAATTACAGAACCTACGACACCACATACAACGCCAACACATATTGCGATCAGTAATGCACGGTTTAAGAAACGGTATTCAAAGATATGTTGAAAGAAATCCATCATGGTTGCGTAACTTCCTTTCTTTGAAAAGCGAGGCCTTGATGGGCTTTTGCTCGGGATGCTTGATTAAACGTGCGATTGATATGCATGTCAGTTAAGACATCTTGAGTCTCACCAAACGCGATAATGTCTTGATTGATTAGAATCACTTTGTCGAAGTAGTCGCGAGCTGATTGGATATCGTGGTGTACGATAATGACTAATTTACCTTCTTGTTTCAATTTCTCAATCTGTTTGAAAATGACAGCCTCACTATGAAAATCGATGCCAGTAAATGGTTCATCCAGTAAGTACACGTCGCTTTGAGACATCAATGCGCGTGCAACGAGTACACGTTGTAGTTGACCGCCACTTAAGGCCTTAATTTGACGATGTCTTAAATCGTAGAGTTCTAAGTCTTTAATCAGTTTGATATAACGGCCTTTGTCGTAATGCGAAATCTTTCTAAACCAACCTGTATGCTTGAAACATCCCGATAGAATGACTTTCTCTACGTTGATGGGGAAGTCTAAATCAAGTTGAGATTTCTGAGGAATGTATGAAAGCTTCTTCAAATGCTTGTGAATGGGTTGGTCGTTAATCGTGATTTGACCTGAAGCTTTGAATGTCTTCGTTATTGATTTCAGTAATGAGGACTTACCTGCGCCATTAGGTCCCATAACACCTATAATGTCACCGTTAATGGGTAACGCTAAATTGATGTTTTGAAGGACGTGGCGATTGCCTAAAAACAAATGTAGATTTTTAATTTCGAGCACGTTATTAACACCTCCTATAAATATTTTTAGGTTAACCTAATTTTATTTTATGATAATCTTAACTTTTTAACTTGTCAAGATATTTCATGCTATAATGATGGTGAGTCAAATCGAAAAGGTGATAGGAATGTTAACTGAGGAAAATGAGGATTACCTAAAGGCCATACTTTATAACAATGGGATGAACACGTACGTGTCTAATAAAGTTTTATCGCAGTATTTAAATATCAAACCACCTTCAGTTAGTGAGATGGTGAACCGACTTTTAAAAGCGGGGTATGTTGAAACTAAACCTTATAAGGGTGTTAAGTTATCCGAGAAGGGGTTAACATATACTTTAGATGTGATTAAGCGACATCGATTGATTGAATTATTCCTAATCGAAGTGTTGAAATATAATTGGGAAGAGGTTCATGAAGAAGCGGAAGTACTGGAACATCGTGTTTCAGAAAAATTCGTAGAACGCTTAGATCAATTACTCGGTGAGCCTGAAACGTGCCCGCACGGTGGTGTTATCCCACGCAATGATACATTTGAGGAGATTTATACAACACCATTATTATCCTTTGAAGCAGGGGATAAAGTCATGATCAAACGTGTGCGAGACCATACAAACTTACTCGTATATCTAAGAAACAAAGACATTACGATTGGTGAAAGTGTTGAAATCATAAATAAAGACGCAACGAATCAAATTGTCGAACTGAAATCAGATGATAAAACGATTCATTTAAGTTACCTCAACGCAGATCAAATATACGTCGAACCATATGAAGCGTAACAGGAGAAGGTACAGCCAACCTTTTTCTGTTTTTTAATTTTGGAAATAAAGATATCTCGTTAAGTTAAATAAAATTATAATTGAGACATCTATTATTAGTGTCTAGGGATTTATTAAAGTTCAAAAAGTTTAAAGCTAATTTCCAAACAGCTGACTCCTAGGGGAGTAGCGTGAGACCGGAGACTACAGGCTCCGGCCACGCCCCAGGAAAGCATGCTGTTAGATAACATAATTATAATTTAGCTCCTGCGCTTTAAGCGAACATGGCCGTGAGTCATTGTTCAATGACGCTTAGTTGATTGCCTAAGTCTAAGTGAGATTGAAAGATAGAAATCGTTTCAATCGTGTCTTCTCCTTTTTTATTAAATTTCGTAGTAGGGGATGTGATACAGTGCCGTATCAATTATATGCATTAAAAGTTGACTTCACCTTAGAAAATGATGAATTAGATGGTTTATATGCGAGCTTAAATCCTACTGAACAAAAGAATGTTTCTCGAATGAAGACGCGAGAAATGTATGTCACGAAGCTATTATCTGCACTGCTTTTCAAATATAGTGTGGCAAATTATGCGGAATGTGATATCGACGAACTTGTTCAATATGAAAATGAATACGGGAAACCATGTTTAAGTTCACCTATGAATGTTTACGCAAATCGATCTCATTCACATGAATGGATTATTTGTATTGTCGATTCTTACCCAGTTGGTATTGATATCGAACATAAAGCACCCATTGATTTATCATTAGCAGAAGCATTTTTTAATTCATGTGAGAAACGATACATTTATAATGCAGCCGAGATGATGAAACAATATGATAGATTCTATGAAATTTGGACGATTAAAGAAAGTTATTTAAAATATATTGGAACTGGTTTATATCGTAATTTAGATTCATTTTTTATACATAGAGAAGGTATTGGATATGAATTAACGGATTATGAGACATTTCCAACTGAAAAGATTAATGTGAACCATGGTACTTTTCCATTAAATACAAACTACGCGTTGAGTCGCGTGGTAAGACATCATAGTAAGAACGAAGTGCGACCTTACCATGTTAATCATATATCAATGGATACTATTATGAATCACTTCCATAAGACGAAGGAGCATGTATGAGTAAACGACAACTAATATGCCTACCTTACGCAGGTGGTAGTGCATCCATCTATAATGATTTAAAAGCACACGTGCAAGACGATATAGAACTGAAGACCATCGAACTTCCTGGTAAAGGGTCACGATTTACTGAATCACCACTAACTTCTATTGAAGATATGGTAAATGAAGTCGTAGCTCAAATTAAGGATTTAAATGTCGGTGATTATGATATTCTAGGCTACAGTTTAGGGACGATTCTTGCTTATGAGACGTACTTTAAACTTAAGGAAGCGGGCATGACGTTGCCAAAGCGTTTATTCCTAGCAGCGAGTGAACCGATTGGTTATCGCGGTGAACCTGAAGGTGTGAAAGATATGGATCAAGATGCGTTCAAGACGTTCATTAAAGATAAGGGCGGTACACCTGAGGCAGTCCTTGAAAATGATGAACTATGGCAGCTTGTAAGCCCGTCACTGCGCGCTGACTTTGAAGCAATCGATGCGTATTCAGATAAGCCTCATGATGACGAGATTGACTTAGATGCGGTCATTATGTCAGGTGAAGACGATATCGATTTTGAAACGTTGTCTAAATGGGAAGCTTACTTCTCAGGAAAAGTAACGATCGAATATTTCGATGGCGGTCATTTCTTCTTACACAATGAACCTAAAGCCATCGCAGAAGTGATTCATCAACATGCGTTAAGTTAATATCAACGAAGCGGATAAGCTCATGGGAAGTGGGCTTATCCTTTTTTAATGGTTAGACTTGAAGGAACGCGACTTAAATATCTATAAGCGGCTAATAAATTGTCTTAATCAATTCCAAAACAGCTGACTCAGAGGGCGGGGCCCCGGCAAAGAAATTTGCGCAAGCAAATTAACAAGCTATGCAAGCCGGGGGTTAAGCGTGGTACAAAGTAGCTATGCTACTTTGTAAGTCCAACTAACAAACTGAAAGTTTGAGTTGGGCTTTACAGGAAAGCATGCTGTTTTAGGGAATTGCAATTTAGTATCAAAATTTTAATTGAACACAACCTTGTAGGTTAGTTATTAGGCAAGAAAGGGTATCTGTGTCATACTTATAATATAAAATTATCAATTCTTAAATGAGGTGTATGTATGGGACGTTATCATTTTAAAGAAAATTTCTTTGATGCTTCTACAGAAGTAATCGATGTATTTGATGAAAGCAATCGACCTGTTTATCAAATGAGTTTATTCTATACTTCAGGTACGCAACAAGTTATGTCTTTCATGGGACGTCAAAAACATAATTTTAAGATAGAGGATGGCAAGAATATTTACACGATCACACAAGAAGGTTCGATTGAAGGACGTATTAAGACGCCATTTTCAACGGTATGGGATGTTGAGAAGAATGGTCGTAAGATTGGTGTCTTTTCAACGCAGATGGCACTTAAACCACGTATGGTGTTCAAAGGCGTTCAAGGCGATGCCATTACGCTAGAATCAGGTTTCATTTCTCGTTCCGTTAAAGCAAAAGACCATTCTGGTCGCGTGATCATGACGACTAAATCAGAGCGCTTTAAAATCGCTTCAGGTCACGATATCCATATTACTGATGGTACATACAATCCAATGATGCTTATTTTATTATTCCAAGGCTTCTTTGAATTCCAAGAACATAGACGTAAGAAATCAGGTGGCGGCGGCTTCGACTTCGATTTCTTCGACTAAGGTTTATGTTTAAGTCCATTTAATTTTGCTTTAAGATAAAAAAGCATTTATAATTAACTGAACAATTATAAGAAGTGACGTTGCTTTTGATGAAGGAAATTAATAGCGAACGAAAGTAGGAGTCGTTGTACCATGAAAAACCTAATGAACCGATTGTTGCCAGTTCTCGGTGTGATATGTATCTTAATCGCGGTGTTCTTGTTCTTTAAACCAAAGATTGATGATTTCTTTAAAGACCAGGAAAATGATAAGAAGATTGAAGAATATAATGACGCGAATAAGAGCGATAAAAATAAGAATGGTGAAAGTCAGAAAGACAAGGCTGAAATCCCTAAAGATAAATCTAAGATGGCAGGGTATTTAGAGATACCTGATGCGAAGATTAAAGAGCCCGTTTACCCTGGACCTGCGACGCCAGAGCAGTTGAAGCGTGGTGTAAGCTTTGCGGAGGAAGAGGAATCGTTGAGCGATCAGAATATCTCAATTGCCGGTCATACTGACTATAGCTTGAAAGATTACCAGTTTACGAATCTAAAAGGTAAAGTGAAGAAGGGCAGTGACGTAAGCTTCACTGTCGGTAATGATAAGCGTAAATATAAAATTACGTCGATTCGTAACGTACCGCCCACTGAAGTTTCTGTTTTAGACGAACAACAAAATCAAAAAGACCGATTGACTTTAATTACGTGCGATAACTTTGATCCAAATACAGGTGAATGGTTAGACCGTACGATATATGTCGCTGAAAAGGTCGCTTAAATAAAGAACCCCTAGTGCGTTGTGGCGTGCTAGGGGTTACTTTTTTGGTTTGATTTACAAGACTTCAGAAACGTGTAAATGAAAAGGTGTTTGATTTACAAGACTTCAGAAACGTGTAAACGAAGGGGCGTTTGATTTACAAGACTTCAGAAACGTGTAAACGAAAGGGCGTTTGATTTACAAGACTATGGAAACGTGTAAACGAAAGGGCGTTTGATTTACAAGACTTCAGAAACGTGTAAACGAAAGGGCGTTTGATTTACAAGACTATGAAAACGTGTAAATGAAAGGGCATTAGATTTACAAGACTTGTGAAACGTGTAAACGAAAGGGCGTTTGATTTACAAGACTTCAGAAACGTGTATACGAAGGGGTGTTTGATTTACAAGACTTTAGAAACATGTAAACCAAAGAGCGAACATGCTAGTTTAAACGTACAACAATGACGAGATAAGCATGTACAATTCCGATAAATTAAGCATACTCAAAATCGTACATGATTATCTCACCGTATCCACTCCCCATCAAAGGAATGAAGTGCAACCACGGTCGCACTTCAAACCGATTGAACCCAAACAGAAACAAGTCACCGGCCCGCAACACTACCCGCAAAAGCCGCTTAACACATTATAGCTTTTGCGGGGGCGCGTTGCGTGGTGACTTGTCTTCATCTTATCCCTTTAGAATGACGGCGTGCTTTGGTGTTTCATAAATCGTTAGTTGTTCGATTCCAACGCCGTCTGGTAAGTATTGCTTGAATTGTTCACGAATCCAGTAGCCTATATTTTCTACGGTCGTATTCATTTCAGGTAAAGTCGTATTTAAACAAACGTCGTTTAACTTCGGTTCAAGATAGTCACGGTAAATACGGTCTATTTCATGAAAGTCTACGGCAATGCCTAGCTTGCTTGTAAGGGCTTTTAAAGAAAGCACAAACGTATATTCATGATGAAATAAATCTTTATAAGCCGTGTCGCTGAAGAAGATACGGTTGTCGGCGTGGAATGTAAAATGCTGCTCGACTGTAACAGGTTCGGCGTGAATCTCGAACTGACTCGGCGCTTTAATACCATCTAAACGTGACATCGGGGTCTACATCTCCTTATCATTTTACATATGTTTGGTTATATTTACGCTATTTCTTTTCAAAAAGGAAAGCAGTTTCTCAAAAACTGTTCCCCACATTTAAGTCTTTAACTACTTTAAAACTGTAGGGTTCCCTAAGTCCCCTATATTAAAGTCTTAAAATCTAGTGTTCCAAAAGTTCTCCTCACAGTTAATTCATTAAAACCTTCATTAACGTCGCCATCGATTGGTATTATAGCAGACCTGTCCGATACTTAAGTCGCAATACAAAGCTTGTAAGCTTTACGTCACACAATTTCCAAAACAGCTGACTCCTAGGGGAGTAGCGTGAGTCCAGAGACTACAGGCTCTGGCCACGCCCCAGGAAAGCATGCTGTTTAAGGAAATTGAGTTGAAAATCCCTACACTATTTCGCGTGTATCGGTCCACCTGGTCCCATCGGAATACCAAGCAGATACCACACAATCATAAATAATGGCCAGAATATTGCTAAGAATAACGTATAAGGCATGAGACTCGCAATCAACGAACCAAGTTTCATCTTAGGATCGTACTCTTTCGCGTAAGAAAGCAGCAGTGGTAGGTACGGCATCATCGGTGTAATCGGGTTTGTAATCGAATCACCCACGCGGTACATCATTTGCGTAAACGCAGGGTGATAACCGAGTATCAATAACATTGGAACAAAGATAGGCGCGAGAATACCCCATTTTGCTGAAGCACTACCGATAATCATGTTAATAAGACCACCTAGGAAGATAATGCCAAGTATCAATACAATACCACTTTGATTCTGAAGTAAAGCAGCCCCTTTAACCGCGATAATAACACCAAGATTACTCCACTCTAAGAAGGCAAGTAGTTGCGCCGCGAAGAAGACAATCACGATAAACGTGCCCATCGTCGACATCGATTCACCTAGCATCTTACCAAGGTCCTTAGAGTTTCGAATCGATTTCGTCATAATCCCATAAATCAAACCCGGTAGTAAGAAGGCGAGAAGAATAATGATCCCAACGCCGTTAATCAAAGGTGAGTCATTCAAGATACTGCCCGTCTTCGCATTTCTTAAAAAGCTACTCTCTGGAATCGCAAGTAACGCAACAAGTACGATAAAGGCTAAGAAACTTAAATTCGCGATTCGAAGCGCCTTTCGTTCTTGAGGCGACACAGTAGAAGACGTTTCATCCTTATCCGCTTTAAGCTTACTCTTATCATATGTACCAAGTCGCGGAATGACAATTTTCGTCGTCACAAAGTAAATCACTGGCACAAGCATCGCGACACTTGCTGCTACGAAATACCAGTTCATCGCAACGTTCAACGGCATGTCCTTATCAATGATATTCGTCGCCGGTCGCGTAAATGCATACACAAGCGCATCATTCATACCAATCAACAAGTTCGCCGCAAAGCCACCCAACGCCGATGCATAAGCCATCGTCAGTCCTGCAATCGGATGGTAGCCAAGCTTAATAAACACTAATGCTGCAAGTGGCGGTAAAATAATCGGTGCCGCATCACCTGCCGCATTCCCCATAATCCCCATAAAGATGATTGTCGGTATAATGACCTTCGTCGGTGCCTTATTCACAACGAGAATCATAAACTTATCAAAGTAGCCCGTTCGTTCAGCTACCCCGATACCAATCATCACAGCTAACACGAGACCTAACGCTGGAAATTCTGCAAAATTCTTAATCGCGTCATTCAATATCATCGCAAGCCCGTCGCGACTAAAGATACTTTTTACATGTACCATTTTATGTGTCCCTGGATGTTCCACTGCTACATTAAATAGCGACACAATCCACGTAATTGTTGCGAGTGCGACACACATGATAAAGAACAACATACTCGGATCAGGTAATTTATTCCCTGACTTTTCAACAAAGTTTAAAAACCGGTTAAAGAAAGATTGCTTTTTTCGTATCATCATACGACCCCCAACTAATTGCAAAGTTGAAGTAAGTATAACAAATTTTAGGAATATTTAGAAAACAATAATTGTGCGATGAGACACCTAATTATAACTTGAAACTATAACTAAATTCGCTTCCCATATAGTAAAAGCCACAACAACCCGCTATGCAAGTCATTGTAGCTCTTTAATTACTTTTTATAATTGATTTACCTTTTCGAAAAGGACATGATTTTCTAAATGTACATGTTCGTGCGTATCCTTTTCTAACGTTTGAAGACGATTATAGACTAATCGCCACGTGCCACACGCTTCTAGTGGCGGTACAAAGCCACCTGTTAATTTACGCATTTCAACGAGCTTTAGTCCAGCATTCGTATGGTCATCAACAAGCGACTGAATCGTTTCATTAATATCTGCTACACTTTCACCTTCAGAATACGCTACTAGCTTTGGAAACGATACATGATCCTCTTCGTCAGTGTGCGTTAACATCGCTTCTTTAAAAGCATCGTAAACGTCTTTTAACTCTAGAAGGTTAGGATGATTAGACCCATGTACGCGCGCTAACTTAGTTACATACGGCGTAAGTTGCTTAAATTCTTCCTTTAAAGGTTCATGGAAATGCGTTTGAATATATTGAACTAAAGAACGCACATTTAAATCCGAAGCTTGGATACCATCTTGTTTGTCCTCAGAAACTGCTTCAAGTTCGTTCATAATTGTGGATAAGTCCACACGTTTATGGTTGTGAACAGCTTCTTCAATCGAGATCTTACCTCCACAACAAAAGTCTATACCATACTTTCTAAATACGTCAGCTGTCTTCGGATACTTAGTCACCGCATCAGCTACTAACATTGACTTATCAAGCATTTAAACCGTCTCCCTTACTTACGTCATATAAATAGATTTTGTAAAATACATCTTCATTATATGACAATTTAAGTAATTTAAAGATTCATAATATTGAGTGTTGATAAATCGTCACAAAGTTGTGACAAATATGTGGATAAGATTTTCTAACATATAAATTCAACTTCTAATCCCATATAAAATAAAACTATAATTCAATTATTTCAGAAATGTAAAGATAGATTTATCAAATTATTATAAGTTGGTTAAAACTAAATAAATTTAATTACTATGCATAGACACGCACAAAAATTCTGTTAATATAACACTATAAAGTATATAATTATAAATAAAAAGTAGTGTAATTTAGTGTTTTATACAAAACCATATTTATAGTTATATCTTAATAATGTCTTAAACTACATCTATTTAGAAAATTAAATAAGAAAGGTGGGGCGCTTCAAAGATGGAGAACACGATTGACCTAACGAAACTATTCGCACTTCTTAAGAAAAATCTTAAGCTATTAATCATTATTCCTCTCGTGACATTGCTACTCGGTTTATTACTAACCGTATTTGTGATGAAACCTAAATACGAAGCGAGTACACAAATACTTGTTGCGCAAAACGAAACATCTGAAGAGTTTAAATTCCAGGAAGTTCAAAGTAACTTACAGCTTGTGAATACATACTCAGAAATTATTAAAAGTCCAAGAATTTTACAAGAAGTGTCGAAAAAGCATAAATCATATGACCAAGAAGAAATCGCTTCAATGTTAAATGTGAGTAATTCAGCAGAATCTCAAGTTTTAAATATCACAGTTAAAAGCGGCGATCGAAAAGACTCAGAGCAACTCGCGAATACAATTGCTAAAGTCTTTACGAAAGAAGTACCTAACATCATGAACGTAAATAACGTAACGGTACTTTCTAAGGCAGATGAAGCTGACAAGGTGTCACCAAGAATCATGGTGAATACGGCGATTTCATTAATTATTGGCTTAATCATCGCAAGCATATACATTTTACTCAATGCATTATTCGATAAACGACTTAAGTCAGAAGAAGAGATTGAATCATACCTCGATATTCCAGTTTTAGGTGTAATTCAAAAGTTTAAATGAGGTGAAAAGAAATGAGGAAATCACCAACAAGAGGTGGTATGAAAACTCTTATTGCGCACACGAATCGTAAGTCAGTGATGAGTGAGAGATTTAGGGGCATACGTACTAACATAATGTTCTCGGCATCCGATAAGGCAATTAGTACTTTAGTAATAACATCGGAACGTCCTTCATCAGGTAAATCCACGATGTCATCAAATATAGCTGTAACTTATGCACAAGCAGGATTCAAGACTTTAGTACTTGATGGTGATATGCGTAAACCAACTCAGCATTATATTTTCGGCGTTCAAAACCAAAAAGGTTTATCCAATGTGCTTATAAATCAACATGAACCTGAGGAAGTCATCGAATCGACAATGGTTGAAAACTTATTCATTTTACCATCAGGCCCAATCCCACCTAATCCATCAGAACTTATCGGATCGGTTAAACTTGAAACATTAATTAATTTACTAAATGAAACATTCGACATGATTATTATTGATACACCACCTGTATTAAGTGTAACGGATGCACAGCTTTTCACTGAAGTAGCACGGAACGTATTATTTGTAATTGACGCCGAAATGAACAACCGTGATCATGTTAGAAAGGCTATGAATCTTGTTAAAAAAGCTAATGGTAAAGTCATCGGTGCGGTACTCAACAATGCTAAAGTTTCTAAAGCTCAAAACGCAGGCTACTCATACTACGGCGAGGATTGATAACAATGATAGATATGCATAATCATATTTTAATGGCTTGTGATGATGGTCCAAATTCGCTAGAAGATACAATAACTCTATTAAAGCAAGCCCGTGACCAAGGGATTACAGATATTATCGCGACACCTCATCATCTGCATCGTAAGTATAACAATACTTACAAGTCGGTGTCGCAAACTACATTAAAACTGAATCAAAACTTGACTATAAAACAACTAGGAGTCCGTATTTATCCAGGTCAGGAAATTCGAATTAGCGATAGAATATTTCAAGAGATTGAATTTGAAGAGATAAAGGGATTGAATACATCACGATACATATTGATTGAATTACCAATATCATATGTACCGAGCGCAACCAGTCGTATCTTCTATGAGCTACTCAACAAAGGTTTCACGCCGATTATCGCGCACCCAGAACGTAATAAGGAAATCGCGAACGATTTAAGCGTCCTGTATGACCTTATCAATCAAGGTGCCTTAAGCCAAATTACCGCAAGTTCATTATTGGGAAATTTCGGTAAACACGTGTGTAAGATTTCCATTCAAATGATGAATTGTAACCTAACGCATTTCATCGCATCTGACGCACATGATGCCGCGATACGTCCGTTTCAACTTGGTCATTTGGAAAAGGACGTTAAGTTAAAGGACCATCAAGAAACGATAAACATGCTGATCGATAATGCGAACCATATTATAACGAACGAACCGATTTTTAAATCACAACCCTTTTTACCGAAGAAGAAAAAGTGGTTTAAATTATTTTAATGTAAAGCGAAAAGAGGGGATGTAACGTGCAGTTTTTGACAACAAAACAACGGTTTATATTACTCATGCTTGTTGACTCATTCATCGTTACATTTTCAATATTTTTAAGTTATTTCATTTTAGAACCATTTTTTAAAATTTACTCTTTTAATTTCTTAGTTATCTCATCGATATGCTTACTACTCTTACATCATCTATTTGCGAATATCTTTAACTTATATCATCGCGCATGGGAGTACGCGAGTGTGAGTGAATTAATGCTGATTGTGAAGTCTGTTACGAGTTCAGTTGTATTAACTATGGCTATCATGACACTGTTCTCCAATCATCCAACTTTCATAAGACTTTATTTCATCACTTGGATGATGCATCTTATCTTAATCGGTGGGTCACGTTTGTCATGGCGACTTTATAGAAGAACCTTTATCAATAAAGATATCAATAAGAAATCGACATTAGTCGTTGGTGCCGGGCGAGGTGGCTCGATCTTAATCAAACAGATGATTTCAACGCCGTACATGGGCATGGAACCTGCACTTGTCGTTGATGATGACCCTAGAAAGCAGAAGATGACGATTGTAGATGGTGTTAAAGTAGAAGGTTTCATTGATGATATTCCAGAGCTCGTACAAAAGTTTAGAATCAAGAAAATCATCATTGCGATTCCAACGCTAACTCAAAAGAGACTCAGAGATATCAACGCACTTGTCGAAGGTTTAGATGTCGAAGTGTTCAAAATGCCAAATATTGAAAATGTAATGTCCGGGGATGTTGAAGTTAACCAATTGAAAAAGGTTGAAGTTGAAGATCTATTAGGTCGTGACCCTGTGGAACTTGATATGGATATGATTTCAAACGAGCTTAAAGGTAAGACAATCCTCGTAACAGGCGCAGGTGGCTCGATTGGTTCTGAAATCTGTCGCCAAGTTTGTAAGTTCATGCCAAGTAAAATTTTATTACTCGGTCACGGTGAGACGAGTATTTATCACATCCATAGCGAACTTACGAAACTTTATAAAGATGCGATTGAAATTGTGCCAGTTATCGCAGATGTTCAAGACAAAGTCAGAATGAAAGAAATCATGATGCAGCACAAACCGTACAACGTCTATCATGCGGCAGCGCATAAACATGTACCACTTATGGAAGGTAACCCAATGGAAGCCATCAAGAACAACATCATCGGTACACGAAATACTGCCGAAGCGGCGGCTTATGCGAACGTGAATAAGTTCGTCATGATTTCGACTGATAAGGCTGTTAACCCGCCGAACGTCATGGGTGCTTCGAAACGTGTTGCCGAAATGGTCATTCAAGGTATGAATAGCGACAACTATAATACAGACTTTGTAGCCGTTAGATTCGGTAATGTATTCGGTTCGAGAGGCTCTGTGATACCACTTTTCAAGAAGCAAATCGAAGCAGGCGGTCCAGTGACCGTGACACATCCCGAAATGACACGCTACTTTATGACAATTCCTGAAGCATCCCGCCTCGTACTTCAAGCAGGTGCACTCGCGACAGGCGGCGAAGTATTCGTGCTCGATATGGGTGAACCTGTTAAGATTGTTGACCTTGCGAAGAACCTTATTCGATTAAGTGGTTACAAAGAAGATGAAATCGATATCGTCTTTACTGGTGTGCGCCCCGGTGAAAAGCTCTTTGAAGAGTTGCTTAACAAAGATGAAGTACATCCAGAACAAGTCTATAAAAAAATCTATCGCGGTAAAGTACGCGAACTCGATAGCAAAGAAGTGAACGAAATGATCGATAAACTCATCACAAGCTTCAACAAAGAAGAGTTAATTCGATTCACGAACTACAATAATAAAATCAATGGGTGATGGTTATGTTTAAAGGAAAAACATTGTTAATTACTGGAGGTACAGGGTCGTTTGGGAACGCTGTTATGGAACGATTCCTTGATTCAGATATTAGCGAAATACGTATCTTTTCACGAGATGAAAAGAAACAAGATGATATGCGTAAACTTTATAACAATCCAAAAATTAAATTTTATATTGGGGATGTGCGTGACAGACATAGTGTTGATACGGCGATGCGTGGGGTTGATTACGTCTTTCACGCTGCGGCACTTAAGCAAGTACCATCATGCGAATTCTTCCCGATTGAAGCAATTAAAACAAATGTCTTAGGAACTGAAAACGTTGTTGAAGCGACGATTCAAGAGGGTGTTAAGAAAGTCATTTGCTTATCGACTGATAAAGCAGCCTATCCAATCAATGCGATGGGGGTTTCTAAAGCGATGATGGAGAAGGTCTTTGTCGCAAAGAGTCGTAATGTTAATAGTGATGAAACATTAATCTGTGGAACACGTTACGGCAATGTTATGGCCTCAAGAGGATCGGTGATTCCATTATTCGTCGATAAAATTAGAAATAACGAACCACTAACAATTACCGATCCTACTATGACACGCTTTTTAATGAGTTTAGAAGAAGCAGTTGAACTTGTGGTTCATGCATTTAAGCATGCTGAAACTGGAGACATTATGGTTCAAAAAGCACCTGCTTCTACAATTGGTGACTTAGCACAAGCGTTACTTGAGTTGTTTGAAGCAGACAATGACATCGTGATTATTGGGACACGTCATGGTGAGAAGAAAGCTGAAACGTTATTAACGCGTGAAGAATATGCGAATGCTGAAGACATGGGTGGTTATTATCGTGTACCAGCTGATGCTAGAGATTTAAATTACGATAAATACTTTGAAGACGGTAGTAAAAACATAACAGAAGCATACGAATATACGTCCGATAATACAGAACGTCTATCAATTGAAGCAATTAAAGAGAAGTTATTAACACTTCCTTATGTAAAAGAAGCATTAAAAGAAAAGGTTTCACAAATTAATTAGGAGGCCCCATTCATGAAAATAGCTGTTACTGGTGCAAATGGATTCGTTGGTAAGAACTTAATTCAAGAACTGAAACATCAAAAATATGAAGTACTTCCTATTACGAGACATACGTCTGAAGCAGATGTACGTCAACATTTACTTGAAGCGGATACAATCGTGCATTTAGCTGGTGTTAATCGTCCTGAACATGATGCTGAATTTAAAGCAGGAAATGTTGATTTACTTACATCTTATCTTGAAATTGTTAAAGATAATGATAAAGCGCCAACTATCATTATGTCGTCATCGATACAAGCTTCGAAGGACAATCCGTATGGTCAAAGTAAAGCGGAAGGCGAAGCGGTGTTACGTGACTTTTCAAAGAGATATGGGAATGAGGTATACATTTATCGTTTACCTAACTTATTTGGAAAATGGTGTCGTCCGAATTATAACTCTGTAATCGCGACGTTCTGTCACAATATTGCGCGTGACCTTGATATTCAGGTTAATGACCCGAATGTTGCGTTGTCGCTGAACTATATTGATGATGTCATTCATGAATTTATTCGTGCGATAGAAGGCTTTCCTAATCTTGAAGGGGGTAAGCCAACCGTGCCTAATGTGCACTTAGAGCGTTTAGGTGATATTCGTGATTTACTCTATAAATTTAAGGAAAGTCGCCAAACTTTAAGAGTGCCGAATTTAAATAAACCCTTTCAAAAGGCTTTATATAGCACGTATTTAAGTTATTTACCTGAAGATGATTTCAGTTATCCTTTAACGATGCATACGGATGAACGCGGATCATTTACTGAGTTCCTTAAGACTAAGAAACATGGCCAAGTTTCTGTAAATATTTCGAAACCAGGCATTACTAAAGGGAACCATTGGCATCATACAAAGAATGAGAAGTTCTTGGTTGTTTCAGGAAAAGGCGTGATTCGATTTCGTAAGCCAGATGAAGATGCTGTGCACGAGTACTTTGTTTCAGGAGACAAGCTTGAAGTTGTAGATATTCCAGTTGGTTACACACATAATATTGAGAACCTAGGCGATACGGATATGGTTACGATTATGTGGGTGAATGAAATCTTTGATCCTGAGAATCCAGACACGTATTACTTGGAGGTTTAGAAAATGAGTAAATTAAAATTAATGACTATTGTTGGTACGAGACCTGAGATTATTCGTTTATCAAGTACGATTAAAGCTTGTGATGCTTATTTTGACCAAACAATTGTACATACGGGTCAAAACTATGACTACACGTTAAATGAGGTGTTCTTTGAAGAACTCGAACTTCGTGAACCGGATTACTTTTTAGAGGCAGTTGGTACTCACTTAGGTGATACGATGGGGAATATTATCGCGAAATCGTATGAGGTTTTAAGCGAAGTGAATCCAGATGCGCTACTTATTTTAGGAGATACGAATAGTTGTTTGTCGGCTGTAGCGGCTAAGCGTCTTAAGATTCCTATCTTTCATATGGAAGCGGGTAACCGTTGCTTTGATCAGAATGTGCCAGAAGAAATTAACCGTAAGATTGTTGACCATGTGAGTGATGTGAATTTACCGTACACAGAACATAGTCGACGTTATTTGCTTGATGAAGGTTTCAGAAAAGAACATATCTTTGTGACAGGTTCACCTATGCGTGAGGTACTTGAAACGTATGCGCATAAGATTGAAAACAGTGATGTCTTAAGTAAACTTGATGTCGAAAAGGGCAACTATATTCTAGTTTCTGCACATCGTGAGGAAAATATTGATAATGAAGCCAACTTTAATTCGTTAATGAATGCGATTAATGATATAGCTGAAAAGTACCAAATGCCAGTTATTTATTCAACCCACCCTAGAAGTTGGAAGAAGATTGAAGAACGTAACTTTACATTTCATCCGCTAGTACGCCAGATGAAACCGTTTGGCTTCTTTGATTATAATGCGCTACAGAAAAATGCTTTCGTCGTGTTATCTGATAGTGGCACTTTGTCTGAAGAGTCTTCAATTCTAAAGTTCCCAGGTGTATTAATCCGTACGTCAACTGAACGACCAGAAGTGTTAGATAAAGGTACTGTAATTGTGGGTGGCATCGAGTACGGAGGTTTACTTCAATCTGTAGAGTTAGCGCGTTCAATGGTAAACAATGATGCACCAATGGTAGATGCTGTGGATTACAAAGATACAAACGTATCTCAAAAAGTCGTGAAGATTATCCAAAGTTATACACCAATCATTAATAACGTAGTGTGGAGGAAATGATGTGAGAATAGCAATTTTAAGTTCTGTAAACGTTAAACACATGACTTTAATATCACATTATTTAGAGAATATAGATTTAAATAAGCATCAGGTTGACCTTATTTATGCGGATAAACATGGCGTAGATGAGTACGTTGAAGGTGTACGAAGATATAAATTTAACATTCAAATAGACCCTGATTGGTCGAAACTAAGAAAAATTAAAACTTATTTAGGTTATAAAAATAAAGTACTAAAACTACTTGAAGCCAATGATTACGACTTCGTAATAGTATGGGGAAGTTATACCGCACATCTTTTCAGTAAGATTTTAAAGCGCAAATACGAAGGAAAGTACATCATTAATATAAGAGATTACTTTCATGAAAAGAATCCAATCATTAAATTCTTACTCAAGAGGCTTATTGATAAAAGTAAATTTGTAACTTTATCTTCGGAAGGTTTTAAAACTTTTTTACCTAAATCAAATAAATACTTTGTTATTTATAGTGCTAATCACAATATAATTAGCGAAGCCCGAATTGAGCGTAATTTTAAACGTGAAAAACCTTTAAGAATTTCATTTATCGGTAACAATAGATTTTTTAACGTACACGAGAATTTATTAATGAAATTGAAAAATGATGATCGTTTTGTACTGCAATATTTTGGTACAGGATCTGAGAGGTTAGCTCAATTTGCTAAAGAGAATGATATTAATAACGTAAAATTTCTTGGTGGTTTCCCAATTGAAGAGACACCGAGACTACTTGATGAAACTGATATTTTAAACAACGTTTATGGCAATAATGATATAGCATTAGATACTGCTTTATCAATTCGTCTTTACTATGCAATATACTTAAGAAAGCCTATTTTAACCTCGCCAAATACATTTACGAGTAAGAAAGCACATGATTTAAGTTTAGGGTTTGATGTGAATCTTGAGAATGACAAGCTCGGAGACGAAATTTGGGATTGGTATTCTCAAAAACTATATCAAATAGTAAATCATAAGGTTGAAAAAGAAATAAAAGAAATCGAGAATCGAAATACACGATTATACGACGAGTTAAAAAAGGTGGTGGAAGATGAAGGTTTATAAATTACTACTTTACTTACTAACTATACTAGCATTGATAATTCAAGTAATTGTAGATATCAATTATACTTTAGCTTTGCCGCTAGTGTATTTATTAAGTTTAAGTATTTTGAATTTCACCCCTAAAGATAACTTCATTGTTCTAAAAGTTTCTTATGAATTATTAGGATTTATTAGGCTAGTTAACATTCCATTTCTAATAACTTTAACTAAAGATGACAAAGTAGATAATCTACCTTTAGGATACTCCGTTATTAACCAAGGTTATACCTTAATGGGGATAGAGTATGTAATTGGTGCTTTAACTATCTTAATATTATCAAATTTAATAAAAGTAAAGAAAAATCGACTTGAAGATGTAAACTTATTAGGTTCTAAAGTTTTCTATAGCTTATTTATAATCATTGCTATTGGAATTCTATTAGTAGTACCTGGGATTAAAGAAGGTTTATCATTCACTTTTATTAAAACAACTCAATCTGGACGAGAAAGTGAACAGCTACCCTCCTATATCGTGCTACTAAGAATGTTTTTTCAATTTGCGATGATACTATTATTTTTATTATTTAGCTTTAAGAATTATAAAAAGTACGTTATAAATCCTAATATTAAATACTTAGTTATACCTTTACTGTTAGCTAGTATTAATATTTCTATAATAGTTGGCGAAAGAAGAAGTTACCAAATTTATACGTTGCTAGCTATAGTAGGTATAATAACTCTGCTATTTAAAAAGCACAGTAAGATAATTAATAAAATACTTATATCTATAGGTGGTTTAGTATTTATAGGTGTCACTTTATATAAGGAACTTTATATTTTTAAATATGCTTCGTATCAACAAGCTTTATCATCAAATTCATTAGGTCAACTAAAATTTGTCGACACTTTACAATCATATTTTTATGGACCACATAATATAGGATCTTTTATCAAATATAGTCAATACTTTGATGTGACTTTTGTAGACTTTGTCCTAGATATAATTCGATCGATTTTTGTACTTAATTTTTTTATTAACGAAAATTATCTGCTACTAAGCCAGAGATTTAATTTGTTGATGTATGACAATGAACAAATGACGGGTCACTTGATATCAAGTAGTGCTTATGGTTTTTCGATATTTGGCTATGGCTTCGGAATAATAATTATTTTAAATATTTTCTTAATAGCTTTAGTTGAATATATTGCCAACTTAAATAAGTACTTAGAAATAAAATTTATATCTTACTATGTATTAATGAGATTCACTTTTAGTACATTCTCTAATACACCCCAACTACTAAGTCACGCAACTATGGTAATTGGAGTTTTTGGAGCTGTGGTTATAGTAAGTTACCTATTAAGAAAGTTAAGTGGTTCTCTTATTCTTACTAAATCGATTAAAGGTGATTTTTATGAAGAATAAGTTTTTAAAAGACTCTTTTTTATTAGTTATATCAAGTGCTATAGCACAAATAGTATTGATCTTTAGTGTGCCAATAATATCTAGAATTTATTCCCCAGAACAATTTGGTATATTTACCTTATTTAATTATCTAGCTTTAATATTTATACCTGTAATAAACGCTAGATTTGATTTGCTTATTATAAATTCTAAGACTACTAAAAAGGCAAACGCAATAGCTCAAATTTCAATAATGATAAGCCTTATTATAATAATATTTACTATCCTAGCTGGGGTAGTTGGTTCAATAGTATTAAAGGGATATTATCTAGAAATAATTTCTTTTGTGCTTTTACTAGTTTTCGTTAGTTTAACTAACATTTTTACGAGTTATCTTAATCTAAATAAAAAGTATTTTCATATTAGCATTATTAATATCACTAGAACTTTACTTATGGTCATTGTCCAAATAGCATTTGGTTGGTTAACTCATAATAGTTTAGGTCTGGTTCTAGGCTTCACTTTATCTTATTTAGCTGGGATTATAATAGGTTTTAAAGAATTTAAAAAGCACTTTAAATTAAACAAGAATATTAGATATTTGAAAAAAGTGTTTAAATTACATTCTAATCAATTATTTTACTCTACCCCTTCTATAATCATTAATAGCTTAACGTTTAGTGTAACTGTTTTTATAATAGGACTAATGTATTCAACAAAGGACGTTGGCATTTATGGTATGGCAACAAGAATACTTAATGTTCCTATAGTAGTCGCAGGTATGGGGTTATCAAAAATCTTTATGCAAAAAGCTAGTGAAGATTATTATAAATTTAATAACTTTAGACCGGTATTGCTTAAATTCTCTCTAGGGTTATTTTTCCTTGGTTTAATAGCATATGGACCATTACTTTTATTAAAAGAAGAGGTAGTTTTATTATTCTTAGGTCGCGATTGGTTAGAGGTAACAATATTATTCATACCATTTGTAACTCTATATGTGACAAGACTAATCGTCTCTACAATATCATTAGCTAACATCGTTATAAATAAGCAACATATAGACTTGATATTCCAAGGAGGGACGCTTGGTTTAACGATAGTTTCTAGCTTAATTAGTTACATCTTGGGATTAGATTTTCAAAGTTTTGTATGGTTGAATTCATTAACTGTAACTGTTTCATTTATAACATTTTATATTTATATATTTAAAAAATCTAAGAAGGCCATATAACTTCTTTTATAATAGGAGATTATCTATGAAACAAAAACGTCTACTTATTTTGTGTCAGTATTTTTATCCGGAATATGTCTCTTCAGCAACATTACCAACTCAATTAGCAGAAGATTTAATTAGTAATCAAATGAAGGTTGATGTAATTTGTGGATACCCAAGTGAATACAGTAAATCAAGACGTGTTCCTTACAAGGAATTGTTTAAAGGTATTCGTATCAAACGCTTAAAGTATTTCACCTTCAATAATAAATCTAAAATAGGGCGTATCCTTAATTTCTTCTCATTGTTTATACGATTTTGTCTAGAGACACCACGGATGCTGAAGTATGATCATATTCTCGTATATTCGAATCCGCCTATATTACCTTTGATACCTGATGTGCTTTATCGTCTTTTTAAAAAAAAGTATTCTTTTGTGGTATATGATATTGCGCCAGATAATGCGATTAAGACTGGAGCTACCAAACCTGGTAGTATGATTGATCGGTTGATGACTTATATTAATAAACATGTATATCAGAACGCATCAAATGTTTTTGTACTAGGTTCTGAGATGAAAAATTATTTATTGAGTCAAAAAATAAGTCAGAAACCTGAAACGATTCGTATTACACCTAACTGGTACGATAATAAAGGACTTAAAGACGAAATAGTTTATAATCAAGAGTTCCAAATGCTTCGTGAGCAGTACGACAAGATACTTTTATATAGCGGTAATATGGGACAGTTACAAGACATGGATACTATCCTAGATTTCTTAAAGCTCAATCAACAAAACAGGAATGTACTCACGATTCTATGTGGTCATGGGAAGAAGTATCAAGCTGTTAAAGACTTTATCGAACGTCATCAAATTGAAAACGTTCGGTTATATGATTTCTTAACTGGTACGGATTATTCAGATGTATTAAAAATTTCTGATGCGGCTATTGTCTCCCTTATTAAAGAAGGAATTGGATTAGGTGTACCAAGTAAGATTTATGGTTATCTTGCTGCTAAAAAACCGTTAATCACAATTATGGATGCTTCAACTGACATCGTACAACAAATTGAAGAATATCAAGCGGGTGTTCATATACCTAATGAAGCCGCAACCCAAATGCTGAAGTTCATTGATCTAACGAGCCGTGAAAAGCTCAAACAAATGGGAACTAAGGCATATGAACTTTATGAAAAGCATTACACGCGTGAAAAAGGGACAGCACGTTATTACCAATATTTAAAGTAAGGGGGTAAATGTATGAAACGATTATTTGATATCTTAAGTACGTCTTATGCAATTATTGTATTCTCTCCAATTTTGTTAATTACTTCGTTATTTATAAAACTTGAATCGAAAGGCCCAATTATTTTTAGGCAAAAGCGCCCAGGTCTTAACAACCAAATTTTTGAAATTTATAAGTTTCGCTCAATGAAGGTAGATACACCCAATGTAGCTACTGACAAAATAGATCCTAGTCTATATATTACTAAATCAGGTAAGTTCATACGTAAAACTTCAATAGATGAACTTCCTCAATTATTTAACATCTTAAAAGGTGAGATGTCTGTAGTTGGACCTCGACCTGCTTTATATAATCAATATGAACTTATTGAAAAGCGAACTAGAGTAGGTGTGCATAAAGTTAAACCGGGTTTAACAGGATTAGCTCAAGTTATGGGGCGTGATGACAATAATGACGATCAAAAGGTTATGTACGATAAATATTACATTGATAATCAATCCTTTATGCTAGATATGTTCATCATATATAAGACAATACGTAATACATTGACTTCAGAAGGAGTTTCTCACTAATGGCTAAACGCATTTTAATTACTGGTACTAAGGGTTACATTGGTTGTGCATTAGAAAAACATTTTAAGGATTTAGGACATGATGTTAAGCGTTTAGATGTTAAGTCGCCTACTTACTTAGCACAGAGTTTTAAAAGCTTTGATGTTGTCATTCATACGGCTGCTATCGTGCATAACAACCTAAAGAATGCTTCCATGCTTGATTATATGAATATTAATTATCATTTAACGCGCAAGATCGCTGATAAGGCTAAACAGGATGGCGTATCTCAATTTATATTCTTTAGCACTATGAATGTTTTTGGACTACTTGGTGGGGTTGGCTATGAAACGATTATTACTAAAACTACGCCTACCAACCCTCAAACTGCATATGGTATCTCTAAAGGTTATGCTGAAGATTACTTAAGACAAATTGAAACAAATCGTTTTAAGGTGAGCATTGTAAGACCTCCTATGGTATATGGCAAAGATGCACCAGGTAATTTTGCTAAACTTGAAAAAATAGCGCGTTTAGGTTCGTTATTTCCTAATATTCATAATCATCGCAGTGTCATTCATATAGATAACTTAACTCGCTTTGTAGAGACACTCGTGTACGAACAAGCTAGTGGCATCTTTCACCCACAGGACTTTTCATATATGTCGACGACTGAAACGATTCACGATATTCGCATGTTAAAAGGTAAGCAACTGAAAACGTTCCCTGTATCTAAAGGGCTTTTCAAGATGATGAATAAAGTACCAATGCTTAAGAAAGTTTATGGTAATTTAGTTTACTCACAGAATATTGATAAACCACAAGATTATCGTAAAGGGTTTATTGATTTCGGTGACGCGCTTAAAAAGACGATTCGCTAATTCTAAAAAATAAAAGAAAGCGATAAAAATTTGTGGTACATTATTATTAACTAAATTAGATTGATGGAGGAGAACAATGGCAGCAACTTTACCAAATTGTCCGAAGTGTGATTCTGAATATACTTATGAGGATGGTGCCGCGTACGTATGTCCGATGTGCGCATATGAATGGACGGAGGATTCACTTAAGGAAGAACAAGAAGCCGCGCTGATTAAAGATGCGAACGGCAATGTATTAAATGATGGCGATGATGTATCTGTAATTAAAGACTTAAAGATTAAAGGTGCGTCTTCTGTCATTAAACAAGGTACGAAAGTTAAAGGTATTAAACTTGTGGATCCTGATGACGGTCACGACATCGATTGTAAGGTACCGGGCGTTGGCCAAGTCGGTTTAAAATCTGAGTTTGTGAAAAAGTTATAAAGAAGTTAGAGACCTTGAGTTGAATTTAAACTCGGGTCTCTTTTTTTTATAGGAAGTTTGAGTACGTTTCGTTATAATTAAATTAAGTTAAAGGGGGATACTATCCATGGCGAAGGAATTAAATCCTAAAGTATATGCCTATATTGAGAAGGAAGAGAAGTGGCATGAGGAATTTAAGTTATTGCGTGAAGCGATTTTAAAGTGTGATCTAGATGAGGATGTTAAGTGGAATCATCCTTGTTATACATTAGATGGTAAGAATATTGTATTGATTCATGGATTTAATGATTATTGTGCGTTGCTTTTCCATAAGGGTGCATTAATTGACGATAAGAAGCAATTATTAATTCAACAAACGAAGCATGTTCAATCTGCGCGTCAAATGCGCTTTAAGAGTGTTGAAGACGTGAAGGCAGTCTTTGATGAGATTCCAAAGTATGTTGAAGCGGCTATTGAAGTTGAGAAGAAAGGTTTAAAGGTTGAGAAGAAGGGCATGTCTGAGGAAGATTTCCCTGAAGTATTGCTTGAGGCCTTTAAAGAAGACGAAGACTTTGAAGCGGCGTTTAAAGGTTTAACCCCTGGACGTCAACGTGCGTATGCACTCTTTATTGGTGGTGCGAAGCGTGAGGCGACGCAGAAATCACGTCTTGAAAAGTACTACGATCATATTCTAGATGGTAAAGGTATAAACGATAAATAATTTTGAATCCAACTACAACGAGAGGTGAACATCATGATAACTTGGATTATTGTTTTATTGTATGTAATGCGTTGCTTTATGTTAGGTGTGTCTGAGTGGCATGCCAGAGCATTAAAGCAGCACGGTTTAGAGGAACTTAAAATTGAAACGTCGATGAAGCTTGAACTCATTTGTCATATTTATTATTTATGTACGATTGTGATGACGCTCATTGTGAAACCGTCATATACGATGAACGTTGTGATAGGGCTCGTGCTTATCACGATAGCTTATAGTTTATGGTTTTATATTTGGTACATATTACATGAAACGTGGGCATTGCGCTTGTTTAAGGTGCCGAGTGGGATGCGCGTGACGGACGGGGTGTACAAGTTCGTACGACACCCTGAGTACTTTATCGTGACACCACTTGAAGTTCTAGGAATCATGTTCATTTCGCAAACATATTTTAATATATTGATTATGATTCCATATGTATTTTACATGTGGTTTCGAATTAAAGACGAGAATGCAATGTTAAAAGAAAGTTTCTAAAGGAGTCGGTATTGATGGCGAACCGTAATTTGCTTGAAATAGATGGTATCATGTCACAATGGATCTTAGAACTACCTGATTTTGTAGCCAAGAAGATGGAAACGTTTGAAGTGGGAACGAAGTTAAGTCCTACTGATCTCGTGACAAGTCTCGATGAAGATATCCAGCGTGATTTTGAAGCGTTAATCGATGAACACTTTCCAGATCATCAAATTGTTGGTGAAGAGAAGGATAATTCAGGCATCAACATGAACCAGGGTTATGTTTGGATTATCGACCCGATTGACGGCACGACAAATCTTGTTAAACAACAGGATGACTACTGTCTTGTGTTAAGTTTATTTATCGATGGCAAGCCGTCATTAGCCTACCATTACGATTTCGTGAACCAGAAATTCTATAAAGCAGTTGATGGCGAAGTGCCTACAGTGAATGGTACTGAAATCAAGACGCCTTTATTACCATCGTTAGCAGATTCGTTAATTTCATTTGATCCTGAGCCTGCCGGCGGTCTCCTCACTGAAAAGCTCATTCAAGCATCGTTTGGTTTTCGATACGAAGGTGCAGGCGGTATTGGTGCGATGAAGATTATAAACGGGCAAATTGGAGCGAGTATCGATTTCTATGCGAATGTTTGGGATATGAGTACGCAGCTATTGTATGCCGAACAACTTGGTTTAGTAATTTCTGATTTAAAAGGAAATCCGATTGATTTGAATCATGTGAAAGGTGCGGTATTTGCGCATCCAGATGTATTTGATGATGTGATCAAGTTAATTAATGAGTAATAAGGTAAGGCGTGATTGTCGAGGCATATCACGTCTTTTTAATTTGTAATTATATTGGATATGTAGAGTAGGTAATGCTATAGCTCGGTGTTAATGAGACTGTGTAATACGGTAGCATTAATTTATGAAAAGGTTTAATAGGAAGCAGTTTTTGGAAAACTGCTGTCCTTTTAGGAAATATATAAGAAGTAGTTTACGGAAATAACGTAAGTATTGATTAAACCTGTTATACCAGATGTTTGAAACTTGATGAGCGAACCATCATCAAGTCTCAGAGCGTTTGAAACTTGATGAGCGAACCGTCATCAAGTCTCAGGGTGTTTGAAACTTGATGAGCGAACCGTCATCAAGTCTCAAGGCGTTTGAAACTTGATGGTGAAATCGTAATCAAGTTTCAAGGCATGTGTAATTTCGTTTATTTCTCTGAATCAAAGTTGAAGAAACGTGTGTAACACGTTTCACCATTATTATATAAAAAGTAAACGCGTGCTCATTGAAAGCACGCGTTCATTTATTAATCATGATGAAGTTTACGATCGAAGAAGTCTTTTGTAAGACGTTTAACTTGTGGTGCTAAGATGAGGACGGCGATAATGTTTGGAATTAAAACGATTGCTAATGCTAAATCGAGTAATTTCCATAACTCAGTACCTACACCATAGCCACCAATAATAATTGAAGCAAGGTAAACGAGTTTCATAATTGCACTAGCTGTCATACCGAACAAGAACTCCGCCATACGTGTTCCATAATAGATAATAACGATAACAGTTGAGAACACGAAGAATATCATTGAAATCGATACAATCGAACTACCGATACCACCAAAAGCGTGTTCATATGCTCGTGCAGTAAGTGCTGCTGAATTCTCTTTAGCGTCACTTTCTTTCCATACGTCTGATACAAGTACGACGAAAGCTGTTGTACTACAGATGACGATTGTATCTACGATGATTTCACTGATACCCCAGAATGCTTGGCGTACAGGGTGGTCGGTCTTAGCTGCAGCATGTGCGATAGGTGATGTACCTAGACCTGCTTCGTTTGAATAGATACCACGTGCGAATCCCCAACGAATGGTTGCCGCTAGTGCTGCACCGAAACTACCTCCAATTGCCGCGTCTGGTCTAAAGGCCTTTTCAAAGATGAGGGCCACAATACCAGGTAAGTGTGCGATGTTCATGATAATAATGACGAAACCTAGGATGAGGTAGAGGCCTACCATGATGGGCACGAGGAATTCTGTGAATGTCGCGATACGTTTAACGCCGCCGAATACAACGAGTGCTGCGATTACAGCGATGATGATACTTACGATGCCAGCGTCTACGTTAAATGTGTCACTCACGGTACCTGAAGCTGAGTTCCCTTGTACCATAATACTTGGAATGATTTCGATCATTAACGCGAATGCGAAGATAGAGGCGAAGACTTTACCGACTGAATTATTCTTGAAGCCTTTCTTCATATAATGCGTTGGACCGCCGACGAATTCGCCTTTCTTATTCTTCTCACGGTAGTGAATACCGAGTACGTTCTCACTAAATTTAAGTGCCATACCTAAGAAGGCGATGACGATCATCCAGAAGACGGCACCTGGTCCACCCATCATGATCGCGGTAGGTACACCGATGATATTTGCCGCACCAACTGTTGATGATAGTGCGGATGTTAATGCTTGCCTTGGTGTGATGGTACCTTCACCTTTAGGCGTCTTGTTAATGCTTCCGAAAGTTTGCTTCATAATAGTAGGGAAATGCCTAAATTGGATGAACCCTAAATAGATGGTTGTAAACAAACTTGCGAGTAGCAACAATGAAACAAGTGGGTAGCCCCACAACCAATCTGAAAAAGCTACGATTTTCTCCATGTTGATGACCCCTTTGTCATTTAAATCACAACTTGAAAATTTCTCCCTTTGAATCGTGATTTACATATATATCCCCTTTATTAAATATATGTAATTATTTTTTTAAAGAATTAAAGTGATAAAATTACACGTTCAAGTTGTATTATCAATTATTATACCAATATTCTTTTTAAATAAAAATGCTTATTTTAAGTAAAATTCTATTTATCCAAATTTTCGGAAAATATCGAAAAATAGTGAATAATTGCAAAAACGGGTTATTCAAAAAATCGTCATAATTTATTTTTTTACATATTTACATCACCGCTTTATTGTGATAAAGTTTGGCAGTATTCAGTGATGACACGCTTTAACGCGTTAAATGATTTCACAAATTGTAAATTCAATGTTAAAAATGTGAATTTAAATTTAATAAAGTGTATTTTTATACATAGCACTCATTTGTCAGCGCTTTCATTTAGTTGTACACTATGAGTGGTAAAGAAAAGAATAGAGGTCTAGAAAAGAGGTAAGTAAAAAATGAATATTATTTTAGGAATTGGAACATTAATTCTAGTGTTACTCGCTATGACATTGTTCCTAAATTTCGCTCCAAACGGAAAAGTTAGTTTACAGGCATTATCTGGTGCAGCTTGTGCAACGTTTTTACCCCAAGCGTTCTTAAGCTATGCGATAGGTGGCGTGTTCCACATCGAATTTTTCCAAACTTTAGGTGACTTAGCAGGAAGTCTAAGCGGTATTGCTGTTGGTATTCTAACATGTTTAAACATGAAAGTATCGCCAGTATTCGCAGTTATTATCGGTTTAGTACTTCATGATTTCAAATTGTTACCAGCTTTCGTAGCAGCTTACTTAGTTGCGTTCTTAATTAAATTCTTAGAGAAGAAACTTCCAGAAGGTATCGACTTAATCGTAGTGATCTTAGTTGGTCCAGCATTAGCATTTGGTATCGCGACATTAATCGCTCCAAGTGTAACAGCTGTCTTAAAACAAATCGGTACAGCCGTAACATCTGTAGGTGACGCTAACCCTTACGTCCTTGCAATCGTGTTAGGTGCTATCATTCCTGTAGTTGGTATGACACCACTAAGCTCAATGGTATTTACAAGCTTACTTGGTTTAACAGGCGTACCAATGGCAATCGGTGCATTATGTTGTATGGGTAGCTCATTCGTAAACTTCGTTATGTTCAAGAACTTAAAAATTGGTAATCCTTCAAAGGCTTTTGCTGTAGCAATTGAACCATTAACTCAAATTGACTTAATTGCGAAGTATCCAATTCAGCTTTATGGTGCGAATGCAATCATCGGTATGGTTAACGCATGTATCGTAACAGCATTTGGTTTAGTCGTTGGTGTGACAGGCATGGCAACACCTATTGCAGGTGCAATCGTATTATTTGGTTTCAACAATGCCGTGACATCTATTATCACAATTGTTATTGTGGCTATTACAAGCTTAGTACTAGCTTTCATTATTTCAAAAGGTATGCAAAAAATGAATTTCAACTTTAACTTAAAAATGCCTCATTTTAAGAAACAAACAAATTAATTTTATGGGAGTGTTTATAAATGGCACGTACAAAAAACTATCAAAGTGCTTTTGACATTATCGGCCCAGTTATGATGGGACCATCAAGTTCTCATACAGCAGGCGCTGTAAAAATCGGTCAATCTGCTTTAGCAGTTCTTGACGCTGAGCCTGAATCAATTACAATTCATTACTACGAATCATTCGCAGAGACACATCAAGGTCACGGAACTGACCTAGCTATTATTGGTGGATTATTAGGATTTAGTACTTACGATGAACGTATCAAACATTCATTTGATATCGCAGAAGAGAAAAATATTCCAATCGAAATCATCGAAGAAAAAGGTACAAGCTTAGGTGAACATCCTAACTGTGCATTAATTAAAATTGATGCTGGTGATCGTCACGTAGAAGTTAACGGTATCTCAATCGGTGGCGGTATCATCAAGATTAAGAGTATCCACGTTAACCAAAGCTGTATTCTTTTAAATCACACTCCACCATTATTAGTAGTAGATGGTAAAAGTGATATCTCATCAGTAAACCACTTAATTAACGATTTAATTGAAAACAATATTGATATTAATGAAGAAATTAAAACAATGAACAAAGATAAATGTTTACTAGCACTTCATTTGAACAAAGGTATATCAGAAGACTTATTAAATAAGATTAAAGAAAAATATTCGAGATTACATTTCTCTTATATTCAATAAAGGAGAGATTTCAATGTTTGATTCAATTCAAGAAATTATTGAGTATGCGAATAAACACAATATGACTTTTGCTGAAATCATGATTCAACATGAAATGGATATGAGACAAATGTCTCGCGAAGACGTAATTGGTCTTATGCAAAAGAACTTAGATGTTATGCGTGATGCTGTAGAAAAAGGTACAACAGGCGAGGGCGTTAAGAGTGTTACTGGTTATACAGGACAAGATGCCATCCGTGTTCAAAAATATTTAGAAAATAACCACGCATTATCAGGTAATGAAATGATCGAAGCAGTTAAAGGTGCTGTAGCTACTAACGAAGTTAACGCAGCTATGGGTATCATTTGTGCGACACCAACTGCTGGTTCATCAGGTACTATCCCAGGTGTATTATTTAAGTTAGAACAAACACACGGTTTAACAAATGAACAAATGATTGAATTTTTATTTGCATCTTCTTTATGCGGTATGGTTATCGCGAATAATGCCAGTGTTGCAGGTGCTACTGGTGGTTGCCAAGCTGAAGTTGGTACAGCTTCAGCAATCGCATCAGCTGCAGCGGTTCAAACATTTGGCGGTACACCTGACCAAGCTGGTCACGCTTTAGCAATTAGCTTAAGTAACTTATTAGGTTTAGTATGTGACCCAGTTGCAGGTTTAGTTGAAATTCCATGTGTAATGCGTAATGCAATCGGTTCAGGTAATGGTCTTATCTCAGCTGACTTAGCGTTAGCTGGTGTTGAAAGTAAAATTCCTGTTGATGAAGTTATCATGGCTATGGACAAAATTGGCCGTAACTTACCAGCGTCATTACGTGAAACAGGTATTGGTGGCTTAGCTGGTACGCCAACTGGTGAAGCAATCAAAGCTAAAATCTTTGGTGATAAGAAAGAAGAATCACAAGAAAAAGACCCAGTAGAAACACTTTCTTAATAGAAGTAACGATATAAAATAAAGACAGTGATGTGACTCATTCGAGTGCATCACTGTCTTTTTTATGTGCTTTACGCGTTACTCGGGTAATCGTCTCTCTTTGAGTTTCCTCTTCAGACTCCTTTTTACGCAGCTCAATATTTAATTTGACGTAATAAACGATAAAGAAAATCATCAAACTGACTGACATAGATTTAAGTAATAAGTTTAATGATGATCCTTCGGTCGTTAAATATACCGTTAATGTCGTATTGACGACAAATGCTAAAAATATAAAAGCGAGTTGTTTAATCATACCCCTCATCCCCTTAGCATCATTCTATAGTTTATTTATAAAACAAGCAAGTCAATTTTTAAATTTTCTGAAAAATAAAAGAGCGGCACGTTTATATAGGAGTCGTATAAACGTGCCTGTTTCTTTAATGATAGGTATCCATATTAGACGTATAGGGATGTGGGAGGGTTCCTTTGTAACCCAACTTCATTCTATCAAAATATTTAGAAAATAAATGTAGACAAATTCTTATCATTGTGTGTCATTTTATTGAATAAATTGAAAAAAATATAAGTAACAAGATTGCTATAACATTATTTGAAACTATAAACTTTTGTAAAATATAGTTTTAATATAAATAATGTTGTAATAAAAATGTAATATTAATTTTCATGAAAAATAGTTACATTTAAAGAGGTATACAGTAAAATATATAGTGCAAAACAACATATACATAAAGATAATGTTGTTATAAAAAATGGAGGTAAATTAATGTCTAAATTGAAAAGAAATGGAAATAAGAATTACTTACCAAATCAGTTAAACAAATACTCAATTAGAAAATTTTCAGTAGGAACTGCTTCAATTATTGTCGGTGCTACTCTATTATTCGGAGCAGGACAAGATGCTAAAGCTGCGGAGGCAGTGTCAATTGAAGAGTCGAACAAAGACGCATCTTCGGCTGAAACACCTACATCAACAGAAGAACCTGCAACTGTGGAAAACACTACAACTGAGGCTTCTACAGAACAACCAAGTACAGAAGAGGCCGCTACAACAGAAGTAGCAAGCACTGAGAAGGTTTCAACAGAACAACCTTCAACAGAAGAGAAAGCTAGTACAGAAGAAGTTTTAACTGAGCAACCTTCAACAGAAGAAAAAGCTAGTACAAAAGAAGGTTTCAACAGAACAACCTTCAACAGAAGAGAAAGCTAGTACAGAAGAAGTTTCAACTGAGCAACCTTCAACAAAAGAGAAAGCAAGTACAGAAGAAGTTTCAACTGAGCAACCTTCAACAGAAGAGAAAGCTAGTACAGAAGAAGTTTCAACTGAGCAACCTTCAACAGAAGAAAAAGCAAGTACAGAAGAAGTTTCAACTGAGCAACCTTCAACAGAAGAAAAAGCAAGTACTAAAGAAGTTTCAACTGAGCAACCAACAGAAGAAAAAGCAAGTACAGAAGAAGTTTCAACTGAGCAATCTTCAACAGAAAAGAAACCTAGTACAGAAGAAGTTTCAACTGAACAGCCAGCAACTGCTGAAAGAGCTGCAACTTCAGAACCAACTACAAACTCAGTAGTATCATCAACTGAAGAACCAGCTTCAACTAAAACTGCTACACGTTCTACAGTATCAGCACCAGAAGCTAAAGAATCTTTAGCTACTACTGATAACAAAGAAGCTTTCGTTAATAACTACATTGATTCAAGTTACGATGTTGAAACAGCTAAAGCTGTTAAAGAAAACTTAAATGTAGACTACGCGAATGCTACAGATGCTGAAATTGAAGAAGCAATTCAAGCTGCTGCATTAATAGCTATGGCTAATAGTCCTGAAGCGCCTGTTGCTACACCTGCGATTGCGCCTAGAAACGTCGCAACAACATACAATATGAGCAATACAACTGATAATTATTTAGCAGGTTTATCAGCGACCACAGGTTCTAATGTTAACGACATAATTCAAGTTACTAGCGCTTCGATAACACAAAATTATATCGAGCCAAATAATAGTGGTAATTTTAAGTTAGAAAGTTCTTTTAAAACTTTAGGCCCTGTAAAAGGTGGAGATTATTTCACTGTAAAAATTGATGAAAATGTTTCCATAGATGGTGATGCTGATTATAGTAAACTTAACAATGAGCAAATCATGGAGTTAGTAAACTCTGAGGGTTATAAGGTAGCTGATGGAGTATACAATACAGAGACTAAAGAACTTACTTACACATTCACAGACTATGTTAATAACAAATCAGAAGTAACTGGTTCATTTTCTTTATCACAATTTATTGATCGCAAAAATACTCAAGACAGTGGTATATATAATTTAAATTATAATATTGCAGGAGAATCTTTAAACGAAACGTTAGAAGTCAATTTTGGTGATGTTGCACAAGGTAATGGTGTTCAAAGTATAACTTCTATGATAACAGACGTTGACTACGAAAGTGGCTCTAATGATTATACTCAATATATTTATGTAAATCCCCAAGACAATGAACTTTATAATGCCAACGTTATTCTTCAAGGCTATCTAGATGATCCTAGTACAAGTAGTGGTCAAATAAACACTGACGTGACTGACATTCAAGTGTTTTACGTAGATCCTACTGATAAATTAACAGAAAGTTATTACGTAGACGAGTCTAATTATGAAAATGTTTCAAATAATCTTAATATTTATCAAGATGGGCAAGACAGAGCTATAGTAGAGCTTGGAAATATTAGCCAACCGTACATTATCAAAGTAACAAGTAAATATGATGAATCTGGTAATCCTTTAAAGTTGAGATCTATTCTTGAATCTTCAGACGTATATGGTAATAGAGGATCGTATTTCTGGGATAATACAACAATTGTTACTGGAAATGAAGGTAACGCAGATGGCGTAAATAAACGATACAACTTAGGTGATTTCGTTTGGGAAGATAGCAATAAAGATGGTATCCAAAATAGTAATGAAAAAGGAATCTCAGGAGTAGAAGTTACCCTTACAAAACCAGACGGTACAACAGTAAAGCAATACACAGATAACTATGGTAATTATATTTTTAATAATTTAGAAAATGGAAATTACACGGTTAACTTCAAAACACCGGAAGGTTACGAAGCAACAGTTGTGAATAATGGTGACGATGCCCTAGATTCAGACGGATCAAGTGTAGAGGTAACAATCAATAATGCGAATGATTACACGATTGATTCAGGATATGTAAAACCTGTTGTAGAAACACCTAAAGATCCAGCGAAATATGAATTAGGTGACTATGTATGGGAAGATAGTAACAATGATGGTATTCAAAATAGTAATGAAAAAGGAATCTCAGGAGTAGAAGTTACTCTTACAAAACCAGACGGTACGACTGAGACAACAACAAACGATGAAGGTAAATACAACTTCACAGGTTTAGAAAATGGAAATTACACAGTAAACTTCAAAACACCGGAAGGTTACGAAGCAACAGTTGTGAATAATGGTGATGATGCCCTAGATTCAGACGGATCAAGTGTAGAGGTAACAATCAATAATGCGAATGATTACACGATTGATTCTAGTATGACGGGCAACTCGTTAAAAGCGCTTTCTTTATGCAAGCGCTCTGAAATCTTGTGGGCATCCTTACCGATAGGACCGCAGTTCAAGACAGGCGCAGAAATTGCTTCAATATCATCGGCTGCAATTACATAAGAATAATTGTAAACCGGTGTTTGGTCGACGAAGGTATCGATGTCTTCTAATGAGGCATCTTTGCGCACGTAACTTAAATCGCAAATACCGTTGAAGTAGTGCAGACGCTTACTTTCGCGATTAAATCTTTCAGCTGACGTCGTGCGAATGGTTTCTAAGATACTTTCGACTTCATCGTTATACGACGTATTCACTGACGGGTAATAAGGCGGTGCGAAGAATGTGACCATCGCAGGTCCGATTTCACGACAACGGTGCATCAGTGTGTCTACAAGATGAATCGACTGCATATGCGTTTCAGATTGTGCTTTCAAGCATTCGTCGATAATAGCATTTACGGCGTCGGCACCGAGTTTTTCAGTCGCATATGCCTTAAGCTCCTTATAAGAAAGGACTTTGATAGTGACTGGCATATCATAATTCGCTTGAGCCATGATGTCTTGATAACGCGCTTCACAATACTTTGCGGCTTTCTTCACAATCTCTTGGAACTTCGCGTATACCGTCTCAGGCGTTTCCTTAAACGTGAATACATTATAGAGTCCAATTGTTCGAAACGGCGTTTGAACGTCGTAATGATGCTTAAGATTCGTATTCATCAACGACAGAGGAAGTGGCGTTACTTCGCCTTCAAATTCCTCTTGAAAGGCCGTATTGTACTCCATCTCCTGATTCACAAAGCTAAACATGAAGTTCGAACTCACGCCGTTTAGCGGGTTGCCGACATGCGTTTCGCGCCCGTAGCACAGTACCGCTGGCATTAACTTACCAATCGTACCTGTGTACGCATAATGGCTATTGTCATCTGACGCCTGCTGGAACGTTGGTTCGCCGTTTAAATGTAATTTAATCTCGAGGTCATGTGCCTCTTTAATACGTCGTAAAGCCTTAACCGCCGTACGCATACCGAGCGAATTGACTTCCTCATCAGGCACCGTAACAAGGACTAAATTAACATCCCATGCTTCTCTAATGGCCTTTTCAATGAGTGACATATGTAACATCAGCCCGGCCTTCATATCCATCACACCACGGCCAAAGATGTAATCACCGCTCTCAAAGTCCTTCAAACTTTCTTGGTTCAGTAGTGTTGGTTCCTCCTTGAAAAGCCCTTCCAAGTCAGCACTGTCGAATGCGCGTGATTCGGTTGTGCCGAAATCTTCGACACCTACTGTATCAAAATGGCTAATGAGTACAATCGTTTGTTTCGAAGTAGGTGCTTTATAATGAACGAGGACGCTATGACGTGCGTCATCGGCTGGTTCTAAAGTGATTTGATGTTGACGTTCTTTAAAATAATCGAGCTTCATCATCAAGTCTCTTACAAGATAAGGAAATGATTGTTCACCTTCTGAAAATGTAACAGATTGATGATTGATTAGGCGTTGCAGTAAATCATAACGATCTTCAGGCGTTTGCCATAATGCTGTCATGTCTTTCACTCCTTGGTAGTTAATGAAGGTTTACATATATTGTAAACTATTTAGAAAATTCTCACTATTTTAAAATATATACTTTTTTACTAAACTTTTCAATGATGAGTTGTATTCTGACTTAAAGTTAAAGAAATATTTCATATAATTATTTTAATTTTCAAAGAAATAAATAACTTTAGTTGTCTTTAAACGGTTGTTTCATATAAAATGAAATTAGTTGTTATTAAATGGAGGAAAGTGTATGACTCGTGTAACGAAAGCAATTATACCTGCTGCAGGACTTGGCACACGTTTCTTACCGGCAACAAAAGCAATGCCTAAAGAAATGTTACCAATCCTTGATACGCCAACGATTCAATATATTGTTGAAGAAGCGGCAGACGCAGGAATTGAAGACATTATTATTGTTACTGGTAAACATAAGAGAGCGATTGAGGATCATTTTGACATTCAAACAGAACTTGAAATGAACTTAAAAGCGAAAGGGAAAGAAGACATACTTAAGAAGGTACAGTATTCTTCTGAACTTGCGAATATCTTTTATGTACGTCAGAAAGTTCAGAAAGGGCTAGGTCACGCAATTTGGATTGCACGTCAATTTATTGGCGACGAGCCTTTTGCAGTGTTATTAGGAGATGACATCGTCGTTTCTGAGAAACCTGCGATCAAACAATTAATTGAACAATACGAACATACTGGTAAATCTGTAATTGGCGTTCAAGAGGTCCCGCGTGAAAAGACACATCGCTATGGTATCGTTGACCCGAAAGACCAAAAAGAAGGTTTATACGAAGTTAACCAATTCGTTGAGAAACCGGAACCAGGTACAGAACCTTCTAACCTAGCAATTATGGGTCGCTATGTCTTATCACCACGCATCTTCGACTACTTAGCTGAACACCGTATTGGTGCAGGCGGCGAAATCCAATTAACAGATGCGATTGAAGCACTAAACCAAGAAGAACAAGTTTACGCTTACCAATTCGACGGCAAACGTTATGACGTCGGTGAAAAAATTGGCTTCGTTAAAACAACTTTAGACTTCGCATTAAAAGACCCTAAAATGAAAGACGAAGTTCGTTCATACATGAAATCATTACTAGATGAATAATTGAGATAAGAGCCTTGAAGCATGCGTGCTTCAAGGTTCTATTTTTATGTTTAGAAGTGGTGCTTGAAGCGACGGCGCTTCAAGTTTCCGATCGAAGATTTAAAGAGGGGGCTTGAAGCCATTGGGGCTTCAATATTTCATTCGAGCAATTAAAGAAGGAGCTTGAAGCTTTGAGCTTCAAGTTACCTATTTGAGAATTGAGCAGAAGGTATAAGGGTTGGTATAGGTGGTACGGGCAATTTCGGATGCTGAAGTTGGTTTACATTGTTATAGCAGTATATAAAACAGCCGGGTAGCGGCCGTTGTGCGAAAGAAAATAAAAACAATCGCATAAGGGGTCCGTTACGCGAAAGAAAAATGAAACAATCGCATAAGGAGGCCGTTGTGCGAAAGAAAATAAAAACAATCGCATAAGGACGCCGTTACGCGAAAGAAAAATAAAACAATCGCATAACGACCCCGTTACCGTATATAAGTCTAAATCAATACTTACCGAACGATTTAAATAATGAGAAATTTTCGGTTTCGAAAATTTTCCTTATTACAAAGACAGAGTTAAACAATGTAATAAGGACGCCATGTTACAAAGACAGAGGTAAACAATGTAACAAGGAAGCCATGTTACAAAGACAGAGGTAAACAATGTAACAAGGAAGCCATGTTACAAAGACAGAGGTAAACAATGTAACAAGGAAGCCATGTTACAAAGACTGAAGCAAACAATGTAATAAGGAGCGCATGTTACAAAGACTGACGCAAACAATGTAACATGGCGACTATATATCATAAACTGTATATCCTCACTTAAAATATTTTGAACAACATAAGTCAAACCTAAAAATTTCACCCGATATCGCTTAAAGTAAGTCTATTAGACACTTAGTCCTTAACTTACCCAGTGATATCGGGTGTTTGTATATGTTCATTGCTTTTTAGATAAGAAGAATCTGTCGCCTTCAACTTCTTTGTTGTCCCACTCGGGTTTGTACTCGAGTTCTAACCATTCAGCTAATTTGATAGCTGCAATGTTCTCAACGTCGGTACGTACGAGTAAACGACGGTTCAACTGTAATTTTTCTTGTTCCCATTTCAATACGGCGCTCAGTGCTTCTTTACTATAACCTTTGCCGGTATAGTCGGGGTGTAAGCGGAAGAACACATTTAAGAATGTTTCGCCTTCGACTTCTTTATGACCGATGCCACAAGCGCCGATGCATTTGTCTTCTTCTTTTTCAATTATCATGAAATAACCGTAGCCATGTTTAGACCAATGTTCTTGCCATAAACCAATCATTTCTTTGGTTTCATCGGACTGGCTATGAATATTTTGAGGGGTGTATTTTGTTGCGACGGGATTTGAATGAATGTTAAATAAATCCTCGTTATACTTTACAGAAGGTTGTATCAAATTAAGATGTTTTGTTTCGATCATAATCTTACACTCCTTTTTTAACGTAGTACATTGTCACTATATACAAAAATTAGAAATTTTTAAAAAGATATGGTCTAGACCTTTCGTGGGATATATGTAAATCGCATGCAACCGCATGATATCAAGTGTTGTAACGCTTGAATTCAAATCATTTATATCGCTTATTTTCATGTTAAATCAAGCCTTAGAATGTTTGTTTATATCGCTTATTCTCGTGATAATCCTGCCTTGGAACGATTGTTTATATCGCTTATTCTCATGCTAAATCTAACCTTGCGTCGGTCGAATTGTAATCTTGCTAATAACATGCACCCGCGCGAAATCATACATAACCCAATACACTTTCACCCATACTAACTCACATCGCTTAGCTTGCCAGTGACTCCCCTTGAAAAGCCATACCTTTTCTTACCCCCATTTTCAAGAAATAAAAAAAGTTGAAGCTTAAATGTTACATAAGCTTCAACTCAATAAACTTTATAAGATTGCATTTGAAAGAATCGCATTTAGATGCTTGATATCAGTCTTCTTATCAAGTAGGAAAGCTAACGGTGGTGCTGCAGCGACATATAGTTTTAATTCTGCGTCGATGTCAAAGCGTCCCGCATTCTCCACTGAAAAGGACTTAATTGAACTATAAGGAACTGTGCGAAGTTCCATCTTCTTACCACTAAAACCTTGTTTATCAATAATTAACAGGCGTTTGTTGGTGAAAATGAGTAAGTCGCGCAGTAGCTTAAAGGTCTTTTCAACGTGCTCATTCTCTATAAGAAAGTCACCAAATTCTTGTTCAACGTCGCCGGGATGCATTTCACTCGCGCTACCGAGTAGTTCATCGAATAAACCCATATATGATCACTCCTTTTGTTAAAAGTATGTCAAAAAATAAGCAAGTATGCAACTAAAGTGTTCCATACTTGCTTGATTTAAGCTCGATTAGCTTACTGCTCTATCTGCTTGAACTAAACCATTACCGTACCACCAAGGGTTACCAAGTGGTTCTGCAGTTTTGTTCATGCGTGCACGGTGTTGGTAAGTTGTTTCGTTTGGATATTTTTGTTCGATTAATGCTGCTACACCAGCGATGTGTGGTGAAGCCATTGAAGTACCGCTCATAGCACCATAAGTGTTGTTAGGTGTAGTAGATAATGTGTCTACACCAGGAGCTGTGATTTCGTTAGCTGGACCTGTACATGAGAATGGTGCACGGTAGTTGTTACGGTCACTTGCCGCTACTGACATAACTTGTTCATAACGACCAGGTAATTTGATGTTATCGCCTGTACCTTGAGGGTTACCATAGTTACCTGAAGCAGCGATAACTGCGATACCGTTATTGTTAGCGTAACGGGTTACGTCACGGATGAATTGAGAATCTTGACCTACATATAATGAAAGGTTGATAACGTCTACGTTGTTTTGAACAGCCCATTCGATACCGCGACCGATTGTTACGTAGTCACCATAACCTTGGCTATCTAAAACTTTAGCTGAGTGAATATTAGCATCTGGTGCTACACCTACAACTCCATAGCCGTTGTCTTTAGCAGCGATTGTACCCGCAACATGCGTACCGTGTCCTACACCGTCGTATGATGGGTCGCCATTAGCGCCGCCGTTAAATGCTGAGAAAGAATTAACTACATTTAAATCTTCGTGACTAGCGTCTACACCAGAGTCTACAACTGCTACATCTACGCCTTTACCAGTTACACCTTGATTATGTACTTGAGGTGCGTGGATGTTTTGTAAACCGTAAGGAATACGTTGAGCTGACATACCGCTACCTGATGATTTACCTTTCATAGGATCAACTTTAGCAGTTTTGTTCTTTTCAACGAATTCAACGTGAGGATGTTTCTTAAGTTGTTTCGCTTTCTTGTCAGATAATTTAAGTTGATACACGTTGTCGTAATCAAACTTATGTTTGATATCTTCTTTAGAAAGACCGTTAGCTTTTAATAAACCATTGCCAGCTGGTCCATCAAATTTCACGATGTACGTTTCATCAGATGCTTTTTTGTCGTTCTTGCTGTTGTCATTACTTTTAGCAAAAGCACTTGTGCTAACAAGTAATAACGTTACGAACATTGCAACTGTCGCAAATAATACTTTCTTCATTAAAAGACCCCATTTCTATTCTATCTTTTAAGGTACATGTATTAATATAGGTTATTTTAGAAAAAGAAACAATACGAATATTTAATTTTATAATAAACTTTATATTTAGGGGTTTTTGTTAATTCTGTGTAAAAATCACTATTTTACAAAAATAATTAATTTTTAAAAAATGGTTATAAAATAAATTTAAAGGTTATTTACTCATGTGTAATTTGTTTGAGACGACGTAAAGTTTCAAAGTTCGAACTTACAATACCGATATGACGCTTATGATGATTTAACTTTAAATATGAAAGGTTTCGATAAGTTGTGTTTGTATAAGAATGAGGCACGATACTTATCGCGTGACTTGTAATCAGCTTCGTAAGCATTGATTCAAAGCTTCTATAATAATGTATATTGGTCGCATCCATTTTAAAATGATGGCTTAAATAATTAAACGTGTCGCACGGCGGTTCAAGTAATAACAAGTTATAATTTTTAAGTGAACTTAAATCTTTTATTGCAGTTTTATTTAAAGGATGTGTCTTTGAAAGCACGAGCGTAAAAGGTTCTTTGTAAAGTGTTTCATGTACATATTGTCCCTTTTCAAAAAGGCTTAAATCCCCCACGATAGCGTCGTATGCCCCCTGGTTGAGCTTTTCCTTGAGGGTAAATGAATTATTCTCAATCGCGATATCAAGTTGTTGAAGCTGGTCTAAATTTAAGAATTGCGTCATATAATATAATGAGAAGCTTGGTAGGACGCCGATTCTAATGCGTGACCACGATGCAGTTTTGAGCGCCTGTTGTAGCTCATCTAGTTCATGTTGAATGACTTGAAATGATTCAAGCACGCGTTTGCCATCCTCGTTTAAAAATATTCCTTTAGATGAACGGTTAAATAAGACGGTATCGAAATGTGCCTCAATGAGTTTGATGCGTTTACTGAGTGCTGGCGTTGTCATATTAAGTCTTAAAGATGACTTCGACAGGCTATTAGTTTGAGATACATCTATAAACGAACGTATCGCATCAATGTCCACTTTTATCACTCCTTAAATAATAGTTAAACCCCCGTTAAACGATTCGATATTCCTTAGTTAAGTACCACACGCTATGTTGGAACTAGTCATATTTAAGGAGGAATTCGAATGCGTAAGATTATTGTGCTCGCAATAGGTATGTTTGCGCTCGGCATGGATGCGTATATTATTGCAGGTTTAATACCAAGCATGAGTCAATCGTTTCAGGTGAATGAAAGTTTAATCGGGCAGGGTGTTACCATATTCACGTTGTGTTTTGCGTGTTCGGCGCCATTAAGCGCGGCAATATTTAGTAAATTGAGTCATAAGACGTTACTCATGATTGCTTTAATTACGTTCATCATAGCAAATATTTCGACAAGTTTTTCAAATTTAATTTGGGTTTACGTATTAAGTCGTGGCTTGGCAGGTATAGGTGCAGGTATGTACGTACCTGAAGCGATTCACACTGGAAGTCAGTTCGCTCAGGCTAAGCATAAAGGTAAAGTTGTCGCGACATTAATCGGTGGCATGAGTGTCGGAACGGTGCTCGGTGTTCCATTTGGTATGATGATCGCGGATGTCTTTAATTGGCGCATCGCTTTCATGATAATAACATTTATTGCTTTAGTAAGTTTAGTTTGTATCAGTTTCTTTCCTAAGCTTGAGGGTCATGCGCAGACTTCGATACTCGACCATTTAAATGTCTTAAAATCATCGTCCGTCCTATGTGTTCTAGCAGTCACGTTAACGATGGGTATGGCGAGTCTCGGGTTATACACGTACTCAGCCTCAATACCTCAATCTTACTCGATGCAAGGTCACATGAAGCTACTCTTGATGGTATGGGGACTCGGTGGTCTTATAGGTAGCTTTGGGATAGGTTACTTAATCGATCGTTCATCCCGTGTGAAAAGACTTCAAGTATTCGTAATTGGTATATTATTTATTTCCATAGCATTGTTAATCGTCGTACCACTGTGGCCATATATCGCATATGTAAGTTTCTTTTTATGGGGATTAGCAGGTTGGGCATCTCAAGCCCCGCCACAAAGCATCATCTTGAAAATGCCTATCAAGCATCACAAGACTGCTATCGCATTGAACAATTCAATGAATTATTTAGGGAGTGCTTTAGGAGCTTTATTAGGAGGTGTTATGCTCTACTTCATCCATCAAGCTGCTTATTTACCGATTTATGCATTATGCATACTATTATTTACGATAACCATGCAAATATACCTTTCTCGAAAGGCTTAATTTAATATTTATGCATATTAAATGAATGTAAGCAATGATCTCTTGATCGAGGTCATTGCCTATTTTAGTCTTTTAGCGCGGTAATAAGTTAGTGAAAACACGTAAAACTAAAAGGTTTTATCATTTCTAAATTAAAATGATTGATTTATTAAAAGGGCTTTTCAAGTGATGTAAAATGTGTAATAATTATGAGGAATGTATAAATATAAAAACACTAGATGAGTGACTAACTCAAATATTTAAGAGAATTGAGGTGGAATGATGACAACTTATACACAAAAAGAGAAAAATAAGGGACGTCTCAAGTTTATATTAATGTCTTTGATTGGTATTATCCTATTCTTAGTGCCAGTACCTACGACGAATGATGAAGGTAAAACTGAAACGACTTTACCTGTTGCCTTCTTAGCAGGAAAGTTAAAGGATTTATTAGGGGACGCGATGCCTATCTTGATCGTAGCGATTATCACGATTTCAGGTATCTTATCAATACTTTTCTCAACGGTATTGAAGCACAAAGTGAAACCAGATAGCTTAATCGAAAGTACATTTAAATTACATCCAGGGTGGTTAATTATCCGAATTCTTGCGGTTGTATTCGCATGGATGACGTATCTGAAAGTCGGATCTAAAATGGTGTATTCAGGAGATACAGGTGCGCTTGTGTTTAACGATTTATTACCGACACTTGTCGCAGTATTCTTCTTTGCTGCCCTGTTTCTACCATTATTAATGGAATACGGATTACTTGAACTATTAGGACCAATATTTAGACCAATCATGAGACCGTTGTTTACGTTACCAGGACGTTCAACTGTAGATAATTTAGCTTCGTTTATCGGTGATGGTACGGTAGGGGTTATCATCACAAGTAAACAATATGAACAAGGTTTCTACACAAGACGTGAAGCGACGGTTATCGCAACAACATTCAGTGTTGTATCGTTAACGTTCGCGATTGTAATCGCAGATACGGTAGGTTTAATGGATAAATTCTTTTTATTCTACTTAACTGTAATCGCATCTTGTTTAGTTGCAGCGTTCATTATGCCGAGAATTTGGCCTTTAAACAAAGTGTCGGATACGTATGTTACAGGTGAAAAGAATACTTCTAATCAAGAACGATTACCTAAAGGGATGTCGCCGATACGTTATGGATATGAACAAGCTGTTGAACAAGGTATCAAGGCACCTGATTTAAAATCATTCTTTATTTCAGGGTTCAAAACTGTAATCGATATGTGGTTCGTTATTTTACCAGTCGTGATGGCTATCGGAACGCTTGCTACAATTATTTCAACGTACACGCCGGTGTTCCAAATTGTAGGTATGCCTTTCATACCAATCTTAGACTTACTTCAAGTGCCTGAAGCGAAAGATGCTTCTGAAGCAATGATTATTGGATTTGCGGATATGTTCCTACCTTCAATTCTCATCCAAGATGTATCAAGTGATTTAACACGCTTTGTAATCGGCGCATTAAGTGTCAGCCAGTTGATTTACTTATCTGAAGTTGGTGGCGTTATTTTAGGTTCGAAGATACCAGTAAGTATTGGTAAATTATTTGTGATTTTCTTAATTCGTACAATTATTACATTACCGATTATTGTACTCATTGCGCATTTAATTTTTTAATATAATAAGTAATGTTTTATATTTAAACTTGATATTCTGATTTAATTCCTTGAAAATAATAGTAAGGTTGATATCTCTTTTAAATATAAGTCGTAGTCTAAGTGTTTAAGAAATTGAATACAATTTCTTATAATAGCATGCTTTCCTGGGGCGTGGCCGGAGCCTGTAGTCTCCGGACTCACGCTACTCCCCTAGGAGTCAGCTGTTAAGAAATTGTATTAAACGCGTATGATTACTTATATAAAAGCTAAAGTTATTGACCTGGAACGATTGTGTTCTGGGTCTTTATTTTAGGTCTTTTCAAAGGGATAAGTTATAAACTGAATTATTTCAATATTTTGACAAAGGGGTAAATGTAATGACGAAACAAATTGAAATCATTGGTGCACCATCGACATTTGGTCAGAAGAAATTAGGGGTGAACTTTGGACCGGATGCGATACGATATGCAGGTTTGATACCGCGTTTAAAGCGTATCGGACTTGATGTTGTCGATAAAGGTAATATTGAAATGCCATTTCTTGATTTAGACAAGTTTCATTCTCAACAAGAAGGGCTTCAAAACTATGAAGAAATTCTGTCAGTATCGAATGCGCTCGCGACATCCGTTTCTGAAACAATTAAAAATGATAAGTTTCCACTCATTCTCGGTGGAGACCATTCGATCGCAATCGGCTCTATTTCAGGCGTTGCGGAACATTATTCAAATTTAGGCATCATTTGGTATGATGCGCACGGTGATTTAAACGTACCTGAAGATTCTCCGAGTGGTAATGTGCACGGTATGCCTTTACGTATGTTGCTAGGTGAAGGTGATGAAGGGCTTGCGAATGTGAATTTCAATGGTGCGAAAGTGAAGCCTGAGAACATTGTGTTAATTGGTATGCGTGACCTTGATTATGGTGAGCGACAATATATTAAGAAACACAATGTTCGCACGTACACGATGAAAGATATCGATAAGATGGGTATCAAAGCTGTGATTGAAGAAAGTGTTTCTTATTTAAAAGACAAAACAGATGGCATTCACTTATCTTTAGACGTGGATGCGCTAGATCCAGTTGAAACACCTGGTACAGGTACTAAAGTTCCTGGCGGTATTACATATCGCGAAAGTCACTATGCATTAGAGTTATTACATGAAGCAGACGTAATTACTTCAATGGATTTAGTAGAAGTAAATCCGCTTATTGATTATGAGAACCGAACGGCTGAACAAGCAGTGTTGCTTTTAGGGTCATTCTTTGGTGAAACTTTACTGTAAAATATCAATATTTCTTAAAAAATATATAATGTGCTAACGCTTGGTATATATGAAGTCTATCTCTTTATGAGGTAGACTTTTTGTATTTTGAAAAATTTAGTTAAAGACAAATTTGGTATTAGTAAATTATAATAAAATCCTAACCTAATTTATTGCTTTATCTAAAAGTTTAAGACTAGTATAATTCTAAATATTCAAACAAATAAAAACAGCGATGATTGAATCTTTTAAATAAGTGTATAGTAATAATAAATCTATTTGGGTCAGGGGAGATAGAATGAAAAAAAGTAAGAAGAACCGTGTTTTACCTAAGAAAGTTAACCATTACTCTATACGTAAGTTCTCTATGGGAACTGCGTCAATTATGCTAGGGGCTACATTACTATTTAGTATTGATAAGCAAGCAGAAGCAGCAGAAAGTCCTTTAACGTCGCAAGGGGAAAATAAAGCTGATGTAGGAGATGGCGATAAACCTCCAGAAACAAGTACTGAAACACCAGTTGTCGCACCTACTGAAGCACCAGTTGAAACAGTTATTCAGAATAATGACAATCCAAATATCGAACTTGAAGGTGTGACAATCGAGACACCTGATAAAGCAGTAGAATCAGCTGAAGCCGATACGACTACAGATGCGACGGCAACCGAAACTACAACTGCCGAGGAAACAGTTGCGGCTGATGAAACAACGCCACCAAGTTCTACTGAACCTGAAACAGAAATTGTAAGTGATGAACCATCTCAAACTGAAGAAATTACACAACCTACTGAAACAACATCTAGTGATAGCACTTCTGAGACATCTACAGAGTCTGAAGCTAAAGCTAGTGAACCTTCTACAACTGAAAATGAAATTACACCACCAACTACTGATGATCAATCTACAACTTCTCAAAATACTACTAATCAAGACGACACTACTTCAACTGAAACTGAATCTAAAGACGTTTCAATAGAACCAGAACCTACGATTATAAGCGAAGAACCTTCAAGCACTGAAGAAATCACACAACCAGCACAAACTGAAGAAACATCGACAACTGATGCGACTAATGAAGCATCTAAAGAATCAACGACTGAAACTAGCGATGAAGCGACAAGTCCATCATCAACTGAAACTGAATCACAAGAATCAAATACCGTAAGTGTAACTGAAGCATCTGAAAAACCTCAATCTGAAACAGATTCTAAAGTTGAAGAGACACCTCAAGCGCAATTAGTGAGTGAGTCACCTGAAACAACTGAAGCGTCTCAAGCTACAAACGAAGCAGATACAGCGCAATCAGAAACATCTGATAAGACTAATGAAGCTCAAACGGCTGATTCAACGTCTACTGAACCAACACAAGAAAGTACAACTGAAGCATCAACTACTTCAGATAAGACTGAAGCGACAACGTTTACTGAATCGCCTCGTGATACTGAGGATACTTCAGAAGTAGTAGTGACTGAAGCGATGACTACAGATTCTAAACAAAGTGAACAAACTCAAAATTCAGAAAATGCAGACACTTCTTCAACTAACGAAACTGAATATCAAGTTGAAGAGACACCTCAAGCACAACTTGTAAGTGAGGAACCAGAAACTAGTCAAGCATCTAGTGAAGACGTTAAGGCGCAATCAGAAGCTACGAACGTAACTACTGATGAGAAAGCTTCAACAGATTCAATGGTTTCTGAAACGTCACAAACGACGGGTGAAAAAATAGAAACGACTTCTAAGGAATCAGCAGATGCCTCTACCCAGTCTGAAGATACAACACAAGTAGAAGAGACAACGTCAACTGAATCTCTTGCATCAACTACTGAAACGTCTCAATCAGAAGATACGTCTCAAGTTGAAGATAAAGCGTCTACTGAAACAACGACTTCAGAAACAAGTACCGACACGCAAGCTTCAACTGAAGACCAAACAGCTTCAAGTGAAAAAACTGAAACAACTGAAACGCCAACGTCTAACGATAGTGCTTTTCAAGAGGAAGCAACGACAACACCATCTACTGAAGACGTGACGGAATCGAGCGCAATTACTTCAGAATCAGCACCTCAGACTGAAGAAACGTCAGTTAATACGGATGCTGTAGCTTCAAATGAAGAATCACAAACAGAAGCGGCGCCTGTTGTTGAATCAATGAACACTGTTAAAGAAGCGGATGCGACAAGCGAAGCGAGCACTTCAGATAACACGGTAGATCCAGCTACAGTTGATGCGAACAAGGCTGACCTTACTGAAGCATTGGAAACGTCAGATTCTAAGACAGAAGCGGTAAATGACTATTTAACATCTAATTTAAATGAAGCTGAAGCGGCTGAAGTTCAATCGAACATCGACCCATCAGTTGACCTAAACACTGCTTCAACTGAAGAAATTCAAGCTGCCGTTGATCAAGCGGTATTAAAAACAGTAGCGGATGATATTGAATCAAATCAATTACCGAAAACGACAGTACGCTCAATGTCGACAATGACATACGCAGGTGTTGCGGCAGTTGATGCGAATACAACGACTACAACAGCTGACTTACCATACTCAGAGAACTATACGTTCCAAACAATTATGTTTGACCCGCAACCATTAACGAGTGATCAAGTTTTAAAGGGTAATACCATTCCATTTGAAATTCACGACTACATGACAGGTTCTAACTCAGGTGACCGTTATAAAGTCGATTTACAATTAGACCCTGTTATTGCGGATCACGTTACGCGCATTACTGTTAACTCTGCTAACCAGAATAAACAACGTGAATTCACACGTCTTAAAGATGCTGATGGTAATTTAACGGATACGTGGGAAGTTAACTTTATCCGTGCGAATAACGGTTTATTTGGTGGCGCTGAAATTCTGAAACCTTATACGGCAACAGGCGGTAAAATTTATTTAGACGACACGGTCGGCAATATCGTGAATAGTACGGATGTAACGTTAGATAAATTAGATTACAGAATTTATGTACGTGACTCTGAAACTAATACGATTATTAAGACGGCTGATACGTCAGGTTACTTTGTAACAAAAGACAATTACGTTGCGAACTTACCGACGTCTACAAGTACGACACTTAATAATCAATTTAAAGCAAGTAACGGTAGTGTTAAATATGAAGATACAATTGGTAACAATGGTGGCTTTATCGTTGACCAAACAATCATGAAAAATGGTATCTTCGACTATAACGTATCAGCGAATACAGGTACTGGTACGAAGCAATTCTCTTATAACTACATGATTGACCCAGATTTAATTCCTTATATCGACCATGTAAAGTTACACAGACTGGATTTCCAAGGTGTAACAGGCTTTGACCAGAATTATTACCCAGCGAATAAAGTTGCTGACTTAAAACTTAATGCGGATGGAACAGGTTCGATTACAGATGCTGATATGAATAAATTAATCGAGTTTAATAACTCTACACCAGAGTCTGTAGGTATTCGTATGGTTGTTGTATTAAATCAAGACATCAACAACATTTTAACGAAGGATGGCCAATACGATGAAAATGGTAACTTGATTATTGGTACGTCTGATATTAAAGAAGATTTCAACTTCAGTGGTTATTTAGCAGACAAAAATGGCGGCGTTATTAACAATACGTACGGTAACTCAACGTTATTCTTACAAGATGCTGACCAAGATGGTCTGTTAGATTCGTACGAAAAACAAGTAACTCATACTAATCCAAGTGTGACGGATACGGATAATGATGGTAAAAACGATGGCGATGAAGTTAAAAATTATCAAACATCACCATTAGTTGGTATTCCTGAAGTACCGAACATGGCGGTTGGTGACACGGTAGTTAAAGGTACTGTTCCGTTAGCACCTAACCTTAACGAGACGCAAACGGTTAACATTGTTGATCAAAATCAAAAGGTCATCGGTACATCTACAGTGAATGCGGACGGAACTTTCAATGTTACAATCCCGTCATCACCAGAAGGTCAATATCACGTTCAAATTGTGTCTCCAAGCTATGTGAATCCTGAAGTTAACACGTTTGAAATCATTAATTATGAAACGGCATTACAAACTGAAATTAGTCCTGTAAATGACCAAGACACAACAATTACTGTTGAAGGTCACCCAGGTTCAACAGTCACTGTTAAGGCAAGTGATGGCTCAATTATTGGAACAACAGTAATTCCTGAAGATGGTACATCAGGTGTTGTTCAGTTAAATGAACCTTTAGCTGCTGGTACTGTGATTACGTCTACAGCGACTTTAGATAATCATACAGGTCAACCTTCAAATCCTGTAACAGTTTCAGATGTAACAGCACCAAGTGCGCCTGTTATTAATCCTGTAACAAGTGAAGATACGTCAGTAACAGGTATGGCTGAACCAAATAGTACTGTCACAATTACGTACCCTGATGGTTCAATTACGACTGTTTCAACTGATGAAAATGGTAATTACACAAGTGAAATTCCTGATTCAGTTAACCTTCAGGGTGGCGAAACGATTTCTGCAACGTCTACTGACCAAGCAGGTAATGAATCAGAAGAAACGGCTACGACTGTTACTGATACAACAATGCCTGAAGCACCAACTGTAGGTCCTGTAACAAGTGAAGATGCCACAATTATTGGTACAAGTGAACCAGGTTCAACAGTTACGGTAACGTTCCCAGATGGTTCAACTTCAACGGCAGTGTCTGATGCAGATGGTAACTATGTGGTTGCGATTCCTGAAAGCCAAGACTTAATCGGTGGCGAGAATATTTCTGTAAAAGCCACAGATGAAGCAGGTAATGTTTCAGGTGAAGCTTCTACAACAGTTCAAGATACTTCTGCACCAAAAGCCCCAGTAGTGAACCAAGTGACAAGTGATGATACAGCGATTACTGGTCAAGCAGAACCAGGATCAACTGTCATTGTAAACTTCCCAGATGGTTCAACATCTACTGATGTCGCAGATAATGAAGGTAACTATAGTATTGAAATTCCAGCTGATATCGATTTAACAGGCGGTGAAACATTACCGATTACAGCTACTGACCAAGCTGGCAATACGTCACCATCAACATCAACGACTGTATCGGATGTAACAGCTCCAGATGCACCGGTTGTTGACCCTGTAACAAGTGAAGATACAACAATCACAGGCCAAGCAGAACCAGGATCAACTGTAACGGTAACGTTCCCAGATGGATCAACGTCTACTGGCTTAACAGATGAATCAGGACACTATGTAATTGCGATACCTGACTCACAGGACTTTTCAGGGGGAGAAACAATAAATGTTATCTCAACTGACGAAGCTGGTAATGACTCAGCTCAATCAACTGCTCAAGTAACAGATGTAACGGCACCAGATACACCAGTCGTCAATCCTGTAACGAGTGAAGATACGACTATTACAGGACAAGCAGAACCAGGATCAACTGTAACTGTGACGTTCCCTAACGGTACGACGTCTACAGCTACGACGACAGAAGATGGTTCATACACAGTCGTGATTCCAGAAGGTGTTGATTTACAAGGTAACGAAGTGCTTCCGGTTACAAGCACGGACAAAGCAGGTAATGAATCAGGCGTTGTGACGACTACAGTTTCTGATGCGACGAATCCTGACACACCAACTGTGAACCCAATCTCAAGTGAAGATACAACGTTAACAGGTACTGCAGAACCTAATAGTACAGTATCTGTGACGTTCCCAGATGGTAGTATCAGCACAGTTGTAACAGATGAATCCGGTCATTATGAAGTTGCGATTCCAGAGTCACAAGATTTAGTAGGTGGCGAAAGCTTAGTCGTGACGTCTACGGATGAAGCGGGTAATACTTCTAATGAAGCGAGTGTAACAGTTTCAGATGTAACACCTCCTGAAGCGCCAGTAGTAGACGCAGTAGATAGTAATGACATTGTGATTACTGGTCAAGCTGAGCCAGGAAGTACAGTTACGGTTACATTCCCTGATGGCGTGACTGGTACGGGTATTGCAGATGAGACAGGACAATATATTATTGAAGTACCAGATACAGTCGATTTAACTGGTGGTGAAGTGTTACCAGTAAGTGCTACAGATAAAGCTGGTAATGAATCAGGTGTTACGACAACGACTGTTTCAGACGTTACAGCACCAAGCGTACCTTCAATTCAACCTGTAACAAGTGATGATACGTTCATTACTGGTAATGCGGAACCAGGTTCGAGTGTAACGGTAACGTTCCCAGATGGCAGCGTATCAACTGGATTAACAGATGCTGAAGGTAATTACACAATTGCGATTCCTGAGAATATCGACCTAGTGGGTGGCGAAACACTTCCAGTAATGGCTACTGACGCATCAGGTAATGCATCAAGTGAAGCTACTACAACTGTTCAAGATACGACACCTCCTGAAGCGCCAGTAGTGAACCCTATCTCAAGTGAAGATACGGTACTTACAGGTATTGCGGAACCGGGTGCTACAGTTACAGTTACATTTGAAGATGGTACAACGGGATCAACAATAGCGGACGCTGAAGGTAATTATACAATCGTCGTTCCAAACACAGTTGATTTAATCGGTGGCGAAGTGTTACCTGTAACAGCTACAGATGGACAAGGTAATCAATCTCAAACATCAGAAGTTATCGTAACGGATATGACGGCACCTACAACACCAACTGTATTCCCAATTACAAGTGAGGATTCAGAAATTATTGGTACAGGTGAACCTGGATCAACAGTTACGATTACGTTCCCAGATGGTTCATCGTCAACTACGACAGTGAATGAAGATGGTTCTTATACAATGCCTATCCCAGAAACAATTGACTTAGTTGGAGACGAAGTACTTGTAGTTACGTCTACAGATGAAGCGGGCAATGCGTCAGGTGACGTTACAACTACTGTTACAGACGCGACAACACCAGAGACACCTGTTGTGAACCCTGTAACAAGTGAAGATACGAATATTACAGGTATTGCAGAGCCAGGTTCCACCGTTACAGTATCATTCCCAGACGGTACAACTGGAACTGGGGTAGCGAATGACGAAGGTCAATTTGTGATTAGTATTCCAGAAAGTGTTGATTTAACAGGTGGCGAAGTTTTACCGGTAACTGCGACAGATAAAGCAGGTAATGAATCAGGTGAAGCAACAACTACGGTTGAAGATACGTCAGCACCTAATGCACCAACAATTAATCCTGTTACAAGTGAAGATGGATATATTACAGGTGTTGCAGAAGCTGGTAGTACGGTTACAGTGACATTCCCAGATGGCAGTATTTCGACTGCTATAGTAGATGCGAACGGTGATTATACGATTGTGATTCCAGAAGGTGTAGATTTAACAGGCGGCGAAGTGCTTCCAATTACAGCTACGGATCAAAATAATAATCAATCTGAAGCGTCATCTACGACAGTAGAAGATGTAACAGCGCCAGACGCACCGGTCGTTAACCCAGTTACAAGCGAGGATGTTGTTGTAACAGGTCAAGCAGAGCCAGGTTCAACTGTTACAGTTGAATTCCCTAACGGCATTACGTCTACAGCGACTGCAGATGAGAACGGTCATTATGTTGTAGATATTCCTGAGCAATTGGATTTAATCGGAGGCGAGACTTTAAATGTAACAGCTTCTGATTCGAATGGTAATACGTCTGAACAAGCATCAACAGATGTGGCAGACCAAACACCACCATTAGCACCTACAGTAAATCCTGTTACGAGCGAGGATACGCAAATATCAGGAACTGCAGAACCGAATACGACAGTTACAATTGCTTTTCCTAATGGAACTACGAGCACTGTGACTGCTGATGACAATGGTGATTACGTATTAGACATCCCTGAAAACATCGACTTAACAGGTGATGAAACATTAACTGTAACTGCGACGGATGCATCTGATAATACGTCAACGGAAACTACAACTACTGTAACGGATTCAACAGCGCCAAACGTGCCAACTGTAAATCCTGTCACAAGTGAAGATACGCAAATCACAGGTACAGCGGAACCAGGAAGTACTGTAACGGTAACGTTCCCAGATGGATCAACAACGACAGGTACGGTTGATGAAAATGGTAACTACGTTGTAGATATCCCATCAAATGTGGACTTAACAGGTGGTGAAACACTACCAATCACATCCACAGATAACGATGGCAACACATCTGAACAAGCGACAACAACAGTTTCAGATGCGACGGCACCAGATGCACCGACTGTAAATCCTGTCACAAGTGAAGATACGACAATCACTGGTCAAGCAGAACCAGGAAGTACAGTAACGGTTACATTCCCAGATGGTTCTACTTCAACTGGCGTTGCGGATGAAAACGGTAATTATGTTGTTGCAATTCCAACTGACCAAGACTTAACAGGCAATGAACCAGTTGTCGTAACGACTGAAGATAAAGCTGGTAATACGTCAGCGCAAGCAACAACTACTGTACAAGATGTTACACCACCAGTCGCACCTACAATTAATCCTGTAACAAGCGAAGATACTACGATTACAGGTACAGCGGAACCAGGAAGTACGGTAACCGTAATGTTTGAAGACGGTACGACAGGTTCAGCAATTACAGATGCTGAAGGTAACTACACGATTACAATTCCTGAAGGTGTAGATCTTGTAGGTGGCGAAGTGTTACCAATCATTGCGACAGATGACTCAGGTAATGCTTCAAATGAAACGACAACGACTGTTACGGATACAACAGCGCCAGTTACACCTACAATTAACCCTGTATCAAGTGATGATACAACAATTACAGGTCAAGCCGAGCCAGGAAGCACGGTGACGGTTACATTCCCAGACGGTACAACGTCAACAGGTATCACGGATGAAAACGGTGCCTATGTAATTGTGATTCCAGAAGGTGTAGATTTAACAGGCGGTGAAACGTTACCAATTGTTTCTACAGACGATTCAGGTAACGCTTCTCAAGAAGCTAGTACGACAGTAGTTGACACGACAGCACCTGAAACACCATCAATTAATCCTGTAACGAGTGAGGATGCTACGATTACAGGTACAGCGGAACCAGGAAGTACGGTAACCGTAACGTTCCCAGATGGTACGACATCAACTGCGACTACAGATGAAAGTGGCCAATATGTCATTCACATTCCATCTAGTGTTGATTTAGTAGGCGGTGAAACATTACCAATAACAACAACAGATAAAGATGGTAATGAATCAGGTGAAGCAGTGACAACGGTAGAGGATACAACACCACCATTAGCGCCTGTTGTTAATCCAGTAACAAGCGAAGATTCAACTGTGACTGGAACGGCTGAGCCAGGTTCAACAGTGACGGTGACATTCCCTGATGGCAGCGTATCTACTGGATTAGCTGACCCTGAAGGTAATTATACGATTGCCATTCCTGAAAATGTGGAACTTGTAGGCGGCGAAAATATTGTTGTGAATGCTACGGATGAAACAGGTAATGCTTCAACTGAATCATCGACAACTGTAGAAGATGTAACACCTCCAAGTGCACCAACAATCAATCCAGTAACAAGTGAAGATGCTACGATTACAGGTCAAGCAGAGCCAGGTTCAACAGTGACAGTAACATTCCCAGATGGTACGACTTCTACAACGATTGCAGACGAGAATGGTAATTATGTTATTGACATTCCAACAACTGTTGATTTTGAAGGCGGCGAAACAATCCCAGTTACGGCTACAGATGAGGCTGGTAATCAATCTACTGAAATGACGACTACGGTTACAGATACTACGGCGCCTTCTGTACCGACTGTAAATCCTGTAACGAGTGAAGATACTCAAGTTACAGGTACAGCAGAGCCAGGAAGCAATGTAACGGTAACGTTCCCAGATGGTACGACTTCAACAGGTATCACGGATGAAAACGGTAACTATGTTATAGAGATCCCATCAAATGTGGACTTAACAGGTGGCGAAACGTTACCAATTACGTCAACAGATAAAGATGGTAATGAATCCGAACAAGCGACAACAACGGTAACAGATACAACAGCACCAACAGTGCCGACTGTAAATCCTGTCACAAGTGAGGACACTACAGTAACAGGAACAGCAGAACCAGGAAGCACCGTAACGGTAACGTTCCCAGATGGATCAACATCGACTGGCGTAACTGATGAAAATGGTCATTACGTTGTAGCTATACCAAATGAAGTCGATCTAATCGGCAATGAAGTTTTAGTTGTAGATGTGACTGATCAATCAGGCAATGTTTCTGATGATGGGAGTGTTGAAGTTGAGGATACGACGCAACCAAGTGCGCCAATTATCAATCCGGTAACGAGTGAGGACACTACAGTAACAGGAACTGCAGAACCAGGATCAACGGTAACGGTGACATTCCCAGACGGTATGACGTCAACTGGTATAGCCGATGAAAATGGTAACTATGTAGTAGAAATCCCATCAAACGTAGACCTAACAGGTGGCGAAACGTTACCTATCACTGCTACAGATGAAGCTGGCAATGAATCCGAACAAGCGACAACAACAGTAACAGATATCTCAGCACCAACAGTACCGACTGTAAATCCTGTCACTAGTGAAGATACGCAAGTTACAGGTACTGCAGAACCAGGATCAACGGTAACTGTAACGTTCCCAGACGGCACGACTTCAACAGGTACAGCCGATGAAAATGGTAACTATGTAGTTGAAATTCCATCAAACGTAGACCTAACAGGTGGCGAGACATTACCAATCACATCAACAGATAAAGACGGTAATGAATCCGAACAAGCAACAACGACAGTAATGGATACAACAGCACCAACAGTACCAACTGTGAACCGAGTAACAAGCGAAGACACTCAAGTTACAGGTACTGCAGAACCAGGATCAACGGTAACTGTGACATTCCCAGATGGCACGACTTCTACAGGTACAGCTGATGAAAACGGTAACTACGTCGTAGACATTCCATCAAACGTAGACCTAACAGGTGGTGAGACATTACCAATCACATCAACAGATAAAGAAGGTAATGAATCCGAACAAGCAACAACGACAGTAACAGACACGACAGCACCAACAGTACCAACTGTGAACCCAGTAACGAGTGAGGATGCACAAGTTACAGGAACAGCAGAACCAGGATCAACAGTAACGGTAACATTCCCAGATGGTTCAACATCAACAGGCACGGCAGACGAAGATGGCAACTACGTAGTAGATATTCCATCAAACGTTGACTTAACGGGTGATGAAACATTAGTTGTACAGGCAACAGACAAAGACAATAACACGTCTAATGAAGCTACAATTAATGTTCAAGACACAACGGCACCAATAGTACCTACTATCAATGAAGTAACAAGTGACGACATTCAAATCACAGGAACAGCGGAACCAGGTTCAACAGTAACCGTTACATTCCCAGACGGTACAACATCAACAGCGATTACAGATGGAGAAGGTAACTACGTAGTAGACATTCCGTCAAATGTAGACCTTACAGGTGGCGAAATTTTACCAGTAACTGCTACAGATCAAACAGGAAACACGTCAGAAGAAGCTGCTACAACAGTTACGGACACTACAGCACCAAATGCACCAGTTGTTTATCCAGTAACAAGCGAAAGTACTGAGATTACAGGTGAAGCTGAACCGGGCTCAACAGTAACGGTAACGTTCCCAGACGGCAGTATTTCAACAGGAATTACGGACGAAGATGGCAATTACACAATTGCGATTCCTGAAACAATTGATTTAGTAGGCAACGAGCATTTAGAAGTTGTAGCAACAGATAAAGACGGTAATGCGTCAGAACAATCAAATGTTACAGTATCTGATACTACTGCTCCTGAAGCACCAATCGTTGACCCAGTTACAAGTGATGCTACTGAAATTACAGGTACAGCCGAACCAGGAAGCACTGTAACAGTGACGTTCCCTGATGGTAGTACTTCTACAAGCATCGTTAATGAAGACGGTTCTTACGTAGTATCTATTCCTGAAGGTATTGACCTTATTGGCGGCGAAACGTTACCAGTCAAAGTTACTGACGCTTCAGGCAATGAGTCTAACGAAACAACGACAACAGTTACAGATACGACTAAGCCGAGCGTTCCTACAATTGACCCTATAACAAGTGAAGATACACAAATCACAGGTACAGCAGAACCGGGCTCAACCGTAACAGTGACATTCCCAGATGGCAGCATTGCTACAGGAGAGACTGATGAGACAGGACACTATGTCATCTCTATTCCACCAGCAAAAGACCTTGAAGGTGGAGAAGTGCTTCCGGTCATTTCAACTGATAAGAATGGTAATAGTTCAGATGAAGCCATTATTACAGTTACAGACCAAACAGAACCTAATGCACCTACAATTAACCCAGTAAATAGTGAAGATACTCAAATTACGGGTACAGCTGAACCAGGATCAACAGTTACGGTAACGTTCCCAGATGGCACAACAGGAACAGCTACTACGGACGACAATGGTAACTATGTCATTGAAATTCCACCAACTGTTGACTTAACAGGTGGTGAAACACTACCAGTTACAGCGACTGATACGTCTAACAATCAATCAGAAACAACAACTGTAACCGTTTCAGATAAAACGTCACCTGAGACGCCAACAGTTAATCCAATAACAAGTGAAGATTCACAAATTACAGGAACAGCTGAGCCAGGCTCAACAGTTACAGTGACATTCCCAGACGGCACTACAAGCACGACGACAACTGATGAGAATGGAAACTACGTCATTGAAATTCCTGAAGGCACTGACTTAGAAGGTAGCGAAACAATCAGCGTTACAGCAACAGATAAAGATGGTAATCAATCTGAAACAGCTACGACAACTGTAGTCGATAAGACAGCACCTGATGCACCAACAATTAATCCTGTAACAAGTGAAGATACTCAAGTTACAGGTACTGCAGAGCCAGGTACGACAGTGACGGTAGTGTTCCCAGATGGTACGACAGGTTCAACGACTACAGATGAGAACGGCAATTATGTTATTCCAATTCCTGAACATGTTGACCTAACTGGTGGCGAAACATTAGAAGTTTCAGTTACAGATAAAGGAAATAATCAATCAGACAATGCGACAACAACAGTTACCGATACAACAGCACCTTCAGTACCGACTGTGAATCCAGTAACGAGCGAAGATACAACTGTTGTAGGTACAGCAGAACCAGGTTCAACCGTAACAGTGACATTCCCGGATGGTAGCACGGTTACAACGACAGCAAATGAAGACGGTAATTATGAAGTTAAAATACCTGAAGATGTTGTGTTAATTGGAAATGAAATCATTCATGTTCACGCAACTGACCAAGACGGTAATGACTCTGAGGAAGCATCTACAACGGTTAAAGATGTTACACCTCCTGAAAAGCCAACTGTGAATCCGGTTAATGAATCAGATGCGGTTATTACAGGACATGCAGAACCAGGTTCAACAATTACGGTGGCTTTTCCAGATGAAACAACAAGCTCAACAACAGTGAACCAAGATGGTAGCTTTGAGGTTCAAGTACCACCACACATTGAACTTACTGGTGACGAAACATTAGTGGTAACAGCTACTGATCAAGCGCATAACACATCTGATAAAGCAGAGGTTACAGTAACAGACCTTACACAACCGGCAAGACCACATGTTGATGATGTATTTATCGGAGATGACACAATTTCTGGAACAGGCGAACCTAATACGACGATCAAAGTGAATTTACCTAACGGTGAAGAAGTAACGACAACAGTGGACCAAAACGGGGAATGGGTAGTTGAAGTGCCTCGTGATGTTAAGCTTGAAGGTCAAGATACTATCAAAGTAGTATCAATTGACACAGCGCACAATCCATCTAAGGCAGTCACATCAACAGTGACGGATCAAGAAGCGCAACCTGTCGTTAATCCACCTCAAGTAAACCCTATCGATGTTGAAAAAGGTGAAGTAACAGGTACAAGTGAACCAGGACAAGTTATCCGTATCACGTATCCTAATGTGACGACAACAACTACGAAAGCTGATGAAAATGGTCAATGGCACGCTCAAATTCCAGAGGATATGAACTTAGAACCAACTGATACAATCTTAGTAACAGCATCAAATGAAAGAGGTTCTACTTCTGATATGCATCAATCAAGCATTAAACAAGGTGAAGGACATCAAAGTACGGCACGTGAAACTGCGCAACAAACTGATAAAGGAAGCACGGCTTCTGAGAAAGCAAAAGAAGCATTAGAAGCACTACCTGAAACAGGTATTTCTAATCTGAATAGAGCAGGATTAATCGGCGGTACGATGATTGCAGCACTAGGATTCTTCATCCTAGCTTACAGACGTCGCAAAGACGAAGAAGAAACAGAAGAAGAAACAGAAGAAGAAAAATAAGTTAATAGAAAGTCTTAAACAAGGTTAGATTAAAGGCTAAATAACTTATTACTAAATAATTCCCTTAACAGCTGACTCCTAGGGGATGGGGCCCCGGCAAAGAAATTTGCGCAAGCAAATTTTCAAGCTAAGGAAGCCAGGGCTAGATCCTAAACGAGCAAAGAAGCATTAGCTTCTTTGTAAGTACAACTAGCGAATTTGAAATTCGAGTTGTACTTTACAGGAGAGCATGCTGTTTAAGGGAATTTTTTTAAGCATATATAAAATTTTGCATACTAAAAGCACACCTTATTTTCTTTAAATAGGGTGTGCTTTTTAGTCTAGAAATGGATTATATCTGAATGATTGAAAGCCTCTCGTAAACCCATCCACAATCTCATTTAAATGTGCGATACCATCAACTGAAATAATAAGTAAGCACATGAGCATCAATACTCTGTAAATATATTGCTTTTGCGAGAGTTTACGTTTTGCAACATATGTTTTTTCAAAAAGATACGTAAGAATTAATGATAAAACGATTACTGTCTCTAAAATATAGATATCGCCAAACTGGAAAAAGACTTCGCCATGATTAAATGGGAACGTACAAGTTCGAAAAAGCATAAGTATAACCACGCTTGCAAAAGTTACAGATACAATTCTGAGCCATGCAAATTTAGTCATGAATTATACTCCTTTTCTTAAATAAATCAAAATAAAGAGGAAGTTATGAGTGCTTCATACATCACAACCTTCCTCTTAGAATACGTACCTAGAACGGTACGGTTGGCTTACCACCAACCATTAGCGATACGGAATTGAACAGCAGCATCGATTGAACCATAGCGTTCTTCAGCGTAATTAATCATGCCTTTAGTTTGTTCTTCAACTGTTCCCGTACCCCAAGCTTCTTTAGTTTGACCTAAACCTTTGTAGCCTTGAGGACTTACTGCATTAGGGTCGCCTCCAGATTCTGGCAGTACAATGTTTTGCCACATTGCTTCTGTGCCGCCTGCTTTAATGAAGCGATCATGCACTGTACTAGTTTGATCTACACCTTGTTGTTGTGTAGTTGTGTTTGATTGCGTTTTAGCTGCTTCTAATTGGGTATTCGCTGTAACACCTGTTGCTAGAATTCCGATTGTTGCAGTTGTTGCAAATAATAACTTTTTCATAGTACTAAGTCCTCCTTGAAATTTTATATCTCTTTGTTCATTGAGGTCATATTTATGATGTTAATGATAACTATAACACCTGAAGAGTTTTCATAGGTTACACCAAGGTAAAAACGTTATATCATTTATTTCAAAGTGATTAATGAAATGAAACATTATTGTTATATTTAATATACATGCACAAAAAATTTTGTGACATTCTTGTTTAAAAGCTCATTATATTAATGTATACTTAATTTATAATTTTAATTTTAGTTGTCATTTTCTAGTAATACATCACAATAATTCGAATATTAATATAAGGGATGATCTCATATGCGACGATTCAAAGATTTTAATCACGATCATCATGCTCATAAAATGACACCATTTAATTACTTTACGATATGGATGGGTGCGGTACACAATATTCCTAACTACGCGATGGTAGGTGGCTTTCTCGCATTGGGTATCTCACCGTTAATGATATTCATTTCTATTATGTTAAGTGCGCTATTCATCGCGTGTTTCTTAACACTTAACGGTATCATGGGGAGTCACAGGCAGCTCGACTTTTCACAACAACTTCAAATGTCCTTTGGTCAAAAGGGGGCATTATTTCCCGGGATATTACGTGGCATTATCGTAAGCATCATGTGGTATGGTCTTCAAATCTATGCAGGCGCTGAAGCCTTAAACTTAATTCTTAAGGATATGCTGCCAAGTATCATGCGACCGCTCGCTGACGTTTCATTTTTAGGTATGAATGGATCGCTTTGGATAGCATTTCTTCTATTCTGGCTTATCAATATCGGCGTTGGTTACGGTGGCGAACGCGCGTTAAATAAGATTACGATGTGGATTCCTGTGCTCGTCTTAATCACGTTTGTAAGTATGAGTGTTTGGGCACTTTCAGCTTCAGGTGGCTTCGATACGATTATGAGTTATCGTTACGACAGTGGCTTAGAACATCACCAAACGTTATTTGTAAGTTTATGCATCATTTTGAATGCGATGTTGAGCGTTTGGATTGCGCCGATTTCAAGTGTGTCCGACTTCACCCAACATGCCACTTCATCAAAAGGCCAAATCATAGGTCAATTTGTAGGTATTCTAACGGCTCACGTGTTGTTCGCATTTGCGAGCTTAACGATTCTAATTGGTGGTTCGGTTTACCTTAATCATAGCGAGTGGCAACTCATTGATATTATTCAAGCCTGGGATCATCAAAGCGTCAAATATCTCGCAATAGGCGTGCTCATTTTAACGACGCTTTCAACGAATGTTACGAGTAATATTATTCCAACGGCTTACCAACTTAAAGCGCTCACTAAGCATAAGTTGTCGTATCGTACAGGCGTAATCGTGGCAAGCCTAGTTTGCTTACTCATTATGCCTTGGAAAATGATGGCACATAGCCAAAGTATCTTCACGTTTTTAAATATTATTGGTGCGTTCTTAGGTCCTGTCGTCAGTATTCTCGTTATCGATACTATACGTTTTTTAAAGGGGCGACTTTCTACTCATAAGCGCGTGCCTCATTATGAAAAGCGAGCCCTTACCTCTGTTATTATTGGTATATTCAGTTCTTTAATAGGATTTGTGCCGCTGTTCGAAGCTTTAAAATCTTATCAACTCTTGTTAGGTTTAGTTGTAAGTTCAGTGATTTATACGATGTGTCTTTTCAAAAGGAAAAAGGAGGACTCAAGTCTATGACGAATCGTTTATCGATTATAAATGGAACGGTATTGTTACCGAATCAAGCTAAAGTTACGAATATTAATGTAGAAAATGGTAAAATCGTTGAAATTGGAGACGATATTGCGCAGTTTGGACGAATTATTGATGCTAAAGGTTTGATTGTGTCACCAGGCATGGTAGATGCGCACGTCCATATTAGTGAACCAGGTGGCGGCGTCAGAGATTTATGGGAAGGCTATGAAACTGGTACGAGAGCAGCCGCAAAAGGCGGTGTTACAACGTTTATCGAGATGCCGCTAAATCAGATTCCTGCGACAACAGACCACGCATCGTTTATGACGAAACTTAAATCAGGTGAAGGTAAATTGACGGTTGATGTCGCGAGTTACGGTGGCGTTGTGCCATACAATTTAAATGGTGGCATTCAGGAACAACATGAAGATGGCGTTGTTGGGTTTAAATGCTTCTTAGCGACATGTGGCGACCCTTCGATTGAGGGTGACTTTATGAATGTGGACGACTATAGTTTATACGAGGGCATGAAGCAGGTTAAAGCGACGGGTAAGACGCTACTTGTTCATGCGGAGAATGCGGCTATTACGGATAAGTTGCAAGAACGCTATTTAAATGAAGGTAAAACATCGATGACCGACTATGTTGATTCACGACCAGTTATTGCTGAGGTAGAAGCGATACGAAAAGTGATCCTGTTTGCGAAAGAGACAGGGTGCCCGGTTCACATCGTGCATGTTGCGTGTCATGAAGGCGTTGAAGCGGTCGTTGCTGCGCGTCGAGATGGTGTCGATATCACGTGTGAAACGTGTACGCATTATTTATACTTCGCTAAAAGCATGTTGAACGCGCTCGGACCTGTTGCGAAGAGTGCACCTCCGATTCGTGAAGCCGACCAACGTGAAGCGCTTTTCAAAGATTTAATTAACGGGGACATTTCCTTCGTGACGTCAGACCATTCACCATGTACACCTGATCTTAAGGATACGGACAATGCATTTAAGGCATGGGGCGGCATTAGTGGTCTGCAAAATGATGTTGATATACTCTTTGATGAAGCGGTCAATAAACGTGGCATGTCGTTGGTACGCTTTCAAGAAGTGATCGCGAAGCACCCTGCTGCTAAATTTAATCTGAGTGATAAAGGAACTATCGAAGTTGGTAAGGATGCGGATTTTGTGATGATTGATCCGAACCAAGGTTACACTTTATCCGAGGACGATTTGGAATACCGTAATCCAATGAGTCCATACGTCGGCATGCACATAGGCGCTCGTGTCGTTCGCACCATTTTAAGAGGCGAGACGGTATACGATATTGATGGCGGCGTGGCGTCACGTAAGCTTGGTACATTTTTATTTGAAAAGCCCTAAAGGTTTAATGGAGAACTTAGGAAGACGGTTGAGGCAAGTGCCTCAGCTCATTCTTAAGTTCTTTTTTATTTCTAAAGAAAAACTAACTCATATTTTAAGCTTTAATATAAATATTTTTAAGTGATGTTTAATATTAATGAATTTATTTAATAAGGGTAGTACAAAAGTATTTCGAAATTTGATATGATGTATACATCTAATTATTAAGGGGTGACATCATGTCGAAAAAAGCAAAGATCATCATTGGGGTTGTTTTAGCACTGCTTTTAGTAGTAGGTGGCGGTAGTTTATTTGCATTCTTTTCAAAAGTAAACTCGCCTAAGAACAGCTACTTGTTAAGTGAACAAAAGACAATGGAAAAATTTAACGATTATTTAGAAAAACGTTATGATAATGAATTTAAATTTATGGAAGAAATGAATGATAATTCGTATCAAAGTAAGACATCATTTAGTTTAGATTTATCAGATGATGTAATAGATTCATTAGAATTACCTAAATCTGTGGTAGATGCGACGAAGCTTGAAACAGTGGTAGCGCATGATTCAAAAGATAAGAAGTCACAAATTGCGTTAACACCAACTGTTGCTGATAGTAAAGTTGGTACGTTTGAGTGGGACGCTGATGCGGATAATCAATATTTCAAATCGCCACTTTTTGACGATATATTCAAAGTTCCTAACGATAAAATTAAAGATACATATGAAGAATTATTAGGTGAATCTATCGATGAAACACAAGCTGGAGAACTTAACAATGATTCATTAAACTTAAATACGATTTTAGGGCAAACGGTTTCTCGTGAAGATGTTAAAAAAGTAGATAAAAAGTACCAAGAAAAACTCATCAATAAGCTTGATGATGATAACTTTTCAAAAGAAAAAGAAAAGGTTGATATCTTTGGAGAAGAAAAAGAACTTGATAAGTTAACGATGAAGCTTTCTAATAAAGAAGTTAAAGAAACAATTGTGTACGTATTAGAAGAAGCGAAAAAAGATAAAGAGCTTAAAGAGGTACTTGCGAACGCACAAAATGACAAAGATTTCGATAAGTCTTTAAAAGATATGATTAAAGAAGCTAAAGATAAAAAAGCGTCAGAGTATCCGAAAGTTAACTCAGTGATTTACGTTGAGGACGAACAAGTTGTGAAACGTGACTTAAAATTAACGCAAGATGACACAACGCTTCGTTTACATGGAACAAGTAAAATCGAAGATGACAAGTTACGCGTCGACTATAAGTTCGGTGACGAAACGAAATATAACGATGGTACATTTGAAATTGAAATTAAAGGTGAATCTAAAGGTAAACCTTCTGAAACTGTGAAGGATGACTATACGATTCGTGTGGATGGTTCAGATATCGAGTCTAAGTTAGAATTTAAGAACGAAAATAGCCATGACGGCGATAAAACAAGTGATGAAGGTACGGTTAAAGTATCTGTCGACTTAGATCAATTCGTATTAGATTTCAAGAGTGAGCGTCAAACGGATCTTAAGAACAATTCGATGAAGACGAATAGCAACTTTAGTTCAGACATAGATGGTTCTCAAGTAGGCGTTAACGTCAAAGATGAAACGAAACTTAAAGAAAAAGTGAAGTTCGATACAAAAGGTGCTAAGAACTTAAACGGTATTTCAGAATCTGAAAAAGAAGATATTTTATCAGAGATTGAAGAAAATTTTACTAAAATCGCTGGAGACATTATTGAAAAAGCAGAAGATAAATAGATAGCTAAAGGAGTGGTAAAAAGTGAAAACAATGCGTTTGTTTTTCATTTACCACTCTTTTTTATTAAAGAAGTGGTATTTAATTGTTTATATTTTAGGGCTTTTCCTAGTGTTGTTAACGTCATCCTTCGCGATTCAATCAGTTAAGCAAGACGACAAGCGATTTGATATCGGGGTTGTGAATTTGGATGATGCTGAGGAAACGCAGATGATTTCGAAGCAAATTACGGAAACGGCACACTTGGGCAAGCATTCAAAGATTATAGAGATGACACAAGATGAGGCTGAGCGTGCTTTGGAGGCGAAGCGAATCAAGGGTTATGTGGTGTTTGAACGAGATATGATGGCGCGTTTCGCGGAAGATGGCGACTTGCCCATAACCGTCCATACGTACGATAAGTCTTCTTTAGATGCCAAGATGATTTATAGTGTTACGGATTCAGTGTATCAACGGTTTATGATGATGATGGGCGGCGGACTTGCGTATCAAGATTTGAGCACGTCTGACAATGATGAGGATTTGACCCAGATGTTGATGGATTTGTTGGTTAAAGGACTCAATCAAAAGGGTGCCTTTGAATTAGAAAGCATTGAACTGTATGATACTGCGCAATATTATACAGTGTCCTTGTTCGTCGTATCTATGTTTATACTTATGTCGACGATGGTGTCGATATTGAACATGAATCAATCGCAAGCGCTACAAGATCGTATGGCAATGTATCACTTCGCGAAAGAGAAGATCATCTTTGTGAACGTAACGATTGCGGCGATATATACGTTAATCTGGGCGATTATCGGATTGGTATTAATTGTGAATGGTATGGATGTCGCATATGAAGGTTATAACTTAGGACCTTTAATTGTTTTAGTAAGCTACAACATATTGTTGTTATATATGTTGTTTATGCTGATTGAATTAATCGAGCGTGCTTTTGTGAAAATGATTATAAAGGTAAGTTTAATGATTTGCATAGTTGTATTATCTGGCGCTATGATACCTTTTGTTTATTTGAAAGATACTGTAGGTGGCGTGCTTCAATACCTGCCGTTTCAATATGTGAATGAACAATTTCTAGAGCTATTATTACACAATTACTTGATTGATACGCCAATAGCATTTGTTTGTGTAATAGGGTTGCTTGGTGTGAGCACGTGTGGCGTATATGTGTGGAGGTATTTACGATGAAAGCAATTTTAAAGTTACTTACCGTTCATTCAGTGAAAGCACATATCTTATTTATCGCCATCTTAGTGTCGGCGGTGATTATCATGCACATGTTGAGTTCGCGTTTAAATCAGGTCGTACAAATTCCTATAGGGGTTCAAGACTTAAACCAAACTGAAGTGTCTCAAGCGTTTGTGGATCATATTAAGACATCAAAGGTTTTAAACGTTAAGCAAGTTGATAAGGCTGAGCGTGACTTAAAGGTGATTGTTTCGCGTAAAGAAGCGGTCGTAGTCGTCCAAATTCCAGAGGATTTCGATAGCCTGATTAAAGAGCAAGATTTAAAGGAAGCACTACCGATTTATGCGGCTGAAGGTTTTATAGGTAAACTTGGGATTGAGCTCATAAGTCAATCGTTATATCAAACTGAGGCGCCATACATCTTAGCGCTACATTTAGAGGAAGAAGATGTATCAGAATCTGATATTAAACAGACGTTAAAGGAACGTATGCCTACACCAATTTTAAAGCATGAAACGGCACATAAACATTCGTCGACGCATATTGAAGCGGGTATTGTGATGACGTTGTTGACACTAGTAAGTAGTCTTCAAGTTGTGTTGTATCACCGGTTAAACCAACCATTGGCGCTAAGTCGCATGTATATGTTTAAAGGTACACGCTTGAAATTACATTTCTTATATACATTAATCATGTCGTTGATTGTTATGAGCGTATGTTTCCTTACCATGATAGTATTTCAATTTAATGTAAGTATATGGTTTTATGTCATCAGTTTTGGTATGATTTTAATTTATGAATTTGGCCTTAGTGTATTAATATTTATAGTTCGGACATTAAGTCATCGTATTTTTATGGCTTTTGTATATGCATGTATCGTTGGTTTGATTTGGTTAATGATTCAATTGTAGGTGAGAAATGATGATAGAAATTCGACATGTATCTAAAACGTATAAACGAAAAACGATTTTTAAAGATTTGAATACAACCTTTCATGATTCCACGTTAACTGTGTTACTTGGTGAAAATGGGGCAGGTAAGTCGACATTGTTACGCATGATTGCAGCGCTTGAAACTAAAGATAGCGGTGACATTTTATATGATGGTCGGCCATTAAGACAAAAGGACATTCAAAAATTAATTGGCTATATACCGCAAGACATAGCGCTATTTGATCATCTGACGGTTGATGAAAATATTGCGTTCTTTAAATCGCTGAATCAACATCCTGTTTCAGATGATGTGATAGATGGCTTTTGCGAAACCATGCATTTAAAGGAGCGACGCGTACGCGTATCCCAATTATCTGGTGGTACGAAGCGGAAAGTAAATATTTTAATTGGTTTACTTGGTAATCCAAAGGTGCTCATATTAGACGAACCAACTGAAGGTATTGATTTAAAATCGAGGTATGATATCCATCGCTTGTTAAATGAATTAAAGGAAACATGTTTGATTATATTAACGACACATCATATCGATGAAGTTGAAGCACTTGCGGATAAGATTAAGTTAATTGGTAACAATCCATTTTATGAGACAGTTTTGCATAAACAAGGATTTGTATACGAAAATTGTTAAATGAATTATTAAATTTGAAACAAGAGTAATTTTTAGATTCAGTTCTAAATTTTACTCTTTTCTTATATTTTTGCTTTGAAAATTTAAGTTTTATTTTTTAAATAATGTGATAACTAAAGGATTTTAACCCTTATTTAGTTTCTATTTAAAATAATATTAATTTTGTGACTATTTATAAATGTATTTTTATGAATTTGTTTATGTGATATATTTAGGCATAACTTTTTTCAAGGAGAAAATATATGAAATCAATTAACTTTAACAAGCACTTGAACCGAGTGCTCCATGGTATGGCTATAGCTATTGTAGTTGGTTTAATACCAAATGCAATACTTGGCGAGTTATTTAAATTTCTAGCAAGTTTTCATCCCGTATTCAAGATCGTACACGAATGTATTTTAGGTATTCAATTCACGGTTCCTTTACTTGTTGGTGCACTCATTGCGACGCAGTATAAATTCCATGCGTTGCAAGCTGCTACAGTAAGTGCGGCAGCCTTTATTGGTAGCGGTATTATTAAAATGGATGGTAAAACTGCAACTTTAGAAGGTGTAGGTGACATCATTAATGCCACTTTGACTGCTGGAATTGCAGTGTTTGTAATACATTTAATTGGTAATAAATTAGGAAGTTTAACGATGATTCTAATGCCGACGTTCGTTGCGACAGGTGTTGGTTTAATCGGGTTAATGACGTTACCTTTCGTTAAATTAATTACAAGTGCGATTGGTAATGTCGTTAATAGTTTAACAAGCTTACAACCTGTAATTATGTGCATGCTTGTTGCAATTATATTCGGTATCTTAATTGCATCGCCAATATCGTCTGTTGCGATTGCGATGGCAATTGGTATATCTGGGCATGCAGCAGGTGCCGCAAGTTTAGGTATTACGGCTTGTTCATGGATGTTAGCGATTGGTGCGATTCGCGTAAATAAAATCGGTATTCCAATTGCGCTTATTTTAGGTGGTATGAAGATGATGATGCCTAATATGATTAAGCATCCAATCATAATGTTGCCGATAGCATTATCTGCGGCATTAACAGGCATGATGGGTAGTTTTATTGGCATTGAAGGTAACAAAGAAACAGCAGGATTTGGTTTTATGGGACTAGTAGGTCCGGTAAACGCGATGAAATACATGGATGGTTCAATGATGATGAACCTGCTTACGATTGGATTTACGTATTTCGTCTTTCCTGGCGTGATTTCGTACCTTGTTCACTTGATACTATGCCATGTGTTAAAAGTCTATCCGAATAAAATATTTAGATATGAACTTGAAGATGAAGACTAGCAAGAAATTTAAAATGCGTGCTTGAGGCGTTTAGACGTCTCGGGCACGCATTTTATTTTAAATAAAAATTTAATAGAAATATTAATAAAACTACATACACTTTTATAAATTTCATGTATAATAATGGCATGCTAATGGTAGGAGGAAGACATCATGAATTTACTACGAAAGAAGAATTTTCAACAATTAGCACAACGACCCTCAACATTGAAGAAAGCGTTGAATGCGTTTGATTTAACGATGCTTGGTATCGGTGCCATTATTGGTACGGGTATTTTTGTATTAACAGGTACAGGTGCGTTAACGGCAGGACCAGCTTTAATGGTTTCGTTCGTTATTGCAGCTTTAGCATGTTGCTTTGCCGCATTATGTTACGCAGAATTTGCTTCTATGGTTCCTGTCGCAGGTTCGGCATACACGTACGCTTATGCAACGTTAGGTGAGATCGTCGCGTTTATAATCGGTTGGGACTTGATCCTTGAATATCTACTTGCAGTAAGTAGTGTTTCAGTAGGTTGGTCAGGTTACTTTCAATCGTTATTAGATGGTTTCGGTATGCATTTACCAACAATGTTTACAGGTGCACCTGGTACAAACCCTGACGGTGAATTTACACTATTTAATTTACCTGCGTTCGTAATCATTATGCTCATCACGTTACTGATATCAATCGGTATTAAAGAAACGAAGCGCGTGAACAACATTATGGTAGTGGTTAAAGTTTCCGTTATCCTCTTGTTCATCGCAGTCGCTATCTTTTACGTGAAGCCTGCGCAGTGGTCACCATTTATGCCATACGGTTTCCAAGGCGTCTTTACCGCTGCAGCAACGGTGTTCTTCGCGTTTATAGGTTTTGATGCGGTAGCTTCAAGTGCTGAGGAAACGATTCAACCTGAAAAGAATTTGCCTAAAGGAATTCTGTTCTCATTAGGTATTTGTACAGTATTGTATATCATCGTATCAGGTATTATGACAGGCGTTGTACCATTTCTAGAATTTGAACGTTACATCGATCATCCTGTTTCTGCTGTCTTAAAGGTAGCGGGGCAAAACTGGGTTTCAGGTGTTATAGATGTAGGTGCAATCCTTGGTATGACAACGGTTATGCTAGTAATGTTATATGGTCAAACACGTATCATGTTTGCGATGTCACGTGACGGCTTAATCCCTAACATATTCCAGAAGGTAAATCCTAAGTTCGGTACGCCATTTGTTTCTACATGGATCTTCGGTTTAATTTCAGCTGTGTTAGGTGCATTTATTCCTTTAACACAACTTGCTGAACTCGTTAATATTGGTACGTTGAGTGCCTTCATTCTAGTAGCGATCTCAGTTATCGTATTACGTAAAACAGAGCCTCATTTAAATCGTGCCTTTAAGTGTCCAATGGTTCCTGTAGTACCGATTCTAGCGGTCTTGTTCTGTGGATTCTTAATTCTCAACTTAAATCCACTCACATGGTTACGCTTCTTAGTATGGTTACTCATCGGTGCAGTCATTTACTTCACATATTCCGTGAAACATTCTAAATTGAAAGATGCATCTTAACGTCTCACATCCATTTAGGAGAATGAATATCATATAAAAACTACCTGCAAAATGAAAAATTGCAGGTAGTTTTGTGTTAGTGTTTGGTTTTCATTTTCATGAGGTGGTAGAGGATAGGACGATGTACTTTGATAAAGTCGCCTACATATTCTTCAACATGAGCGTTGAACCCTTTCTTAAAGTATTGTACGCCGACATCATCAGCATCTTCATCGAAATCACCCGTAATGCCGTAGAAGTTAAATCTTGGTAGGCCCTGTCTTAATGCATATTGAATCATTTCCCATTGTAAGCGGTAAGCGCCCATATAGGCGTTGTATCTCGGGTTCGACCCGCTTGAAAAGTAATAAAGTTCATCGCCATTATCTATGTAAATAGCCGCAGCAAGATGTAATATATCTCCTTCACGCTCTCGTAAACGCTCGGTATTATGAATCTTACGTTTAACACTCTCGTATTGTTGACGTACTTGTTGGAACTTCACTTTATTTCGTTTAGAATTCGGTAATTCATCTAGCGCCTCAACAACATCGTTATATTCGATTTTTAGAATGGTAAAGCGACGTTGAAGTGACTCAAGATAATGATTTAAATCGATATAGGCAAATTTCATCTTAATCTGGTCTTCAAATATATCTTGAAGTTTTAAGAAATAATCTTTTGAACGAAACTTAAAGCCGTGCTTTGTTTCAGCAGCTTTAAATAATCGATAGAAGATATCCGTTTCGTCATATGAAAGCGTACGAACTTGTACGCCCATTTCATAAGTTTTCTTGATATTACGTCTCGTTTGGTAATCCATATCGTCAAGCAGTTCGTGTTCGTGCTTGCCTTTTAAATCGAGGACCGATAACCAACGAATTTGACTCGTCTCGGAGTAACCGACCGTGTAACCTTGGTGCTTATAACCAAGCTTTCGAATTGTGTGCGCCCAAGCGCGATTGTCGAATGAATGCGTTATTTCGCCATGTGATGTGCGTATATTCTCAAGTTGATACGGATCGATTCTCGTATAAAGTGCGCGTTGCTTTTTCAAATAGGCATTAAGCGAATTAAAGAAGAACCTTACAAGTTTTACATCCGAATAGTCCATCATAGGCCCTCTTTGGCTATAGAAGTATTTGAAATATTTAAGTGCGCGCGTCGCTGTGAAAAGCCCTGCAGCGATAATGGTGCCATCGTGGCTTTTGACGCCGAGAAGATGAACTTCAAGATTATGGTTCTTTAAGTAATCATAGTGAATACGAGATTGCGCGAAATGTTTATTGGTCTGTTGTAAAAATTGACTATATTCATCCGCCTCTAACTTGCAGAATTTCAAAGGGTAAACCTCCTTCTCTGATCGTATCGTATAACACAAATATTTAATTTAATTATAGTCTATACACTTATGTGATAAAAGGTTAAATGTACTAGAATTTGATTACAAAATGAAATCATTTTCATGACAAAATATAACGGATTAAATTACATCTTTTGAAAATTAAATATTTAAAATTAAAGAAGTGTTATACTTAATGTGATTAAATGAGCGCGTTAGGTGGCGAGGATGATGACAATTCAGGATGGTATTTCGTTAAGTGAAATTGGTTTCGACGAGATGAAAGCTTTATATTATTGGAAGTATGAAGAACCGCTTCAAGCGGCTAAGAAGTGGAACGGTCCTTATATTAAAGAGCCTTTAATGACCTTTCATACTTATATTAAATCCTTTGAAAAGTCACGGTATATTGAAGGAAATGTTAGAAGCGCGTTTGCGATTAAACATCTGGACCGTGTAATAGGTATGGTCGGTTGTCATTATGAGGATACGTCTTCGAAATGGCTTGAAATCGGTATTGTGATCTATGATCCTGATTACTGGGAGCAGGGGATTGGTCGGTACGTGTTTAAGCTCTGGATCGATTACCTCTTTGAAAATACAAGCGCCCATAGGATTAGTATTTCGACGTGGTCGGGTAATACGCGCATGATGAAACTAGCTGAACGTTGCGGTATGGTGCTAGAGGGGCGGTTACGTGAGGCGCGCCTAGTTAACGGCTTGTATTATGATTCGATTAAAATGGGGATACTTCGAAAAGAGTGGTCGGCAATGAAGGGTTTGTAGAAAGAGGTTTAGGTGGTATATGGGCAGTTTGCGTCGGAATGGAGGAGTGAAACCGTTACAACTCGATTCTTTAAAATATTCAACTGAAATTAATATATTTACGATAAGTTCTTAAGCTATCTTAAAGGCATTTTCAAAAAGAAAAGAAGCATTCACGAATATTATCGCAAATGCTTCTTATATAATTAATCTTCTTTATTTAATTCGGCCTTTCGTCGTTTATCAGCTTTATATTCTTTAACTTGCTGATAGATAAAGTAACCGATTAAGATCCATTGAAATGCTATGAAGATAAAGAAGCTTACTACCATAAATGTTGTATCTTTGCCATTACCGTCTATAAATACTGATGTGATAAAGAATGGTGCGGTTACAATTGCAATGAGTACTAAATAGATCCATTGTTTCGTTAAAACTAAAAATATGACCATGATAGTTAGTAAGCATAGACCGATAATAAATGAAGCGCGTTCGCTAGGTTTGTAAACTGTCATTATAGGAAATTTTCTTGCTAAAAAGGCACCTAATAAGTAACAACCAAAGCTAATAGCTCCTACTAATAAGAAATAGGCGTACATTCTTTTCTTAATTTCACCGAACTTGATTGCGAAAAGCTTTATAAACGCTAATTGAATTGCTAAACCTATTAAAAAGAAAATAGTGTTAAAAAATATGCCACCTAGCGTTACGACGAAAGTGCTATCTAATAATTCCGGTAAAACTGTTAGCATAATAACCATTATTACTGCTAAACCTAGGATTTTATATAAACTTTTATCAAAAGGTATTTCCTTGGAAATGGAATCAATATAAGCTTTTGGGGATCCGCCAGTAATGTTGTCGACGGATTCTCCGTTTTGTTCCGCGTGATATAAATGATCTCGTAGTTCATCTTCAATTTCGAAAATCGTTTCATCTTTCTTTCCGCGATACATCAATTCAACGCGTAGCTCTCTTAAGAACTTCTCTGACTTGTCGCTTAATACGATATCGCCGTTCGCATGATATTTATTTTTCATCATTATTCACCTCAATTTTGTTCCAATTTCTATAAAAGCTAACTAGGATTGTGATAAAGACAAATATTATAAACAGGCTAACTGTAAAGAAAATAAAATCTGATTCAGAACCAGTTTTTCCTGTAAATAACTTAGCTAAAAGTTCAGGAAGTGTTGAAATTAGTACCATAAAGAATAAGACCCATGATTTCGTTATTGCTGTGCCAATTAAAAGTAATGCAAAGATTGTGATACCTATAGTTAAACTAAGTGACGGACTTAGACTAAAAAGTGTCATAATGGGATATGAATTGGATATTCGAGCTCCGATAGCATGGATGACTACTGCGACAGTACCAGCCCCGAGTATTAACATAAGTTGGTTATAGTTTTGGTTGCCTAACTTAACTACCATCCACTTGATTGCTATGAGAAATAATAAAAGCGATACAAGCATCGATACGACGGACGTCAAGATATTACCAATCGTAAGCGTGAAATGACCTTCGATTAAAGGTGAGATTATAAAGAAACCGATTGCAACGAATAATCCACCAATGAGCGATTTGATAACAGTTCTATCAAACGACATTTCATTTGAAATCGATTTGATATAAGCTTTTGGTGAGCCGCCTGTGATATTATCCACGGAATCACCGTTTTCTTCAGCGTGTATCAAATGGTCGCGTAATTCATCCTCAATTTCGTAGACTTCTTCGTCTTTTTTGCCTCGGTACAAGAGTTCAATACGTAATTCGCGTAGAAATTTTTCTGATTTTTCACTTAGCATCATCATCACCTCTTATCACATTATTCATTCCAAAGTTAAGTTGCTTCCATTTTTCTCTGAATACGGTAAGTTCTTCGAGACCTAAATCAGTAATGGTGTAATATTTACGTTTAGGTCCGCCTGAAGTGGACTTTTTCGTTTCTGACTGAATGTAACCTTTCTTACTCAAGCGAAGGAGCACGGGATAAATACTGCCATCGCTTATTTCAGGAAAGTTTAAGTTATTGAGTTTTTCGAGTATTTCATAGCCATAGGTTTCACCTTGAGCAATGAGGCCTAAAATTGCCCCGTCAAGTAAACCTTTCATCATTTGTTTAGAGATTGACAAGTCATCACCTGCTTTAACTATCTTATAATATAAGGTAGTACTATTCTCACGATTTGTCAACTATCTTATAATATAAGTTAGATGGATTTTAAAGTTGATGTGGCGGTCTTTTAAGGGCTTTTCAAGAAGAAATCGAAATAAAATAAATTGAAATTTATTTATAGAAAATTGTATAAAAAGGTGCTTGTGTTATTCTGAAAGTAGCTTTATTAAGGCATGACGAAATGAAAATAAGGAGGATGTGGATGGGACACGCATTACCTAAAATTGGCAAACCGGCGACGCAAGCATTACATAAAGCGGGCATTGAAACGTTAGAGGCAGTCGCAGAACATGATGAAGCGGCTCTACTCGACTTACATGGTGTAGGTCCAAAAGCAGTACGCATATTGAAGGAAGCTTTGGACGAGGTGAACCTTTCATTGAAGCACCAAGAATCGGATTCAAATAAAGACGCGCCCTTCGAAGTTGTGGCAGACCTGTCGTGCGACAATGCGCCTAAAGCACGCACAATCAAAGCGTATTTGATCGCATCGGCTGCATGTGACGAGGATAAACTAGACGCCTTACTCAGCGATTCACTAACGTGGCACGTACCTGGTGACTTAGAATTATCTGGCAAGGCGGCGTTCATCAAAGCATTGAAGGACAACAAGCAGGATGTTAAGTCGCTTGAAATTACGTCGATATTGACCCATGGTAAACTGGCGTCTGCACATGGCGTGTTAACGACTTCTGATGCGACCATTTATTTCGCAAGCTTCTTCGAATTTGAAGGGCACAAGAAAGACGCCAAGATTCAAGACATTACGTCATATGTTATTTAAATTATAGAGGGGATGATCGTTATGAGTTTTAAACGAGAAGATAATCAAATTAAGATAGAACGCACTTTCGATGCGGTACCTTCGAAGGTGTATGATGCCTATGTCACTCAAGATCAATTTGAGGCTTGGTTCCATCCTGAGGGTTGGACGACAACAGTCAAAGCGTTTGATCCGAAACCGAATGGCCACGTGCATTATGGTATGTTTGGCGACGATATCACGAGTTATGGTGTATCGATTTATGAGACGTTGGAGCGTCCAAATCAGCTTGTATATCGTGATTACTTCGCGAATGAGAAGGGTGAAATTAATCCAGATATGCCACCGATGAAAGTTGCGCTAGAGTTTCATGATGCGGGAGACGGTAAGACGCGCCTCGTTTCGACGACGACTTTGAAAGATGCTGCTACGGCGAAACAACTTGTCGACATGGGCGTCGAACAAGGTATGCATTCGACTTGGAATAATTTAGATCGATTACTGGCTAAAGCGTAGATGCGTTTGCCTCCTTGAAAAGGATTTTAAGAAATTCGTCACAACTTTTGTGCATCAAGAGCGTTATAATAGGCTTTGAAAAGAGGTGCTTGTGATGAATAAACGTTATTTAAAGGTACTTGGACTATATAGTTTAAGTACATTCGTACCAGCGCTTATCAGTGAAGGCTTTTCTAAGCAATTATTTAAAAGCTTCTTCCTTTATACAACTTTAGGATATGGTATTTTTGCGGCTGGTTTAAAAGTAATGAAACAACAAAAGCGCGGTTAATGCGCAATATCAATGTAAGCGTCCTATGCATGAAAACGTGATTGCATAGGGCTTTTTCTAAATGGGAAATATGCGATTAAGTGTGAAATTGCTGGGTGAAATAGATATTTGAACAACACTCGAAGATTTTAATTTCAAAAAAGTTCTAGTCAATAAACATTGACTTATTATAATATGTATACGAATAAAGATTTATTACAAGTAGAAAGAAGGGTGTATGTAAAATGGGGATTCAAAAACCGAATAAGACAGTTGCCGATTCATTTTCAACGCGAGAAACGGTCGAGGGCATCGTCGGATCTGTCGCAATGAAAGAAACGATGTTGTACAAATCGTTCTCGAGATATCTTGTGAAAGCGATGATGTCAGGGTTCTTACTCGCAATCTGTACGATTTTTATGCTGGGAATTAAAACGCAATTTGCGGGCAGTCTGCCGGGCGTCGTTAATTTAATGGGCGCGTTTGCGTTCAGTTTAGGTTTAGTATTTATCGTGCTCACGCATTCGGAGTTGTTAACAAGTAACTTTATGTTCGTCACGGTGGCTTTGTTCTTTAGAACGATCAACTTGAAGAGCGCGCTATGGTTATTTACGGTCTGCTTTATCGGAAATATTTTAGGTGCCTTCGTGTTCTTCGGCATGATGGTGTGGTCGAATATTATGACGCCTGAGATGCTTGAAGCGTTGACGAAGACCGTTACGAGTAAGACTGTAGAGTCGACGTGGCAAACGATTTTAGTTAAAGGTATCTTTGCGAACTTTTTCATTAATATTGGTATTTTTATTTCACTTCAATTTAAAGAAGGTTTAATGAAAGCATTTTTTATTTCAATCGGTGTTGTAATCTTCGTGTTTATGGCGTTTGAACACGTTGTATACAATGCAGGTTTATTTGTAGGTATGTTGTTCTATAACATTGATGCATTGAATTGGTTAGGTGTACTTAAAAATATTGTCTTTGCATACATTGGTAACTATATCGGTGGGGGTATTTTAATCGGTCTTATGTATGCATTTGTGAACGGTTCACGTGATACATTCAAGCTTAAAAAATAACGTAAATCTTATTAGGGTTTTCACTTACTTAATAGGTAGGGGAAAACCCTATTTTTGAATGTTAATGTGAAAAATATCACAAATTTATGTCATTTTGACGTACAATATAAGTGAAGAGGTGATTTGAATTGCAAACGATTCTTGTTGTTCATGGTATGCGAAAGGGTCCGCAAAATGATGCTTTAAAAACGTTTATTCATGCGCTTTTAGCTGAAGATACGCTTGATTTCGAAGTGGCTTTTCTAGAAAGTGAAACGTCGAGCTTGGAACAAGTGATTGACAGACACGTTGCGCGTGGGGAACGTGACTTTAATTTAATACCTTTATTACTCTTTACTGCCTTGCATTATTCGGTGGACATTCCTGAAATTATGGACGCTTTTAAAGCGCGTTATGACGATATTTCTTTCAAATGGTCGTTACCGCTTGGCACGCATCCTGATATGGTCGACATCGTTGAGAAGCGCGTACGAGATGCGCGTATCCAAATGAGGGATACCGTTTCGGAGCGACGCACGGCTGTCGTTGTCATTGCGCACGGTAGCTTTAAATTTCAGCGACCAGACTATGAACTTGAGACGTTGTGCGAACAATTGTCACTTGATGAAGATGCTTACGCGTATATGCTTTATGGCAACAAGGCCTTTGAGACTTATTTGCCTGACATTGCCGAACGCTATACAGATTTAATCGTCGTGCCGTTATTTCTATATGACGGCTACCTCGTCAACAAGATTAAACGTAAGCTCGAAAGTTTGGCACTTTCATCAACACTTCACATCACACCTTCACTTAATTTGGATTCAATGTTACGTGACATTATTATTTCGCGTTATCAAACGTTAAAGGAGTACTGACATGTATCCCATTCAACTTCAAATTCAAGGTAAACATATTGTTGTCGTCGGGGGCGGTCGTATCGGATTTCGAAAGGTATCGAAGCTCGTTCGAGAGGCGGTAACGATTGATGTCGTGAGTCCGTCATTCGATGTGGCTTTTCAAAGATTGAAGGCACCTAACGTCTCACTCATTGAAAAGCCCTATGAGAAATCGGATATTGAAGCGGCTGATATTGTGTACATTGCGACAAATGATCATGAATTAAATGACCAAATTCGTCGTGATTGTACGGCGCAACAACTTGTGAATCATACGGGAGACCGTACGCAATCAGATTTCTATGATATGAAAACGATTGAATATGATGGCATAACGATCAATATTGGTTCGAATGGCTCGGATTACGAACGTGTTAAAGCACTTTCTCAAGCGATTGAAACGTATTTAGACGGGACTTACAAGGAGGATAAACTGTAAAAATGGCAAAGACGAAATTACTTATGATTGGTAATGGTATGGCTGGGATTAGAACGATCGAGGAAATTATTGAACGTGAACCGGATATGTTCGATATTACGGTGATCGGTAAAGAACCTTATCCAAACTATAACCGCATCATGTTATCGAATATACTTCAGAATAAAATGACGATTGAAGAAACGATTATGAATCCGTACGACTGGTACGCATCGAACAATATTCACTTAATTACGGATGACCCGGTGGTTGAAATTGACCGTGAACGTAAGCAGGTCGTGACTTCGAAAGGTCAAGCAGTGACGTATGATAAATGTATTATTGCGACAGGTTCTGAGGCGTTTATTCTACCTGTAGACGGTTCGAGACTTCAAGGCGTTATGGGCTGGCGTACGATTGATGATACGAAACGCATGATTGAAATGGCGCAAACGAAGCGTAAAGCGATTGTAATCGGTGGGGGATTACTTGGTTTAGAGTGTGCGCGTGGTTTACTTGATCAAGGTATGGACGTGACGGTGTTGCATTTAGGTGAATGGCTTATGGAAATGCAGCTTGACCGTAAGGCTGGTGAGCTGTTGAAGCTTGATTTAGAAGCGCAAGGTATGAAGTTTAAGCTACAAGCGAATACGCAGGAAATTATTGGTGATTCGCATGTTGAAGCGGTGCGTTTATCTGACGGTCAAGTTTTAGAAACGGATATGGTTGTGATGGCGGTTGGTATTCGTCCTGTAACAAAAGCTGCACGTGCGTCGGGTCTTGAAATAGGTCGCGGTATCGTTGTTGACGACTTTATGAAGACGAGTGACGATGATATTTATGCGGTTGGTGAATGTTGTGAGCACCGTTCGAAAGTTTATGGCTTAGTTGCGCCGTTATACGATCAAGGTAAGGTTTTAGCGGACCATATTACAGGTCGCGCGACGGAAGGTTACCAAGGTTCGACAACGTTTACTTCTTTAAAAGTCTCGGGCTGTGACTTATTTAGTGCCGGTAAAATTTATGAAACTGAAAATATTCATGGTATTGAAGTATTTAATAGTGTCGATAAAGTATATAAAAAGATCTTTGTAGAAGATAAACATATTGTAGGTGCTGTATTATACGGTGATACTGAAGAAGGTAACCGTTTCTATAATATGATGAAGAAAGGCGACACAATTGAAGAATACACGCTTGTATCGTTACTTCATAAAGCTGGTGAAGTAGATGCAATTAGTGTTGAAACGATGGATGACGATGAAACGATTTGTGGTTGCAATGGTATTTCAAAAGGCCAAATCGTTAAAGCAATTCAAGATGAAGGTCTGACATCTGTAGATGAAGTTACGAAATGTACAAAAGCAGGTAACTCTTGCGGTAAGTGTAAAGGTCAGATTGGTGACTTACTTGCGTTTACGCTTGGTGACGGCTTTGTTGAAAGTAAGGCAACAGGTATTTGTGCGTGTACAGATTTAAGCCGTGATGAAATCGTAGCGGCGATTCGTGAGAAAGGTCTTAAGACGTCTAAAGAAGTACGCCACGTCTTAGACTTTAATGATAAGGGCGGTTGTCCGAAGTGTCGTCCAGCGATTAATTACTATTTAAATATGATTCATCCTACTGAACATGAGGACGAGAAAGCGTCACGCTTTGCGAACGAACGTTACCATGCCAATATTCAAAACGACGGTACGTTCTCTGTCATTCCTCAAATGAAAGGTGGCGTGACGAACCCTGACCAATTAATCCGATTAGGTGAAGTTGCGAAGAAATACAATGTGCCACTTGTTAAAGTGACAGGTTCTCAACGTATTGGTTTATATGGCATTAAGAAGGAAGACTTACCGCATGTATGGCGCGACCTTGGTATGCGATCTGCGTCTGCTTATGCGAAGAAGACCCGTTCTGTGAAAAGTTGTGTCGGTAAGGAATTCTGCCGTTTTGGTACGCAGTATACGACGAAACTTGGTATTCGACTTGAATCAACGTTTGAATATATTGATACACCGCATAAATTTAAAATGGGTGTTTCAGGTTGTCCAAGAAGTTGCGTAGAATCAGGTGTTAAAGATTTTGGTGTCATTGGTGTTGAAAATGGCTTCCAAATCTTTGTTGGTGGTAACGGTGGTACGGACGTTGTTGCGGCGACGCTTTTAACAACAGTGCCGACTGAAGATGATGTGATTAAATTATGTGGTGCGTACATGCAATATTATCGTGAGACTGGTATTTATGCGGAACGTACAGCGCCTTGGTTAAAACGTATGGGCTTTGAGCACGTTCGTGACGTTGTTTTAGATCCTGAGAAACAGGACGAGCTATATGACCGTATTATGATTGCGAAGAAAGCGGTTGAGGCGGAACCTTGGAATGAAATTGTGAATGCATCTTCTGATCAAAAAATCTTCGAAGTAGAGAAAGTGTGAGGGTAAGATAATGGAGAAAATTAAAGTTACGACATTAGATGAAATGACACCTTTAATTGGTAAGAAAGTTATCGTTAAAGGTACTGAAATCGGGTTGTTTTTAACTGAGAACGGTGACATTAAAGCGGTTCATAATGTGTGTCCACATAAGCAAGGGCCTTTATCTGAAGGTACGGTGAGCGGTGACTATGTATATTGTCCATTACACGATCAAAAGATTGATTTAAACACAGGTGAAGTTCAAGCGCCAGATACAGGTTGTGTCGCAACGTATCCGGTTGAAATCGTGGATGGTGACGTATTTGTATGTGTATAACTAAAGGCTTTGTATCGTTAGTAGGTGCGGGCCCTGGTCATCCTGATTTACTTTCTCGAAAAGCCGAGCGTGTCATTAAGCGTGCAGATATTATCTTGTACGATCGTCTGGTAAACCCTTTTATCATTCAGTTTGCGAAACCTGAAGCTGAATTAATCAACGTTGGTAAAATACCTTACGGCAAGCAGGTGAAGCAAGAAAAGATTAATGCGCTATTGGTTGAAGCTGCTTTTAATCACAAGCATGTGGTTCGTTTGAAAGGTGGCGACCCTGCGATTTTCGGTCGTGTAAAGGATGAGGTAGAGGCTTTAGAAGCGGAAGGTATTGCGTATGAAATCGTGCCCGGTATCACGTCGGCGTCAGCGGCGGTAGCGTCATATGGCGTTGGTTTAACAGAGCGTAACGTTGCGACAAGTATTACGTTTACGACCGGACATTTTAAAGACTCAATGGAACGCGATATTGATATCACATCGTTGTTAGATGGTGGCACGCTCGCGATTTATATGGGCGTGAAGCGTTTGCCGAAGCTCATGGACTTTATTATGACGCAAGCTAAAGTGGATTATAACGTTGTTGTGATCTTCAATGCGACGCGTTTTAACGAGTTTAAAGTCGAGGGCACGGTGTCGAATATCGCGGATCAAGTGGCGAACGTAGACGTAGCTGGTCCGGCTGTTATTATCGTGGGTGATGTAACGACTTCCATTTTGGAAAAGCAACATATTATTAAAAAGCGTTTTCTAATTAAAGGTATGTATGATGATGCGATGACTAAAGCTTTAGATTTATATGACGACGGATATGAGTGTTTTATTGAGGTAGACGAGGCTGAAACGCGTCATCCATCTCAGAGGGCTTTTCAAAGGGAGATTATTGAAGAGACACACTTTGATGATTTTATAAAAGTTTAAGCAAATAAGTAGATTAGTTTAAACTAAGGTGGGTAATATTAGATATCATCTATTTGGAGGTCTTTAGAAAGTGAAACAATTACATCCTTACATCGCATTTGAAAATACTAAAGAAGCATTAGAATATTACGAAACTGTATTTAAAGCGACTGACATTAACCGTTTACCTGTAGGCGAAGCACAAGCTGAACAATTTGGCGTATCAAAAGAAGAAGCCGCTAATAAAACGATGCACTCAGAATTTACAATCGCCGGTGTGAAATTAATGGCTTCAGATAGTTTCGGAAATCATGAAACTAATATTAACCATGCCATTTCATTAATGATTGATTTCAGTGTTTCAGACGAGAAGGAATTTGAGGATATGAAAACATTATTCGATCACATTTCTCAAGATTCTACTGTGAAAGTTGAAATGCCGTTAGAAAAACAATTCTGGGGCGGCGCTATGGGTACACTAATCGATAAATATAATATTCGTTGGATGTTCCACGGTCAAAAATAATTTGCTTTATAAATCATGATATAGAATAAACCCCTCAACATTTGCGTAATGTCGAGGGGTTTTGTTTGGTTTCATAAACGTTTTGAAAGCGTTTAAGTGATTAAGGTGTTATATATGATGTTGAGTCGCGCTTGAGAATGAAATACGTGCGACGCGTAAAGTTGTGAAAGTAATGGTTTTCGATAAATCTACAAAAAGTGCTTCGTAACATAGTCGTACACGTTCTTTAGAAGCAATATGAGTGTGACGCCGATGAACAGGAATTTGACGTATGATACGCCTTTACGAATCGCGAACTGGCTACCGGCGAAGCTACCTACGATCATTGAGATACCCATAATGAGTCCTACTTTATAGTCAACGTGTTGTAAGCACGCGAAGAGAATAATCGCGCCGACGTTACTTGCGAAGTTAATAACTTTGGCGTTACCCGCTGCTTTAAGGAAGTCAAAACCTACTATTAATAATAGGAATAAGAAGAAGCTACCTGTACCTCCGCCTAGGAATCCGTCATACATGCCGATGATGAAGACGAAGGCCGCGAAGATGATGGCTTTCTTAGGAGGGAGTTTCTGATAGGTGGAAGTTTCTCCCCATTCTTTCTTAACGAGCGTGTAGATTAATACGAGAAACAGCATGATAATGACGAGCGGTTTCAAGAGTTCGGGCGGTATGCGGGTTGCGATGAGTGCCCCGAAGACCGAACCTATGAATGATAGCGGAAATAATTTTTTGACGATATGTAAGTCGACTTTCCGCGCGTGAATGAATGTGATGGCTGATGTGAGCGATCCGAATGAACTTGCGAGTTTGTTTGTTCCGAGGGCCGTAGCGGGATGTAAGCCGATTGCGAGTAGGGCTGGAATTGAGATGAGTCCACCGCCGTCAACTACTGAATCGATAAATGCGGATAGAAACCCGAATAGTATGATGATGATAATCATGTCTAAGTCCATAATTCCAACTCCTTCAAATGATTTATACCTAATATATCATAGGTTTTAGGTTGGTGCGGGGTAGATTTCGTCTGCAATTTTATTCATTTGGAAATGGAATTTGCGCAGTTTCTGAGTAATTGTATGTGGCTTTTAAAGTATGGTGGGCGTGGGCATTGAAAGGTGATATAGTTAAAGAAATTTAATGAAGAGGAGCAACAAGATATGAACATCAACGAAATGATGAATGCGTACTGGTTAGCGATTGATGGCAGATGTGATGTGGATTCTAAAACTGCGAGTAAGATTAAGAATATTAAGGTCGGTTTGGAGGGTGAGTCCCTCTTTGAAAAGCACTTGAAAGCGGTCGACCGGATTGTGTATGGGCGCAATTTGTACTTTAATCAAATGCACCCTTTGGAGATCGACTTTCTGGTGATTAACGGAAAGCAGGCGATGATATTTGAAGTGAAGCATTATAGTGGCGATTACAAGTACGACGGCGATGCGCTCGAGTCGGCTAAAGGCTTTAGGTTTGCGGCGCCGCATGTACAATTGTTGAAGCAGGTGAACGAGCTTAAGATGGTACTGAAGCGAGCGGGCTTGAGTATGTCGGTCAGTGCTTACGTAGTGTATACGAATCCGACGTTTACTTTGAGCGGAGGTATACCGCACCGCGGGTTTACCTTATTGCCGACCGAACTTCACAAAATTCCTACTTTATTTCCTCAGCGTTTTACCTCGAAAGATCAAATTATATTGGATAAGATACGTACCCAGCAGATAGATTTAACCCACCGTTTAAATTTTGAAAAGCCTTATGGTCTGGATCAGGCTAGGACCGGTTTGCGTTGTAGTTGTTGTAAGGAAATTGGATTCATAGAACCTGTACCTCATAAGAAAACTGTAAGATGTACGCGTTGTGGTTCTAACTTTATTAAGCGTGACGTGTATTATGAGCATTTGAAGGAGCTTTACTATATTAAGGACGACGGTTTCACTTTGAAAGAAGCTATGGCCTGGTGTGAAGGGGCGAGCTTTAATACTGTTAGAAGGATTAGTAATGATTTCTTCATATATAAAGGTGTTCGTAATAAAAAGTATTTTATTTAGTGAGCGATGGGTAAGCGTGTTGGCTGTAGATCGTATGTAAGAGCCAAGTTGAGAGGTCACATGGCTCTAAATTGCTTGTAAGAGCCAAGTGAAGAGGTGACATGGCTCTAAATCGCTTGTAAGAGCCAAGTGAAGAGGTGACATGGCTCTAAATCGCTTGTAAGAGCCAAGTGAAGAGGTGACATGGCTCTAAATTGCTTGTAAGAGCCAAGTGAAGCCATGACATGGCTCTAAATTGCTTGTAAGAGCCAAGTGAAACCATGACATGGCTCTAAAACGCCTGTAAGAGCCAAGTGGAGCTATGACATGGCTCTTATCCCAGCACTCCCCCCATCAACACCCTATCCCCAACTCTCACCTCCGCACTTCCATCTACCACATCATAATTTCAAAGAATAAGGGTTTTCCAACATCTATATAGGTTATTCCCTAATATCTATGCCTTGTGAAAAATTGTACAATCATAGTATGAATTACGGGACGATATTAAGGGAGGATTATTGATGGTTAAATTTGGATTGAATTTCTTTAAACCTACGGAAAAGTTTAATGGTGATTGGTCTGTTTTGGAAAATAAAAGTCGTGAATGGGAGAAAATGTATCGTGAGCGTTGGAGCCACGACAAAGTAGTTCGTACAACACATGGTGTTAACTGTACGGGCTCTTGCTCATGGAAAGTATTCGTTAAGAATGGTGTAATCACTTGGGAGAACCAACAAATTGACTACCCAAGTTGTGGACCTGATATGCCTGAATTTGAACCTAGAGGTTGTCCGCGTGGAGCGTCATTCTCTTGGTATGAATATAGTCCGCTCCGAGTTAAGTTCCCATACGTTCGTGGAAAATTATGGGATTTATGGACAGCAGCAATGGACGAACACCAAGATCCTATCAAAGCTTGGGCTTCAATAGTTGAAGATCCAGACAAAGCTAAAATTTATAAGTCTGCTCGAGGAAAAGGCGGTCATATCCGCGTATCATGGAAAGAAATCTCTAAACTTATCGCAGCTCAACTGATTTACACAATTAAAAAGGACGGCCCAGACCGTATCGCAGGATTCACACCAATTCCAGCGATGTCTATGATTAGTTACGCTTCTGGTGCACGTTTTATCAACTTATTAGGTGGCGAAATGCTCAGCTTCTACGATTGGTATGCCGACCTACCACCTGCTTCACCACAAATTTGGGGTGAACAAACTGACGTACCAGAATCAAGTGACTGGTACAACGCGGCTTATATCATGATGTGGGGTTCAAACGTACCACTAACACGTACACCAGACGCACACTTCATGACAGAAGTACGTTACAAAGGTACAAAAGTTGTGTCAGTAGCACCAGACTATGCAGAAAACGTTAAATTCGCAGACGACTGGATCGCACCTAACCCTGGTACAGACGCTGCAGTAGCACAAGCAATGACGCACGTTATTCTACAGAAATATTACATCGATGAACCATCAGAAGTGTTCATCAACTATGCTAAACAATATACAGACATGCCATTCGTCATCATGTTAGACGAAGACGAGAACGGTCTTAAAGCAGGTCGTTTCCTTCGTGCAAGTGACCTTGGCCACGCTACAGAAAAAGGCGAATGGAAACCGGTTGTACTAGACAACCTTACAAATAATCTTGTCGTTCCAAACGGTACAATGGGTCAACGTTGGGAAGAAGGCAAGAAATGGAACTTAAAACTCGAAACTGAAGACGGTCAACAAATCGACCCATCTATGACAATCGCTAACGACACATACGACATCGTAGAAATCCAATTCCCGTACTTCGACAATGAAGGAAACGGTGTCTTTAAACGCCCAATTCCAGTTCGCAAAGTCACATTACAAAACGGCGAAACAACATATATCGCGACAACATTCGACCTTATGGCGAGTCAGTACGGTGTGAAACGTTTCAACCACCCATTAGAAGCTAAAGGTTTCGACGACGCTGAATCACTTTACACACCAGCTTGGCAACAATCAGTTACAGGCGTTAAACCTGAACTCGTAACGCAAGTAGGTCTAGAATTCGCTCAGAATGCAATCGACACTGACGGACGCTCAATGATTATCATGGGCGCAGGTATCAACCACTGGTTCAACTCAGACACAATCTACCGTTCAATCCTTAACCTCGTAATGCTATGTGGTTGCCAAGGTGTTAACGGTGGTGGCTGGGCGCACTATGTAGGTCAAGAGAAATGTCGTCCTATCGAAGGTTGGAGCACAGTTGCTTTTGCCAAAGATTGGCAGCCAGTCCCAAGACTTCAAAACGCAACAAGTTGGTACTACTTCGCAACTGACCAATGGAAATACGAAGAGTCTGGTGTCGATAAGCTTAAGTCTCCTTTAGCAAAAGACATCAAGCACCAGCACCCGGCTGACTACAACGTTACGGCTGCTCGACTAGGTTGGTTACCATCGTATCCACAATTCGATAAAAACAGTTTACTATTTGGCGAAGAAGCGAAAGAACAAGGCGATAACTCAAACGAAGCCGTACTTAAACATGCAATAGAGTCTGTTAAATCTCGCAAAACAAAATTTGCAGTTGAAGATCCAGACCTTCGCAAAAACCATCCGAAGACACTATTCGTATGGCGCTCAAACTTAATTTCAAGTTCAGCTAAAGGTCAAGAGTACTTCATGAAACACTTACTCGGTACGAAATCAGGATTACTCGCTGAACCAAACGAACAAGATAAGCCAGAAGAAATCGTATGGCGTGAAGACACAGAAGGTAAGTTAGACTTACTTGTCGCTTTAGATTTCAGAATGACAGCGACGCCTTTATACGCAGACATCGTACTTCCAGCAGCAACTTGGTACGAAAAACACGACCTGTCATCAACAGACATGCACCCATTCGTACACCCATTCAATCCGGCAATCGATCCACTTTGGGAGTCACGTTCGGACTGGGATATTTATAGAACGTTAGCGAAGACTTTCTCCGATATGGCAAAAGTCCATTTGACTGGAACTTACAAAGACGTTGTGACAACGGCGCTTGCGCATGATACAGCCCAAGAAATCGCGACACCTTTAGGAAAAGTCAAAGACTGGACTAAAGGCGAAGTTGAAGCCGTTCCAGGTAAAACAATGCCAGGTTTCGCAATTGTAGAACGTGATTACACGCAAATCTACGATAAATTCGTTTCACTTGGACCACTCCTTGAAAAAGGTAAAGTCGGCGCTCACGGTGTGAGCTTTTCAGTAAAAGAACAATACGATGAATTAAAGAGTATGGTAGGTACTTGGGAAGACGATACAGTTAAGTCACAAAAACCACGAATCGATACGGCACGCCGCGTAGCAGATGCGATACTCAATATTTCGTCAGCGACAAACGGCCGCGTATCACAAAAATCATACGATGATTTAGAAAATCAAACTGGCATGGAATTAAAGGATATTTCAAGCGAACGTGCTTCAGAGAAGATTACATTCTTAAATATTACAGCACAACCGCGTGAAGTTATTCCTACGGCCGTATTCCCAGGTTCAAACAAACTTGGTCGTCGTTATTCACCATTTACGACAAACATCGAACGACTCGTTCCATTCAGAACTTTAACAGGTCGTCAAAGTTACTATATCGATCACGAAGTATTCCAACAGTTCGGTGAAAGTTTACCAGTTTACAAACCGACATTACCGCCAATGGTATTCGGAACGAAAGATAAAAAAGTTAAAGGCGGCATGGATACATTAGTACTTAGATATCTAACGCCACATGGTAAATGGAATATTCACTCAACATACCAAGATAACCAACATATGTTAACGCTATTCCGTGGTGGTCCAACCGTTTGGATTTCAAACGAAGACGCAGCGAAACATGATATTGCGGATAACGATTGGTTAGAAGTATATAACCGAAATGGTGTTGTAACGGCACGTGCAGTCGTATCACACCGTATGCCTAAAGGTACGATGTTCATGTACCACGCACAAGACAAACACATTCAAACACCAGGTTCTGAAATTACAGATACACGTGGTGGTTCACATAACGCACCAACTAGAATTCACTTAAAGCCGACACAACTTGTTGGGGGATATGCACAAATTAGTTACGGCTTTAACTACTATGGACCAATAGGGAACCAACGTGATGTTTACGTTGCAGTTAGAAAAATGAAAGGGGTTGACTGGCTTGAAGATTAAAGCACAAGTAGCAATGGTACTTAACTTAGATAAATGTATCGGATGTCACACATGTAGTATTACATGTAAGAATACTTGGACAAACCGTCCAGGTGCAGAATATATGTGGTTTAACAACGTTGAAACGAAACCAGGTATCGGTTATCCAAAACGATGGGAAGACCAAGAGAAATATAAAGGTGGTTGGCACCTCAATAAAAAAGGCAAGTTAGAACTTAAATCTGGTAGTCGTTTATCTAAGATTGCACTCGGTAAAATTTTCTACAATCCTGATATGCCAGTCATTAAAGATTACTATGAGCCATGGACGTATAACTACGAGAACTTAACTACGAAAAAACATGGTAATCACTCACCTGTAGCGCGTGCTGAATCACTTATCTCAGGAGATAAATTAAATCTTGAATGGGGTCCTAACTGGGAGGATGACCTTGCAGGTGGACATGTAACAGGACCTATGGATCCAAACATCCAAAAAATCGAAGAAGAAATTAAATTCAACTTCGACCAAACGTTCATGATGTACTTACCACGTTTATGTGAACACTGTCTGAACCCTAGTTGTGTGGCATCATGTCCATCAGGCGCGATGTATAAACGCGACGAAGACGGTATCGTACTTGTAGACCAAGATGCATGTCGTGGATGGCGTTACTGTATGACAGGTTGTCCTTATAAAAAGGTTTACTTCAACTGGAAAACGAATAAAGCTGAGAAATGTACATTCTGTTTCCCACGTGTTGAAGCAGGTCTTCCAACAGTGTGTTCTGAAACATGTACTGGTCGTATGCGTTACTTAGGTGTGCTTTTATATGATGCGGACCGTGTTCAAGAGGCGGCTTCTGCTGAAAATGAACAAGATCTTTACGAAAAGCAATTAGACCTTTTCTTAGATCCTTTTGATGAAGATGTCATTGAACAAGCAGAGAAAGATGGTATTTCAATGGAATGGATTGAAGCGGCTCAAAACTCTCCAATCTACAAACTTGCGATTGAGTACAAGCTTGCGTTCCCATTACACCCTGAATACCGTACAATGCCAATGGTTTGGTATTGCCCACCATTAAGCCCAATCATGAACTACTTTGAAGGTAAAGATTCAATTAACAACCCAGATGCAATCTTCCCAGCTATCGAAGAAATGCGTTTACCAATTGAATACCTTGCGAACCTATTAACAGCAGGGGATACAAGACCGGTTAAGACAGCACTTCAAAGAATGGCGATGATGCGTGGTTACATGAGAGCGCAAACAACTGGTAAACCTTATGACACAGACCGTTTAGCTCGATTAGGTTTAACAGAACGACAAACAAAGGATATGTATCGACTACTTGCGATTGCGAAATACGAAGATCGCTTTGTAATCCCAACGTCTCACAAAGAAGCGTATATGGATACGTATCGTGCACAAGGTAGCCAAGGTTATGGCGGCGAACACTTCGGGGCAGATTGTGATGGTTGCGGCGTTCCAGTAGCAGCAGGAAAATCAGGACAAGAAATTTATAACGACAACTTCTACGGAGGCATCTTCCGTGATTAATTTATCGACGTTAAAACACTATAAAGATACATTTGGTTTTATGAGTCAGCAACTGAACTTTCCCGAAAAGTTAACGTTCCATCCAAAGACAGTCGATCAAATTTTTGATGCATCGCACCCAGCTACACCTTGGATTAAACAATATCGAGAGGCTGTAAATGAACGCAGTCTCTCTGAAATGAAAACGTTATATACAGAGACGTTTGATTTTAATAAGAAGGCGACGCTTCACATGACTTTTAACAAATTTGATACGCAAAAAGAGCGCGGTCAAATGCTTGCGAAATTAAAGGTTCTATATGAAATGTTCGGTCTTCAAATGGTTGACCAAGAACTATCGGATTATCTGCCGCTAATCTTAGAATTTTTGTATGCAGCAAACTTCGATGGCGATAAGCGTGCTCAAGAGAATGCGCACTTACTCGTAATGATCGTTGAAGATGGCACGTATCCGATTATGACTTATCTTAAGGAGAAGCAAAATCCGTACTACTACTTAATTAAAGGGTTAAGAGAAACACTTAAACAATGTATTGAACATCAAAGTGAGGTGTCAGGCCGTGATTAATCAATTTTTATGGGTTATCTTCCCATATCTCGCAATCGCGATATTTATTATTGGTCATATCGCACGATTTAAATATGATCAATTTTCATGGACAGCTAAATCGAGTGAATTTATTGAAAAGAAACAACTTAAATGGGGCAGTATCCTATTTCACTTAGGAATTGTACCTGTAGCAGCGGGACATTTCGTAGGTCTATTTATACCAGCATCATGGTTACGCAGTGTTGGCGTAAATGATCACATGTATCATATTGGCGCTGTGTATATCGGAAGTTTATTTGGTATAATAACATTAATCGGTATGTTATTACTTACGATGCGTCGTATTACGATTCAAAATGTGAGACGTTTAAGCTCACTATCGGATATATTTGTAAATATTTTATTATTAATCATTGTATTTATGGGTTGTTATGCAACTCTTGTGACAAATGCAACAGTACCAGACTTTGATTATCGTTCGACGATTTCTGTTTGGTTTAGAGGTTTATTTACATTTAGTCCAGATGCTAGTTTAATGGCTACAGTACCATGGTCATTTAAATTACACATGCTTTTAGGTTTCTTAATTACGGCATTTTGGCCTTTCACGCGTTTAGTCCATGTATGGAGTGTACCTGTGAACTATGGTACACGTAGTTATATTATTTACCGTAAACACAAAGCTTGAAGTGGAGGCTAGGACAATGAACCCAAATTGCTTTTTACAACATGATTATCAACAGCAATTAGATGAATATAGAGAGAAATATCAATTTGACTTTGCTGGTATTGCGCTACCTGATAATAATGATGTAGATGGCGTACCCGTTATAAAATGGCGTTATGTGTCAGGCAATATCAACGACCGATACAAGCGTATTATTCTGCGTAACGGTAAAGGTTTAGCCGGTAATGTAATGAAGACAGGCAAAGAATTCATCGTACCGGATGTTTCAGAAAGTTTATTTAGTAACCAATTATTTAACTACCCAATTCTTGTAAGCGAAGCACTCACGGCAGTTGTAGTGCTTCCTTTGTGGTTTGAAAATAAAGTTTGTGGTGTGCTTTTATACGGTCAACGTGAGGGCAATCATTTGCCTCATTATGGCGAAATCGACAAACTTCGCACTGGCATAGGCGCTTATTCTTGTAAAGATCGAGGTGTGTTATGACGAAGGATAATACAAGTTTGAATCAGCTATTAGATCAATATTATAAACAAACGCGTGAAATGATTATCTTCTTAGATCGTGAGGGTAATGTGCTTGAAATGAATGAAGCGGCGAAGCACGTTATCTCTGAGGAAAATGACTATAGCGGTGTTACGCATACTGTGTGTAATCGTTGTGAAGGGTATTCAAACGAACATGCCTTACGTTCTTGTCAAAATTGCTTTTTAGAAGCAGAATCGATGGACAACACGAGCTTTCAAGTATTTATGCGAACAACTCAGAATAAGATTGAACCTTTTACTGCAACGTATCAGACGATTGATGCGGAAAAGGGCATCAAGGCATTTACGCTTCAAAATGTGTTACCACAAATTGAACGTCAGGAAAAACGTTATCAGCAGGAAATGATTAAGAAAACGTTACTCGCTCAGGAAAATGAACGTAAGCGTATTTCACGTGATTTACATGACGGTGTTGTACAAGAGCTACTCAACGTTGCTGTTGAGTTAAGGCTTTTGAAGTATCAGGACCAAATGGATGCGTTAATTAATGATTCGAAGCGTATTGAGGGACTAATGAGTAAGTTAATTGATGATATACGTAATCTATCAACGGAATTAAGACCGTCTTCATTAGATGATCTAGGTTTAGAGGCAGCGTTTAAGACGTATTTTAAGCAGATTGAATCGAACTATGGTCTTGAAATTCACTATCATGGTAACCTAGAAAGTGCAAGATTTAATAATGAGATTGAAACAGTCGTCTATCGTGTTGTGCAAGAAGCGATATTTAATGCTTTAAAATACGCAGGGGTCGATGTGATTGATGTGAATGTACATCTTGAAAGTGAAAAGTTGATCGCTGAAGTAGCCGATAGAGGGAATGGCTTTTCAAGGACGGAGAAACCAAAAGGTAGTGGACTTGGTTTATATGGGATGAACGAACGAGCTGAACTCGTGAATGGCCAATTAGATATTGAGACAGAAATTGGAAAGGGAACGATTGTCACACTCGTTGTACCGATTACGGATAAGTTAGGAGAATAGATTGTGAAAATTGTAATTGCGGATGATCATGCGGTAGTTAGGACAGGGTTTTCGATGATACTTAATTTCCAGGAAGATATGGAGGTTGTGGCGACGGCCGCTGATGGCGTTGAAGCGTATCAGAAAGTGATGGAGCACCAACCTGACGTGTTAATTATGGATTTAAGTATGCCACCTGGTGAATCCGGTTTAATTGCTACGAGCAAGATTACTGATAGTTTTCCGTCAACTAAAATTCTAATACTGACGATGTATGATGATGAAGAATACTTATTCCATGTGCTTAGAAGCGGTGCGCGCGGTTATATCTTGAAAAATGCACCTGATGAACAGCTTGTAAGTGCCGTGCGTACGGTTCATAAGGGTGAGACGTTTATTGATCCTAAGATGACAACGTCTTTAGTGAACGAGTTTGTGAATACGAGTCAAAAGGACGATTATTCAAATGATCCGTTCAAGATTTTAACGAAGCGTGAACTTGAAATCTTGCCGTTGATCGCGAAAGGGTACGGTAATAAAGATATTGCGAATAAGTTATTTGTTTCTGTTAAAACGGTGGAAGCGCATAAAACGCGTATCATGGATAAGTTGAACTTGAAATCGAAGCCTGAGCTTGTGGAATATGCCTTGAAGAAGAAGTTACTTGATTTTTAATTGGATAGCTAAGATGTAAGCACTCATTGCGAGTGCTTTTTTATTGTGGTTTGAAGGTGGGCGAAAACGTGTTAGTGATTTGGAGGAAGGGAATTTTACTGAGGTATGAGTAGGTGGACGGCGGTGGGATAGATGTGGTAGAGGCCGGAGAGAGGTTGTCGTGATAGCTTGAAACTTAATGGCGAGTCAACAACCAAGCAATGTAGCAATAAAATTTAATATTTTAAGTTTAATAATATGAGAATAAAAATTATATTGATTGATGTAATGACCTTTTTAGCTAACCTACATAAATTAAAATATTTTAGATAAAGGTAATTATTAAAAAAGACACTACTATTAAAGTTAGTGTTGAAAAAGCGGTTATCTTTATGAATTCTCTTTGTAATTTGCTTTCATGTTCTTTAATGTCGCATAAATTAGCTGCTAATAATATACGAGAAGGTGTACTCATAGTTGAATTAGAAGCAGATGCATTTTGTAATCCAGCGATTAAGCTCGTTGATAGATTTAACTCTCTCGCAGTATGGATCTGTAACTTCATGAACATAGCATTAGCTCCAGTGTTACTACCTGTTAAAAAACCTCCAACACTACCTATAATGCCTGAAATTACAATAAAATATTTACCGACATTATTATTAATTCCGTTTGAAATAGTAGTTATCATTCCAGAGGTATCCATAATTTCAGCCATTGAAATAAAAAGTGTAGTTGAAATTACAAAAATTCCCCATTGATTCAAAGTTTTATGCAATGACTTAAAAATAATGTGTGCATTTATTTTAAATTTAATTATAGTGTAAATACAAGTTATAATAAGCCAAAACCCTGGAGAATGTAAAAGTAATAGTCTAAAGTTAAATTTTTCAATAGATATTACAAAATGATTTTTTAAAAAGGTTTCAAAAATAGGTATGGTACGTGAAATTAGAACTAAAATAGTTAAGAAAATATAAGGGCTTAATAATTTGATTAGTGCATTAAAGGATTTATTAGTTCTTCCATTTTGAATGTTTATATGAGTTATGCCAATTACTAGTGTTAATAAAGAACTTAGAACCCCAGCAAGTTCTACACTAATAAAAAAATTGAAGAAAATATTAGATAACGAAAAAATTAAGGTATATATTAGTATTTTATATATATTGTTTTTTAATAAAGTAGAGCCTCCGAGTATATAGATACATAGTCCTAAAAAGTATAATATTGATGGAACGGTTAATATTGAAGTCAAAAACCCTACATGCTTTAAGTCGAGATTGACTATTTCAGTCCCAATAACAGTACCGGTAGCTAAAGCCCCCCCACGGAACAGCTAATAAACTTAAAATTCCTATACAAGCTGCTTTATAGTGATTAATTTCTAGTGACATTAAAATAGGAGTAATTACTAAAAATGCTGTACCAAAACCGCTTGTTGATTCTATAAGAGGTGAAATACATACAACTAATATTATTACTTGAAGTACTTGGTCATTAGTTAAAAGTTTAATTTGAGTAGAAATGTCTTGTATTTTTCCAGATTCATTCATTAAGTGAAAAAGTAGTACTCCGAAGAATATTACATATGCTGCTATACTTGATATCAAAATCCCGTTTACAGAGGATTCAACTACTTTATAGAATGTGATTTGATAGGGAGTATTAATTAAAACTAAAATAGCTAAAATTGTAAATGTTATTATTCCAGTTTTAAGAGCTGAAAATTTTAATATTAAAAGACAAGCTAGAACAATGACTAAAGGTAATAAGGCTAAGATCAAATGAATCATATCATCACCTACTTAGTTATTTATATCGTTTATGATTGATTTTGCATTAGCTACTATTGAAAAAATCATACGGTTAGGAGGTGTTGATATATAATTCAAGCCTTTGTTCACTACGTGTTGAGATAGCCATAGTATAAACAAATATTAAGTCTATTATCTTAGCTGACTTATAAAGTCTTTCAATTTGTTCATTTAGTTGAAAAATGTTTTTCGAATAGCACCTATTTCCTTCATACACTCCATATCCATATAAAAGTCCATGATCATAAACGCTAATTTTAGCGTATTCTTTAGTAAAAAATTTTTCATCAATGAAAATCACATTTTCCATATCCTTCCCCCCTTTTTGATTTCAAGTTTCTACTATAGTAGAATTAGGTTAAGTATACTTAATTAATAGTTACAATACAAGAAAAATTTCTACTATAGGAGAACTATATATGCAGTTTCATGAAAATGTTAGAAACAAAAGAGTTAGTAAAGGCTATTCATTGGAAGCGCTTTCGAAGAAAACTGGTGTAAGTAGAGCAATGTTATCTAAAATTGAAAGGTGTGAAAAACAACCTACTATTAAAGTAGCTGCTCAAATTGCTAAAGGGTTAGATACTACCATTTCAGAGTTGTTAGGAGAATTGGAAGCAAACAGAGTCGTAAAAATTAAAGCAAATAACCATTTAAAATATGTTGACCCTGAAAACAGTTTTGAGAGAAAATTATTATCTCCAAATGTAGGGTCAAATATTGAATTTATCTTTAATAAGCTACCTTCCAATTCTGCAACTGGACTTTTTCCCGCACACACTTTTGGAGTGAAAGAATATATTTATATTTTAACAGGCGAAATTACTGTGGAATTAAGTGAAAATAATGACGTTCAAAGGTATTATCTTTCAAAAGGGGACTCATTTTACTTTGAGGCTCATGTAAGCCATCAATTTATTAATAATAATGAAGATCTTTGTGAATATATATTAGTTATAGATTCGTCTAATTAAATAATAAAGGGTATAAAGGTGGTTATAAATGAGCTCATAATTAGAATCATCATTAAAAATTTTTATACTGAGCTTATATCCCGTTTAATAAAACTGAGGTAAAAGATATCTTTAAGAAGTTTAATAATTCTCGTTTTTGATCGAAATGATTTTTTACATATTTTAACTTCAATCATACGACTACTTGAACCCCCATTTTCAAGAAGAGGGAAGGGAGCAGCCTATAGCACCCACAATCATGAGAAATAATTCACAAGTACAGGGAAATACCTAGCACCCTATAGGGTTTATCCTTATGTTCAAAAATTCACAAACACCTTACAATGAAGATGAATTAAAAGTCGTGAACATGGTTGGATCATAAATCATGTACGACTCGAAAAATCTCATGTTAAAGGGTGAAATCAAAATGAATAAGTCAAACGGGAGCTTACAGTTAACTCTACAAACGTTAAGTTTAGTAGCGGGATTCATGGCTTGGACGATTATCGCGCCACTGATGCCATTTATCTCCCAAGATTTTAAAATCACAAGTGGACAATTATCGATTATATTAGCGATTCCAGTTATCCTGGGGTCAGTGTTACGTGTTCCATTTGGATATTTAACGAACATCATAGGTGCTAAATGGGTGTTCTTCTCGAGCTTCATCGTGTTGCTTGTGCAGATATTCTTCTTAAGCCAAGCGACTTCACCGACGATGTTAATGATTGCAGGCTTCTTCCTTGGAGTTGGGGGCGCCATCTTCTCAGTAGGGGTTACATCGTTACCTAAATATTTCCCTAAAGAAAAAGTAGGTCTTGCGAACGGTATCTACGGCATGGGGAACTTAGGTACTGCCGTTTCAGCATTCCTAGCGCCACCTATTGCAGGCGCTATTGGTTGGCAAAACACTGTACGTAGTTACTTACTTGTAATGGCAATATTCGCGTTACTCATGTTTATCTTCGGTGACGGCAAAGAAAAGAAAGTCAAAGTGCCATTAGTAGCTCAATCTAAAATATTAATGAAAAATTATCGTTTATACTATTTAAGTTTCTGGTACTTTATTACATTTGGTGCTTTCGTAGCATTCGGTTTATTCCTACCAAACTATTTAGTTGAACATTATTCAATCGACAAAGTCGACGCAGGTATCCGTACAGGTATCTTCATCGCGATTGCGACGTTACTACGCCCAATTGGCGGTATCTTAGGTGATAAATTCAACGCTGTTAAAGTATTAATGTTTATGTTTGTACTCATGATTGCAGGCGCATTTGTGCTTGGTTTCTCAAACGGCATTCTATTATTTACAATCGGTTGTTTAGTGATCAGCGCTTGTGCTGGTATTGGTAACGGTTTAATCTTCAAACTCGTACCATCTTACTTCTCTAAAGAAGCAGGCGTTGCCAATGGTATCGTGTCGATGATGGGTGGCTTAGGCGGATTCTTCCCACCACTTGTTATCTCAGCTGTGACAAGTGCAACAGGTACAAGCCACTTCGCGTTTATCTTGCTTGCGATCTTTGGTTTAATCGCGCTCGTAACAATGTGGCATCATTCTAAGAAACTTACGCATGCTTAATATACACTAAGGTCAAAGTTTATCTCTTTGAATAGGAGAGATAAACTTTTTTTTTGACGTTAGTTTGACCTTTTTTGATTAATTTTATCATTTCTTCTTTATGAAAAGCCCTATAAGTACTGTTACGACAGGTTTTAAAGGACTTTTCAAAAGGTGAAGAAAAGTTAATATTTGACCTTGACTATCTTTGACCAATGGTATATAATAAGACATGTAGTCAGTTAGTAAGGCATAAAAGATCCTGAAAGAAATGAAACTGACTTACTCGAGCAACGCTTTGACGTTGCGACTACAACTAAATATTAATGAGGTGAAATTGTATGAATAACAACTTTTTTGGTAATGATTTTGATGCAATTTTTAGACAAATGATGCAAGGTATGAATGATTCAAATAGTACAAGAAAATATTATATTAATGGTCAAGAAGTTTCAGAAGCAGAGCTTCAAGCTATGAGACAAGGACAAGGCGGTGCGCCTACTGCTTTGAAAGAACAACCAAGTCAACAAGATGATAGTTTCTTAGCGAAACACGGACGTAATTTAACACAAGAAGCTCGAGATGGTTTACTCGATCCAGTGATTGGACGTGACAAAGAAATCCAAGATACTGCAAAAGTTTTAAGTCGTAGAACGAAAAACAATCCAATGCTCGTAGGTGAAGCTGGTGTCGGTAAAACTGCAATCGTTGAAGGACTAGCGAACGAGATTGTGAAAGGTAACGTACCAATTTCCATTAAAGATAAAGAAATTTATGCAGTTGATATCTCTTCCCTTGAAGCAGGTACGCAATACCGCGGGGCTTTTGAAGAAAATGTGCAAAAACTTGTAGATGATATCAAAGAAAAAGGGAATGTGATTCTCTTCTTTGACGAGATTCACCAAATTATTGGTTCTGGAAGCACGGGTTCTGACTCAGGTAGTAAAGGTTTATCCGATATTCTTAAACCAGCGTTAAGTCGCGGTGAAATCGCGCTAATTGGTGCGACAACGCAAGATGAATATCGAAACAACATCTTAAAAGATGCTGCCTTATCAAGACGCTTTAATGAAGTGCATGTTAAAGAGCCATCTTCAAAAGACACAATCAAAATTTTAGAAGGCATCCGCGATAAATTCGAAGAACACCATCAAGTGAAACTTCCAGATGACGTTCTAAAAGCGTGCGTAGATTTATCGGTTCAATTTATTCCTCAACGCTTACTCCCAGATAAAGCCATCGATGTATTAGACATCACTGCAGCTCACATTTCAGCACAACATCCCGTAATGAATAAAGTAGAAATTGAAAATACGATAAAAGAGAAAGAATTAGAAAAAGAAAAAGCGGTTAAAGATGAACAATATCAAGAGGCAGATCGTCTCCAAAAAGAAATTAAATCTTTAAATGAACAATTAAATCAAGATGTACAAAGTGAAACTAAAGTAGCAACTGTATCAGACGTATCTGATTCTGTAGAGCGCTTAACTGGTATTCCAGTTTCTCAAATGGATGCATCTGATATTGAACATTTAAAGAATATTTCTAAACGCTTAAAAACTAAAATTATCGGACAAGATGATGCTGTTGAAGCTGTATCTCGCGCTATTCGTCGTAATCGTGCAGGCTTTGATGAGGGTAATCGACCAATTGGTAGTTTCTTATTTACAGGTCCAACTGGTGTAGGTAAAACTGAACTTGCAAAACAACTTGCGATTGATTTATTCGGTAACAAGAACGCGATGATTCGCTTAGACATGAGTGAGTACATGGACCAAACTGCGGTTTCTAAAATGATCGGTACGACTGCAGGTTATGTGGGTTATGATGATAATTCCAATACACTTACAGAAAAAGTACGTCGCAATCCTTACTCAATTATTCTGTTAGATGAAATTGAAAAAGCGAATCCTCAAGTCTTAACGCTATTACTTCAAGTTATGGATGATGGTAACTTAACAGATGGACAAGGTAATATCGTCAACTTTAAGAACACGATTATTATCGCAACGTCTAACGCAGGATTCGGATATGATAAGGATGATGAAGGAGATATCATGGACAAATTAAACAACTACTTCCGTCCTGAATTCTTAAACCGTTTCAACGCAATCGTCGAATTTAATCATTTAAATAAAGATAGCCTACATGAAATTTTAGATTTATTATTAGATGATGTACAAATCACATTAGATAAAAAAGATATTTCTTTAGAAGTTTCAAAAGATGCAAAAGCATGGTTAATTGAAAAAGGCTATGATGAAAAGTTAGGCGCAAGACCGTTACGTCGCGTCGTAGAACGTAACGTACGTGATAGAATTACAGATTACTATTTAGATCATTCAGACGTAAAAGACATCAAAATCGATGTAGACAATGATGAAATTATCGTACATGGTGAATAAAGATTGACTAGGTTGGGTCATCGTGACAGGACGATGGCCCAACCTTTTTACATAAAGCACTTAAATTGATTTTGAAAGTTTTGTGACGTATGAACGTATATAAAACCTGGCGACAAAGATTCGTGTTACGATAGGAAGCGTATGGTAAAATATGATAAATTGAGTAGATATTAAAGGATGATAAAATTATGAAAAAATATTGGAAACTCATCATCATTCTTATTCTTATTTTTATATTATGCGGGTTAGGGTTCTTTGGATTCAAAGGTTATCAAAAGCATCAGAACCTAGCCTTTATAGACTCCTTTGTTAAAGACAAGGGTTGGGATAAAGATATTAAGAGTGAAAAAAGTGAATATGATGCTAGAAAAGGTATCTTCTTTAAAGAGATTCAATATAAAGATGAACCAAACCTTACGTATATCGTACAACCAATAAAAATGAAAAAAGGTATTTATTCTCAAGGTTTTGATAAAAAGACTAAGAAGAGTAAAAAAGATGCTAAGCGTAACTTCTTTAGCCAAGAATATAAGAAAAAAGATTAGCGCTTAGATATCGTAGCGTTACAAGCGAGGCATTTAAATTAGTTACACCCGTGTCGTTAGCGGCACAAGCGATTCTGAATTAGAGCTCCGAATGATTAAACGTTCATTCGGGGCTTTTTAAATGTTGCTAACGTTAAGTAGTGCTGCACGTATCTAAGTCGCATCGCATATAGTTCCCAACAACGCCCCTCGTCCTCGTACCCCAAATGACGCCATCTCCACGGTATACTCTCAACCCAATCAACCTCACTTTTTAATTATTTCAACACTTTAACGCTTTTATATATAAAATGAATAAAAATCAAATTTGTAATATTCAAATTAATTTAATGTTAAAATGTATTTGAGACTATTAAAGGGGGAAATTTAAATTGGATAAAACAACTCAATTATTAAAACAATTAACTGATCTTAACGGTATTGCTGGACATGAATACAACGTTAAGAAGGAAATGAAGTCGTTACTTGAACCTTATAGTGACGAACTGATCGAAGATAACTTAGGGGGCATTTTCGGGAAGAAAAACGCGACGAACGGCTCTAAGACACTTATGTTAGCCGGTCACCTAGATGAAATTGGATTCATGGTAACTTATATTGAAGATAATGGTTACATCAAGTTTACGCCAGTTGGTGGTTGGTGGAACCAAGTCATGCTTTCTCAAAAGTTAACCATAACTACTGACGAAGGTAAAACATACCGTGGTGTTATTGGTACGAAACCACCACACATCTTAACGCCAGAAGAGCGTAAGAAGCCTGTTGAAATTAAAGATATGTACATCGATTTAGGTGTTAAAGATAAGAAAGAAGTTGAAGCGTTAGGTATCGAGCTTGGTAACATGATTACGCCTTATTCAGAGTTCGAAACGCTCGCGAATGATAACTACCTTTGTGCAAAGGCTTTTGATAATAGATTCGGATGCGCGCTTTCAGTAGATGTTATGGAAGCTTTAAAAGATGAGGACATCAACATCAACTTAGTTTCAGGTGCGAACGTGCAAGAAGAGGTTGGTTTAAGAGGTGCGAAAGTTGCGGCAAACAAGATTAAACCTGACTTAGCAATCGCAGTTGACGTGGGTGTTGCTTACGATACACCAGGTTTATATAACGAACACCACAACGGTAAGTTAGGCGATGGACCGCTCGTTCTATTACTTGATGCGACAAATATCGGTCACTATGGTTTCAGAAAGTATATTAAAGAAGTTGCGAAAGATAAAGGCATTAATGTGCAATGGGATAGCATTCCAGGCGGCGGTACTGACGCTGGTAGCATGCATTTAGCTAACGAAGGTGCGCCAACAATTTCAATCGGCATTCCTTTACGTTACATGCACTCTAACGTTTCAGTGATTCATAAGGATGACTATCTGAACGCGGTTAAACTCGTAACTGAAATCGTGAAAGGTTTAGACGACGATAAAGTTGAATCTATTAAATGGTAATTGCTTTCTTTTTGAAAAGCCCTATACAATGGAACGCTTTACTTTAGACGGAATTTGAAGTCGATCGCGACTTCAGTTCCGTTTTTTTTATTTACGGTCATATTGCCTTTTGATGAATAGTCATGATAAAGTAAATGAAATCGTCACACAATTTAATAAAAATATTATTAAGGGGTGAGTTACATGGTGCAAACTGATAAACGTTGGTTTGGCTACTCACTCGTTATCATAGGGGCTACATGTTGGGGTGTCGGTGGTACGGTTACGCAGTGGCTTTTCCAGAAGGCGCACCTACCTGTAGGCGAGTTCGTTGCGATACGGTTGATACTCTCAGGCGTGTTATTACTCATCGTGTCTTATTTTATTAATGGTAGAAGTATGATGTACATATGGTCGCACAAGTCGTCGGTCGTTAAAATCTTAATTTACGGGTTACTTGGTATGCTTGGCGTTCAGTTTACGTTCATGTCTGCAATCAAGCATGGGAACGCAGCGGTTGCTACGCTTCTTCAATATTTAGGACCTATCGTCATCATTTTATATTATGTTATGCGTAAGAAAGCGACCTTTAAGCGTAAGGAGGCCATCGCGATACTTCTCGCGTTAAGTGGTACGTTCCTACTATTAACGAACGGGCAGCTTGATAACTTATCGGTACCAATGCCTGCTATCATTTGGGGACTAATATCAGCGATTGCGCTCGCGTTTTACACGATTTATCCAATTCCGTTATTCGCGCAATGGGGGTCGTTAAGCGTTGTTGGATGGGCGATGCTAATTGGTGGCATTGGACTAAGCTTTATATATCCACCATGGCACATGGATTATTTAAGTTGGTCGATGATGACCATTATTTGTTTTATGATTTCGATTGTCTTCGGAACGATGATTGCGTTCTGGTTTTATATTGAAAGTTTGAATTACATATCGCCACAAGAAGCAGGGTTACTTGGGACAATCGAACCACTGATGGCAATCTTAACATCGGTACTTTGGTTACATGTTTCATTTGG
>NZ_JH815593.1:1284041-1305601 GCF_000298075.1 Staphylococcus massiliensis CCUG 55927 | reverse complement strand
CTACAGTTATTACATCTTTATTAAATTGCTTATATCTAAAATAATTCATAGAGAACGCTCCTTTTTTGTTAAAATTATACTATAAAATTAACTTTGCAACAGAACCTAATAGTACAACACGCATTTAATGCCGTCATTACAGGGTTCCCAACCATTTTTCTAGAGCAAATGAGCGCAGCAAATGGTAGGAAAATCTTTCAGCTATGCTGAACACCACCAAGGGTGGTACTGGATTTCCTTATGCTCATGCAAAATATCCTAAGCAAATATCCTAAATATTTGCTTAGGATATTTTGTCATTCTAATTAGTTACAAAATAAGATGTGTATAACGAGCATTTTTAACAATTAGAGATAGCAAATATGTGAAGAAAATGAACATAGAGGCGTATGAATTGAGAACATTTGAGTCAATAAATTTCCAATTCATGTATAGATAATGTGACGCTAATATGAGCATTATCTATACTTTTCTATACAGAAAATGTTCAATTTAAATTTATGTATAGAAAATAATGTTAGACAGATTATGTCTAACATTAAATCGTTTTTTGCTTCTATCCATAAAACTCATCTCACATTTCTATTTAAGTAATAAGATTAAATGAGATTTTTGCACTTTACTTTTATAATTTTGACTTTCTTTATTTGTACTTTTTACATTTTATAATTGAGCTTTTTACCAAAAGTCATTTCACTTATTCCAAAAAAAGAGAAAGCTAATTTACTTTTTATTCAAAACTAGACGGAAAAAAAGAGGAAGTCTATATGACTTCCTTTCTTCCAAGCCTCTCCATTTTGTTGAAGCTTTCTTCTTTAAAAATGATTCCACTATACACATGATAACCCTGTTTAATCATTCCTATTGTTTCATCTTCAATGAAATTTTGTTTAACCAGCGTTTCATGCAATGTATCATAGTCACCAAAATCTACATGATTAAGCAAAGAAGAACGACTACTAACTTTTAGGATCATCATCGAAATCAGTCATTAACATAGCCGCTGGTATATTCACTGTGAGCTGAATAATTTCTTCATCTATTTCATTAATCAACCAAACGGTAGCCCCACCATTTAAATAATAATCTTTGATTGCTTTGTATTTCTTTCAAAATAATTCAATTTTCAACATGCAAATACCTCCTAAAATCATTTGCTATTTTCTAATACGGTCTATGATTTATCATTAATTTGTTAACGTAATAAGTAACGTTTCATCAAAGGTACAGCTTCAAAATAATTTTCGACCTCATTCAAGTTTTTAAAATGAATCGTTTCTACAAAACTTTTCTCAGTTTCTATGTTTAAAATGCTTTTTGTTATTTTTAATGTTTCCAGGATAAAAGTAGTTGTACCGTCAAATGTGACTTCGTTGCCAAAAGTCGATTCAGCGATACTGACTTGATTGTATTTGAATTTATGGTTGAACTGTTGCTCATATTCCTCGGATGTTGCTTCATCAAATTCATTCACAAGATAACGCCACAAAATTGCTTTTAATTGATTATTTTTCATCATGATTACTCCTTTGCCGAATTTATTTTTTATTCATCAACCGATTAAAAATAGAGAGGAAACATACGCTTCCTCTCTTGCATTGAGACCTATAATCGGTCATGAAATGTTATTTCGATGCAGCACAGGTCGAATCTCAGAAGGGACTTGCGACTGATTTTTAAAATATGCCTTATCTTCTTCTAATATTTTTTTAAATTGACTTGGGGTAAATTGATTATGTTCACCAAATGCGTCTTACCATATTTCATTGAAATATTCATCAAAATCAAATTCATTGATGTGTTTTTCATACTCATTAAATATATAAAATCTGAGACCTAACTTTTCATTTTTCAGTTCTTCGATATCTAATTGAATAGGTATCGTTGTATAATTGGGTGCTTCAATGACGGAGAAAATAGAATCACCTTCTTTATATACTTCTGAATTGACACCTGTTAATCCTAAGTCGTCATTGAAATCTGAGATGACTTCTATCAAGTCGACAGAGATACAAGTGCTGGTAACGACATCCAGTTCTTGTTCGATTAATTTGTCTAATTTTTCCATGTCTTTTTCTTTAACTAAAATACAATAAACTCTGTATAGATCCGAATAAGAAACCCAAATCGAATTTTCATTTAGGTCATCAATAAACTGCACGAATTTTCTATAGTCATTGAGATTATGACAGACGTGAGGGTATTTCTGCTCTACCACTTCTAGAAGACCTTCTAATGCTTCTTCACTTGATGGAAAATTTTGTTTCAATGAATGATATTGTCTGCTAGCATTGAACTTTTTATCTCTAATGAATTGCACAATGAAATCCACATAATAATAGTAACGCTTTGTATGATTATTGATGCTGTTTGATTTGATTGTCATATGAACCATACTTCTTTTCTTTTTATGGGTCTTCGGAATATATAGTGGAATTAGCATTTTGATAATTCGAAAAAAATAGTGGTTAAATCGGATTGTTTGGTGGAATGCTAAGGAAAAATAATAATACCACAAAATTATAAATCAAACACGGGTGATTACGGATAGGTAGTCAAACAAGAGGGAATTATATTTTATCTTATTAAGGCGTTATAATGTACTGATAAAAAGATGCTCATATATGAACTTCAGGTTCTTGACACAAAAACTGTTACACTATATAATGTAATTGTGAAATGGAGGAGGAAATAATGTCTGAAAACTGGTGTACACCAAAACCAAAACTAACGGAACGCCCCTTATTAGATACAGAGAACGCTGAAGGTTTAAGTGAGACCTTTAAAATACTTTCTAACGGGACACGGCTTAGAATACTGCATACCTTGCTTCGAACTCCAAATGCATCTGTTAGCGAGGTGGCAGAACAGCTTGAAATGAAACCTCAAGCCATTTCCAACCAACTTCAACGATTGGTTGATAAAGGCATCGTTCGCAGTATTCGTGAAGCCAATTTTATTCGGTACCGAATTGTTGATAATTGCGTCGTTAGTCTATTAGATCGAGGTTGGTGTTTAACCGAAGATTTACCTAAATAATAAGGAGGAGTTTAGTATGGAAAAATGTGCGAGACCGAACTGTAATTGTCTTCTTGGGGAAACAAAAGTAGAAGAAGCAGGAAAAGTTTACTGTAGTCAAGAATGTGTAGACAACTGTACTGATGAAGTTTGCGAGTGCAAAGATTGTAGCTGTGCAACTGCATAATTTAATAATTGTGAGGTTATCCCGTGTAACTATGGGATAACCCTTTTTATTGTAGGATAGTGAATGATAGGCTTTTTGTTTTCAATCATATAAATGCTTTATGAGATTGATGTTAGTAAAATAATTAGCAATGATAATTTCAATATCAAATCTATATTTAATACTATAACACCACAGAGTAGTAAAGGATGAACAATATGTCAGACTTATTATTACTACCAGATCTTAAAACAATAGAACCACCACAAGAAAATGAATCCGACATGATGTTTAAAGTGGAAGCAACTTTTCCACCAGTACGTTGCCCTCAATGTGGCTTTGACAGGCTATATAAACATACATCAAGAAAGCAACTAATCATGGATCTGCCTATTCGTTTAAAGCGAGTAGGATTACAATTAAACCGCAGACGTTATAAATGTCGTGAATGTGGCACAACTTTTTGGGAACGCCTTATATCCATTGACGAAAAGCGTAGTATGACTAAAAGGCTTATAAGGTCTATTGAAGAACAATCTCTGTCTAAGACCTTCGTAGACGTAGCTGAAAGTGTTGGTGTAGACGAGAAAACTGTTAGGAACATCTTTAAAGACTATGTGGCATTAAAAGAACGTGAATATCAGTTTGAAACTCCTAAATGGCTTGGTATTGACGAAATACACATTATCAAGAAACCTCGTCTTGTATTGACCAATGTAGAACGTAGAACTATATATGACATAAAACCCAATCGTAACAAAGATACGGTCATTCAACGCCTTTCTGAAATTAAAGACAATACATATATCGAATATGTCACAATGGATATGTGGAAGCCCTACAAAGACGCAGTTAATACAGTTATACCTCACGCTAAAGTAGTTGTAGATAAGTTTCATGTAGTCCGAATGGCTAATCAAGCCTTGGATAGTGTTAGGAAGTCTCTTAAAGCCAATATGACAGCCAAAGAAAGTCGTACCCTTATGCGTGAGAGGTATATCCTTCTTAAACGAAAGCATGACTTGAATGAACGAGATTCATTCCTTTTGGATACTTGGTTAAGTAATTTACCTGAACTAAAAGAAGCCTACGAACTTAAAGAAGAGTTCTACTTGATATGGTATACAGATGACCTTGAGCAAGCCAAAGATCGTTACAGGTATTGGAGACAATGCTGTTTATCCAGCAACTCTAAAAACGCCTATAAAGACCTATTAAGAGCCGTAGACAACTGGCAGGATGAAATCTTCAATTACTTTGATAAAAGGCTCACTAACGCTTATACAGAGTCTATAAATAGCATCATTAGGCAAGTAGAACGAATGGGTAGAGGGTACTCATTTGAAGCCTTACGAGCTAAAATAATTTTTAATGAAAAGCTCCATAAAAAGAGGAAGCCACGATTTAATTCAAGTGCATTCAGCAAAGCTATGTTATACGATAGTTTCAATTCGTATCAAATAACAGACCGAGACAAAACAGGCAACTATGGTGTAGATTTTTCCACACTTATTAAGAAATTGGAAAAGAGTAACTTATAGGCCCTTTTCCACCATAAAATCCGAATACCCAATATGACTAATATTTATCATCCTTAAATAGTCTTGTACAAGGGGTGATAAAAATGGAGTGGGCGACACATATTATAGACCAATTGGCAAATATACATTTCTCTATTGCATTAATAGTTAGTTTTTCGGTCGGATTATTGACAAGCTTTAATCCCTGTATGCTAGGGATGGCTTCCAGTATCTTTGCTTTTAAAGGAGAATCTAAAAACAAAAGCATTTTACCCATCACTTTGACTTTTATGATTTCTTTTACACTTACGTTCACGATTCTTGGTGTGGTTAGTATTTTTTTTGGTGAGCAAGTATTAGAATGGACGGAACAATATGAAGATTTATTTCATAATTTTCTAGGTTTCTTATTTTTATTAATTGGATTTTATGTTCTCGGTTTAAGGCTTCATCACTTTCTAGGGTTACTTCCTTTTAGAGTTGTTACCTTTTATTCCAAACCTGAAAAAAACAACAAAAACCTCGTAATCCTATAATGAAGGCTTACTCGTTAGGTACCTTGTTTGGCCTTACACCATCACCATGTACAACACCTATGATTATTGCAATGATCGCCTTCGCATCAATTACTGGGTCATTAGTTAAAAGTACCCTTTTGTTACTAGTATATGGGATTGGACATGGCATGCCCTTTTTGATCATTGGATGGTTGGCTAGGGTATTGAAGAATACCAGATGGATGGTACGGTGGCAGAAACTCTTGAGTAAAGCAATTGGCGTTGGATTATTTCTTGTCGGTTTGTATTTCTTTTTTGAATAGCTATTAAAGAATCGGTTCTCTATATTATGAATGAACCGATTTTTTGTACATTTATATTTGGTTGTTTGTGTTCCTAATTCCACTAAAAATCCTCGTTTTAAACTATACTTTTTCATTTTCCTGTTTTTGTTGCCCCTTACGAGTTTCCAACCACATATCCAATATCATTAAAGCAACACCAGAAACTATGAAAACATCAGCGAGATTAAAGATAGGATAATCAATAAGCCGAAAATCAAGGCTATCTACTACTTCTCCTCTAATCAAGCGGTCAAAAAAGTTCCCTATTGCTCCACCTAGCAACAGTGATAAGGCAAAAGAGATTCGTCGGTTATTCCTTCCTTCTGTTTGTAAATAATAAATGATACCCAGTACAACAATTAACGTTACAATAATAAAAAACCAGCGTTGACCTTGCAAAATTCCAAATGCTGCTCCTTTATTTCGAAGAGAAGTAATATGGAATACTCCTTCCCATAAAGGAATGGTTTGACCTATTTCCATCCATTTGACAATCGCAGATTTCCATAGTTGATCAATGATTAAAACGATGACTGCAATGATATAGTAGATCCTGATTCTCCTCCAATATTCATTATTTTAAAGTATACCATGATATAACGAACAAATGTATATTTTATTGTTGCAATAAAACGTTATGTTATTTATACTAATATATACAAACAATAATTTGAATGTTATTGTATACACTAATTACAGAGGAGGGGTTGTTTTGAGTATTACTTCCATAAATAAAAAAGAACATGATTTAGATGGTATAAAATCAAGGGGAAAAGATGCTTGTGAGACATTTATATTTGACCCAGAAAAGGTTGAGCGCCGTCAGCAGGAAGTCGGTCAAACGGATGGCTTATCACAATTGTTTAAAGTTTTTGCGGATGATACACGGTTGAAAATTGTTTATGCACTTACGCAAGAAGATGAAATGTGTGTCTGTGATGTAGCAACGATTATTGGTTCTACGAATGCTACTGCTTCACACCACCTACGTATGTTACGTAATATGGGGCTTGCCGAGTACCGTAAAAAAGGGAAGATGGTTTTTTATAGGCTAGTAAGTAATCATGTGCATCACCTTATGCAAGAAGCACTACAGTTGAAGGAAAAGAAGTAAATGTGATGAGTGTTGGGAAAAATTAGTTAAAATGTTACAAACAACTCAGTCCTCCGTTTTACGTGATGGAATGCAGTTGCTCAAAAATAAACCATAAAAATTACCTAAGAAAAGACCATTAGATAAAAAATCATCTCAGGAGATTTAAGCCCTGGTATCCACTGGGGCTTAAATCTTGTTTTTTCTCTGAATTGTACCCTGATGGTCCAAATTATTTGTGAAATGGAATGAATTAAAGTAAGGAGAGTTTGTAATGTTCTCATGGACTGTAGTATCTCTTGTGTTACTCACAAGTATAGCTAATCTTGTTGGAGGACTTATTGTCGTGAGAAAAGAATGGTCCCCCAAAGCTCTTACATATTTAATGGCTTTTAGTGCAGGTTTTCTTTTATCCATAGGTATTCTTGATCTAATGCCAGAAGGATTAGAAAATTCACCTGAAAATGGAATCTATATATTAATAGGATTTTTAGTATTATTTGCCTTTCAAAGAATCCTCACAACTCATTTTCATTTCGGCTATGAAACACATGAGGATAAACTCAGTAAAAAAACGGGCGGTTTAGGTGCCTTTATCGGAATGACCATTCATAGTTTCTTTGATGGGGTCTCCATTGTTGCGGGATTCGAAGTAAGCAGTGAATTAGGTTTCCTTGTGTTTGTTGCTGTATTACTTCATAAAATACCAGATGGCTTAACCATTTCTTCGATTGTTCTTGTAGTATTTAATGACAGGAAAAAGGCGTTTATTGCCTCTGCAGTACTGGCTTTGGCTACTATATTTGGAGGGGCTTTAGTATGGCTACTCAGTGACACAGAATTTGCAGCTGAAGTACTTGGCGATTCTTTTGCAAGAATTGCTTTGTCATTTTCAGCAGGTGTTTTTCTATATGTTGCAGCAACGGACTTACTTCCAGTTGTTAATCAATCTGAAAATCGAAAAACTGGTCTTTACGTTTTGCTTGGTGTAGCCGTTTTCTATATAGCTTCTTGGATCATAGGAGTTGTTGGGTTGGAATGAAAATATTAAAGGAATAGCCTTGAATAATCAGTTGAGGAAATTAAACAGAAAAGTTGAGTTTAGTCTTAGCAAAAAAAGAAATAAAATATAATCAAATAATCATTTGACTATCTATATGTGTGGATATATAATAGCAACAGAACATAACGTAATATTCAAATGAATATCATAATGAGAGGTGGCCAAGAATATAGGAATTCCACATGCATTGATTGATAAAAGATACATTAGTTAATTAAGAAGGAGGTTATTAAATATGAGTGAAGCAACGAAGCCATTAGAGAAGAAATATGTCTATCGTGTTGATGGATTTTCATGCGCAAACTGTGCAGGAAAGTTTGAAAGAAATGTTAAAAAAATTCCGGGAGTAGAGGATGCAAAAGTAAATTTTGGAGCATCCAAAATTTCCGTTTACGGAGAAGCAACGGTTGAAGAATTAGAAAAAGCAGGTGCCTTTGAGAACCTTAAAGTGGCTCCAGAAAAACCTAGACGGCAGGCTCCGCAAGAGGTTAAAAAAGACAAAAATATATATCGTGTTGAAGGGTTTTCATGCGCAAACTGTGCAGGAAAGTTTGAAAGAAATGTTAAAAAAATTCCGAGTGTGGAGGATGCAAAAGTAAATTTTGGAGCATCTAAAATTTCCGTATACGGAGAAGCAACGATTGAAGAATTAGAAAAAGCAGGTGCTTTTGAGAATCTTAAAGTGGCCTCTGAAAAACCTGTACGGCAAGCTACACAAGAGATTAACCAGGAAAAAGAGGATGAAAAAGAAGAAAAAGTGCCATTCTATAAAAAGCACAGTACTTTACTCTATTCGACCTTATTGATTGTTTTCGGATATCTTTCAGTCTTTGTTAATGGGGATGAGAACATTGTTACTACATTATTATTTGTAGCATCGATGTTAATAGGAGGATTATCGCTTTTTAAAGTTGGTTTCCAAAACTTGTTACGCTTTGAATTTGACATGAAAACACTTATGACTGTTGCAGTTATAGGTGGTGCGATTATAGGAGAATGGGCAGAAGTTTCTGTTGTTGTCATACTCTTTGCAATTAGTGAAGCTCTAGAACGATTTTCTATGGATAAAGCGAGACAATCAATTCAATCATTAATGGATATTGCACCTAAAGAGGCACTTGTTAGACGAAAAGGTCAAGAAATGATGATTCATGTAGATGATATTGCAGTTGGAGATATTATGATTGTCAAACCTGGTCAAAAGATTGCCATGGACGGGATGGTTGTAAGTGGGTACTCTGCTGTTAATCAAGCTGCCATTACAGGTGAGTCAGTCCCTGTTGAAAAAGCGGTTGATGATGAAGTATTTGCAGGTACTCTAAATGAAGAAGGATTACTTGAAGTAGAAATAACTAAATTAGTAGAAGATACAACCATTTCAAAAATTATTCATCTTGTAGAGGAAGCACAGGGAGAACGAGCACCATCTCAAGCCTTTGTAGAAAAATTTGCGAAATATTATACTCCGATCATCATCATCATAGCTGCGTTAGTTGCTGTAGTTCCACCATTATTCTTTGGGGCTAGTTGGGAAACATGGGTTTATCAAGGTTTAGCTGTTTTAGTCGTTGGTTGTCCATGTGCGTTGGTTATTTCCACCCCGATTTCGATTGTTTCAGCAATTGGAAATGCAGCGAAAAAGGGTGTCCTAATAAAAGGTGGCGTTTATTTAGAAGAAATGGGTGCCTTAAAGGCCATTGCTTTCGATAAAACAGGTACTTTGACAAAAGGTGTCCCTGTTGTAACTGATTTCAATGTGTTGAACAAACAGGTAGATGAAAATGAAATGCTATCCATTATTACTGCATTAGAGTATCGTTCTCAGCACCCTCTTGCATCAGCAATCATGAAAAGAGCAGAAGAGGCGAATATTTCTTATTCAGATGTTGTGGTAGATGACTTCTCTTCCATTACAGGAAAAGGAATTAAGGGTACTGTAGACGGAACGACCTATTATATTGGAAGTCCAAAACTATTTAAGGAACTGTCAAACTCTAGTTTTGATAAGAATTTAGAGAAAAAAGTTGCAACTCTTCAAAATCAAGGGAAAACTGCTATGGTTGTTGGAACTGACAAAGAAATACTAGCTATTATTGCAGTAGCAGATGAAGTACGTGAATCAAGTAAAGAAGTCATTCAAAAACTACATCAACTTGGCATCAAAAATACAATTATGCTTACCGGTGATAATAAAGGTACTGCGAATGCCATTGGAAGTCATGTCGGAGTAAAAGAAGTTCAGGCTGAATTAATGCCTCAGGATAAATTGGATTATATTAAACAATTGAAATCGGAATACAACAACGTAGCTATGATTGGCGATGGTGTCAATGATGCACCTGCATTGGCAGCTTCCACTGTTGGAATTGCAATGGGTGGAGCTGGTACTGATACAGCATTAGAAACGGCGGACGTTGCACTAATGGGAGATGATTTAAGAAAACTTCCGTTTACGGTAAAACTAAGTCGAAAAGCGCTAAACATAATAAAAGCTAACATTACTTTTGCAATTGCTATTAAATTTATTGCCTTATTATTGGTTATTCCAGGTTGGTTAACACTCTGGATTGCGATTCTTTCAGATATGGGTGCAACTCTTCTTGTAGCGTTGAACAGTTTACGACTGATGAGAGTGAAGGATAAATAGGTAGAAAACAGAATAGTAAGGTCACGCTGTGCGCAATTCAAGGGGGGCTTTTCAATTTGAAGAAAAGTCCTACCCCTAAAGTATAAAATATTGGAGATGGAAAAATGATCGCAACGATACTTACAGCAGCTGCGGTATATGTAGCAACAGGAATTGATTATCTCGTTATATTAATTCTTTTGTTTTCGCAAGTAAAAAAAGGTCAGGTGAAACATATTTGGATAGGACAATATATAGGGACTGCAATTGTTATAGGAGCAAGTCTTTTAGTTGCACAGGGGGTTGTAAATTTAATTCCTCAGCAATGGGTTATCGGACTACTTGGGCTTTTACCACTTTACTTAGGTGTGAAAATGTGGATTAAAGGAGAAGAGGATGAAGATGAAAGTAGTATTTTATCTTTATTCTCCTCTGGAAAATTTAATCAGTTATTTTTGACGATGACTTTCATCGTATTAGCTTCCAGTGCGGATGACTTTTCGATTTATATACCGTACTTCACGACCTTAAATATGTCTGAAATCTTTATTGCTGTTATTGTCTTTATGATTACGGTTGCTGTTTTATGTTATGTCAGCTATCGCTTAGCTTCCTTAGATTTTGTATCAGAAAAAATTGAGAAATATGAACGTTGGATTGTACCTATTGTATTCATTGGGTTAGGGATTTATATATTGTTTGAAAATGGTACATTTAACGCTTTATTCTCATTTCTTTAACAATCGGAACGCTTTCTCTAATAAGAATCAGCGCTCGTTTGACATATAAGACCGCCTTTTGGGAGTCACGATAGAAGTCCAATTTCTTAATTTTAGAACTGAGAAATTGGACTTCTATATACCTCCTGACTCTAACCTTATTAACTTGTAATGCAAAATAACGATTAAAATAGGTGCAAAATAACTCCTAAAGTGACAAGCTAAGCATATCAATACATATATAATGTCTATTTAGGGTCTACCCTAATCGAACCATTATCGATGCTAGCAAAACAGTATTTCTGTATGTATGATTAGAGTACTAAAAATGTTCGTTTTTGATTCTATATATCGTCTGGCGTGTAATACCAACTTCTTTTGCTATAGCACTAATAGACTTGCCCTGTTTAAGTAATTCAACAACTCGATAATAAACTAAGCGTTTTTGCGGATCTTTAGCATGAGGAGAATAAAGTACAGGACGTCCCTTATAAACACCTTTTTCTTTAGCAACTTTAATTCCCTGTGCTTTTCGACGTTTGGTTTCGTTCCTTTCTTGTTCTGAAATTATTGCTAAAATTTGAATGATTAAATCTTTCATAAATTTATCCAGTAACGGATTGCCAATGACTTCATTCATCATGGGCAAACTTGTTATCATGAGTTGAACTTCCTTTTCTTTTAAGTAGTTAACAGTTTGAATAATCTCATCATAATTTCGTCCTAATCTATCAATTGATTCAACCACTAAACGGTCACCCATTCTCACGAAATTCAACATTTCTTGAAAAACAGGTCTGTTTTTAATAGACTTACCTGATTGTTTTTCGGTGAAAATTTTTTCAGCTCCAATAATATGTAAATTTTCGATTTGTCTATCTAAATTTTGATTTGCGGTTGAAACTCTTGCATATCCGATAATCATTTTTACCCCCCCCTTATTGCCATACACCCTAATCATACAAATAAAGGCTATATGTGACTTTACCTGCTAATTTAGAATAACTTTTCTTGATAAATGATAAAGCTCAATACATTCACTATTCCGTTTTATATTTTTCGAAATTCCATTGATAAATTATAAAAAATCCCCTCATTTTCATTAAAACCATTTAATTTTTCTAAACAAATGGCCACTCTCATTATTGTGGATATGAGAGTGGCCATAAATTTTATTTGTTTACTTGTCTATTTAACAAAGGGGATCCTCATTGCATTTATCAATCACTAACTAAATACTTTAAAGAACTAAAATGAAAGATATTAACGAGATTTAAGTTCGTCAGTTGTCATCCATTTGTGATTTTTAACCATTTTATCGTTTTCGGTTGATTTATAATCCACCATATAAACGGTTGTTTTTTCTACATCATTAATTTGAGCTTCTGCACCTTTCATACCAGGCATATGGTCAGCTTCTAATTTAACTGTATCACCTTTTTTAAATCCATTTTTAGGGGCATCTGCAACTTCTTCATTAACGACCCATTTGTGGTTATTTACTTTCTTATCACCATTTTCAGGTGTATAACTCACTACATAAGCATAGGTTTTGTAAGCACCTTTAACCGTCCCTTTAGCATTTTTCATGCCGGGCATATGTCCTGCTGTAATAGTAACTTCATCCCCTTTTTTAAATTTACTATCGTCTGTACGCTTCATATCATCTGGAGTCTTGCTTTCACTTTTATGTTCCATGTGTTCTTCTCCTTTTTTATCTTTAGAACCATTATTTTCTTCTTTACTACCCGTTGAGCAAGCTGATAATACTAATCCTGATGCTAATATAATAAATCCTAATTTTTTATACATATTTTAAAATTCCTTATTAATTATTTTGTTACTTTTACTTGTCCCATCATGCCATTATCTTCATGTTCAAGAATGTGACAATGGAACATATATGTTCCACTGTTTTTAAAAACAACTTCTATTTTGGCTTTTTGACCAGGTTTTAACGATATAACGTCTTTTTTTCCTCTCATATCTTTTGGAGGTGCTTTCCCATCCACTGATACAACTTTAAATTGGGTTCCATGGATATGAAAGGGATGCTTCATACCTCCCATTTTGTCTTTAACATTCTCAATTTCCCAAATCTCTTTTTGATTTTTCTTTTGTGTAAAATCTATTCTGTCAGGGTCGTACTTTTTATCATTAATAGTAACCTTATCATCCATACCTTCTAGTTTGATTTTTTTGTCTACTTTAGAAGTTGTCTCTTTATTATCTTTCGATTCTTTGTAATTTATTGGTAAAACCACGGTATCTTCGTTATCAACAAGATCAACTTCTTCACCTTTAATTTTAGATAAATCGACTATTATTTCTTTTCTTTCAGAAGGCGCTAGATTGATTTCATTTAACTGTTGTTTTTCCTCTAAATAACCACCATCAGAGGCAATGTATTCAAAACTTTGGTTGTTACTTAATTTAAGGTTTAAATCTCGAGCGTTAGAACCATTTAAAAGTCTTAAACGAACTTTTCCTTCTTTGGTTGTTAGTTTAGGATTTACTTTCCCATTAACAACTACTATATCACCTTGAGTCCCATCTATATCTTTTGTTTTTGAATAATTTAATTTTTTTGATATAAATGTTTTATCTTGAATAACTATCGGTAAATCATTTTTCCCATATTCATTAGGGTAATTTAAATTTTCATTATCTTCTATATATAATAGGCCAGATAATCCATTGTAAACTTGCTTAGCAGTATTTGGAGAAGGATGAGGGTGATACCATAAAGTGGCAGCTTCTTGTTCGACTTCAAACTTAATTATTTTTTCTTCCCCTGGTTTTATAACCTGAGAAGGGCCACCATCTACTTTTCCATCTATCTCAAGACCATGCCAATGAAATGTCGTATTTTCATCTAAATTATTAACTAATTTAATTTTTACTTTTTCACCTTTTTTAAGTTTTAAAGTTGGCCCAAGTATACTTCCATTATAACCTAAAGTATCAGAAAAGCTTCCTTTATAAAATTCTGTCTTCCCTTCCTGAGCCTTTAATATATAATTCTCATAACCATCTTTATCTTTTTCTGACTTTAAAACTTTAGGAAAAGTTATTTCATTTTCTCCTTGTGAAGAATTAAGTTTTTTTCTTTCATCATGTCCTCCCATATCCATTTCATCATTCTGTTTTTGTTTGTCTTCTGTCATATTCATGTTCATGTTCTGCTTACTTTCTGCTAATATATCATTAGATAATATAAGTAACATGGAAAACAAAGCAGCAAGAACTGTAAATATTTTTATTTTCATCCATTTTATACCTCTTTTATTTTAATTTTAAAGTAAAGGCATTAATTGCAACAATAACCGTACTTAGTGACATTAAAATAGCACCTATTGCAGGTGATAAAATCAAGCCGATAAATGCTAAAATACCAGCTGCTAAAGGTACAGCAACAATATTATAACCTGCACCCCACCATAAGTTTTGCACCATTTTTCTCATAGTATTATTTGAAAGGGTCAAGAAATGAATGATATCTGATGGATTACTTTTAACAAGTATGATATCACCTGAATCCACTGCAACATCTGTACCTGCACCAATTGCTATACCAATATCAGCTCTTATAAGACTCGGCGCATCGTTGATACCGTCTCCGACCATCATGACTTTATTACCGTCACTTTGATAATCTTTTATAATGCTTTCCTTATCTTCTGGCATGAGTTGTGCGTGGACATCACTAATACCTAATTCTTTTGCGACAGCGTGTGCCACTTCATTATTGTCACCTGTAAGCATGACTGGTGTAATATTTCTTGATAGTAAATCAGCTACCATTTGTTTTGAGCTTTCTTTAATTTGATCTCCTTGAGCAATCATGCCAATGACTTGTTGATCCTCAATTAAATAACTGATTGAATTACCTTGTTGAGCTAATTTAGTAAACAAGTCATCGTCATAATTAAGTTTATGTTTATCAAGATAAGAGACATTTGTTATTTTATATTTTTTATTATCAATTAGACCTTCTAATCCGACACCTGGAATATTATTAACGTCTTGTGGGTTAGTGAATGAAACATTTTTACTTTTCGCAAAATCAACAATACTTATAGCTAATGGGTGATTAGATTGACTTTCTAATGAGGCGAAAAGGCTTAATATTGTATCATTACTCAAATCATTTTTAAAGCTCTCATAATGATTCACAGAAAAGTTACCCTCAGTTAAAGTACCAGTTTTGTCCATCATTACATAATCGATATGTTGAGCTATTTCTACAGACTCTCTATTTTTAATAATTAAACCATTATGTGCGCCAATTGAAGTAGAACGTGCAGTGACTAAAGGTATTGCCAAGCCTAAAGCATGTGGACAAGCAATGACTAACACAGTTACAAGACGTTCTAATGCAAAATCAACATCATTTTGAATGAGCATCCAGACAATAAAAGAAATCACGCCAACAATTACAGCAAAGTAGAATAAATAACCCGCTACTTTATCAGATAACAATTCAGCACTAGATTTATCATTTTGTGCTTGATTAACAAGTCCCATAACTTGAGAAAGATATCCATCTTCTCCCACAGCTGTAACCTTGACTTGTATTGTTCCAGACCCATTAATAGAACCCCCGATGACGTTGTCATTTTGATTTTTTTGTACTTTTTTAGATTCTCCAGTGACTAGGGATTCATCTATAGATGTTTGTCCTTGAACGATAATACCATCTGTTGGAATGCTTTCTCCGGCTTTTACTTCGACGATATCATCAGTCATGATGTCTGATATTTTAACTTCTTCGCGTTGGCCATTATCCATAACTTTAATAGCACTATTAGGTAACAGTTCTGCCATTTTCTTTAAAGCATCTCCAGCATTTCCGACAGCATTCATTTCTATCCAATGTCCTAATAGCATAATTAAAATTAAGGTTGCTAATTCCCAAAAAAAGTCCATTGTATGACCAGTTGCACTACTAAAGTTATTCATATAAAAAGCATACAAGCTATAAATATAAGCTACTGAAATACCTAGGGCAACTAAGGTCATCATGCCTGGTTTTTTTGTAGCAATTTCATCTTTACCACCAGACAAGAACGGTTTACCACCATAAAAGAATAAAATTGTACTTAATATTAACACTACCCATTCAGAACCTGGAAATGTGAATTGAAAAGGTAAGTTAACACCCATCATTGGCGATAAAAGAATGATAGGTATTGCAAAAATTAATGAAACAAAAAACTTAACTTTAAAATTTCCATGATGATGTGCATGGCCACTATGATGATGATGTGAGGCATGGTTATCATGATGCATTTGATTTGAATGATTCATGTGATTTTGATGATTATGCTCTTCACCATTATTATTCAAATTAACCCCTCCTAATGAAAATGTTATAGTAAAGTTACTTATACTATAACATATACCCACCCAGGGTATAAAGGTTTTCGATTTATCTCCTTTTATGGATTTATATAATTCCGAATCTTATGTCTACACGTCCTACATTAGACCTTGTCATCGATGTTTAGAATAATGTTTTAATTAAAAGATCTAATCTTAACTATTGCATGACAATACATTCTGACCAAGATTAGCATTACGAACACAAGTCATATATTAATATTCTTAAAGAAAATAAGGCATTTCAAAGTATATTAATCATTTTTTAATTCTCAAATTCTACGCCACAACAGAAGCATTTTATTAAATATACTTTATTTGTGCACGCTTCTGCGTATCGGTTAATGATGTGGTTTTTAATTAACGCCTTTTTGTTATAAGTCTTAAAGAAATACTAAACAAGCAAAATAATTTTTCTTAACTGAAACGAAAGAACGACAAATTCCATACTATTACATTGGAATTTGTCGTTCATTTATTAGAAGCATATATTCTACAGACTTCTAAATTAATTGTTACAACAATTATTATTGTCTTGCTGTTCTTTTTCATCTTTCTCTTTCTTTTCTTCAATTTCTACCGAACAGCATGATTGATCCTGAGGTTTCATTTTATTTAATATATCTTTAATTCCCATTAGCTCACCTCCTTTAAATAATGATGTTTACAATCAAACCTGTAACGATAGCTACAACTAAAATTGCAATAACGAATGATAATACAAAATTTCTTTTGAATAATTTAATACGACGTGGGGGTATATACCATTTGACTTTTTTATTTTGTAGTGTACAGAAAATAACTGTTTTCTGGACACTCTTGTGTATATTACTTTTTTATTAGTATCTTGTAAAAAGAGAAAAAATCATGTATGATTAATATATCAAAAAAAGTTGATTTATTGTTTCAGTATCTTATAAAGGAGTTTTGTTTTATGAGGGTAAATCATGCAAGTACATTATCAGTTGATTATTTTGTTAGTTATTTAAATTTAATTATGATATCAAGAGAAGTCAATTTAAAAGAAGCTACTTTATATATGAAGAAAGAGTTTTTTAAAGGAGAAACTGATAAATATGGTAAAGTGACAGAAACTCATTTTAATCTAGCAATAAAGAAACTTAAACAAAATTAGAAGTGTTTAAAAGTATAAAAGGAGTGAACTTTCAATGGAAGTTATTAAATCCAGTCCTAATAGAACTGTTGAAGAACAATTAGATTTTTATGAACAGATGTTTAATGCACTTGCTGATAAAATTAGACTTAAAATTCTACATTCAATACGACAAAGCAATACAAAATCTTTGTGTGTATGTGATTTAGAGGAAATATTAGAATTAAAACAATCAAAACTTTCTTATCATTTAAAAAAATTAGTGGATGCCAATATTCTTATTGCTGAAAAGCATGGAACATGGAACTATTATAAAATTAATAAGCAACAAATACAGGTAGTTTTGAATGAAGATACTTGTTGTAATATACTATGAGTGTCTTCTATATAATATAAAATTAATCAATTTCCTTTGATGTATAAATCAAGAAAAGTTGATTAAATAATTTAGGAGGCGTTATACTGATGTTAGATTCAATCATAGAATTTTTAAAAACTTTTTTGATATTGTTTTTTGAACTATTATTACTATTCATTATCGTGAGCTTTATTGTAAGTCTCATTCAACAAGTAGTTTCAGAAGAAAAAATCAAAAGACTTTTGAGCAAATCCAATCAAACAATTAGTTATATGTTGGGGATGGTGTTTGGTGCTATGACACCGTTTTGTTCTTGCTCTACAATCCCGATACTCGCAGGTCTATTAAATTCTAAAGTACCTTTTGGTCCAGCAATGAGTTTCTTAATTGCTTCGCCATTAATGAATCCACTAATGATCTTTATGCTATGGGCTTTATTAGGTTGGAAAGTTGCTGTTGTTTATTTTGTAGTACTAGCCATTTTTAGCATTTTAACAGGTCTAGTATTTTCTAAAATGAATTTATCTGAAAGTTATAAAGGGGTCAATGTTAAAGGCGATGGTTTCTTTGCTAATAAAACAGGATCTCGTTTTAAACAAGCATTAAACGATGCGTGGGCATTTTTATACCCAATGTTACCTTATCTATTTATTGGTGTGTTTATTGGTGCCTTTATATACGGATTCGTACCTGAAACATTTATAACTAAATATGCAAGTGGAGATGGCATTATATCCGTATTCATTGCTTCTGTTGTCGGTATTCCTATGTATATCAGACCTGAAACAATGTTACCTATCGCTGAAGCATTAGCATCAAAAGGAATGTCGTTAGGAACAGTTGTTGCGTTGATAATTGGTGGCGCTGGCGCAAGTATTCCAGAAGTTGTATTACTATCTAAGTTATTCAAGAAAAAATTTGTAATATCATTTGTTATCGCAATTTTAGTTGTAGCTATTGCTACCGGCTTAATTGTTAATATGATTATTTAAATTTAAGGGGGATAAATTAATGAATCAAGAAGCATCAGTAATCAGTAGATATGGAAATGCTGCAAAAAATCATGAAGAAAATTTATGTTGTCCAGTAGAGTATGATACGAAATACTTAAAAATCATACCCGATGAAATCATAGAAAAAGATTATGGTTGTGGCGATCCTTTAGGTAAGATTCAAGAAGGAGATACCGTTTTGGATTTAGGTTCTGGCGGAGGTAAAGTTCCTTATATAGTTTCGCAGATTGTCGGTGAAACAGGTAAAGTTATTGGCGTAGATATGAATGATGATATGTTAAATCTTGCTAAAAAATATCAGAATCAAATGATTGAAAAAATTGGTTATGACAATGTCAGTTTTTATAAAGGAAAGATTCAAAATTTAAAATTAGATTTAGAAGTATTGGATAAATATTTACAAGAACACCCTGCTAGCGATTTAAATACTTATCAATCTATCAATCAATATATTAATTACTTAGAAAACGAAATGACTATGATAAAAGATAATACCATAGACGTGGTTATATCTAACTGTGTTCTAAACTTAGTTTCAACTGAAGAAAAAGAGGCACTTTTCAAAGAAATTTATCGTGTTTTAAAAGATGGTGGTAAAGCTGTCATCTCAGATATTGTTTCTAACGTAGAAGTTCCTGAACAATTGAGACAAGACGAAGACTTGTGGAGTGGTTGCTATTCAGGCGCTATTGAAGAAAAAGCTTTTGTTGAAGCTTTCGAAAAGGTAGGCTTTTACGGTGTGGAAATAGATAAACGTGAAAATACATGGACTACTATAGAAGATATTAACTTTAGAAGCATGACCGTTATAGCTCATAAAGGCAAAGAAGGACCTTGTATTGATAAAGGACAATCTGTTATATACAAAGGCCCATTTAAACATATTGAAGATGATGATAATCATATTTTTGAGCGTGGAGAAAGAGCCTTTGTATGTGAAAAAACATTTAATATATTACAACAATATCCATATAAAGATGTCTTTGAATTTATTAATGAAAATGAAGAAGCAATTGATATAGAAAAATGTTGCGATACATCATGTGGTTGCTAAATAACAATTAAAGGAGGTGTTAAAATGGAAAAAAACGCATTTAAAAAAGCTATTTCTAAATTAAAGCCTAAAGAGCAAGCTTGTTGTTCCGTGGAGATTGAAGAAAATAAAGAGAGCAAAAAAGAGAATACAAATAAAGATCAACAGAATAATAAAGGTTGTTGTTAATGCCGTATCATTAACAATTAAATTAGGGAGCATAAAAGTATGCTTCCTTTTTTTGGAAGTGCTGAAATGATTAAAAACTTAGCTGACTTTACCGAAGAAGCACGTCAAAAAGCTATGGAAAGGTACTATACACTCGAACCTTATTTTAAAAAATTAAAATCAGTAAGAGTAGTTAGTGAATCAGAAAAAGTACCAAATCGTACACTTTATAATTGGATTAGTAGATACAAAAATGATGGATTAGCAGGTCTTATAGATAAAACGAGAAAAGACAGACATCGTATAAAGGTAGATGAAGATACTATCAATTTTGTTCAGAATGAGTATTTTAGTAATAGAGGAATTTCGGTTCTGTTGCAAAGTTAGATAAATATAGCTAATTACCATTTTGTCATGTCGTTGTTCCCTTAACTGGCTAACATATGCCTAATTTCGTGGCATGGCGAAGATCCATAGATCTGAAGAGACCTGCGGTTCTTTTTATATAGAGCGTAAATACATTCAATACCTTTTAAAGTATTCTTTGCCGTATTGATACTTTGATATCTTGTCTTTATTACTTTAATATGACGGTGATCTTGCTCAATGAGATTATTCAGATATTTCGATGTACAATGACAGTCAGGTTTAAGTTTAAAAGCTTTAATGACTTTAGCCATTGCGACCTTCGTTGAAGGTGCCCGATCTGTAATTAACTTTTGAGGTTTACCAAATTGTTTAATGAGACGTTTGATAAATACATATGCTGAATGTTTATCTCGTTGCTTACGCAACCAAATATCTAATGTATGTCCCTCTGCATCAATGGCACGATATAAATAGTTCCATTTTCCTTTTATTTTGATGTACGTCTCACCAATACACCATTTGTAATAAGCTTTTTTATGCTTTTTCTTCCAAATTTGATATAAAATCGGGGCATATTCTTGAACCCAACGGTAGACTGTTGAATGATGAACGTTTACATCACGTTCCCTTAATATTTCAGATATATCACGATAACTCAATGCATATCTTAGATAGTAGCCAACGGCTACAGTGATAACATTCTTGTTAAATTGTTTATATCTGAAATAGTTCATACAAAAGACTCCTTTTTATTAAAATTATACTATAAATTCAACTTTGCAACAGAACCCTTTGTTTTCTATCCCTTTTCATTCGCTACCTCTTCCCATTGTATAATATATAGTTTTACAAAATATTATACGATACCAGTTAACGTAAGTATACACTTTTTAATTTTATTTTTTATATTATCGAAAACAAAGAGAGAATGATTAAAATGGTTATATATATTTGATTAAGTTATAGACAGATCTATTGATTTTATAGAGGAACCTGAGCAATAAAAAATTTTAAAGATTATTACAAAAAATGTACTGAAATCTTGTAAGTATATAAATTTTCCTATTTTAAAAAACC
>NZ_JH815593.1:1277928-1282957 GCF_000298075.1 Staphylococcus massiliensis CCUG 55927 | reverse complement strand
AAATTTTGTGTGGCCTCCAAAAAGAAATTAAATTATGGATATAAATGGTTTAGATAAAATAAGTACAGAAGTTGTAGAAACAGCTAGAGATAGTTTAGTTATAGGTATTCGATAATAGAAAAAGCAAGGTTCTGTTGCAAAGTTAAATTAGTATACAAATTTATGCAAAAACAATAAATTAAATACTAATTTAACAATATATCGTACTTCTATTTTTGATTATTTTTACATTTCTTTGTATTTATATTACATGATTTCTGACTTTGCAACAGAACCAAGATATGTCTAAAAGTGGGACACAACGCCCATGGAGAGAAAAGAAAATCGACAATGTAAGTTATGCAGATATACTAGAAATTTTAAAAATTAAAAAGGCTTTTAACGTGAAACAATGTGGTAACGTCTTAGAATTTAAGCCGACTGATGAAGGGTATTTGAAACTTTATAAAACATGGTTTTGTAAGTCTAAATTGTGTCCGGTTTGTAATTGGAGGCGTTCAATGAAAAATAGTTATCAAGCTCAAAAAGTCATTGAAGCAGTGGTTAAAGAAAAGCCAAAGGCACGTTGGTTGTTTTTGACACTTTCAACCAAAAATGCGATTGATGGTGAGCATTTAGAACAAAGTTTAAAGCATATGTCGAAAGCTTTTAACAAGTTAAAAATGTATGCAAAAGTTAAAAAGAATTTAATTGGTTTTATGCGTTCAACTGAAGTTACAGTTAATAAAAATGACGGGAGTTATAATCAACATATGCACGTTTTATTGTGTGTTGAAAATGCTTATTTTAGAAAAAAAGAGAATTATATAGCGCAAGAAGAGTGGATCAATTTATGGCAAAAAGCTCTTCAAGTTGATTACAAACCAGTCGCAAATATCAAAGCAATTAAGCCAAATAAAAAAGGCGATAAAGATATACAAGCTGCAATTAAAGAAACATCAAAATACTCGGTTAAGTCATCCGATTATTTAACGGGAAACCATGAAAAAGATGCAGAAATTGTTCAAGATTTGGAACAAGGTTTATACAGAAAACGCATGTTAAGTTACGGTGGTTTGCTTAAACAAAAACATAAACTTTTAAATTTAGACGATGCCGAAGAAGGTAATTTAATTCAAACGAGTGATGAAGAAAAAACAACTGAAGAAGAACAAAAAGCCCATTCAATTACAGCTATTTGGAATTTCGAAAAACAAAATTATTTCTTAAAAAATTTGTAACGTTAGTTTAATTTTGATTATTACAGCTAATATTTTTTAGGTTTTAGAAACGAGTTGAAAACGAGTTTCTTCTTGTCTTGACTGAGCAAGAAAAATGTGAGATAAATCATCAAATGATTGACGAAATTGAAGAAGAGAATTGAGAACAAAAATTAGTGTTTTTTCACCTATGCGATTAAAAAATAGATGCCTCACTTTTGTGACAAAGTCCATATAATGTGTCACAAAAGTGAGGCATCCTCAATATCTTGTGTCACAAAAGTGAGGCACAAACAAGAAATTCGTCACCTATATGAGAAAGTTATTAATCCGCTGAAATATCTGGCTTTGCCAGATACCCCATTTTAGAGTGGGGTCATATTTCCCTTATGCTCTTACAAAGCATTTGGGACAAAATCAAGATTTCGGTATTTTTTACAGAAATTTGCCCCTGCAGGAACTAAAAACTGGATTCACTTTTTGAAGGATTATATGCAAAATTTTAGTTTGCATGTAACTGGGCAGTGTCTAAAAATCGTCACTGGTTTTGCTAAAAATTTGTGATGTGAAATCAAAATATATTTATTTGGCTCTTATTTGCGTTTTAAGCCCTTATATAGAATTTTGGATATAAAACTACGTAAATATTTAGTGTTTCTTCAAAATGCCCCTTTAAAATTAAAAATAAAGGCACTCAAATTTTTGTAAGAGTTATGATAAAGTTTGCTAAAAAGGAGTGTTTTATTTTTATGACTATCAAACAGATTGTGAATGATTTATTGAATAAAAAATGGTCTTTAGAAGAATTGTTTTGGTTAATTTTCATGTGTGTAATATTTAGTACTTTTACTACACCATTTTTAGGTATTCCGATTGGAGTTATTGCTTATTTTTTCTTTTTTTATAAAGATGATGATGTTGATGAGATAGCAGAAAAATATGATTATCAAGACGAGAATAAGAAATAGACCACGCATTTATGCCGAGAAAATTTATTGTGCGTTGAGAAGAACCCTTAACTAAACTTGCAGACGAATGTCGGCATAGCGTGAGCTATTAAGCCGACCATTCGACAAGTTTTGGGATTGTTAAGGGTTCCGAGGCTCAACGTCAATAAAGCAATTGGAATAAAGCAATAATATGATATGGTTACCTTGGGAATGTTCTTAAAAAATTGGGAGTAAAATTAAAGCGAAGGAGTTTTTATTTTGAAACTAAAAAAATCATTTGGAACATTGTTAGCGAGTGCGATTTTATTAACAACGGTAAGTCCTATGGCTAGTGCAAGTGAATCATTAGAAACACAAAAGGCAGTTAGTAACTCGAGTGCAGAAATTGAAAAAGATAATAAAGCTTTAGATGATTTGTTTCGAAATCCTGAATATGTAACTGAACAGACTATTAATAATTTGCCGACTAATCTTAAAGAAGGGACTTCAGAAAGAATTGGTGGTTCTTTTGCTGTAAAAAAAGGAATTAAGGCAATGATAAAAAACAAAAAAGCTGTTTTTTCAGGAGTTAAAAAGATAAGTCCTCGTGCTGGTAAGTCTTTAGAAAAACGTTGGGATAAATATGTTGAACCGGCTTTAAATAACATTTTAAAACAAGAACAAGCTACATGGGGGAATGTAGAAGGTCAAGTTGCTCAAGCGTTAATGGGAACTGGTATAAAAGACTCTTCTGCCCGGAGCATTGCTTTCTGGGTATCTCAAGTAGGTCAAACTTTGATATAAGAGAGTGTGTTTTGAATGAATAATGAAGAATTAGAGTCTAAATTGTTGTTAATTAAGCAATCTATAGATGTTTTACAAGAAGAATTAGCACCTGATCTAAAAACAAAAGATTTAGTTTTATTACGTTACGGTTATAGCGTTCATGAAATTAAGAAGTTAAATGATTATTTATTTAAATTAACAATGAATCAGGATAAAGTAACCAAAAAAGAGTTTAAAGAAGTTTTATGTGATATAAGAGAAGTTCCTGAAATTCCAAATAAGCAAGTTGATGATGTTTTGGAAGGTTATAGAAACAGTGAACTTCATGTTGATGTAATAGATTATATTTTGAATAATGATTAATAAAAAGCCCTCTTTTAGGAGGGCTTTTTAAACGAGTGAAACGAGTTTCTTCTTGTCTTGATACTATATAGAAATAACTCAAATATGTAAAAAGATGCATTTCAATTAGACCTAGTCTTTTAATCGTAAATTGTATTTCGAACGACTTTACTAAAGCAACATCTCGCTCTTTTTTATATAGCTCAAAACAATATTGAGATTCATCTTATATAACAGTAATTATATAAAAACCTTTACTTATCGCTCTAAAAGGTTTATAGTTAATCTAACGTAATAAAAGCTCGTGAATTTAATTGTAGTGTATTTTTTAGAATATCCTCTTTTTTATAAATGAAATTGTTACAAATATTATGTGCAAAAGCACGCGGAGGTATTCTATATGAATAACGGTACAGTAAAATGGTTTAATGCAGAAAAAGGTTTTGGCTTCATCGAAAGAGAAAACGGTAGTGATTTATTTGTTCACTTTTCTGGTATTGTAGCAGAAGGTTACAAATCTTTAGAAGAAGGTCAAAAGGTAGAATTTGATATCACTGAAGGCCAACGTGGTGAACAAGCTACTAACGTTGTTACTGTTTAAAAGGTTCTGTTGCAAAGTAAAAAAATATAGCTAACCACTAATTTATCATGTCAGTGTTCGCTTAACTTGCTAGCATGATGCTAATTTCGTGGCATGGCGAAAATCCGTAGATCTGAAGAGACCTGCGGTTCTTTTTATATAGAGCGTAAATACATTCAATACCTTGTCTTTCTTACTTTAATATGACGGTGATCTTGCTCAATGAGATTATTCAGATATTTCGATGTATAATGACAGTCAGGTTTAAGTTTAAAAGCTTTAATTACTTTAGCCATTGCTACCTTCGTTGAAGGTGCCTGATCTGTAATTACCTTTTGAGGTTTACCAAATTGTTTAATGAGACGTTTGATAAATGCATATGCCGAATGATTATCTCGTTGCTTACGCAACCAAATATCTAATGTATGTCCCTCTGCATCAATGGCACGATATAAATAGTTCCAATTTCCTCTTATTTTGATGTACGTCTCATCAATACGCCATTTGTAATAAGCTTTTTTATGCTTTTTCTTCCAAATTTGATATAAAATTGGAGCATATTCTTGAACCCAACGGTAGACCGTTGAATGATGAACGTTTACACCACGTTCCCTTAACATTTCAGATATATCACGATAACTCAATGCATATCTTAGATAGTAGCCAACGGCTACAATGATGACGTCCTTGTTAAATTGTTTATATCTGAAATAGTTCATACAGAAGACTCCTTTTTGTTAAAATTATACTATAAATTCAACTTTGCAACAGAACCACTTTAGACATTTTAGGTTATGTATTCGGAATAGGTTTTGTTGTGTTTGGAATTTCTGCTTTGGTTCTCTGGGGAAATGAAATTTATAAAATTATAAGTAAAAGTAATAAAAGAGTTAGTTATAAACTGAGTATTTACTGTGCTGGAATAGCTATTATATGTGCTTTAGTTTTGGTTATTACAGCTAATGTTTTTTAGGTTTTGGAAACGAGTTTCTTCTTATTTTGAGAGGCGAAAAAAAGATTTGTAGGTACTAAAGATATAATTTTAGAGCATACTCTAAATACCCCTTTAAAATGAAAAAATAAGGATATTGGATTATCACGCGAAAATTTTAGTTTTAGGTGGAATAAAAATAATAATCCTTTAGGAAGTTTATAAGAAACTATAAAATAATACAAAACGGCTGGGTCCTAAA
>NZ_JH815593.1:1274853-1277091 GCF_000298075.1 Staphylococcus massiliensis CCUG 55927 | reverse complement strand
GGGTCCTAAAAACCCAGCCGTTTTGTATTGACTTAATATTATATAGATGTTATCATTATATAGTATTTGTATGGAAGGATACCCAAGTCTGGCTATAAGGGGATTAATATTTAATATTAATTAGGAGCTTTTTGCTCGCGTTGGTTCGAATCCTTCTCCTTCCGCTAAAAAACACTCCAGTTATATAACTGGAGTTTTTTTATATTTTATTTTTAAGTATAAAAAATTTGAATAAAAGAGGTTTGAAAGGTTTGATAAAATCACCAATATACTCTTCAAGGTTCTACTGCAAAATAAAAAATATGGCTAATCACTAATTTATCATGTCAGTGTTCGCTTAACTTGCCAGCATGATGCTAATTTCGTGGCATGGCGAAAATCCGTAGATCTGAAGAGACCTGCGGTTCTTTTTATATAGAGCGTAAATACATTCAATACCTTTTAAAGTATTCTTTGCCGTATTGATACTTTGATACCTTGTCTTTCTTACTTTAAGATGACGGTGATCTTGCTCAATGAGGTTATTCAGATATTTCGATGTACAATGACAGTCAGGTTTAAGTTTAAAAGCTTTAATTACTTTAGACATTGAAGGTGCCTAATCTGTAATTACCTTTTGAGGTTGACCAAATTGTTTAATGAGATATTTGATAAACGCATATGCTGAATGATTATCTCGTTGCTTACGCAGCCAAATATCTAATGTATGTCCCTCTGCATCGATGAACGTTTACACCACGTTCCCTTAATATTTCAGATATATCACGATAACTCAATGCATATCTTAAATAGTAGCCGACGGCTACAGTGATAACATCCTTGTTAAATTATTTATATCTGAAATAGTTCATACAGAAGACTCCTTTTTTTGTTAAAATTATACTATAAATTTAACTTTGCAACAGAAACTAGGAGGACAATTATATGTATTTTACAACTTTGACAGAAAAAGAATATGAAGATTTTATCCATAGTAGACCAGTACATTTCACACAATCTATAGATCAATATCGATTTCGTAAAAATGAAAATAATGATGTTCACTTGGTTGGAGTTAAAGACAATGATGAGGTCATAGGTGCTTGTTTACTATCTGAAGCAAGAGCGTTAAAAATATTTAAATATTTTTATTCTCATAAGGGACCGGTTCTTGACTATAATAATAAAATACTTGTTGATTGCTTTTTTAAAGGATTAACTAAATATTTAAAAAAACACAGAACATTATTTGCATCATTGGATCCGTATATTTTAGAAAATATCAGAAATACAGATGGAGAAATACTACATTCTTTTGATAATACACATTTAATAAATCAACTTTCAAAATTAGGATATAAACATCAAGGATATACAGTGGGTTATTCTCAAAAAAGTCAGATTCGTTGGTTGTCTGTATTGAATTTAAAAAATAAAAGTAAAGATAACATATGGAAAGATATGGAGTATCAAACACGACGGAATATCAAGAAATCCTTAGAAATGGGAGTTGAAACAACTACATTAGATATATCCGAAACAGGCCGGTTTTATCAGTTGTTTAAAATGGCTGAAGAAAGACATAATTTTAAGTACAGAGAGAATCCTTATAAATTTTTTAAAGAAGCTCAAGTGATGTATCCACAAAATTCAATGATTAAATTATCTTATATTAACTTACAAAATTATTTGAAACAGCTTGAAATTACAAGAGTGAAATTAAATAAATCAATGGAAACAATAAAAGATAAGCTTAAAGAAAATCCAAATTCTAAGAAAAGTAAATCTAAACATAAACAATTAGAACAAAAACTTCAAAGTAATAAAAAGAAAGTTCAAGAAGCACAAAGTTTAATTAATAGTGAAGGTAATACCTTAGATTTAGCAGCTGCTTTATATATATATAATAAAGATGAGGTTTACTATCTTTCTAGTGGTTCAAACCCTGATTTTTACCAATTTAAAGGAGCATATGCATTACAATGGAATATGATCCAGTTTGCACTAGATCATCAAATTCCAAGATATAATTTTTATGGAGTTACAGGAGACTTTAGTAAAGATGCTGATGATTATGGAGTGCAACAATTTAAAAAAGGATTTGGTGCACATATTGAAGAATATATTGGTGATTTTATTAAACCTATACATCCGGTATTTTATAAAATCTATCAATTTTTGAATGCATAAGCTATACAAATTAATTACCTATAATCAATTTATTATGTAAAGAAAACAAGCCGAGATTTCGGCTTGTTC
>NZ_JH815593.1:1270859-1273931 GCF_000298075.1 Staphylococcus massiliensis CCUG 55927 | reverse complement strand
GAACAAGCCGAGATTTCGGCTTGTTTTCTTCTTATCTTGATACATATTGTGATGATTAAAAGAGAGACAATAAATCTTTTAATCTTTATCTATAGATAAATTTAACAATTGTAGTAAAATACCAATAATAGTAATTCCTAAAGCGCTATATATCAGTATATTTGTACTATTAACATTAAACAGAATGATACCTCCAATGCTTGATCCAATAGCACTTCCTAAATAATTAATAGAACTATTTAAAGCAACAGCAGGACCTCCATGTTTAGGATGACTTTTTAATAGTATATGTTGTTGTGGCGCTTGTGTAGCCCATCCCATAGATCCCCATAGAATAAAGGGTAGTAAGCCTAATAGAGGTGATTTGATAGAGATAGGAATTAAAACAAAACTTAATGCTAATAAAATTAAAATAATCAACATAACAAATCTTGTGTTTTTAAATTTATCTATAATAAATCCTATACTAAAACTTCCTATTAATCCGCCTATTCCCCACGCTGTAAGGTAATAAGTTAAATTTTTTGTATCTGTATTTGTTTTAATAATATCGGCTAAATAAGTATACAAACCTAAACTAGCAATAGCAGCACATAATGTGACTGAAATAACTCTTAGGACGTGACTGTTTAGGAATAATTTAAAACGAGCTTTTAAGTTTGGAGGAGCTTGTATTTTAAATTTAGGCATTAATATAGAAATACTTATTAATGCAATAAAACTAATGACAATAATAACCAACATTGCAAATCGCCAATTAGAAATGTTGGCAATTTCTAGTCCGAGAGGAACTCCTATAACAGTTCCTACACTCATTCCGCCTACTGTAAAAGCGATTGCTTTTCCTTTATGTTTTTCGGAGACTAAATGATTGCTTGCACTTATTGCAATTGGTGAGAATACGCCAGCTCCTAAACCAGCGATTGCTCTTGATACGATATATAGCATGTAGTTCATAGATATTGCGGTTATAATATTGGCTAAAGTAAATACACTGATTGCTATTATTAGTATTTTTTTAACTGGGGATTTAGCTAATATTGTTGAAAAAATGGGGGCAGAGATAGAGAAAAACAATGTAAAAACTGTTACTCCTTGCCCAATAGCAGAGCTACTTTTATTAAAACTTTTACTTATTGAAGGTATTAATCCTGCTACTATATAAGCATCCATACCTAAGGCAAACATACCTAAAGTTAAAATCCATATTTTTTTCATTATTATCTCATCCTATCAGTCAATTTTGATTCATTAAGAGATTAGTTGCCTATTTTTGGGAACAATATAAGAATAAACCTTTACTTGAAATATATGAATAAGTAATGTGTTAATATAGGTATAAACAAATAGTTAATACCATGGGGGATTTTATGAATTTTAATTATATGAAGGACTTCATTAAAGTTGTCGAGTACAATAGCTTAAATAAAGCTTCTAGAGAATTGAATATAAGTACACCAGCCTTAAGTAAAAGAATTAGAAGTATTGAAGGTTATTTTGATTGTCAGTTATTTTATAGAACTTCTAAGGGTATTTTTTTAACTCAAAAAGGAAATGCTGTTTATCATTCGTTTTTAAAAATAAATGAGCAATTTGAAGAATTAAAAAGTAAAATAAGTGAGTCTAAAGATAAAAGAATTAAATTAGGAGTCATACCTAGCTTTTCTTTATATAAACTACATGAAAAGAATTATATTAATGAAAGTGTCGTTTTAGTCATTGAAAATAGTACTTCAATTTTACTTGAAGAAATTTATAAAGATAATATAGATGTTGTTATTGGTGATATTACACATTTAAAAAATAACTCGCTCTATAAACAAGAAATTTACACTGAGGACTTTATTGTGGCTTATGGTGATGAAAATAAGTTTAAAAACACTAAGCAAGTAAGTATAAAATCTTTAAAAAATGAGAATATTTATATACAAACACCGCCATGTGATACATATGATCTTCTTAAAAATTATTCCTTGAAAGATAAGTTACATATTGATTATGTTGATTATTATGAAACTATATTAGCTAATGTCAAAGCAAATAAAGGTATTACTTTGACTCCCCAATCTTTGACTACAAGACTTGAAAGTATGAACTTATATCAAAAAAAATTACAAAATTATAAAAGAGTTGTAGGTGTAGTATCACGTGATAAAGATAAGATGAATAAAATTATTGATATAATTCAGTAAATGAATAGAGTATACAATTCAACTCCCCATAACTCTTTATTATGTTAACTAAACGAAAAGGCACAAACACCGTCATATCGGTGTTTGTGCCTTTTCGTTTGAACTATGAGTGGCTAAAAGCTAGCCACTCATAGTTCAAAACCATAAAACCTAGCAACCAAAAATGGTGGTTGCAACATGTTCAATTAATTTTATAATCTGCTCGCTTTTTAGCTCACAGTATAAAATTAAATTCACTCAAAACCGAAAATCAGAAAGCCAAAAATCAATCTGCTTTTGCAATTGTTTTTCGTTTTCTTTCAAAGCCAATTTCATTAAGTTCGTTAAATCAATTGGAGATATTTCTTGAAGTAGTTGTTTGTATTTGCGACGGGAGTTTCTATGTAATTCTCCCCAAGCACTTTCCTCGTGAAGTAATAAATACACCATTGCTTGTTCTCTTACACTTTCTAAAGTAGCCCATGCTGGATTTAAAATATGCAAATCATCAAAGCAATTATTCCAGTAATCAACCATGTTACGTTTTAATTCAATTTCTACACGCCATAAATGTTCAGAATCTATTTCTATATCTGCATTATCCTTACGTTCCTTTTTCTTGTTGTAAATTCTAATAAACCGTTCACTATCACGTACACCAAAATATTTAGTTTCTGGCTTTCCGTCAATTCCGTAAAATACAGTTTTCTTTAAAGCTTTATCTGACATTGCGTAATAGTCACTTAAATCATCTTCAAAATCAAAAGCCAAATCTAATCTTGTAAAACCGTCATCTTCCATAAGATTTATGGTTCTGTTGCAAAGTTGAATTTATAGTATAATTTTAACAAAAAGGAGTCTTCTGTATGAACTATTTCAGATATGGTTCTGTTGCAAAGTT
>NZ_JH815593.1:1253258-1270167 GCF_000298075.1 Staphylococcus massiliensis CCUG 55927 | reverse complement strand
AGTGTATTTATAGTCTATATAAAAAGAACCGTAGGTCTCTTCAAATCTACGGATTTTCGCCGGCTACGAAATTAATCACATGTTGGCCAGTTAAGGGAATACTACCATGTTAAAATGATAATTAGTTATATTTTTTCTGACTTTGCAACAGAACCTTCTTCATTAATATAGCCTTCAGGTGCATAGTTTTGTAGTAAACGGTTAGACGCACCGGCTGGGTTAACGTAATGCGTATGCTTCATGCCGATTTTCTTTGCTTTAGCATTCATTTTATCTGTAAAATCAGAACGCGTTTCTGAAACTTCGGTAGCTAGTATTAAAGCGGCTGCGTTACTTGAAGCGGATACACAAATTTGTAGTAGTTCCTTAATGGTATATGTTTCACCAGGATAAAGTTTGGTATTACTTAGTTCTGGTAGCGTAGACATACGATAGTGGTCGTCCGTGATTTTAATTGTGTCATTTAAAGACAATTTGCCTTCTTTTTCAGCTTCAAGTACTAAATACATCGTCATGAGCTTAGACATTGAAGCTGGTGGCCATTCGTTGTTGATTTGAAATTCGTAAAGTACTTGGCCTGTATGGCTAATTTGAATAGCGCCTTCTGGCTGGAAGCCTAGGCCTATTTGATATCCAGATTGATTTGCAACTTCAACTGGTGTAGGTGTGTAAGCTTTACTAAAAGGTGTTATAATTAAAGAAGCTATCAAAATGGAAATAAATGAATTAAATATCTTTTTCATAATTAAATCCCTCGTTCAAAAATATAAGTACATCAACATAATAATAATATCATATTAACAATATTTTAAGAATGATTAGTTGTTAATATGTTTTTATTTTTAAGTGGTTGTATGAGACGTGAAGGTTTAATATGAAATTTGGTTTTTTATAATCGAGTGTTGGTTATAGCTTCAAATTTTATAAAGTAGAGGTATTAGAAATGAATTCAAGCAATCCACTCAATTATTTATTAAAACGTATATCTTGGCCAAAAGGCCTTGTTATCGTAGCTATCCTTTTATCGCTTTTAGGGAGTCTAACCGGATTATTTGTACCTAAATATGCAGGTGATATGGTAGATCAAGCGAATAAAGGTGAACTTAATACAACGATGATCGTTGTCATCATTATCGTGTTCGCATTAAATGCGATTTTAAGCGGTTTGGGACTTTATCTATTAAGTAAAATTGGGGAGAAAATCATCTATTCAATTAGATCGATTTTATGGAAACACATTATTCACTTGAAGATGCCATTCTTTGATCAGAATGAAAGTGGACAATTAATGAGTAGATTGACTGATGATACGAAAGTTATTAATAACTTTATTTCGCAGAAGTTACCGAATTTATTTCCATCAGCACTCACATTGATAGGCTCTTTAGTATTATTATTTATTATCGACTGGCAAATGACATTACTTACATTTATCACAATTCCAGTTTTCATTTTAATCATGATTCCATTAGGAAAAGTGATGCAACGTATTTCTAAAGATACGCAATCTGAAATTGCTAACTTCAGTGGTTTATTAGGCCGTGTACTTACAGAGATGCGTTTAGTTAAAATTTCTAACACAGAACATGTTGAGCTTAATAAAGCTGAATCTAATTTAGTTAAAATTTATCATCTGGGCTTAAGACAAGCTAAAATTACAGCGATTATCCAACCTATTTCAGGTTTAATCATGCTACTTACGATAGGTATTATTTTAGGTTTTGGTAGTTACCGTGTAAGTTCAGGTGCCATTTCGGCAGGTAACCTTGTTACAATGATTTTCTTAGTGGTACAACTTTCAATGCCACTTGTGAACTTATCAACGTTACTAACGGATTATCGTCGCGCTACTGGTGCGAGTAACCGTATTTATGAAATCTTACATGAACCACTTGAACCGATTGCGTTACCATCTGAAAAGCACATTGAAACAGGTAACTTGGCATTTGAAAATGTTAATTTTAGTTATGACGTCAAACCAATCTTAAAGGACGTTTCATTTAATGTGTTAAAAGGCAAGGTAACCGCCTTTGTAGGACCATCTGGTTCTGGTAAAAGTACTATATTCAGTTTAATTGAACGTATGTATGAAATTGAAACAGGCGACATCACGTATAACAATCATTCAATATACGATTTATCGCTTTCTGATTGGCGACGTAAAATCGGTTATGTAATGCAAAGTAATGCGATGATGAATGGTACGATTCGTGACAATATTCTTTACGGTATTGATCGTGAAGTTTCTGATGATGAATTAATTGAGTATACAAAACTCGCAAATTGTCATGACTTTATTTTAGATTTCGACCAAGGTTATGACACTATAGTCGGTGAACGAGGTCTCAAATTATCAGGTGGTCAACGTCAGCGTATTGATATAGCACGTAGCTTTGTTAAAAATCCAGATATTTTATTATTAGATGAAGCAACAGCTAACTTAGATAGTGAAAGTGAACGAAAAATTCAAGATGCGCTTGAAACATTAATGGAAAATCGTACAACGATCGTCATTGCGCATCGTCTTTCAACAATTAAAAAGGCTGACCAAATTATTTTCCTTGATCAAGGTGAAGTTACAGGAAAAGGTGGTCACCATGAATTAATGGCTTCTCACGAGAAATATCAACGTTTTGTTGAAACACAAAATTTATCTAATTAAGCGTTCGAATTTAGCTTATCTGAATATCTTAAATATGGGTGATTGTAACCCACATAATGAGTCTCATTTGATACGTGATGTATCATGTGAGGCTCTTTTTTACTTTCTATTAACTAGCTTCGTCGTAGATATTTCGTGAGTTATAGTTTGAGAATTTAAAGGGCTTTTCAAAAATGGGGCGTATGAATTTGTGCGTTACAACAATTGTAATGAAACATTTATAAAATATTGAGAAACATCGTTAAAAGATAATCGACACATAAATTATAGATTAAAAAAATTAAGCATATTTTTAAACAACTTGTCAATAAATTTGTATTCTCACGATAAAGCACACGTGGTATACTTTAAACAATGCGACATTGTTAGAGACAAACATAATATGGCAAGGCAGAAATATTTTTGAATGGTGGGTGTATCCATGTTTTTGTTGATGAACATAATTGGTATGTTAGCGTTTCTTGGGATAGCGTTCTTATTCTCAAGAGATAAGAAAAATATTCAATGGGGATCTGTCGGGATCTTAGTACTCATGAACTTATTTTTAGCGTGGCTATTCGTTTCATTCCCAGCTGGTACACAGTTTGTAAAAATCTTAGCTGATGGTATTTCCTGGGTAATTAGTGCTGCGTTCGCGGGTGTAGGCTTCGCGTTCAACAGTTTCACGGCTACTAAGCAAATGGATATGGCTGTAGCGGCTTTATTCCCAATCCTACTTGTAGTTCCATTATTTGATATTTTAATGTACTTCAGAATTTTACCGAAAATTATGGGCTTCATTGGTTTTATCTTAGCGAAGATTACAAGACAACCTAAATTTGAATCTTTCTTTGGTATTGAAATGATGTTCTTAGGTAATACTGAAGCAATCGCCGTTTCAAGTGAACAAATGAAACGCATGAACGAAGCACGTGTATTAACGATTGCGATGATGTCAATGAGTTCTGTATCTGGTGCTATCGTTGGTGCTTATGTTCAAATGATTCCAGGTGAACTCGTTTTAACAGCAATTCCGCTTAATATTATTAACGCGATGATTGTGTCGAGTATTTTAAATCCTGTTAAGTTAGAGAAAGATGAAGATGTGATTTACAACTTAGATGATCAAGCAGTACGCCAACCATTCTTCTCGTTCTTAGGTGATTCTGTATTAGCAGCTGGTAAACTGATCTTAATTATCGTAGCTTTTGTTATCAGTTTCGTTGCGCTTTCTGAATTAATTGACCGTTTAATTAATGTCATTACAGGTTCAATTGGTCACTTATTTGGATTAAAAGGTAGCTTTGGCTTAGACCAAATTTTAGGAACATTAATGTTCCCATTTGCATTCTTACTAGGTCTTCCGGTAGATGCGGCTTGGGAAGTAGCGCAACAAATGGCTAAGAAGATTGTAACAAATGAGTTCGTAGTAATGGGTGAAGTAAGTAAACATGTGAATGATTATGATGCGCATAGACGTGCGATTATTTGTACGTTCTTAGTATCGTTTGCGAACTTCTCTACATTAGGTATGATTATTGGTACATTAAAAGGAATTGTTAATGAAAAAACATCAGACTTTGTATCTAAGTACGTACCTATGATGTTATTATCAGGTGTATTAGTTTCATTATTAACAGCAGGTTTTGTTGGCTTATTCGCTTGGTAATATGTAAATAAGTTGAATAATGTTAAGTTAGGGGCATTGGCTTTTGATAAGGTGACATAGCTTTATTGGAATGCGATGTCCCACTTTTTTTGAAAATAAAAACCAAGATAACATCAGGTGAGTATGTCATCTTGGTCCATTCGGGAAAATGAATTCTTATTAGTATCAACAATATGGGTTAGGTATTGTTCATACAATTGAGCAAAAATTGATTGTTTTCATAAACAACACAAAGGAGATGGCTTCTTGTTATAAAATTAACAAGAAGTAAATTCATTATATCGAACGTCAGTTTAAAAGTAAACCGAAAATTCAGAATTTTAAAAATCTATCGCGAATCGCGTCACTGAGACCTTTTAGTGCGGTATAGGCTTAAAGTGAAGTTGTGCAAAGTGTCAGAACTGTGCTAATATTTCAGTTGTTGAGGGTGAATTTTAGAGAGGGGGCTAAAAGATGAAACGTACAGTAAGAGATTTAATCTTAGTACTTTTAGGATCTTTTGCATTTGCAGCTGGGGTTAATGCCTTTGTCATTTCTGGTAACCTCGGTGAGGGTGGTGTCACTGGTTTAGCAATCGTATTATATTATGCATTCCATCTATCGCCAGCAATAACAAACTTTGTAGCTAACGCTGCATTAATTTTAATAGGATATAAATTTTTAAGTAAACGAAGTATGTATTTAACGATTGTCGCGACAGTATTGATTTCGGTATTTTTAGAGCTAACGGAAAGCTGGCACGTTCAAACAGGCAACATTATCGTAAACGCAGTTTTTGGTGGCTTTTCAGTGGGATTAGGTATCGGTATCATTGTACTTGCAGGTGGTACGACGGCCGGGACAACGATTCTCGCTCGTATCGCACATAAATATTTAGATGTAAGTACGCCATATGCATTACTGTTCTTTGATCTGATTATTGTGGCAATCTCTCTAACTGTTATACCGTTAGATAAAGTATTAGTTACAATTCTTTCATTATATATAGGTACAAAAGTTATGGAATTCGTTATTGAAGGTTTAAATACGAAGAAAGCGATGACGATTATTTCTAAGAATCCAGATGATGTAGCTAAAATGATTGATGAAAAAATCGGTCGCGGATGTACGATTTTAAATGGCCGAGGTTATTATTCTAAGAAGGAAACGGATATTTTATATGTCGTAATTAGTAAGACTCAAGTGACGCGTACAAAACGACTCATTCGTAAAATTGATGAAAACGCATTCCTAGTCGTCCATGACGTCCGGGATGTCTATGGTAACGGTTTCTTAGTAGATGATTAGTGTGATAGGCACAGCGAGACTTAAAGTAGTCTCGCTTTTTTTATTTTCATGATGAAAGCGCTTTAGTTTCTACTCGACCATTCGTCGTATATTGTAATTATTTATAGAAAAAATACAGATGAGATGATACAATACATTATGATAATGATTATCAATTAAAGAGATTGATATGATATAGTAGAGAAAATGAATACTTGCAGTATATAAATATATAACTCCGAGTAGAAAGAGGGCAAATTATGAATCGCTTGAAAGGTCAAGAAATAACAATTGGATATGAAGATCATGTTATTTTAGATAATTTAGATGTTGAAATTCCTGATGGAAAAGTAACGTCGATCATCGGACCCAACGGTTGTGGTAAGTCTACCCTCCTTAAAGCACTATCTCGTATACTTGGATGTAAATCAGGAGAAGTCTTACTTGATGGTAAGAACATTCATAAACAATCAACTAAAGACATTGCCAAGAAAATTGCGATACTACCACAATCACCTGAAGTCGCGGACGGCTTAACGGTTGGCGAGTTAGTATCGTATGGACGTTTTCCTCACCAAAAAGGATTTGGACGTTTAAGTGCTGAGGATAAGAAAGAAATTAATTGGGCATTAAAGGTTACTGGTACTGATGACTTTAAACATCGCGCAATTAATGACTTAAGTGGTGGTCAAAGACAACGCGTTTGGATTGCGATGGCGCTTGCACAAAAGACAGATATTATATTCCTTGATGAACCGACAACGTACTTAGACATTTCTCATCAATTAGAAATCTTGGAACTTGTTCAAGAATTAAATCAAGAACAGGGATGTACGATTATTATGGTGCTTCATGATATTAATCAGGCTATACGTTTTTCAGATCACTTAATCGCAATGAAATCTGGAAAAATCGTTTCTCAAGGTGAAACACATGAAGTACTTACAAATGAGATTTTAGAAGAGGTATTTAACATTGACGCAGAATTAAGCACTGACCCAAGAACAGGTAAACCAATGTTAATCACTTACAATTTATTGTGTAAACACTATTCAAAATAAATGATTCTTAAATAACGAAGGCGTATAATTAGAGTAAATTATCTTAGTTATACGCCCTGTTTTATGTTTTAATTTCTTCATTTTAAAGAAAGCGTATGGCGGGCAAGGTAAGAATATCGAGAAAATTATGATTGAAAATAAAGTTGTCTTAAATATCGATGTATATGACCCTAATTATATGATGAATTAAGACTAAAGGATTACAGATTTTTAGACTTATTCATGGTATGCTTATTTTAAATCGATTGGACTATAGTCATTTATTTTCGGTCAACTTAAAGTTTTTAATAAGGTCACATTCGAGTTAGAAAAAATTTGATGACGGGTTTATTTTTACATTTAATTTAAATGAAATTTTATTTTATTTGTGTTATTATATCAATAATGCGCTTAAATTAAGAAAGTGTAGGAGGACGTAACATGCAGGAACTTATTAAAGAACACGTCTTAAACGGCGAATTCCAAGCAGTTAAAAGTCTCCTGTCTCAGCTTGACGTTTTAGAATTTGAAGAAGCATTTATATCTAGTGCCCATGAAGTTGAGAGTACAATGTTTTATACATGTATTGTTGATATGCTAAAACAAGAAGAGACAGCAGAAATTCATGATATTGCATTTTTATTATTGGTTTATCCTCTGAGTGATGTACCAGGCGCTATAGATTCAGCATATTATCATGCGAAAGCATCAATTAGACTAACTGAAGGTAAAGAAGTCAAAAGTTTATTACAAATGTTATTACTTCATGCTTTACCTGAACCAGTTATTACAGATAAACATGCCTTTGATGTAGCGAAAAAGATACTGAAGTTAGATCCAAATAACAAAGTTGCACGTAACGTATTAAAAGAAACGGCGAAGCGTATGGATAACGTCGTTGTTGATTTTAATGAGTTACAATCATACAAAGAAGTTAAATAGTTTGATGAATTCATTTTATGAGTTGAAACATCTTAATGGTTTCAACTCTTTCTTTTTGTGAAAATAGACATGTATGATTTTTCATTAAAACAATTAATATTAAAAAATAGTAAGTCAATTACTTTCTAAATGTTTTACAATTGTGTACAATTGCAAGGCTAATGAATTTTAAGAAAAGGAGGATTTCATGTCTAATAACCGTACAAATACAATGATACTAGCTGTTTTTGTCGTAGGGGCTTTCTTTATGATATTAAATGAAACCCTTTTAAACATTGCTTTAACTGAGCTCATGCACCAATTCCATGTGTCTCGTACGACAGTTCAATGGATGGCGAGTGGCTTTATGATGATTATGGGTATTATTTCGCCATTATCCGCATTGATTATTCAGTGGTTTACAACTCGAAAATTATTCTTCACACTTATTATTACTTTTATAATAGGTTCCTTAATCGCAGGATTTGCATTAAGCTTCCCAATGCTTTTAATTGGTAGAATGGTTCAAGCCATTGGTACCGGATTAATGATACCATTAATCATGAATACGATGCTTTTATTATTCGATGAGAAAAAGCGTGGTAAGATTATGGGAACTATTGGTTTAGTAATTATGTTCGCCCCTGCAATTGGACCTACGTTATCCGGAGTTATAGTGGATTTATTAGGTTGGAGATGGCTATTCTTTATCGTCATTCCATTTATGTTATTTACATTAATCTTCGCTTATAAATATTTAAGCAACGTTGGAGAAGTTACAAAACCTCGTATTGATATTCTATCTATTGTGCTCTCTACAATTGGGGTAACAGGTATTATTTACGGCTTCTCTGAATCAAGCTCAGCAGAAGGTGGTTTCTTAAATCCACTAACGGCTTTACCTATCATAATAGGTTTCCTTTCAATTATTGTTTTCGTATTACGTCAAAGAAAACTAAAAGAACCTATCTTAGACTTTAGTGTTTTAAAATATGCGAACTATCGTCGCGGTATTTTAATATTCCTTATCGTTATGATGAGTATGTTTGCTTCAGAAATTGTAATGCCAATGTATTTACAAGGACCTATGGGCTTCAGTGCTAAAGTGGCTGGTTTTATCTTATTACCAGGTGCAATACTAAATGGTTTGTTATCACCAGCGATGGGTGCTTTATTCGATAAAATTGGTCCGCGTAAATTAATACTTCCAGGCTTATTCGCACTATTTGGCGTGGCTTTATTCTATACGAAAATACACCCTGGTTTATCAATGATTACATTCATTATTGCATATATCGTTTTAATGGTTGCTATTTCAGCGATTATGATGCCAGCGAGCACGAATGGTTTAAATGCTTTACCTAAGGAAAAGTACCCTCACGGTACAGCGATCTTTAACTTACTACAACCTATTGGTGGCGCATTAGGTGTGGCTATCTTCGTAGGTATTTTAACAGCATTACAAAATCATAAATTACAAGAACTAGGCTCTAAGACTAAAGAAGCGGCTAATGAAGCTATGACATTTGGTTTACATGGTTCATTTTTCTTTGCAGCAATACTAATTGCAATTGCAATTGTAATTGCTTCTACCTTAACGACAGCTTCAAATGAAAAAAGTAAGATTAAAGCAAGTAGAAAAGGGTAAAATATAATTACATTATAATATAATCCGACATCTGAGTATTCTTGATGTCGGATTAAATATTGGATTACATATTCTTAAAATTCTGAAAAATAAAGTTTCGCGAAATACTTAATAAAATCTTAATAATAAAAGAATATTCTATGTATATTGTATTTTTATACCTAATTTAGACATTTTATAAAAATAGAACCTCAAATTAATAGAGATATACATAGCATTCTTAATATTTATTCAATTTGTATACAAAATGTTAAGTTGAAATGATTTCATGTATATGATTTAATGTTAAACGTGTTTTGCAATTCGAGGAGGTCAAAACAATGACATTGAACAAAGAAGCGATAAAAATTGGATTCGCTTATGTCGGCGTAGTAGTCGGCGCTGGTTTCTCAACCGGTCAAGAGGTTAAACAATTTTTCGCTGATTATGGCTTATGGTCATACATTGGTGTAATTATTTCAGGTTTAATCTTATCTTTTATTGGTAGACAAGTAGCAAAAATTGGAACAGGCTTAGATGCTGATAACCATCAATCAACTTTAGAATATTTATTTGGTAAAGCATTTGGTCGTATCATCGACTATCTACTTATTATATGTTTACTAGGTATCTCGATTACCATGATAGCAGGTGCCGGTTCAACATTTAAAGAAAGTTATGGCGTTCCAACATGGTTAGGTGCTCTAATCATGTGTATCTTAATTTTCGTTACGTTACTTATGAATTTTAATAAGATTGTACGTGCTTTAGGTTTCGTTACACCATTCTTAATTATTATGGTCGTACTTATCGCTGCAGTATTCTTATTTAAAGGCCAAGTAAGTCTTCCAGAAGTAAATTCAACAGTTAAACATCCAAGCATTTTCAAAGGTATTTTAAATGGCTTTGTTTATGGTGGTTTAGCATTCTCAGTTGGGTTTACAACGTTAATTGCAATCGGTGGTGACGCTTCAAGACGTCGTATCTCTGGTTCAGGTGCTTTATTCGGTGGTATTATTTACACGATCTTATTAGCACTTATTAACTTTGCGTTACAATCAGAGTACCCAAGCATTAAAAGCTCATCGATTCCGACATTAACACTTGCGGATTCAATTCATCCTATAGTTTCGACCGTGTTATCAATCATTATGTTATTAGTAATGTATAACACAATTTTAGGATTATCGTATTCTATCGCGGCACGATTTACAAAACCATATTCTAAAAAGTATTATATCTTTATAACAGTCTTAATGTTATTAAGTTATGGCTTAAGTTTCTTCGGTTTCGAAGACTTAATCAAAGTACTTTACCCAACAATGGGTTGGATTGGTCTAATCGTAATTGTCGGTGTATTAGTTAAATATTTCATGAGAAAGAAAGAGAATAAGAAATTTATTGCTTAATATGATAGATGTGTTACAATCTTTCCGAAAGGGACGATTGACACGATGATTTCTAATAAGAAAAAGATAACTGTAATAATCATTATCGTAGTCGTAATAGCCAGTCTCCTGACTGGCTATTTTTATTTTAAGTGGAAAGAACATCGACTTCATAATGAAGCAGATAAAGTCACGATAAATAACCAGCACATTAAAGCACTAACGGACATCCCTTATGGGAGTAAGTATCCTAAGAGTTACTTAGATATTTTAACACCAGAAGAACTTGATAAAGATGAAAAATTACCGGTCATATTTTGGATGCATGGTGGCGGCTATATCGCAGGGGATAAGCAGTATAAGAATAATCTATTATCTAAAATTGCAGAAAAAGGCTACATTGTCGTGAATATTAACTACGCGCTAGCGCCGGATTACAAATATCCAACTCAACTTCGTCAAATGGATAAGGCTGTTTCATTCATTAAACAAAACACGCATGGTCTACCAATAGATTATGATCGTGTTATATTTGGTGGTGACTCTGCAGGTGCTCAAATGGCAAGTCAGTATACGGCAATGCAAACAAATAAATCTTTACGAGAAGAAATGGATTTTGAGCAACAGTTTGATAAGGATGCGATTAAAGCTGCGATTTTCTTCGGTGGCTTTTACGATATGCAAACGGTTCGAGAAACTGAATTTCCAAGAATTGAACTCTTTATGAAGAGTTATACGGGTAAGGAAGATTGGGAACATAACTTTAAGGATGTTTCTGAAATGTCTACGGTTAAGCAGGCTACAAAAGATTATCCGCCAACTTTCCTATCAGTAGGTGATGTCGATCCATTTGATAGTCAGAATCGTGCATTCTATAGCGCGCTTAAAGAAAAGGATGTACCAGTTGAAGGCTTTTTCTTTGATGGTAGTCATAATCTTCATCATCAATACCAATTTCATTTAGACAAACCGGAATCTAAAGAAAATATTAGACGCGTAAGGGCTTTTCTAAGAGAACACACGGATTCTTCAGGATTTAGAAAGAAACCTGCAGGAGAATTATAAACCAAGTGAATAAGATGTAAAAGAGCATGAGATAGAATGTCTTGTGCTCTTTTATTATGCGTAAATTTCGGATAGGGCTTTTCAAGAAGATGCCGTCCCATTTAATAAATGATTGAGTTGTTGTAAAACGTGTTGTATTTATCGTGTGACGTACTAAAATATAAATGTATCGTTATATTTATGAAAGGTAAATTTATAGCATATAGATAATATTTAAAAGGGAGGTATTTAAATGAAGGAACTTAAAATAATCGCAATTGTAATCTTAGGTAGTCTATTAATTGCACTAGGTATCAATGGCTTTGTCATACCGACGCAACTCGCTGAAGGTGGCGCTATTGGTATATCGTTGATTCTGTTTTATAGTTTTAAATTACCGACCTTTTTAACGTCTTTAATTATTAATATTTTACTGCTCATTGTAGGATGGAAGTATTTAAGCAAGCAGAAAATGCTGTATACACTCGTGTCAGTGATATTTCTATCTGTCTTTTTAAAGGTAACGTTAAATGTCGATTTCCATATTGATTCACCTATTATTGGCGTGATATTTGGCGGTATCATTATCGGATTAGGCACAGGATTAATCATTGCTTATGGCGGCACTTTCGGAAGTACGTCAATATTAGCTAAGATATTCAATGAATATTTCCATGTACCAACATCTAGAGCACTGTTTTTAATCGATTCTGTGATTGTACTCAGTGCGTTACTGGTGTTACCAGTCGAACGTGTTTTATTCACGATTATGTTACTGTTTGTGATTTCTAAAACGATGTCATTCATTCTTGAAGGCTTGAACCCTAAGAAGGGTGTTTATATCATTTCTAAAGAGAATCATGATATAAGCAAATCTATTTATGACACGATTGGTAGAGGTTCAACGGTTATAAGTGCGAAAGGTCAATACTCTCAAGTGAATCGCGATATGTTATTTATTGTTATCTCAAACAGTCAATTACCGAAACTCAAGAAACTCATTAAGCGCTATGACCAAGATGCGTTTGTCGTAGTGAATGATGTACGTGAGATCTTTGGGGAAGGCTTTATTAAAATACCATAACTATTTGAAAAGGAGCTAATGCAAATGACATTTTGTTTTAGCTCCTTTTTTGGTGAAATGATATTATAATAATGAAGGGTAAAGATTTACAGAATTTTAGACATCACTAATTCATTGTGGAAAGTCCCGTTAATTTTTAGAGATTGACGTAATTCACCTTCAACTTCATAACCTGCGCGTTCGTAAAGTTGAATGGCTGGTGTATTTTCTTTTACAACAGTGAGCTCGATGCGAGTAAGGTTGTTTGCCTTGCACCAAGCTTCGCATTCATTAATTAAATGTAATCCAATGCCTTTATTTTGAAAGGCTTTAAGCACACCCATGTAAATTCGCGTGACATGGAGGACACGTTCTAACTTGCGGGTAATTAAAGTGATATAACCAATCAGCTCATTAGACGGTGTTTCAGCGACTAAAATGGTATCGGTCTTAGATGTTATAATATGCTCGAGGTTTGAAATTGCGTCGTTCATAGAAGGCGCATATTCCCCCGGACTATATAACATAAATTCGGATTCGTTATGTAATTTTGAGAGTAAACCTGTGATCTTTTCTACATCGTTAATATTAATTTCTCGTATTTTGTGTGCCATATGGATTACTCCTAACTTTATGTATTTAATATACTTTACACCTTTTGTGTATATAACAAACATTTAGCAACTTATTCACATACTTATATATTTATAAAATTATTAGTAAAGGATGTCAGTTATGAAACCTAAAATTTTACTTGCAGGTGGAACAGGGTTTATCGGTAAAGCGTTAATCGAACATATTAAAGATAGTGGCGACGTGTATACGATTTCCAAATATCCTAAAGAGAAATCCGTTCCGAATATTAAATGGTTAAAACGTGATATCTATAAGTTTAAGGATATGCGTGTAGCGATGCGTGATATGGACATTGCGATTTACTATTTAGATCCTACTAAACATTCAGCGAAGATTACGCAAGCTACTGCACGCGTGCTTAATTTAATCGCTGCAGATAATTTCGGTCGCGCTGCAGAATTAAATGGTGTTAAGAAAATTATTTATGTCCGCGGCAGTACATATGATGACGAAACTTTAGAAACGCTAGGTCATTATAAAACGCCGATTGAAGTCACGGACTTAAAGGTTAAACGCCCACATGTTTCAGTAGAATTCCAACCTGGTAAGTACGACGACATGAGAAGTGCTCAAATCATGCCACTTCCCAAAGCGTGGACGATTAATGACTTTGTTAAGTACTATTTCGAGTGGTTAGGCCAAACGAGCGGTACGTTTGTCAGAACGATTGTAACAAATAATTATTATGCGATTTATACGAATCTTGATAAGAAGCCGATTTTCGAGTTTGAAAAGTACTATGACGAAAACAACTTGTTAATTCTTCGTATGGTGGATGGTCGCCTGACTAAGAACAATCGACCTAAAACAGCTAAACTCGAGTTCCGTAAGATACCAGATAAAGATTACGTCATCGTCCACTTAATGGATTACATTCCTAAGATGTCTTGGCCACTCCATTATTTCTTAGAAGCACCTTTATATCAAATTATTATGCGCGGCTTTGAAGTTAAATGTCGTATCAAACGTTTCCAAACAACAACAACGGACGAAGAACGCGTCTATACGAAATAAACTTAATTCATAGGTCTTTTTAAGTTTGAAGCTGTGTCGCTTCCCACTTGAAAAGGCCTTTAAATATGCATGCGTTGCTAGGGTGCAAGTCGTAATGACTTTTAAAGATGCGAGCGCTCATAAGAAGCGAACTGTAATGACCTTTATATATGAAGTGAGTCGTAATGACCTTTAATGACACACACTTATAAGCCACTAGTAGATTTACCTTTATATAAGTATGCGCTTATAAAAAGCGAACTGGTATACATTATAAAGTTTCACAAATATTTGCGATTTAGGTATAAATGTAATTTTTAATAGTTAGTAATTCAAGAAATTTATTGTCGCTTGGTAAAAAATATGCTATTTTCAATTTGTGATATTAATGAAATGTAAATTTCATTAACGAAATATTTAGTTTTTTGAGAAACGATGGTTTAAAATAAGATAGAATAGACAAAATTTTATCTTGAAGTCATATTTATGATACGGAGGCACCTCAATGTTTAGTAAGAAAAAGGATAAGTTTATGTTACGTTTAGAAGAAATGGTTTTAAATTTAGATCAGGCAGCAACCGAGTTTGGTGAATTAAACTTCCAATCTCATCTCGATTTGAAAACTTATTCTGATAAAATCAAATGCCATGAGTCTCAAGGTGACGAATTAATGCATCAAGTCATCTCTGATTTAAATCAAACATTCATCACACCAATTGAACGTGAAGATATCATGTCTTTATGTAACGCAATTGATGATGTGTTAGATGCGATGGAAGAAACTTCAGCGATGTTTGAAATGTATTCTATTGTTGATGTCGACGAGTATATGGTGGAATTCGTTGATAATATTCAAAAGGCGATTAAAGAAATGAAACTCGCGATTGGATTATTAGTTGACCGAAAGCTTTCTCATATGCGCGTTCACTCGATTAATATCAAAGAATTTGAAACTTATTGTGATGGCGTGTTACGTCAGTCGATCAAACACATTTTCAATAGTGAAACAGATCCAATCGAACTCATTAAGATGAAAGATATTTATGAGAGTATGGAAACAATCGCGAATAAATGTCAGACGGTAGCAAATAATTTTGAAACAATCATAATGAAAAATAGCTAAGGGAGTTTAATATATGGATTATCTCATCATTATAACGTTAGCTATTGTATTGTTTGCGCTGATATTTGACTTTATTAATGGCTTCCACGATACAGCAAATGCAGTAGCTACTGCAGTGTCAACACGTGCACTCTCACCAAGGCAAGCAATATTTTTAGCTGCAATAATGAATTTCTTTGGTGCTTTAACGTTTACGGGAGTTGCAAGTACGATTACGAAAGATATTATAAACCCGTTTCAATTACAGAATGGCTTAACAGTAGTGCTCGCAGCCGTTTTAGCAGCGATACTCTGGAACTTGATCACGTGGTATTTCGGTATCCCGAGTTCGTCTTCGCACGCTTTAATCGGTTCGATTGCAGGCGCTGCGATTATGGCTCAAGGTTCGTTCTTTGCGCTACATTACCAAGGTTTCACAAAGATTATTCTAGTACTTATCTTGTCTCCAATTATTGCCTTTGCAGTTGGTTTTACCATGTATTCGCTCGTTAAAGTGATTTTTAGAAATGCGAATTTATCAAAAGCCAATCATAGATTTCGTATCTTTCAGATTTTCACAGCGGCCTTACAGTCCTTTTCACATGGGACAAACGATGCCCAGAAGTCGATGGGTATCATCACAATGGCTTTAATCGTCGCAAACATGCAGCACTCTACTGAGCCGCAACTTTGGGTTAAGATTTCGTGTGCTGTCGCAATGGGCTTAGGAACCGCAGTTGGTGGTTGGCGTATTATTAAAACAGTTGGTGGTAACATCATGAAAATTAGACCTGCGAATGGTGCTGCGGCAGACTTATCATCCGCTTTAACAATTTTCGTGGCTTCATCACTTCATTATCCATTATCTACTACACATGTTGTATCATCGTCAATTCTAGGCGTCGGTTCATCAAACCGAATCAAAGGCGTTAAGTGGGATACAGCTAAACGTATGTTGATTACATGGATTATTACATTACCGATGTCAGGTATACTCGCTGCACTTATTTACGCTCTATTACATATGTTTGGTCTATAAGGTTAGAAGGGTTCAAAACATGTCCGCATGTTTTGGCCCTTTTTTATGTGGTGACTTCGTTGTAATTATTGATATAGGGCGTACGGATGGAATAGGTAAGGTAAGTAGGTTCTTGGAAGCGGTAGGTTTATCAAGAAAGTTGGAACGTGATAAACGGAGGCCCTTGGTTTATCAAGAAAGTAAGAACGTGATAAACGGAGGCCCTTGGTTTATCAAGAAAGTTGGAACGTGATAAACGGAGGCCCTTGGTTTATCAAGAAAGTAAGAACGTGATAAACGGAGGGCTTTGGTTTATCAAGAAAGTAAGAACGTGATAGACGGAGGCCCTTGGTTTATCAAGAAAGTTGGAACGTGATAAACGGAAGGCCTTGGTTTATCAAGAAAAGTAGAACGTGATAAACAGAAGTAATACACCTTCAATTACAAGAAATCGAAAACGTGTAAACCAAGGCCGTTCAAATTTACAAGAAATCAGAAACA
>NZ_JH815593.1:1235594-1252823 GCF_000298075.1 Staphylococcus massiliensis CCUG 55927 | reverse complement strand
TTTACAAGACTCAAGGAACGTGTAAACCAAGGCCGCTCAATTTTACAAGACTCAAGAAACGTGTAAACCAAGGCCGTTCAAATTTACAAGAAATCAGAAACGTGTAAACCAAAGCCGTTCAAATTTACAAGAAATCAGAAACGTGTAAACCAAGGCCATTCAAAATTACAAGACTCAAAAAAACGCGATATCAGATATGTAGTGCACCTAAAAGTTGAATTTTGAGGTTCAACTTTTTGAGTGCACTTCAATGTCTTATAGGGCTTTTCAAGGAGGGGAAACAAGGAAAAACGTATCTGCCTGCTATTAAAAAAGCCCGTACAATCAAGTACGAGCGCGCAGTTATTAATGAATGTAGCTGTTTGAAGCTACTTCTGAAGCTGGAATTGTTCTATAGTCGACTACACCTGGTGGCGTATGATAGTTCATTTCTGAGATTAATAGGCTACCATCAGGATTAACGCGTTCTACGTAAGCAACGTGACCAACTGGGCCTTCGAAGTTTTGCATGATTGAACCAACTTCAGGGTTGTTATCTACTGTGTAACCGTCTTGTTGTGCTGCACCTGCCCAATGATCTGCGTTCCACCAGTATGTACTGATAGGTTTACCAGTTTGAGCACGACGATTGAATACGTGCCAAGTACATTGACCCCAAGTGTAAAGGTTTTGATGATTGAAGATAGGTGTTTCATAACCACCGTTTGTGTGCTCGCTTTCATCACCATTTGAACCTGTTTCATTACCTGGTAATTCTGTATCATTCGTGTCCGTATTTGTGTTTGTATTCGTATTAGTAGAACCTGAACCAGGAATTGTTAATTCTTGACCAGGGTGAATTAAATAACCGTTTAAGTTATTTTCGCTAATGATGTCTTGTGCTGAAACACCATATTGGTTGGCGATGATTTGTAGAGATTCGCCGTTTAATACCGTATGTGTTGATCCACCTTGAGAAGTTGTTTCATTTGTTGTAGTAGTATTACCAGTGCCTTGACTACTTTCTCCACCAACTGTGATTACCTGACCTGGGAATAACATATTACTAGTTAAATTGTTTTCTTGTTTAATACTATCTGCAGTTGTGTTATATTTTTGAGCGATTGTCCATAGTGACTCACCAGATTCAACAGTATGTTGTGTAGACGCATCTGATTCTTGTTGAGATAACAGTGCAGCAGCTCCGGAAGCCATTGTTACTGAAAATGCTAACTTCTTCAAGGGAAATCCTCCTCATAATAAGAAAATATTTTTTCCGCGTTTTTAAGTATATATCGTTACGATGCAATACTACCAAAAAAAATTCAAAATGTCTTTGTTGTTAAGAGTTTGTAATATTCTAAAGAAAAGTAAAAAATATTAAATGATTCTTTAAAAGTTATGATATCAATCTTTGTAGAGATTAATAATTAATAAATAATTTAGTGTTTTTTAATAAACTGTAATATAATTAAGCCATTTTTTCGACATAATAAACGTCATACAACATAACCTATCCTTACAGTTACGCTTATTCATGTTATATTAGACTAAAAGAGGGATAGGAGCGTTTTATATGCCGAATCAATCTTTAAGTCATCAAAGGCATCATGCGTCGAGTTCCAAGTCAAAAGCACTTGGGAAGGTATGGTTGTTCTTTGTTTACTACTGGATTATCTTTGGAGTAGGCTGTTTCTTCGGTCAGTTTTTACCATTAGAGTGGCGTCGTCCATTATCAATCGGACTTATGGCACTCATACTGATTTCATTATTTATCAATCGTTCACGTAAGTTCGGCTTTATTATTTCCAATATATACGCACTCGGAATTGGATTGTTATCCTATGCATCCTTTACGGTGTATCTACAAAACTTAGGACCCGAGGTCTTTTACAAGAATATTATTCTCGCTGTAAGTGCCTTTATCATATTCGGACTTCTCGGTTACTTTGTAATTGGCGATGCGAAAAGTATGGGGAAATACTTGTTTGTTACGTTGATAGCCCTTATAATCGCAAGTATTATCGGATGGTTTATTCAAAATAGTTTCTTTCATACGATTATCGTTATCGTCGGTTTAATGTTATTCTTATTATATACGCTTTATGATTTCAATCGAATGAAACACGGTCGTTTCTCACCGAGAGAAATGGGCTTTAATCTATTCTTAAACCTTGTTCACATCATTAAAGATATTTTATATCTAGCGAACAAGTACAAAAAATAAATATAACCACTGGAAGTGCCTTTAAAAAGGGCTGAGATCGGAGTGAAACTTCGGGATTCCTGAACCTGATCTAGTTTGTACTAGCGTAGGAAATGTGGCTTTGCAATGCGATGTTGTCGTCGCAATGCTTGTATGCTATTTTCCGCGCGAAAATAGCTTTTTTTATTGGAGTGATATTGTTGTTAATTGTCGTAACACCTTATAAACCGTTAGACCGTCAACTGATGGAAACGATACTTGAGCGACAAACGCTCATCGATTATCTCTTAATTAGAACGCCAATTTCTCAAGATGAACAGTATCAATGGATCAAAGCGCTTATTGAAGCGGGCTTTTCAAAGGGGAAAGTCATGATTCACACTGATGTTGCATTAGCAGAAAGGCTAAATATACGTAACATTCACTTTCGAGAAGGTGATGTTCATGCGGAAAAGACCAAACGTATGAACCCTTCGTATCACGTTACAATGTCTGTTCATGATGAAGAACATGTGCGTTTAGCTCATAAATGGCAACTGGATTTCGGAATTTATGGACATCTCTTTCCGTCCAATTCAAAAAAAGGGAAAGCGCCTAGAACTGACGCAGAAATTACAAAGGCGCTCGATATCGGCTTTCCTTTAGTTGCGATAGGCGGCATCAACATGAATACCATCCATCAAGTCCCTCAAGCTTTCATCGGTTTTGCATGTATTGAAGCTTTCTTTTCAAAGACGAAACAAGACATGCATAACTTGCTTGAAAAATGGGTGATACATAAAGAAAGGAGTGGATAAATGTGAAAGTCCAAGTAAATGGCGAAACGCATGAATTCCAAGAAGGTACTACGATTTCAGATATTATTGACCACTTTAATATCGAATCGAAACGTATGGCCGTTGAACTTAATGAACAGGTCATCAAGCGTTCAGAATGGTCAGAACGTAAAATCGAACCAAACGATAAACTCGAATTACTAGAATTTGTTGGAGGCGGATAATATGTTTAAAATTGGTAAATTTGAATTTAACTCTCGTTTATTCTTAGGAACAGGTAAGTATGATACAGAAGAAATGCAGACGAAAGCCATTAAGGCATCAGAAACTGAAGTATTAACATTTGCGGTGCGTCGTATGAGTCTTTATGACAAAGATCTACCGAACCCATTAGCAAATGTAGATTTAGACAAATTCATCACATTTCCGAATACAGCTGGCGCTAAATCAGCGGATGAAGCGGTACGTATCGCAGAACTTGCGAATGAAGCTGGTTTATGTGACATGATTAAAGTTGAAGTTATTGGTGATGACGATACGTTACTACCAGATCCACTTGAAACGTATCGCGCTTGTGAAATTCTTTTAGAAAAGGGTTATACAGTATGTCCTTACATTTCAAATGATTTAGTATTAGCGAAGCGTTTACAAGATTTAGGTGTGCATGCCATCATGCCACTTGCTTCACCAATTGGCACAGGTCGTGGCATTAACAATCCTCTCAATTTACGTTATATCATTGAGAAAATGGATGTGCCGGTTATTGTTGACGCAGGTATCGGTTCAAGTAAAGACTGTGCTGAAGCAATGGAACTTGGCGCAGATGCAATTTTATTAAATTCTGCGGTTGCGCGTGCAAAAGACCCTGAGAAAATGGCGGAAGCAATGAAGTTAGGTATTCAAGCTGGTCGCTTAAGTTATGAAGCAGGTCGTATTCCGGTTAAATATAATGCTGTTGCTTCAAGTCCAGCTGAAGGTCTCGGTTATTTATGATAGATCGTTACGATCGCCAAAAAACATTTCACGGTTTTGGTGATAAAGGTCAATCAACTATCGAAAATATGACGGTTATGATAGCGGGCGTTGGTGCGCTTGGCAGTGGTATCGCCGAACAACTGACGCGTAGTGGGGTGAAGCGTCTTATTATCGTAGATAAGGATATTGTGACGCTAACAAACTTACAACGCCAAAGTTGTTACACCGAAGCAGATGTTTCGGATATGTTACCTAAAGTGGTTGCACTTAAAAAGCACTTAAACGCTATGAACCGTCATGTTGAAGTGGTAGATTTATATCAAGAAATCGCACCTCATAATATCGTTTCACTTATGAAAGACTATCAAGTTGAAATCGTGTTAGATGGACTTGATAACTACGAGGTGCGCTACCTTTTAAATGAAGCAACACATCAACTTCAAATCCCTTATATTTATGGTGCTGCAATTGGGTCGAAAGTAAGTATTTATCCGATTGCGCATAAAGAGGGTCCTTGTTTAAATTGCATCATGCCTGATAAGCCTGAAACAATGGAAAGTTGCGATATCAATGGTGTTCTAACGCCAACGGTATATCTTGCGAGTAGCTTGATTGTTTCCGAATTCTTCTATTATGTCATGCATGGTGGCTTTTCAAATAAGATGACAACGATTGATATTTATACGCACCGTATGAAGCAGTTTGATATCACTAATTTAAAAGAACCTGACTGTAAAGTTTGTCAGAAGCACCAATACGACCGCTTGATGCATGATACGTTACAATATGTGAAACGCATGTGTGGTGGCGTGTATCAATATCGTACTAAGCGGGCTTTTGACGATGTGCCGAGTGAAATAGAAATTGTTAAGGCTAACCCATACGTTAAGAAGCTCTCGTATGAAAGCTTTGAACTCACGTTCTTCAGAGATGGACGCGTGCTGATTTATGGTGCTGAACATGAACGAGATGCGTCTAAAATCATGAAATTATTTGACGATTAGTCGCTATATCTATGTAAATAGCCTAAAGTCATGTATAATTATGACTATTAAAGATGTACTTGAAAGCGAGATGGAATTATGGGACGTAAGTGGAATAATATTAAGGAAAAGAAAGCACAAAAGGATAAAAATACGAGCCGTATTTACGCTAAATTTGGTAAAGAAATTTATGTTGCGGCTAAATCAGGTGAGCCTGATCCTGAATCTAACCAAACACTTCGTTTAGTGTTAGAGCGTGCGAAGACGTATTCTATTCCAAGAAACATTATTGATCGTGCTATCGAGAAGGCTAAAGGCGGCGGCGAAGAAGATTATGATGAACTTCGCTATGAAGGCTTTGGGCCGAATGGTTCAATGTTAATTGTTGAAACGCTTACGAATAACTTTAACCGTACAGCATCTGATGTACGTGCAGCCTTTGGTAAGAATGGTGGTAACATGGGTGTTAACGGTTCTGTTGCCTATATGTTTGATCACACAGCTACGTTTGCGTTTGAAGGTAAGTCAGCTGACGAAGTATTTGAAGCATTAATGGAAGCGGACTTAGATGCACGTGATGTGATTGAAGAGGGCGACTTAACGATTGTTTACGCTGAACCTGATCAATTCGCACAAGTTCAAAACGCGTTAAGAGGTATTGGTATCGAAGACTTTAAAGTTGCTGAGTTCGAAATGTTACCTCAGAATGATATTCAATTATCTGAGGCGGATCAGGAACAAATTGAAAAGCTCATTGATGCATTAGAAGACCTTGAAGATGTTCAACACGTCTTTCACAATGTAGAACTTGCTTAAGGAGAATGTTCATGTCAGAAACAATTATTCAAAAGCTCGAGTTAGCACCACATCCTGAAGGTGGATATTATCGTGAAGTGATTAAAGGTGCGCATGATAGTGGACGTGCACCGTATTCAAGTATTTACTTCTTGCTAAGAGATCAAGAGGTGTCACATTTTCATCGCATCGATGCCGATGAAATTTGGTATCATCACGAAGGTGCTACGTTATTGATTCATATGATTTACCCTGATGGCTCATATGAATCTGTACAATTAGGTCATCAACTTGAACAAGGTGATGTGTACCAATATGTTGTGCCTAAAGGGACGATATTCGCGTCATCGGTAAAAGACCAAGAAGGCTATGCACTTGTCGGATGTATGTGCCAACCTGCCTTTGAATTTGAGCAATTTGAGTTATTTGATAAAGAAGAATTGATAGAGCAATATCCTGAACACGCGTCAATCATCGAAAAGTATGCGAAATAAGTGACGTATTTTAATGAATATAAAGGAAGCGGGTCTGAGACATAAGTCGTGAAATAGAGCATTTAAGCTTTATTTCATACAATTCTTAAAACAGCTGACTCCTAGGGGAATAGCATGAGACCGGAGACTACAGGCTCCGGCCATGCCCCAGGAAAGCATGCTGTTTGAGGGAATTGTAGCATTATGTCCTGGACCCGTTTTTAATATGGAATCAAGCTCAAGCGCTCGTTTGATATTAGCGTAAAGATTTAAAAAGTGCTTGTAGTTTGATGATAGGCGATGCTTAGTGTATAAGTCGCACGTTTAATTTGGTTAAGGGTGGTTGAATAAGTTTCTGACATCATAGTTGGTTGTTACTTTCTTAATGTTTCTTCAATTGTTTTATTGCGGCCTGCACCTGAAGCAAAAATGGTAATGATAAATGATGTAACTACCATTGTAAGTAGCGCGATATTCCAACTGTTTGTTGCGTCGTGAATCATACCAATTAAGAATGGGCCGAATGCCGCAAAGATATAGCCGATGGATTGCGCCATTCCAGATAATTTTGCTGCAACCATACCTGTTTCGGTACGTAAACTAAAGAATGTATTTACGAGACCGAATGCAAAGCCACCTGCGATACCAAGTAGAATAATAAAGATTAAAATAAATTTAGCATCGAAAACGATCATACCGATTGTACTAATGATAAAGAGAACGCCAGCGAAAAGGGTGATCATAAATTGGGATTTCATTTTCGCAGCGAACACAGGAACGATAAATGTTACGGGTATAATCGCTATTTGCATAATGGTTAGATAAAGGCCTGATATTTCTACAGAAATGCCTGAATCAAGTAACATTTCAGGTAACCAATTGATTAATGAATAAAATATTAAGGATTGGGCACCCATTAAAATGGTAATTTGCCAAGAGAGTGGGGATTTCCACACGTTATATTTGATATCATCAAAAGTACCTGTCTTTTTAGAGCGACCAAATAATTGTCTAAACCAAATTAACAGTGTTATAAATGTAACAACGCCCATTAAACCAAGCGCAATGTTATAGTTGGATGCTTTTGCTATAGGGCCAGTCGCTAGAGAAGAAATCGCACCAAAAATATTCATTAATACGGTGTAAATGCCAGTCATCAGTCCGATCTGAAGCGGGAAAGATGACTTAATTAAGCCTGGTGTGAGTACGTTACCAAGCCCAATACCAATCCCGATAAATACGGTACCAATAAATAAGAACGGAACGCCAGCTATTGAGCGTACGATGATACCGATAAAGATACACATTAGCGCAAAGAATAGTGTGCGTTCGAGACCGAAGCGATGGCTTAATTGTGCCGCGATAAGTGATACAATCGCGAATATTAATAAGGGTAAAATACTTAGGATACTGATTGCGGTTGTTGATAGGTGTAACGCTTCTCTTAGAGTCGGTACCACAACCCCAACGGATGTTATCGGTGCACGTAGGTTGGCAGCGATGAACATGATACCCAGTATGAGCCATAAACTCTTGTGATTCAGTTGTTTAATACGTGACATGTTAAACCTCCTTTGTCTATTTAGGTTTGTTCTATAAAAATAACAAAAAGTTCTATATAAGGAACATAATTAGCTTACATGATGTTATAATATTTGTAAATAGTAAAAATTTAGGGAGACAACTTTTATGGAAAAAATTAATCTCATTATTGCAAATAATATTAAAAAGATTCGTCAAAAAGAACAAATGAGTCTTGATAAAGTTTCAAGAGCGACTGGTGTGAGTAAAACGGTGCTCAGTCAGATTGAGAAGGGTACGTCTAACCCAACGATTAGTACACTTTGGAAAATTGCCAATGGTCTACGCGTTCCGTTAACGCTTTTAACTGAAACGGAACATGATCAAATTAGATGTGTCACAAAGGATGATATTGATCCTATTAAAAGCCCTGACGGTTCTACAGTGATTTATCCCTACTTTCCATATGACGACAGAGAAAAGTTTGAAATGTTTGTGATGACGATTCAAGCTGATAGTGAAATGGTGTCTGAAAGTCATCCTAAAGGGTCTATTGAAAGTATTATTGTAAATCAAGGCGTACTCGAACTTAGTATTAACGATCAAACGTACGTCGTTCAAGAACATGAGGCGATACGTTTTGAATGTGATGTACCGCATACTTATAAAAATGTCGGTCATACAGACGTAAGTTTATCTGCAGTCATCTACTATCCTGAGAGTTAAATGAAGCTTATTTTAAGAAGTCGTTAAGATACTGGGCAAATAAGTGACATATATAGTTCAGTTTTATATAATGATGAAAAGGGAGTTGGTGGCATGAAAGTAAAATATATTGATAAACGTCACTGGCGTCGACTCATCAATCATGATTATACCGAAGTAAAGGTTAATAATAATAAGTTTAAGGGTATCATCGGCTTAATCACGATGAATAAAGTAAGAGAACCTTTAATCGTAAATGTCTTAGACGAAAGCTTCGTTGCGGCAGATGATGGTTATCAATGGCTGCAAGTTCTACCAGATAAGAAGCGGTATAGTATAACAGTGATGTTTGATGATAATGGAAATCCACTTCAATATTATTTTGATATCAACATTAAAAATATTACGCAAAAAGGAAACGCTAGAACGGTTGACTTATGTTTAGACGTACTTGTCCTACCAGATGGACGATATGAACTTGTTGATGAAGATGATTTAGAACGTGTTTTAGAACAAGGTGATATTTCTAAAAAGCAATATCACGAGGCGTATATTATTGCGCATCAATTAATGATTCAAATCCATGAAGATTTCAAAAGTATGGAAGAAAAAATTATGTATTGTTATAAAAAAATCAACAAAAAGTACAATAAAACCAAACATAAGCCTAAAGAAAAACCTAAAAGCAAAGATAAGCCAAGAGATAAACATAAAGAATCTAAAAGACATAAACCTAATCATAAAACGTTTGAAAATTACAAAAACCCAACCTTATAAGTGCTAAGCTATAGGTTGGTCGTAATGATTAAAGGGGCTGAGACACAAGATTGTCTCAGTCCCTATATCAAGTTATGGCATGAAACTTCCATTTATTTTACAATGAAACCAAGTTGAGGGGGGACCATATGAAAATAGATGATTACCGCTTACTGCTCACTCTAGATGAAACGAAGACACTACGTAAAGCAGCTGAAAAACTCTATATCTCACAACCAGCCGTTACACAACGACTTAAAGCAATTGAACAACATTTTGGTGTGGAAATTTTTATACGTACGAAAAAGCAACTTATCACAACTACTGAAGGTACGTTAATTATTGATCACGCAAAAGATGTGTTGAAGCGTGAGCGTTTGTTTCACGACAAGATGCAGGCGTACATCGGTGAAGTCAATGGTACGATATCGATTGGTTGTTCCTCTCTTGTTGGTCAAACTATTTTACCGAAAGTGTTAAACCAATTTACAACGCAGTTCCCTGATGTTGAAATCAAACTTCAAGTTGGTTCAAGTGAACATATTAAACGTCATCAAAATGATTACCATGTCATGATTATTAGAGGTAATAAAATGCTAAACTTTAATAATGATCATTTATTTGATGACAACCACTATTTTATTTATCCTACAGATAAAAAAGATGAAATACATAAACTACCATTTATTGAATTTCAAGCAGATCCTATTTATATTAATCAAATCAAAAATTGGTACAGCATGTACATGGCGCAGGATTACTACGCGATGATTACTGTTGACCAAGTTGCTACGTGTAAAGAACTGTTATTAAGTGGCGTAGGTGTGACGATTTTACCGGAAATCATGCTTAAAGATTTGAGTGATTCTAGATTTTCTTTTGTAAAAGTCGATCTCGAACGCGTGCCCTTAATACGTTCAACGTATATGAGTTATGATCAAAGTATGCGTCAATTACCTCAGGTAGCTTCGTTCATTGACTTATTAAAGAAAAGCGTCCGTCGAGATCCTCAAAATGACTGAGGTCGAGACGATTTCAAGAATTTTAGTTAAAGAAGGCGTTAAGACATGTTCTTAAAATTGTTAGAGATAAAAAATTATAAATTATTCGTCGTTAATATGATGTTATTAGGTATGGCGATTGCCATTACGATTCCTTTCTTCGTATTATTTGCTACGAATGAACTCGGTATGACAAGAGGACAATTTGGTTTGCTTCTTGCGTTAGCTGCCATCAGTCAATTTACCGTGAATAGTATCGTCGCAAGATTTTCAGATACGCGCAACGTTAACCGTAAAGCTTTAATTATTATCGCGTTATTTATGGGTGCAATGAGTTTTGGTATTTATTACTATGTACATTCGATTTGGTTATTCATTGCCATGTATGCGATATTTCAAGGGCTTTTCGCGCCAGCGATGCCACAATTATATGCATCTGCTAGAGAGTCGATTAATGCTTCCACTTCTAGAGACAATGCTATGTTTGCGAATGCGGTATTAAGATCAATGTTTTCATTTGGCTTTTTATTCGGACCGCTTGTCGGAACAGTCTTATTATCTCGCATCGGGTTTGATGGTTTGTTCGGTGGAACCATTGTTATTATCTTGTTGACGTTGTTCTTACAGGTCTTTTTCTTTAAGGATATTAAAACGACGCATCAAGTTTCGAACCATGCGCATGTTGAAAAGAATGCGCCGAATATGTTTAAAGATATGCGTTTATTAATTCCGTTTATCGCCTTTATCCTACTTCACATCGGGCAGTGGATGTACACGTTGAACATGCCGCTCTTCGTAACGAAGTATTTACATGATGAGGATAAATATGTTGGGTATTTAGCGAGTTTATGTGCAGGACTAGAGGTGCCGTTTATGGTGCTGTTAGGTATCTTATCAAGTAATTTACAAACGAAGACGTTACTGATGACAGGTGGTTTATCAGGTAGCTTGTTCTTCTTTAGTATCGGCGTGTTCGATAATGTATATATGATGTTAATCGGGCAAGTATTTCTAGCATTCTTCTTAGCCATATTACTCGGACTTGGTATTAGTTATTTCCAAGATATACTTCCGGATTACCCGGGTTATAGTTCGACGCTATTCGCGAACGCGATGGTTATGGGACAACTCTTAGGTAACCTACTCGGTGGTAAAATGAGTGTTTTAGTTGGTTTGGGGAATGTATTCTATGTATCGGCAGCGTCACTATTTTTAGGTTCGCTTCTGATTATGACTACGAAAAATCAAACTTATCCTAAACGAAAGGAGCAATCATCATGACGGCGTTTTTATGGATATTAGTCATTCTATCGTTTATCGTCGCCTTTGTAGGATTGATTAAACCTGTTATTCCATCAGTCGTATTTTTATGGATCGGGTTCTTAATTTATCAATTCGGTATAAATGGCGACACGTTATCATGGGTCTTCTACGTCTCAATGATTCTGTTAACGATTTTCATGTTCTTCTCAGATTTAATCATGAATCAATTCTTCGTAAATAAATTCGGAGGATCAAAATTAGGTGAGCGCGCTGCGTTTATTGGTGTCATTATCGGTTGTTTTGTATTCCCGCCATTCGGTATCTTAATTGTACCGTTCGTTCTCGTATTTATTGCGGAAATGGTTCAAAGTAATGATGTCGCGCAAGCGCTTAAAGCGAGTACAGGTTCTTTATTTGCCTTCTTATCAAGCACACTCGCACAAGCTATCATTATGTTCTTAATGGTCGTTTGGTTTTTTATCGATGCGTTATTACTCAACTAAATGTGAAATACTTCAATCCCAGGTGTTCATGCCTGGGATTTTTTGATTTGGAAAGCATCTCGTTTTCACCCCGGTCCTTTTTGAAAATGGGGGCAATTACCCGAGATATCTTGGCAGTAAATTTATGTCTAAGCGTAGCATTCCTTTTTTGAAAATGAGGGCCCATACACGATGTCAGCTCGACAGCACAACTATGGCAAACCGTAAATTCGTAACCACGACCCCTTTTTGAAAAGAGGGGGCATTTACCTTAAAGCAAAATGTTTGTTTCTCTAAAGAACTTTATTTATACTTTCAATGCAAAAAAGAGATGATAGGAGGATACAACATGAAACGCTATCCCGTGGCAATATGGATGCTTGCGTTAGGGGCTTTTGCTATAGGAATGACAGAGTTTGTAATTATGGGATTACTACCAAAAATGTAGCACGGGATTTAAATGTTTCGGTGAGTACGGCAGGTCAATTGATCACAGGGTACGCTTTAGGGGTCGCAATAGGCGGACCGATTATCGTCCTGCTGACATACCACTTAAATCGAAAGCATTTATTAATACTGTTAATGGTAATATTTATACTAGGAAACGTGCTGAGTGCAGTAAGTCCAACGTACGGCATCTTAATGGTAAGTCGAATTGTGACGTCACTTGCGCATGGTTCCTTCTTTGGAATCGGGTCTATTTTAGCCGCAAGTTTAGTGAGTCCTAATCGACGTGCTAGTGCGATGGCACTAATGTTTATGGGACTCACGTTAAGTAATATTTTAGGGGTGCCGTTTGGTACGTTAGTTGGTCAGAATTTCGGTTGGCAAATGACCTTCTTAATCATAGCGGTAATCGGCGCATTGTCTTTACTAGGGATTCTAAAATTTGTCCCTTACTCAGGCGATAGTCACAAGGCTTCGTTAAAAGAGGAGCTTTCTATTCTCGGGCGACTTCGTCTTTGGCTAACTTTGTGTGTAACGCTGTTTGGATTCAGTAGTGTGTTCGCTTACTTCACGTACATTTCATCGATCTTAACGGATTTATCGCATATACCAGAGTCGTTGATTTCAGCAATCTTAATCTTGTTTGGTGTCGGTGTGACGTTAGGTAATGTAGTTGGCGGTAGACTTGCTGACCGTAACATTAATCGCGTACTAAGTCTGATATTCATCGTCTTTTTATGTTACTTTATGGTACTTTACTTTATTCAATTTAACGCATGGTTAATGGTTATCGGCGTCTTTATATTTGGATTTATTGGATTCAGTATGAGTCCTTCTCTACAATTTAAGAGTACACTCGTGTCACAAGATGCGCCAACGCTCGCGAGTACGTTAAATCAGTCCGCGTTTAATTTAGGAAACGCAATGGGTGCTTTCGTTGGTGGCATGGTGATTACGCATCTGCCGTTAAAGTTCTTAAGCTTAATCGCGCCAATACTGACGTTAATCGGACTAATCTTTCTGATGCTCGTTATCATGGTTGAGTGTAAAGAAGCGGCTTAACCCTTAGAAAAAGACCTAAGCTAACGCGACTGTGTTCGCGTTAACTTAGGTCTTGTTTGTGTTAAGATTTGCTAGCGTTCTCTCGCTTTTGTTCTATGAATATCGCAATCGCAAGTGTGATTGCCGACAATATGATAAATGTCCAATTACCTATTTTGACGTATGGCCCGAAGTAGAGATACGTTTGCGGGATAAAAAATACTTGGAATGTTAAAATTCCTAAGATAATGAGTAAAGCGTATGTCCAAAGGGACGTGAACCGTGACCGTTCGAAACTTTGAAGTTGAATACTTCTAAAGAACGCCCAAATGAATAAGAACACCATGATGAGCCCGAATATAAATAATAACGGAAAGGTAAATAAATATAATCGTTTCACACCTATAAAAAAGCCGGTGAATCCTTCTAAAAAGAAAAAGACACCTAACAATAATAGGAAGTGATTACATATATAGCGAACGATGTTTTGAAATGTTTCGTTTGGCAATGAGCGTATCGTCTTCTTCGCATGTTTCTTCGGGTCATGTTCGAAGAATTCCATCGCATGCATGCCTTTATTTTCAGCTTCGAGTAAATGATCGAGCATATCGCTTAATAATACTTCTGAATCGTGTTGGTTCACACGTAAGTCTGAACGTATATAAGTCATGTAATTTTCGTAGATGTCACGGTCGGTATTATTCAGTCGAAGCAGTTTGACGTTATTTTCTCGTGCAAGTTCCTCGGTAGACTTGTTCAATTTATATATCCCCCTAATACTTTCACGGAATTCAAGACATACTTATTATGCTAAAATTTATTTTAGAAATCAATATTTGTTATACTATTAATGACTGAGAAGAGTGTTGATTGTTTGAAACGCTTAACCTCTGAAATGCATGACATCATTGATGAAGTGGCTCAGATTCATGAACAGTGCTTAAGTGATACGTACCTAGATTATACATATTCACGTTTATCTGTAGCACTTCGTAAGGAAATGATTGAGAAACGTTTGAAACTTAGTGATGATTATATCATTTATAAAGATACACCGCAGTTAAGTTTTATATGGGGACATTTTGATGTTGCGACTAAAACCGTTAAAATCGAAATGCTTTACGTTGCTAAAGCGTGTCGTAGGACGGGACTTGGAAGGGCTTTTAAAGAGGGGCTCGAAAACTATGCAATTGAAAAGGGTGCGAAAGCGATTGAAAGCACCGTGCATCACCTCAACACCCCAATGATTGATTTGAATGAAAAGCTCGGCTACCGAGTTGAAAGCGTCATGATGAAGAAGGATTTAACATAAATACGTGTTACATAAATTAGGATGAAGGAGTTCATTATGAAGAAGATATTTGCATTCGCATTAGCTTCAACGATTGCACTTACAGGGTGTGCGAACGATGAGAAGAAGAGTATCAAAGAAGAAGCGAAAAAGTTAGAGCAAGAGAAGAAGGACCTTGAGAAGAAGAAGAAAAATCTTGAAGATGAAAATAAAAAGCTTGATGACAAGATTAAGGATTTAGAGAAGAAAATTGAAAACGGTAACTTCAAGAAAGAGGATAAAGACGATAAGGATAAAGAAGATAAGTCGGAAGGTGACGATGCATCTAAGGAAGATGGCGAATCTGACGATAGCGCCGAGACTGATGACAAAGGCAAGGTAGAAGTTGACCCAGAAACGAAGGAGAAAGTAGACGAGAAGACTAAAGAGGAATAAGTGATTTGTAAGGTGAGTTGCTGCGTTAATGTGGTATATTAGGGTTGTACGAAACTGTTTGTGATGCCTATAGGTTCTGTTTGAAATACAGTTAAAATGGGTAAAAATACAAAAGTATATGACTAAACTAGATTGAGAAAAGAGGGAATTGTTATGCATGAAAAGGACTTTCACTTATTAGAAGGAGAAACGATTTCACTACCTGAATTAGGTAAGAAAATTGAATCGATCACAGGTTACCAAGTTAAAGAATCTACAGGCGAAATTAAGCGTGTAGTGGCACATTTACCAAACTTTGATTCTGAAACTGATACGTTTGTTGCGACGTACCGTTTAAATCATAATCGCGATCTTGTAGATGCAACGTTTACAGCGAATAAATCAGACCGTAATCGTTTAAAAGAAATTCCAGTCCAAATTGAACTTATTTCGTACGTTTCAAGAGCGTAACAGGATGCTTGTAGAGTAATTAATCGGGGGTGACGATATATGACGACTTATATTGAAACTGAACGATTAAAGCTACGAGACTGGTACGATGAGGATTTAATACATCTACAAAAGATGAATGCGAATCGCCGTGTGAGACAGTATTTTCCGAGCTTACTTAGCTATAACCGTTCCCAAATCGATTTTAATCTTATGCGAGATCAAGTTGAAAAGAACCAAGTGGGGTTATTCGCAGTTGAGTTGAAGGCCACTGGTGAATGGATTGGCTTTATTGGTCTCAATTATTTACCGAAACAAAGTATGTATCAGTTTGATGAATTACCTTTTTATGAAATAGGTTGGCGTCTGGTGCCTGAAGTATGGGGCAATGGTCTTGCGACTGAGGGTGCTGAAGCGGTCATCAAATACATACGTAAATCTACGGAGATAACTAAAATTTATAGTATTGCGTCTGAAAATAATGCGCCATCTATTCGTGTGATGGAGAAGATAGGTATGCGTAAGTACGATGTCTTTCAAAAGGAAGATTTAAGCGAGCATCATCCGCTACGTCATCAAGTGCGTTATTTTAAAAAGGTGCAGTAAGGCTAGAGAGCGAAGTGTTGGAGGAGAACACTTCGCTTTTTTTGTTGGGTGAGCTGGGGGATGTTGCGAGTTGAGGGAACTAGGGAGTACGGATTTATGAGGAGAGGCGTTAGCAACTAGTGAGGTTGCGATAAGTCGTTAAGCGCGCCGTTAGCAACTAGTGGAGTCGCGACAAGTTGGCAAGAGAGGCGTTAGCAACTAGTAGAGTCGCGACAAGTTGTTAAGAGAGCCGTTAGCAACTAGTGGAGTCGCGACAAGTTGGCAAGAGAGGCGTTAGCAACTAGTGAAGTCGCGACAAGTTGGCAAGAGAGGCGTTAGCAACTAGTGGAGTCGTGACAAGTTGTTAAGAGAAGCGTTAGCGACTAGTGAAGTCGCGACAAGTTGTTAAGAGAGCCGTTAGCAACTAGTGAAGTTGTGACAAGTTGGCAAGCGCGCCGTTAACAACTAGTGGAGTTGTGACAAGTTGGCAAGAGAGGCGTTAGCGTCGGAATGAGAGATTGAAACCGACGCAAAAGTAGAATAACGTCGGAATGAGAAATCGAAACCGATGCAAAAACAGAATAGCGTCGGAATGAATGATCGAAACCGACGCAAAAGTAGAATAGCGTCGGAATGAATGATCGAAACCGACGCAAAAGCAGAATAGCGTCGGAATGAGAAATCGAAACCGATGCAAAAGCAGAATAGCGTCGGAATGGAAAGTTGAAACCGACGCAAAAGTCGAATAGCGTCGGAATGGAAGACTGAAACCGATGCAAAAGTAGAATAGCGTCGGAATGAATGATCGAAACCGATACTAAAGTCGATTAACGTCGGAATGAGTGATCGAAAACGACGTAAGAGCCAAGTGAAGCCGCGACATGGCTGTAAAACAGGAATAAGAGCCAAGTGAAGTCACGACATGGCTGTAAAACAGGAATAAGAGCCAAGTGAAGTCATGACATGGCTGTAAAACAGGAATAAGAGCCAAGTGAAGTCGTGACATGGCTGTAAAACAAAATAAGAGCCAAGTGGATACGCGACATGGCTGTAAAACAGGAATAAGAGCCAAGTGGATACGCGACA
>NZ_JH815593.1:1218884-1235400 GCF_000298075.1 Staphylococcus massiliensis CCUG 55927 | reverse complement strand
GTAAACAAAATAAGAGCCAAGTGGATACGCGACATGGCTGTAAAACAGGAATAAGAGCCAAGTGGATACGCGACATGGCTGTAAAACAGGGATAAGAGCCAAGTGGAATCGCGACATGGCTCTAAAGCAGCAATAAGAGCCAAGTGAAGTTGTGACATGGCTGTAAAACAGGGATAAGAGCCAAGTGGATACGCGACATGGCTCTAAAGCAGCAATAAGAGCCAAGTGAAGTCATGACATGGCTGTAAAACAGGAATAAGAGCCAAGTGAGGTCGCGACATGGCTCTTACACGCATCCTCTCAAAACCATGCGAAACCGCCACTTGGCTCGCAACACCCCATAACAAAGAAAAACGATTATTCCATACCAGAATAATCGTTCCTATCTAAACATTAATCGTATGTGCGCATTGAAATTGGTTTCGCAGTCTTCAGACCTTCAATAAGATCTTCTTTGTTGTCGTACAAGCGCGCAAGATTTTGGTATTTCTCATCGATGAACTTCTCACGCATCATATGGTTGATCATATTTTGAAGTGGTTCATAGAACTGATTGATGTTATAGATGCCAATGGGCTTTTGATGAATGCCAATCTGAGCCCAACTATACATTTCGAAGAACTCCTCTAGAGAACCTGCACCGCCTGGAGCCATGATAAACGCGTCTGCTAGGTCGGCCATCTTCATCTTACGTTCATGCATGGAATCAACAAGAATAAGTTCGCTTACTTTCGGACTCGTAATTTCACGATCATCAAGCATCTTCGGCATTACACCGATCGCGTGACCACCGTTGTCTACAACGCCATCTAAAATAGAGCCCATGATACCAACCGAACCTGCACCAAATACAAGTTCATAGCCTTGTTCAGCCATATACTTTCCTAAAGCGTACGCTTCTTCCTCGTAAATCGGTAAGCGACCTTTACTCGCGCCACAATAAACTGCAATACGTTTCATTCATTTCACCTTCATTATCCATATTTCTCTATAATTGATTTAAACTTCATTTCAAATGCCTTTCGTTGCTCTTTTGTAAAAGCACTTGGGCCACCGTGACGACCGCCACGTTGACGCATTTTCGCATGTTCGTAACGTCTTAATAATAACATATCAATATTTGCTTTCGTGTATATCTTGCCTGAATGATGCATGACGAGTAGGGCTTTTGAAAGAAGCAAACTCGCTAAACCATAGTCTTGGGTGACCACAATAGCTTGAGAATTACACAATTGCATAATCTTATAATCGGCTGATTCAGAACCATTATCAACATATATGGTATTTACATGTTCGGGATACATCTTATGTGAAAAGTGACTAAAACTACGTACTAATAAAACAGAGATGCCCGCCTCAGCCGTCAACTCAACAATTGAGTCAACTACCGGGCAAGCATCTCCATCAATGATAATTCTTGTCATTATTTACGGAATTGTTTCTCTAATGATTTACGAGAAACTTCATTTAATTCTTCGATGTTACGTAAAGTTTTAGTGTTCTCAACATGTTGTTCCATTTGCTCATAGTTCTTTTTGAAAAGTGGTGAATGACCGATATGTTCGTTCTTGTCAGATTTAACACCTGCGCGCTTAGCGTCTAATTTATTTGATGAAGCATTTGATGTTTCGTTTAAGCTTTCAACTGAGCGTAATGCTTTAGAGTTCTCGATGTTGTTGTACATGCTGTCGTATTGTTGATTAAATAGTTTACCTTCAGTTTGGTTAGAAGATGAACGATTATTTGAACGTGTACTTACAGCATTACGGCTTTCATCGTTATCGCTCGCGTTGTTGTCGCGGTTGTTACGATTGTTGTCAGCGTTACGATTTGAACCATAATCGTTATTGTTATCTAAACGATATGAATAAGCAGTTGCTTGAGAAGATTTACCTGACTTCTCATTAGCAGCGTTAACTAATTCGCTTGAAGAAATGTTTGAAACTTCATCATAATCTTCTTTAGAAACATCGTTGTCTTCGCGGTAAATACGACGTGCTGACGCAACATTTGCTAATTCACTTGCTGAGATATTTGATGTACGCTCGTAATCTTCTGAAGTAACACGGTTTGAAGCATCTTGATTAACTGATGACATATCTACATCGCTACGTAATTGTTCTTTAGCGTCTTTTTGCTCACTTGCTTCAGCAAGTTTATTAGAACTGATGTTGTTTGTATCTTCATGTTGTTCATTAGACTTCGTATTAGAAGTACTTTGGTCTTTGTTATTTTTCTTTTTAAAAGCCTGTTGCGCAGCTGCAGCTAATGTAATCGCTGATACACCGGCAACTGAAGCGCCAGCAGCAACTTTAGCTTGTTTTTCACGTGATGCTTTACGTGATTGATTAGCTTCATCGTCGTCTGCTTCAACAAAAGTACTATAAGTTTTAACATCTTTTTGTTGTTGTAATTGATCGCCTTCTAAATCAACACGGTTGCCAGTAGCATCATCTTTTTTAGCATTTTTATCTGATTCTTTTTCTAATTTAGCTAGACGCTTTTTCTCTTTCTCTTGCGCTTTAGCAATTTCTTTTTGACGTTTAGCTTCTTCTTTTTGTTGTTTCTTTTCTTCTTTCTTACGTTGTTTTTCTTCTTTTTCAAATTGCTTTTGTTCTTGTTTTGCTAATTTCTTTTGACGTTTTTCTTCTTTTTCGATTAATTTTTGTTGCTCTTTTTCTTGGTTCTTATCAACGCGTTCTTCCATATCTTTTACTTCTTTAGTGTTATTTTCAGTCATCATCTCATCGCTTTCTCTAACGTTTTCTGGACGGTTTTCGTACTCAGGATTAGACTTCTTCATTGCTTTATTATAGTCATAACGACGTTTTTTCTCTTTAACGTAACCTGTTACATTAGATGCTACGTTTGAACTTGATTTCACAACTTGATCTTTAGTACGTGCTGATTGTCTCATCACTGCACCAGTAGCACCTTTTGTTTTATCCATAACTGCTTTAGATGCTTGTGTCGTTTTGTCTGTTGCGTTTTTAACATCTGGGTGATCTTTAATACGTTTACGCTCAAATACAAGCGGCACTAACACGATAGGTAAAACATTTACTGCTGTTTTAATATTTTTATTCATGAACGTTGCCTCCATTTTTGAAAATCCTTAAAACTATTTTACCCTAAATGGTGTTAAAATAAACGACATTTGATACGTACAAAGAATAAATGGCTTCATATATATTGTTTGTCATAAAAAAAGAACAGACTAGGACATCAAAACAATTCCTTTAAACAGCATGCTTTCCTGTAAAGCCCAACTCAAACTTTCAGTTTGTTAGTTGGACTTACAAAGTAGCGATGCTACTTTGTTCATGAGAAAGAGCCCCGGCTTGCATAGCTTGTTAATTTGCTATGCAAATTTCTTTGCCGGGGCCCCGCCCTCTGAGTCAGCTGTTTTGGAATTGTAAAAAATAAAGCGATTTAGCTCATTTCTAAACTTTGACTTAGTCTGTTCTTAATATAATCAATATCTTACAGGCCTTTTCCGATACCGAAACCATAATAGACGATCGCGATAATGATAACTAAAATGATACGGTAGATTGCGAATGGAATTAACTTAACTTTACTAATTAATGATAAGAATAATTTGATTGCAATTAAACCGAAAATAAAGGCACCTAAAAATCCAAGTAAGTAAAATGGAATTTGGTCTGCAGTAATATATTCAAGGTTACTGATTAGTGATTTAGCACTCGCACCAAGCATGATTGGTACTGCCATCATAAAGGTAAAGTCTGAAGCCGCTTTGTGGTTCATCTTCATAAGAACACCTGTTGAAATAGTTGAACCGGAACGACTGAAACCTGGCCACATCGCGATGGCTTGTGATAAACCGATGATTAAAGCTTGGAAGTAAGTGATTTCATCAACAGTTTTAGGGTTTTTAACTTTCTTACTGTAAATGTCTGCAATAATCATGTAAATTGCACCTAAGAATAGGCCGATTAATACGGTAGGTACACTGAATAAATGTTCTTCGATAAAGTCATCGAAGATAAGTCCTAGAATCCCTGCTGGAATCATACCAACAAGAATGTGTGTCAGTTTAAGGCGTCCGCCACGTTTTTCTTTCGCGTTCTTAGGGGCCTTTTCCAGATGAAGCATTTCGAAATAACGATGTCTAAATACCCATGCCGCAGCGAAAACAGAACCTAATTGGATAACGACTTTAAATGTAAATGCAGATTGTGGTCCTAAAAACTCTTTAGATTTAAGCCACATATCATCTATTAAGATCATATGACCTGTGGAAGAAACAGGCGCAAACTCTGTTAAACCTTCTACCATGCCGAGCACGATAGCTTTGATTAATTCTAATATAGCCATGTTTTACCTACTTTCGTCTATCTTCTCTTTTCAAATTCTTATGATAGCATAGTCAATTTGAATTGTGCTACTTTGACACCAAAGATACGGCAAAAGTCCTATGTACCCGTAGTGCTATTGATTTATGGGAATATTTAAAAGACGAATCACATTAATGTTAGAGATATAAAAAAGCACCTCTCACAACGATAAGTGATGAAAGGTGCGCCGTAATATGAAACGTGTATGTAATGTATGTTAGTAAGTGACAAAGACGTTTAAAAATTTAAAAACAGAAGGGGACGTGACACAAGCACGTGCCTATGCCCGTACCCCTGTATATACATCCGGGGGTGGTTATGCAAAACATAACAGCAAATGTATATCTTGTTTATTAAAATTTATGTTACGTGCATTCGTCAATGTGCATAAGAAATTATGACTTTGTTTCAGAAAATGCATCAATGATTTGTTCTAATAAGGTATTAAGTTCTTTAACTTCTTTCTTATTTAATGAAGAAGCTTCTGCAACCTTTTTAGAAGCATCTTGAAGTTCGCTACGCATAGCTTCACTTTTGTCAGTTAAGTGAACAAAAACTTCACGTTGATCGACTTCAGAACGTTGTCTTTTGATTAAATCAACTTGTTCCATACGCTTTAATAAAGGTGATACAGTTCCTGTATCTAATGCTAAGTCTGTAACGACTTTTTTGACATTTACAGGAGATTCTTCCCATAAAATTGATAACACTAAGAATTGTGGGTAAGTCAATTTATACTTTTTGAAAATGTGATTTGAGTAGTATCTATTGACTTGTCTTTGAGCATTGTACAGGCTAAAACAAAGTTGCTCTTTTAAATTAAGATGTTCTGACATAACAGTTCTCCTCCAGACATTCTATCCGTTTTCTCTCTCTAAGCGGATTTTTTCCGTCCTTGATAAGCAATTTATCTCTTATAGACACTTTGATTTCCTGCCACGTTTGAAAACAAGGCATGCATAAATTTTAGAAGATAACTTCAGTTTAATCAAGTTAAAAGATAAGAATGTACTAACATAGTATAGTAAGTGTAGTATATACAGAAAAGAGGTATGACAATGACTGCTAATAAACCAACAATCACAATCATAAACGGCTTTCTGGGAAGCGGTAAGACCACACTTGTTAATCATTATACAACTCAAATATTAAAAGAAAATGAGAAAATCGCGTTCATTGTGAATGAATTTGGAAATTTTGACATAGATAGTACGCTTTTTGACACAAATTATGAAAAAAGGGCATTATTGAACGGATGCATATGCTGCTCGCTTCAAGATGATTTAGTTCAAACGATATTAGAGCTCGTGACACATCACGATATCACACATATTGTCATCGAAGCTTCAGGCGTTTCATCACCGATTGACGTTATTGAAGGTTGTCAACATCCGCTCATTGTAGATAAAGTGAAAGCGCCATTAGTCATCGGTGTTATGGATGGGCCTAATTATTTAAACCGTCATCGCTATACAGATGATACAAAGCGTCTTATGGAGCAACAAATGAAAGCAAGCCATAGCATTATTGTAAACAAGGTCGATCAATTAAGTGAGCCTAGGCTCAAGGCGCTGAAAGATGAATTAGAGACCGATTATCCGAATATCGAGAAACAATTTACGTCCTATAGCAAAGCTGACTTAAGTAACATGCACCCTAAAGACGTGAATCTAAATGGTATCGCACATAAACATCCATCGCTCAGTAGTATGACGTATGCATTTCAAGGTGCCATTAATCGCCAGCTGTTCTATAACTTTATTTTGAAACTGCCTGATTCGATTCTTCGTGTAAAAGGCTTTTTGAAATTTCAAGATGATCCTGAGCATACAATCATTTTCCAATATGCGAACACGCTACCAGACTTTGAAGTCATAGACTACGAGGGTCCATTAAAAATCGTCATAATAGGTTCTGATTTAGATAAAGCTAGAATACGAAATCAATTGGATATGTTACAATTTACATAATTTAAGATGTTAGTTTAAAAGGAGTGTCAACATGTCACAACACAACCAAAAACAATTAAAGACATTTCAACGGAATTTTATTTTATTTCCTTATATTATCTTTGCGTTGTTATTATTAATCGTGTTTTTCGCTATTCCACAACCGACGTTAATGCTATTACTTCTAGGTGGCTTTACGATTTATCACGTCGTATTATTATTTATCTCGTTCATCGTACTTAACTACAAGAAGACGTCTGTTATGTTGCTATTTTATACCTTAGCTATCACATTATTCTTCGCGGTATACCTTATTACGTATTTATTACCGCGTTTATAAAATCTTTCATTTCTTGAAAATCGCTACTCCGTGGAGTAGCGAATTTTTTTATTTAAAGGGCTTTTCAGAGATTGGCAGAAACTGTTTATTAAAAGAGTAATAAGGAAATGATAGAATAGAAAGTTCTTTTTAAAGCAATTTATTCTGCAAACATAGCGCACGGCGCCATATTTAATTACGCACAATTCATTTGTTGCCACGCGGAATCCACACGATTAATAAATGAATGATTATAATAAAGTTTTTAAATTGTTTTACACTTTCTTTTCCGAAAAAATGGTATAATTAAGACGTATAAATAAGGTTAGGAGATGACTTTAAACATGAGTAGAAAAAAGGTTTCAATTATCGGTGCAGGTCATACAGGTTCCACTTTAGCTTCAATTGTAGCTCAAAATGAACTTGCAGATGTCGTATTAATCGACCGTCCACAATCAGAGAAATCGGTTAAAGGTAAAGCATTAGATATCCTTGAAAGTGGTCCAGTATTTGGTTTCGACGTGAACGTTACAGGAACTACAGATTACTCAGCTACTGAGAATTCAGACGTAGTTGTAATCACAGCTGGTTCACCACGTAAACCTGGCATGAGTCGTGATGACTTAGTTCAAACGAATGAAGCAATTATGAAAGAAGCGACTGAAAAGATCGTTAAATATTCTCCAAATTGTACAATCATCGTGCTAACTAATCCTGTAGATGCGATGACATATGTGGTACAAAAAGTATCATGTTTCCCTAAATCACGTGTACTTGGTCAATCAGGTGTGTTAGATACAGCTCGTTTTAATACATTCGTTGCAGCATCTTTAGAAATGTCTACAAAAGATGTTACAGGCCTAGTGTTAGGTGGACACGGTGATACAATGGTACCTATCATCAGTCACTGTAACGTAAACGGTGTTCCGTTAGTTGAATTACTAGATGATGAAGCGATTAAATGCATCGTTGAGCGTACGCAACAAGGTGGCGCAGAAATCGTATCATTATTAGAAACAGGTTCTGCATATTACGCGCCAGCAGCTGCTGTATACGAAATGATGGTAGCGATTATTAAAGATCAAAACCGTGTATTACCAGCGATTGCTTACTTAGAAGGTGAATATGGTTACAACGACATTTGTCTAGGCGTACCAACGATTTTAGGTGCTGAAGGCGTTAAACGTGTTGTTGAACTTAAACTTACTGAAGAAGAGCAAAAACAACTTGATGAGTCTGCTGCTTCTGTTGAAAAGGTTAAATCAGCTCTTACTTTAAATTCATAATTTCAAAGTAAAAACCTCGGACATAGCGGATGTCCGAGGCTTTTTTAATGGGCGATAAATAATGAAAATATGAGATAAAGCAAGATGAATTCAAGTAATGTTAATAAGTAGATATACTTTAATCTTATTTTCACTTGAAAAGGCACTTCCCAATTCGGATACTTACGTTCGTAATGAAAGATTTGAAGTAAGAAAACACCAATCCCTAAAGGTAAGAACATAAGTAAGATGCTTAGCTTTAAAGGTATACCATTCTTATGCATTAAGTGGCCTATTGCGAGTTGAATTGCAATGATGAGTACGATAAATAATATTAACATCTGATCTCACGCACACCTTTCACCATAAGAATTAATAAGGATTGTAATCCGATAAGTAAAAGTATAAATAAAACACTTTCAAGATCGAGTGATTTAAAGACTTTAATCGGAATGTATAAAGGTTGTTCAATTAGGTATACCGTATGGAATCTAAGGAAACGTCCTACATAGATGCCTAGCGCATTTAATACAACTAGTAAAATGAAGAAAATGCGGTTCATGGCTTTTGAAGAGGTGAACCTTCTTAACTCCATAAAAATTAAAATATAGCAATATAATGCAAGCATAATTGCTGCAAATAGATATGAGAAGTGCGCCCATTCCATAAGGTTGACGCCGCCTAGGAAATTAAAGGCGAACTGGTTTAAGTGAATTAAGTCTGTGACCATATAAAATGTATTCGGCACGAGTAAGAAAAAGACGATTGAATATATAACGAATAACGGCCACTCGTACTTCTTGTGAGGTTTGAACACGCGAAGTAATAGGCTTAATTCATAAGGTATATATGCAAGAATTAAATTTAATGTCATAAATCCGAAGAAATGTTTAACGAATAAAGATATTAATAGTAATACTAAAAATAATGTACGGGCGATGTACCTCGCTAACATAAGTAACCTTCCTTCTTAAACGCTAGTTTTTGATGACATATATCAAGCGTTACAAACCTATATCTTACATAAAATTAGAGAAAATTCAAAAGATAAATATGCACTGAGATATAATTTTAAAATTTGAAACTTTAGAGAAATGAAGTGAATGTAGAAAGGACTGTAGATTGTAAGTAATCTACAGCCCTTGTTTTATATATGTGAGGCGTGAACCTTATTAATCTAATATTTTCATACAAATTTTCATAATCTACTCAGACGCTACAGGTTCTAAAGGTAAATTCATACCTTTCCATCCTTCAAGAGCGCCAGCTAATTCATATGCCTCGAAACCTTCCCTATAAAGCATTAATAAAGCTTCTTTACCAAGTATTGTTCCACCAGTCCAATCATAGACAACATATATGTTCTCTTTGTTTAAATCTTTTAAATGATGTTTTAAATCTTTAGCAGGAATCTCTAAAGCTGTTTTGATTTTATCTTTTTTGACAAAAGACGGTGCATTACGCACATCAATAATGACATAACGTTCATCGTTGTTTTCAATTTTGTCTAATACAGTGTGATGATCAATATACAAACTTAGATAAGCTTCTAAAAGGTCTACTTTATTCATATATTATCCTCCTCGTTAGATAACGCATTTATCCCTTTACGTATTTTCAAAAGTAAATTCGATAATTTGTCTCTTTCTTCATTACTTAAGTACTTGAATACACGAGCGACGTAATCATAATTGTAAGGTAAAAAAGATAGTAGAATATCTTCACCTTCTTGTGTGAGTTTTACTGATTTAGAACGTTTATCATTTTGTGAAGCAACTTTAGTTATCCAATTTTTTCGTTCTAATCCATCAACGATACCAGTAATCGTAGACTTCTTAGCATTCACCTTTTTAGCTAAATGAGATGGCGATAGCGTATGATTATTTTCACGATATAAAAGCATCATAATTGTGAAGCGTGATTGGGTGAGGTTATATCTTTGTAGCAAAGTGTCATAATGAGATTTCATCTCTTGGTAAGTGTTATGCATATCTAAATAAGTTAAAACAGACGATTGATCAATGTTTTGAACCTCGCTACTTAACTTATTTAAGCTCTTGTGGGTAGGTTGATCAACAATATATACATCTGACATGAAAAGCTCCTCTGTTAATTTAGTTAGGTTCCTAACTAAATTAAAGGTATCATGTATTCTATCTAATGCCAAACAAAAAAAGCCAAAGTATTAGGGGGAAATACTTTGGCTCACGATCATATAACAGGAGGGGGTAAATAGACCAATACTCCAGATTCTGTTATGCAGGATATGATCACTAGGGGGATGATACATATCTTGCGTTATACATACTGCAAATGTGAACGTTAATGACTAGGAGTTAAATATAGTAATAATTATCTCAGTTTAGGGATGATAGAGTTTCAACATATTATACTTACTTTGGATTCGAATTAATCATTATTTTTTCTTCTTTTAGGTGGAGGTTTAATTTAATGAACTCCTCATAATCATGTTAACTCGTTCACAAATTCATTGTATCATATTGTGAAGAAAATCACTATTTAATTAGCAAAATTATTTTATGAGTTGTGACATATTTGTGAATGCGTGTAAAAAGTTCGGATTGGTGTAAGTGTTGAACTGACTTTTGCCATTTAATGTAAATGCTTGAAGTGTTTTGGAAAAAAAGGTAGTATGAAAGTGGAAAAATAAATTTGAAGCAATTTATTATTTGAATTTTACATGATTTACTTTTTTAACAACTTTAATTGTAAATAAATGATGTTAGGACTTTGTTAATTGTTACAAATACACTTTACAATTATATTGTCATTATATATAGTTGAACTATATAGTCTGACTTTATAATTGGTAAAAGCATTACGAGAGGTGTAATTATGCGTAATAAACTTTTACCACTTTCCGAAACGATGCATTACATATTGCTTGTACTAAGAGAGCCTTTGCATGGGTATGCTATCATGCAGGTTATTCGAGAAATGAGCGAAAATGATGTGAATATTGCTGCGGGTACTTTGTACGGCGCAATTGAAAACTTAAAAAAGCATCAATATATTCGAAGTCTCAGTGATGCGTCAGATCGTAGAAAGGTATATATCATAACTGAGTTAGGCGAAGAAGTATTAAAAGTTGAAAATGAAAGACTTAAGCATTTAGTAAAGCTCTATGAAGACGGGCCTAAGTCGAATTAATCTTTTGAATACTTAATATGTAAATTACATGGATAAAATTAATTAGTCATAAATCTAAATATATGAAGGGTAATGAGTGAAGAACTTAGTTACCCTTTCAATTTATCATCATATTTTATATAAATTTTCTTAAGTATTATCGTAATACCTTAATTAAGAATTTTATTATCGAATTATAAGTACCATTTAAATATCGTTCAAAGTTTAGAATGAATGCAACATCATAAAATTTCATGTAACACAACACGAAAAGAAAATTGTTACATGGAAGTTTGGGTTTGGAATAATTTAACAACATAGTAAGTGGGTAGAGTAATTATGGAAGGGATTAACACTTTTTATAATATGGTGTTTAAATGGTGTTCTCTTTCGGCTAAGCCCCTTACAAAATTTTGAGTGAGGTGGTTGTTTACATGTGTGATTCAAATAAGCAATTATTTGTGAATCCGGAAGCTATTACATTAGAGTGGACGAATCTAATCACAGATGAACTTGAAATGGTAGCGGAAGGAATTCCAGAAGCACTTGTAGATCAATGGTTGGACGATGGCACCCTAATTCCTTTCGCTAAAAAAGATGGTTTACGTCACTTCTATACTAAAGATGTATGGCGCGCAACCATCGGTCAGGTTCTTGGTCAAGATACGAAAGCGATTGACCATGATCCTGACGAGGAAGTTATGGACTAAGGATAGTCCATCTTCCTTTATATTTTGATTTTAAGCACGACTTTTTACTTATAGGCTTTATTTTTTTATAATAAAGGTATAAAAATTATACTTAATCCAAGGAGGATTTTTATGACTCAGTTTAAATTTGATCAGGTCCATAGTTCACTTGAATTCGGTATTAAGCATTTAATGGTTTCTAAAGTCAAAGGGACTTTTGAAAAATATGATGTAGACGTTACAGGTGACATCAGTAATTTAAGTACAATCAAAGCAAACGTTAAGATTGACGTCGCTTCAATAAATACGAAGAATGAAGATCGTGATAAACATCTTCAAAACGAAGACTTCTTCAATGTTGAAAAGTATCCAACAATTGAGTTCGAAACAACATCAATTACAGAAACATCTGTGACAGGTCAACTTACAATTGCTGGCGAAACGCACGAAGAAACATTTGAACTTGAATATAACGGTGTAAGTAAGAATCCTATGACAAATGGTTTTGTAACTGGCTTTATCGTAAGCGGTAAAATCGACCGCGAGAAATACGGCATTACATTTAACCAAGCACTTGATACAGGCGGTGTGATGCTAGGTAAAGAAGTTAAATTTGAAGCAGATGCTGAATTTGAAGTAGAAGACGATTAAGATTTCATAAATAGGCTGGGCGTTTAGCGTCCAGCCTTTTTTCATGAGAAATGATTGATTATTGATGTGGGTCTAGGACAAAATACTACAATTCCCTTAAAACAGCATGCTTTCCTGGGGCGTGGCTGGAGCCTGTAGTCTCCAGACTCACGCTACTCCCCTAGGAGTCAGCTGTTTTGAGAATTGTATGAAATAAAGCTTAAATGCTCTATTTCACGATTTATGTCACAGACCCCTTGAAGTTGACGTTGCGTCAACGTGTAAATTAAGTCGTGAAAGGAGGGATATGATGACACAGTATTCAATTAAGGATGTCTCTAAAATGTCACATGTTAGTACGAGAACGCTTAGATACTACGATGAGATAGGGTTGTTAAAACCTGATGAAACAACGTTTAGCGGTGAGCGTTTATACGATGCAGCCTCTTTAGACCGACTGCAATTAATATTGTTTTACCGCAAGCTTGGTGTAAAGTTAACTGAAATTAAACGTATATTAGATGAAGGCGAGCCTTCGATAGATATCTTAAAGGACCAAAAGTCGAGATTTCAAAAACAAGTCTCACAACTTAAAATTTACTTAAGTGAGATTGATAACATGATTGCGTATTATGAAGGAGGGTTTGAAATGAATCAAGCAGATAAATTTAGGGCTTTTAAACATGAAAAAATTAAAGAAAATGAGAAAGAATTTGGCGATGAAGTTCGTGCGAAGTACGACGAAACTACGATTAAACAGGCGAATGAAAAGTGGGAACACTTAACTGAAAGCGCGTACCAAGAGGGGATTGAACAAGAAGAGAAACTGATTCGTTCATTAAATACATTGCTGGAACAATCGTCCTATGATTTAGACGATCCAGTTGCTAAAGATGCATTTGAAGCACATAAACGTTGGCTTGAAATTTATGCGCCATACTACAATGCTGAGTATCATAAATCGCTTGCTGAGATGTATGTCGCTGATGAACGATTCAGTGCGTACTACAATTCTAAGACGGTAAAGCCATCCGTTCATTTATTAAAAGAAATAATCGATTATTATGCATAAGGAAAAAGTCCAGTCATTTGCAATTTCCTTTAACAGCATGCTTTCCTGGGGCGTGGCCTGAGCCTGTAGTCTCAGGACGCACGCTACTCCCCTAGGAGTCAGCTGTCAGGAAATTGATCTATAGAGCTACTTTATTGTAATAAATAATTAATTATTATGCATAAGGAAAAAGGCCAGTCATTTCCGTGACCGGCCTTTTGTGGTGAATTGAATAATGATTATGATTTTCTATTTGTAAGCGTTTAGTTTTATCTATAAAGGGTGTATGTTAAGCGTTCTATTAATGGTAGATTTTGCTACCTTTGTCTACGAATTCTTCTGCTTTTTGGCGAAGACCTTCTTCTTTTTCTTCCTTATCTTTATAAGACTTTCTAAGGTCGTGTGAAATACGCATTGAACAGAACTTAGGTCCACACATACTACAGAAGTGCGCGACTTTAGCTGATTCAGCTGGAAGTGTTTCATCGTGATAACTTCTAGCACGGTCAGGATCTAATGATAAATTGAATTGGTCGTACCATCTGAATTCAAAACGCGCACGACTAATCGCGTCATCACGGTCTTGCGCATTAGGAAGTCCTTTTGCTAAATCGGCCGCATGCGCTGCAATTTTATATGTCACAACACCTTCGCGAACGTCGTTTTTATCAGGTAAACCTAGATGTTCTTTAGGTGTTACATAACATAACATCGCCGTACCGTGGCTTGCGATCTTCGCAGCACCAATTGCTGATGTGATATGGTCGTAAGCTGGCGCAATGTCTGTTGTTAGCGGTCCAAGCGTGTAGAATGGTGCTTCTTTACAATGGAAGTCAGCGAGATCTTGGTTTTCTTTAATCTTTTGAAGTGGTACATGTCCAGGACCTTCAATCATCACTTGAACATCGTGTTCCCAAGCGATGTCTGTAAGTTCACCAAGTGTTTTTAACTCTTCGATTTGGCTTTCGTCGTTCGCATCGTAAATTGAGCCAGGACGTAAACCGTCACCAAGTGAAATCGAGATATCGTATTTATTACAAATTTCACAGATTTCATCGAAGTGTTCATATAAGAAGCTTTCTTTATGATGCGCAAGACACCATTGTGCCATGATTGAACCACCACGAGATACGATACCTGTTAAACGATCGACAGTTAGTGGCACATAGTGTAAGCGAACACCAGCGTGAATTGTAAAGTAGTCTACGCCTTGTTCAGCTTGTTCGATTAATGTATCGCGATAGATTTCCCAAGTTAAGTTTTCAGCAATACCGTCTACTTTTTCAAGTGCTTGGTAAATTGGAACAGTACCAACTGGAACAGGTGAGTTACGTAATAAATATTCACGAGTCGCGTGAATGTTTTTACCTGTAGATAAATCCATGATAGTGTCAGCGCCCCAATGAGTCGCCCATACAAGTTTTTCAATTTCTGCTTCGATTGAAGAACTTACGGCAGAGTTACCGATGTTAGCGTTAATTTTAACTTGGAAGTTTTTACCAATAATCATCGGTTCTGACTCAGGGTGGTTGACGTTGTTTGGAATAATAGCGCGTCCACGTGCAACTTCATCACGCACATATTCCGCTGACATATTTTCACGTGCCGCGATGAATTTCATTTCCTTCGTAATGATACCTTGTTTCGCGTAATGCATTTGCGTTACATTTTGTTCTGATTTCGCACGTTTAGGTTGATATTCGAAAGGTGTTTCAACAAATTTGTCATGACCTTCTTTTTTGAATCCGTTATCTAATGATTGAACTTTACGACCTTCATACATTTCAATGTCGTCACGGTCGTTAATCCATTGTTCACGTAATTTTGGAATACCACGTTTCACATCGACTTCATAATCGTCATCATGGTAAGGTCCAGCCGTGTCATAAACTACAAACGGTGGGTTTTCGCGTTCGCCTTCATCCGTCACCGTATTAGAAAGCGTAATTTCACGGAAAGGCACCTTGATATCAGGATCCTCACCAGAAATGTAAATCTTCTTACTAGATGGAAACTGTTTCTTTAACTCAATCTCTTCTTGATTCACAAAAAAACCTCCTAAACAATTTTAATTGCTAGGAGGCACAAAGGGCTAAACAACCCCATGAGGTATCTATGTATCATAAAATAATCCTATTGCATCATATATAGTACAACAGGATATCCATTCAATGTTAAAATAGATATGTGTCATGCTTCCCTACGTTGGTACTAACCAAATCAGGTTCAAAGGGTTAAAACAAATCGTTTCTTTCAGCTCAAATGGCACCCCTAGCAACAAATATTTAATTTATAATTATTACTCTATCATTCATTTTTTGAAAAGACAAATAATCAAAAATTTATGAAAGGTTGGATACTGGTATTTCAGTGAGGTTTACAGGTTCGGAAACTTTTTGTAGTCATTGCTTATTGGCAGTCTTAAGTAACGTTGATTTAACTGCAAATTTATCGCTTATTAATAAACGTCGTCTTACGTACCTTTAAACTAGCTATCGAATTTTCACTAATGGCCAAACGCCGTCTTACGTAACTATTCACTAACTGCTAAAGTATCGCTAATTGATAAACGTTGTCTTACATAACGCATACTTGCTTTGTCCCGTCGCCCTGTGAAAAGCCCTTTAAGAAAGTCGGTTTATCACGTTTATTCAAACGTGATAATTGAAGGGCGTTGGTTTATCAAGAAAGTTCAAACGTGATAATTGAAGGGGCTTGGTTTATCAAGAAAAGTAGAACGTGATAAACGAAGGGCGTTGGTTTATCAAGAAAATTGGAACGTGATAAACGGGAGTATTACATCTACAATTACAAGAAATCGGAAACGTGTAAATCAAGCGGGTCTAAATTTACAAGACTGCAGAAACGTGTAAACCAAATGGGTCTAAATTTACAAGACTTGGAAAACGTGTAAATCAAATGGCTTTTAAATTACAAGACTGCAGAAACGTGTAAACCAAATGGGTCTAAATTTACAAGACTTGGAAAACGTGTAAATCAAATGGCTTTTAAATTACAAGACTGCAGAAACGTGTAAATCAAATGGCTTTTAAATTACAAGACTTGGAAAACGTGTAAATCAAATGGCTTTTAAATTACAAG
>NZ_JH815593.1:1201473-1218668 GCF_000298075.1 Staphylococcus massiliensis CCUG 55927 | reverse complement strand
AAATTACAAGACTTGGAAAACGTGTAAATCAAATGGCTTTTAAATTACAAGACTGCAGAAACGTGTAAATCAAATGGCTTTTAAATTACAAGACTGCAGAAACGTGTAAATGAAATGGCTTTTAATTTACTAGACTTGGAAAACGTGTAAACCATAGGGCTTTTAGATTACAAGACTACAAAAACGTGTAAACCAAATGGGTCTAAATTTACAAGACTTAAGAAACGTGTAAATCAAACCCGCCGTAACAGCTCTAAACAATACTAAACCCGACACCGCGTCGTAAACGAGCGCCGACACCACGTTTAAGTACTCCGACGCCAGCCCTAGCACCGCGTCGTAAACGAGCACCGACACCACGTAAACATACACCGACGCCATCACTACGTCTACGTACACCAGCACTATCCGTATTACACAAACCGCCAACCACATACAAAGGAGGGGTTACCATCACACTACTACCGGCAAGCTTATTTATGTTCGCACTCGCTAATCTTTTCAAAGAATTACCGCCGACGAAACCGAATCGATGGGTAGGGTACCGAACCCCGAAAGCACTCAAATCAACTAAAAACTTTATCCGCGCGCAAAAACTATCGGCGCACTTCAGCCTAAGGGTTTTCAAACGACTCAGTATATGCGCGGTTCCCATATTTGTTTTCGACATATGCGCGCTCATCTACTTCTCAGACAACGTACTGATTACAAGCGTCATCATTCAATCCGTACTCATTTTCGCAAGCATCGGTTGGATCATCTATCTCGTCGAGAAATACATTTAACTTAAAGGAGCAGTAAAGATGAAAGAAATTGTGATTTTATCCGTAAGTGACATTCATGGATACATCTTCCCAACAAATTATCAACATAAAGGCCAAGAACTATCGAAAGGGCTTTTAAAGATTCAGACACTCATTGAAAAGGAACGCCAAGCCAACACTAATACCCTGCTCATTGAGAACGGGGATTTCATCCAAGGTTCGCCGTTCTGTTTCTATTTAAATAGTGAGCTGCAATCGAGCGAAATGTTAACGAAGGTCTATAATCAGATAGGATTTGACGTTGGTGTCATCGGTAATCATGAGTTTAATTTCGGCTTACCGTACCTGCATGACACGCTCGACCGCCTGAATTACCCGGTGTTGTCTGCCAATATCACGACTGATGGCAAACCGTTCACTGGTCACGACGTCGTCTACAAGGAAATCGATGGCGTTACAGTTGCCATAATCGGCGTTACAACGCCTTATATTCCGAACTGGGAGAAACCTGAAATCATTGCTGGACTTGAATTTGAAACCACAGTTTCTTATTTAAAAGCCCATATCCAATCTGTTCGCGACAAAGCAGATATCGTCGTAGTGAGCTACCACGGCGGGTTTGAACGTGATCTCGAAACAGGAAACGAAACGGAACAACAAACAGGTGAGAACGAGGGCTATCAAATATTACAAGAAGTAGACGGCATTGACGTATTAATTACAGGTCACCAACACCGTGAAATCGCTACGGTCAAAGAGGGCGTAAGTATCGTTCAGCCTGGTTCAAAGGGCGACTTCCTAGGTAAGATCGTACTTCAATATGACGCACAACAACATACCATTAAGCATCAAACGACTGATCTCATTCCAGTTACCGAAGAGACGGTTTCACAAGAAGCGCCTCAAGCAGTTCGTGACACGCAAGATAAACTTGAAGCATGGCTAGACGCACCTTTAGTTCATTTAAACGAAGACATGCTTGTTAAAGACGATTTCAAGGCGCGTATCAAGCCGCATCCGATCGTAAATCTTCTCAACCACGCGCAGATGTCCCTTGCAGGCGTAGATATTTCTTGCACGCCGCTGTTTCCGAGCGCACGTGGTTTTTCAAAGACGGTAACGATGCGAGATATTATTGATAACTATCCGTTCCCGAACACGTTCAACGTTCTTGAAGTGACTGGTGCCGAGTTAAAGGCAGCACTTGAGAAGACGGCGACATATTTCGATGTCGAAGATGGCGACATTACGGTCAATCAAGCATTTCTTGAACCGAAACCGCAACATTTCAATTACGATATGTATTCCGGTATCGACTATACGATTCACGCGTCGAATGAAGCGGGTGCTCGCGTTCACGACGTCACGTTCAAAGGGGAACCGGTTACGGACGCTCAAACGTATCAAGTCGTGATGAATAACTACCGCGCTGTCGGTGGTGGGGATTACGCGATGTTTGACGAAAGTAAAATCGTCAAGGACATTCCCGTTGAGGGCGCAGAAATGTTGATTCAATACCTGAAACATCAGGGCTCTAACGACATCCCTAACTTGACGACATTCAAAGTCACGCTTTAAACGCATGGTGCCATAGCCGCGAATCCATTCACGATCGCCACAACCATATTTTATCTTCCCACCCATTCAGGAAAATGGGGGCTCAAAACCGCCCCCAAAAATTCATACTCAAAAAGACTTGCTAGGCGTCAATCACACGTCCTAACAAGTCTTTTTACTGTTTTAATTCAATTTATTGAACATTAATTTGTTTCGTTGTAACAGTTTTACTACCTTGCTTTAAGCGAATATTCGCTTCGCCAGTAGCTCCGTCCTTCACTTTAACTGTGTACTTAAGGACCGCATTACCGTTCTCATCAGTTGTAACTGAAGTTGGCGTACTATAACCGTAACTATCTGCTGTTTCGCCATCTTTTGCAATTCGACCAATTTGTTCGCCACCAGCTTTATACATACCAACTTTAAGGTCGCTCACTTTTTGATTCGCAGGATAACCTGATAATTTCACTGTGAACGTTTCAGTATCGCCAGCTGTGAATTGACTAGGTAAGTCGAATGTTGCGTTACCATTTGTTTCAGGCGTATCATTTGGGTCGTCACTCGGACTTTCAGGGTCCTCAGTTGGCGCTTCGCCACTTCCATAACTACCTGGCTTGAACGTAGATGGGTCATACCATTTATAACCATCTTTAGGTTCGCTCCAAGGTTCTTTTTGAGGTTCTGTACTATTCTCAGGCGTTTCGAAATCAAGTAGCGGTGTCTTCTCATCTAATTCGATGCCTTTTTCTTTAAATGATGTGTACGCTTCTTTCTTACCTAACCAAGTCGTTAAGTTTTTAAGTAATTGACCATTATCTTCTTCTTTAAAGCCGTCATACGTACGTTTCGATTCACCGCTATCTTCACGTTTGTACTTAGGAGAACTATCTTCAACCATTGAAGAGTCGCCGATAAACGCCGCTTTACCTTTGCCGACTTTTGATACCGCTACATAAGCGCCTTCTTTCTTACCGCCGCCATTGTAAACACCTTGGTCAACGGCATGAGACCATTTATCAGATTCTGTTAAATTATCCGGCATATATACGATACCTTTAGCAATTTCAGGATTTGTAATTGCTACTGTTGAACCTGCATGCATCGAAACACTATTGACGTTGTCGCCAATGTTTAGGCCATTTTCACCTTGAACAATATTCGTAGCCTTAAGATTGTTTAAGGCATTATAACGAAAACGAACCCCAAAGTTCTCTGATAACCAATCTGAATTCGTTACACCTTTCATTTCATCTGAATTCTTTTCAGCTTCAGACATGTCTTTCGTAATATCGTTATAAGCACCACGGCGGTAACCGTTCATAATTTCAGATGAATCAATACGGTTTAAATTACGGTCCGCATTATAGTGATCTGAGATAAACACGACACTGCCACCGTTTTTAGTGAAATTTAAGATGGCTTCTTGTTCACAATCTTTAATCGGAATATTCGCTTCTGGAATGACAAGAATCGAAGCATCCTTTAAGCTTTCTTCAGAAATCGTATTATCTTTACGTAACTCTTTGACTTGATAACCTTGGTCAGCAATAGATTGGCCATAATCAGAAAAAGCCCCGTCGATAACCCAATCCGCTGCACCAGCCGTTTGACCGTGCGTATTATCGACTAAAACAGTACCTTTACCAGTATCTTCACCTAATACAGGTGCATCTTCTGCTTGTGCAACATTAATAGAACTAAATGTAACAGCTGATAGTAAACCTAAAGTGGCTAATTTTTTTATGTATGACATTTACGACTCTCCTCCTTCATTTATCCCTTTATATCATAAAGGCTTTTCAAATGGTTTTAAATCATGCGTAGGCAAACTAAATAATTCTTAAAAGAGCGCCATCAGAAATTTACAATCTTCAAAAAAGCTTTAATCATTTTACAAAATTTAAATAATTTATATAATAAAGCTATGGTACTCTTGGTTTGACACTATTTAAATTGGAGGATGAAATATGGAGTCGTATAAGTTTTTATCAAAAGTGTTTGCGCTCATTTTAACGACAGCTTTAGTACTTGCAGCATGTGGCAACAAATCTAGTCTTGATAAGAAATCAAGTGAAGGAGATAAAGAAGGTGGCGACTATAAACCTAAAGAATTAACAGTTCAATTCGTACCTTCTCAGAACGCTGATACTTTAGAAGCAAAAGCGAAACCACTTGAGAAATTATTATCTAAAGAATTAGATATTCCTGTAAAAGTTTCTGTTTCAACAAACTACAACACAATCGTTGAAGCAATGAAATCTAAGAAAGTTGACGTTGGTTTCTTACCACCAACTGCTTACACATTAGCAAAAGAACAAAAAGCCGCTGACTTATTACTTCAAGCACAACGTTTTGGTGTGAATGAAGAAGACGGTTCACCAACAAAAGACAAAGTTTCAAGTTACAAATCTCAAATCGTAGTTAAGAAAGATTCAAATATCAAATCTTTAAAAGACCTTAAAGGTAAAAAGATTGCGCTTCAAGACGTAACTTCAACTGCAGGTTACACATTCCCTGTAGCTGAGTTAATGAAAGAAGACATCAACCCAGCTAAAGACATGAAAGTAACAACTGTAAAAGGTCATGACCAAGCTATTATCGCTTTATTAAATGGCGATGTTGATGCAGCTGCTACTTTCCAAGATGCACGTAACACAGTTAAGAAAGATGAACCAAACGTATTTAAAGATACAAAAGTTATCCATACAACTGAAGACATTCCTAACGATACAATCTCAGTGCGTTCAGACATGGATAAAGAATGGAAAGACAAAATCTCTAAAGCTTTCAAAGATATCGCGAAAACTAAAGAAGGTCAAAAAATCATCAGTGAAGTTTACAGCCACGAAGGTTATGTAGACGGTAAAGATGAAAACTTCGATGTAGTTCGTGAATACAGCAAAAAAGTAAATAAATAAGCTTTTAAAGGGAGGGAGTGGGACGAAGGATCATGATCTTAAAGGATAACTTCGTATCCCACTTTGTCTTGATAACGCGTTCATGGCTTGATAGAGTCTATTTAACAACCGTTATCAATAGCATATTTAAAATTGGACGTGGGATCGCACTTTGTCTCACGTCCTTTTTCTATTTTAATTTGAAAGGTGAATGAAATGAGTCAAATTGAATTTAAAAATGTATCGAAAGTATACGATAACGGCCATAAAGGTTTGAATCAAATAAACTTAAATATCGAGAAAGGGGACTTCGCGGTTATCGTTGGTTTATCAGGTGCTGGTAAGTCGACTTTATTACGTTCAATCAACCGTCTCCACGATATTACTGAAGGCGAAATCTTCATCGAAGGTAAATCTATCACGAAAGCGTCAGGTAAATCTTTACTTGAAATGAGACGTAACATCGGTATGATCTTCCAACATTTTAACTTAGTTAAGCGCTCAAGCGTTATTCGTAACGTGCTCAGCGGACGCGTAGGTTATCACCCTACGTGGAAGATGGTGCTCGGATGGTTCCCGAAAGAAGATAAGCGTAAAGCACTTGAAGCGTTAGACCGTGTGAACATTTTGGAAAAGGCCTACCACCGTTCTGACGAATTGTCAGGTGGTCAACAACAACGTATTTCAATCGCACGTGCCTTATGCCAAGAATCATCTATTATATTAGCCGATGAACCAGTCGCGTCACTCGACCCACTTACAACAAAGCAAGTTATGGATGACTTAAAACAAATCAACGAGCAACTTGGTATTACAGTCATCATTAACTTACACTTTGTCGATCTAGCGCGACAATATGGTACACGTATCATTGGATTAAGAGCTGGAGAACTTGTATTTGACGGACCAGTTGAAGAAGCTACTGACGAGGCTTTTGCGCAAATTTACGGTCGTTCAATTAAAGCAGACGAAAAAATGGGGGTGGACTAAATGACATCTCGTGACGAACGCGTCGCTAAATATATGAAAACCACACCTCCGATTAAAAGATGGTTAAGTGTCGTTGTCGTTTTAGCCCTTGTAGTATGGAGTTTTATCTTCACAGGGTTTAGCGTCGGTGACTTATTATACGGTGTGCCTCAAATGGTGGCTTTAGTACAAGACATGTTCCCACCAAACTGGGGCTACTTTAGCGAAATATTCGAACCGATGATTGAAACGGTACGTATGGCAGTCGTAGGAACATTTATCGGGGCGATTCTATCAATACCGATTTCGCTACTTTGTGCGACAAATATCACGCAATCATCATTTATTTCAATTCCAGCACGATTTATTTTAAACATCGTGCGTACAATTCCAGATTTACTACTAGCTGCGATATTCGTAGCGATATTCGGTATCGGACAAATTCCTGGTATCTTAGCACTTATCATTTTAACAATTAGCGTCATTTCTAAATTAATGTATGAATCACTTGAAGGTATCGACAATGGTCCGTTAGAAGCCATGAAAGCAGTTGGCGCAAATAAAATTAAGTGGATCGCGTTTGGGGTTGTACCTCAAGCCATCGCATCTTATATGTCATACGTGCTTTACGCTTTCGAAATCAATATTCGTGCCGCTGCCGTACTCGGTTTAGTTGGTGCAGGTGGTATTGGTCTCTTCTATGATCATACGCTCGGCTTATTCCAATATCAAAAGACAATGACAATTATCTTATTTACACTCATTATCGTTGTAATTATTGATATCGTGAGTCAGAAAGTGAGGGAACGTTTAATATGATTAAAGATAATAAAACGACCACTTATCCTGAAAAGCCAAAAGCAAGTCTCTTCAAATGGATCTTTAGCTTAGTTGTATTTTTATTGTTAATTTGGGCTTTTACAAACATCCCGAGCTTTGAAATTAAAGAGAAATCACAAGCAATTATGATGTCTATCTTTGATGGACTTATTCATCCAGACACTGATTACATTTACATCCCTGAAGGCGAAGACTTACTGAGAGGCTTACTTGAAACCTTCGCCATCGCCGTAATCAGTACATTCTTATCAGCCATTTTCTGCATTCCTATTGCGTTCTTAGCCGCAAACAACATGGTTCGCGTGAAAGCAGTATCTGGTTTTAGTAAATTTATCTTAAGTATCGTGCGTGTGTTCCCTGAAATCGTGATGGCGATCATCTTCATTAAAGCAGTAGGGCCAGGTTCATTCTCAGGTGTGCTCGCACTCGGCATTCACTCGATCGGTATGATGGGTAAATTGTTCGCAGAAGACATCGAAAACTTAGATTTAAGCCCAACTGAGTCCTTAAAGGCTAGTGGTGCCAATAAGATTAAAACATTAATGTTCTCGGTCGTACCGCAAATCCTACCATCCTACTTATCGCTAGTCCTGTACCGCTTTGAATTAAACCTACGTTCAGCATCGATCTTAGGCTTAATCGGAGCTGGCGGTATCGGTACACCACTTATCTTCGCGTTACAAACACGTGAATGGAGCCGCGTAGGTATCATCTTAATTGGTCTTGTAATTATGGTCTTAATCGTCGATATTATCTCAGGTAAGATCCGTAAGAAACTCGTTTAATCCATTTTTGAAAAGGCCTTTAAAGCAGGCTACGCATTTGAATGAAGTGACTAAACATTTTTATTTAGAAGCAATTGAATATAGAAAAAGAGGTTGGATCCTTATTATAAATTCCTTATACAGCATGCTTTCCTGTAAAGTACAACTCGAATTTTAATTCGCTAGTTGTACTTACAAAGAAGCTAATGCTTCTTTGTACCACGCTTAAGCCCCGGCTTACATATAAAGCTCAACCCGAATTTTCAATTCGATGGTTGAACTTACAAAGAAGTTTTTAGCTTCTTTGTTCATTAAACTGTGCCGGGGCCTCACCCCTAGGAGTCAGCTGTTTTAAGGAATTATCATAAATAAAGCTAACGTGCTTTATTTTACTTTCAAAAGGATCCAACCTCTTTAATTGTTATTTAGCGTCCATAATAGATTCTTTGGCATGTATGAGATGTGTGATAAACGTGTTACACGGTGCAGGAATACCGTGACGACGTGCAATATTCGCTACTTCACCATTGATATAATCAATTTCAGTTAGTCGGTTCTTAACGACTAAATCTTGATGCTTAGATGGATAATGAGGACCAACTTTCTCCATCACATCATGTAGATAAGCGACCATTTCTGGGACGTCTAGCGAAACATTATCAATCTCAGCCACGTCGCTAATTTCATGAATAATTTGCTCTAACAGGTCATCCATGTGGTTGGCCTTTTTAAGTGTCATTAAATTAGCATCGAGTAGCGTGCCTAACGTATTTACAGTTGCGTTGATACAAATTTTCTTCCATATCGACGCATGAATATTTGTTTGCAGAAGCGGATTTAAGTTCGAACGCTGCAATATCGTTTCAATAGCCTTTGCATGTGTTTCAGCGCCGTCTACGATAGCGCCAATTTCGACAGGGCCTTGTCCTAAGAACACCGTTTCACCGGGGGCTTTAATGCTTGCAGTCCATGTCGTTACACCTCTTAAGATGCGTGTGTCATCTACATAATTCGACATCACACGTTCATGGTTTAAGCCGTTCATTGTGCTTACAAGTACGGTTTGGTCATGAATTAAATGTTTCACTTTCTCCAACATTTCCTCTAAGTACATCGATTTCGTGAAGAAGAAGATGACATCGAAGGGTTTAACGTCTTTCAATTGGTCATAGTGATGTACCGGTATCTCCACTTGAAAAGGCACATCGTTCATTTCAACATTCAAGCCATGTCTTTTAATCGCATTAACGTGTTCTTGCCACCCGTCGATTAACGTTACATCATACCCATTCTTGAACATATTTGCGCCAAAGCCTGAACCCAGCGCACCTGAACCAGCTATCGCAATTCTCATATAAATTCCTCCCAATTTGATTGTTTTAAATGTAAATTGCACATAGTTTGCTATTAATTTCAATTTTAGAAAAGTTGAGCACAAAAGTAAACGTATTTACAGAAAATTCAGAATACCCCTCTTCGCTATAAAATAATTTTGAAATTTTATAACTTTTCATGAAGGGTCGTTGTATAATGAAATTAAATGCGGCGAGTAAGGAGTGGAATGTATGTTTATCGTTAAAGACTTTAAGGGCTTTTCAACATATGAAAAGTGGTTTTTCGGGGTGTTTATTTGTCTACAATGTTTGATTTTCTTCTTTCCATTATTTGTAGGTGAGGAAAAGCGTATTTCATTAGATGGATGGTTAAACTTAATCGTGAGTGTTTCGGGCGTAATTACTGTCTTCATGGCAGCAAAAGGGCGTCTGTCCACGTTCTTCTTTGGACTTATCCAAGTGAGTACATATGGTTACTTGAGCTTTAAACAACACTTCATGGGAGAAGTAGGCATGCAGATTGTCTTCGGTATCTTCCAATTTATAGGAATCTATTTTTGGATTAAGAACATGTCACACGATCCAAATGCTGAAGATACTAAAGTTAAAGAAGTAGATTCGAGAGGTTTAAATGTTAAAACGTGGGCACTCACAATAATCGGTACTGGCGTTGTGTACGCGTTACTTGTTGTATTGTTACAGAATTTATCAGGTGCCTTTTACGCAGAGCACGCGTACGTAGACGGTGCATCAACAGCACTCTCAATAGTAGGTCAAATCTTGATGACGCTTCGTTACAAAGAACAATGGCTATTCTGGATCTTCGTCAATATCATCTCTATCATCTTATGGTGGCAAGCGCTCAGCGACAGCCTGAATACTGGAGACGTTTCGCTCGGTTCAGTATCAATGATTGTGATGTGGCTTGCGTTCTTAATCAATAGTATTTATGGTTACATCCAATGGCACCGCAACGAAAAGCGACAAATCGCTTAAAAATAAACTCCGTAGTTATCTCTGTAGTGAAATAACTATGGAGTTTTTCTATAGAAATTTATAACTTTGATTGAATTTGAATGAAAATGAAAGAAAATGATTGAATTATGTAAGCGTATACATTAAACTTAAATTGAAGTGAGGTAATAAACATGTTATCTGAGAAAAGATATGAATTGATTGTACAGGAACTAAATAAAAGCGAAATAGTATCATTACAATCCTTAGTTAAAAGTGTTGGCGTTAGCGAATCGACTATACGAAGAGATCTCTCACAACTGCAACAACAAGGCGTGCTTAAACGAGTCCACGGCGGGGCTATGCTTACTAAACCTAAACGCCCTGAATTATCTATGTTTGATAAAAAAACGCTTAATACAGATGAGAAAACTGAAATAGGAAAATTAGCTGCTGAACAAATACAAGATGGGGACTTTATATTTATTGATGCTGGTACGACTACATATGAAATGATTTCATGTATAAATGCCAAGGATGTAGTAGTAGTAACCAATGGAGTTACGCATGTAGAAGCCTTAACCCAAAAAGGCATTAAAACGTTTTTGCTAGGTGGCGAGGTAAAACACACAACGCTCGCTACTATAGGTGATCGAGCGGTTGATACATTACGTAAGTATCGATTTAGCAAGGTTTTTCTAGGGATGAACGGTTTTGATTACGACAATGGTTTTACCACTCCTGATGACAAAGAAGCGCTTATTAAAAGCACTGCAATAGAACTTGGATTCCAACACTATATTCTAGTAGATCATTCTAAATATAATGATGTACATTTTGCTCATGTAAATTTAAAGTCAAATTCATATGTGATTACTTCTAAAAAAGCACAAAAGTTACCTAACTTTAGCCACTATAATCAAAAATATAAATTTGTAGGAGTAGAGTGATGATATATACAATAACTTTCAATCCGTCTGTAGATTACGTTATGGAGACGTCTGATTTTAAGGAAGGCAGTCTAAATCGATCCCAAAATACTTATAAATTTGCTGGGGGCAAGGGCATAAATGTTTCTCGCATACTTAATAGCTTAGGAGTGAAATCCGTTGCTTATGGGTTTATTGGCGGTTTTACTGGGAGTTTTATTAAAAAAGTTCTAAAAGAAGAAGGAATCTCCACTAATTTTGTAGAACTTGAACAAGATTCACGTATAAACGTTAAATTAAAAGGAATTAAGGAAACTGAAATAAATGCTTCTGGCCCATTTGTATCAAATGAAGACTTTAAAGCGCTTTGTGATGAAATAAATCAAATTAATAAGGGAGACATCGTTATAGTTTCAGGTAGCGTGCCGCCTTCACTATCAAAGAATGTTTATTCAGATATCGCTAAAATCGTTAAAAACAAATGCGCAAATTTAGTCGTCGATGCTGAAAAAGACCTTTTATTATCTACATTAGAATATCAACCATTATTGATTAAACCTAACTTAAATGAACTAGAAGAAATTTTTAATACTTCCATCAGTACTGAAGAAGAGGTGATTAAGTACGGGCGTAAACTTATTGAAAAAGGAGCACGTTCAATTATTGTATCGCTTGGTGCAGATGGTGCTATTTACCTAGATAACGATTATATATTAAAAGCTACAGTACCTAAAGGTAGTGTAGTTAATACTATTGGTGCTGGAGATAGTACCGTAGCAGGTATGATAGCTGGTATAGCTAATAAAAAAGGTATTAAAACGTCATTTAAATTAGCTATTGCATCAGGAAGTGCGACTGCTTTTAGCAAGGATTTAGCCACTGGAACAAAAATAGAATCGCTTATAAATGATATTAATATAAATTTTTTAGACTAAGGAGTGACTACCAATGAAAATTACAGACTTACTAACTAAAGACACCGTGTCGCTTAATGTAGATTGTGTTGACAAAGATGGTGTAATAACATACCTAGTGAACCAGCTTAAAGAGGCCAATAAAATATCTGATGTTGAAAAGTTTAAACAAGCGATACTTAAACGTGAGCAACAAAGTACTACTGGTGTAGGAGATGGAATTGCGATACCACATGCCAAAGTGGACGTCGTAGAAAAACCGTCTATATCCTTTTGCAAAAGTGAAAAAGGTATTGATTTTGATAGTTTAGATGGTCAACCTGCTCATTTGTTTTTCATGATAGCAGCACCTGAAAATGGTGCCCAAACGCATTTAGATGCTTTAGCAAAATTATCAGGATTGTTAATGAAAGACAATGTTAAACAAGCTTTATTGTCTGCGACTAGCAAAGACGAAGTCATCGAGATTTTTCGAAGAGAAGAAAGCGATAATAATGTAGTATCAGAATCTCAAAGTGATTCTAAACAAGAAAAGCCGTTTATTGTGGCCGTTACAGCTTGTCCAACAGGAATTGCTCATACATATATGGCCAAGGATGCTTTATTACAAGAAGCTGAAAAGATGAATGTAGATTTAAAAGTTGAAACGAATGGCTCGAGTGGCGTTAAAAACAAATTAACGAACGAGGATATTGATAAGGCTTTAGGCGTTATCGTAGCGGCGGATGTTAAAGTTGATATTGAACGATTCGATGGTAAAAATTTAGTTGAGGTACCTGTCTCAGATGGGATCAAGAGGCCACATGAACTTATAGAAATAGCCCAGGATCAAAATCGTCAACCATATAAAGCTAAGCAAAATCAATCAAGTTCTTCAAAATATAACGATGAGAAGTTAGGCATAGGTAAGACAATTTACAAGCACCTCATGAACGGTGTTTCTAACATGTTACCACTCGTAATAGCTGGTGGTATTTTAATGGCTATCGTTTTCATGTTTGGTGAAAATGCTTTTGATCCTAAACATAGTCAGTATAATGCTTTCGCTGCTAATTTATGGGAAATTGGTAAAAATAGTGCTTTTCAACTAATAATTCCAATATTAGCTGGTTTTATTGCTCGTAGTATAGCAGATAAACCTGGCTTTGCAGCAGGATTAGTTGGTGGTATGTTAGCTACTAGTGGTGGCTCAGGGTTTATCGGGGCTATATTAGCTGGTTTTTTAGCTGGTTACTTAACTCAAGGTATAAAGAAATTATGTCGCAACCTACCTCACATGCTTGAAGGATTAAAACCTACATTAATTTATCCACTTTTAACGGTAACAATTACAGGGTTATTAATGATTTATGCAATTAACCCACCTGCGGCTTGGTTAAATGATCAACTCCAAGGGTTATTAAATGGGTTAGCTGGTGCTAATATTATTATTTTAGGAATCGTACTCGGTGCTATGATGGCAATTGATATGGGTGGACCATTTAATAAAGCAGCGTATGTATTCTCGATAGCTGCATTAGAAAGTGGTAATGCTGCTCCTATCACAGCGGCAATGGTCGGTGGTATGGTGCCACCTATTGCACTTGCAACTTCAATGTTACTATTCAAAGGTAAATATACTAAAGCTCAAAGAGGATCAATAATACCTAACTATGTCATGGGGCTCTCTTTTATCACAGAAGGTGCAATACCTTTTGCTGCTGCAGATCCATTGCGCGTCATACCATCTATGATGGTAGGTTCAGGGGTCGCTGGTGGTATTGCTTTAGGATTAGGTTCAAATATTGCGGCTCCACATGGTGGTATCTTTGTTATATTTGGAACGGATTTTTCTCATGCGTTTCAAACCCTATTAGCAATCGTAATTGGTTCGCTTGTAGGAGCAATTATTTATGGCATCTTAAAGCCAAAGCTAACTAGCTTAGAAATAAATTCATCAAAAAATATGGATAATTAATATATGTTTTTCACTGTCGAATGTATACATAGGTCTTCGGCAGTGTTTTTTTATTTTTAATTTTGAGATATTGAGCATCCCATAACCTTAATTTGAACGAGTTTTATAAAATGAAGTTATAGGATTATAAAATTGGGTATAAACTCAAGAGTCATCTGAGAAATTCTCAAAATGATTGTTTAGGTAAAACGAAAATGATAATATAAAATGTAACTAACTATTTTTTGTCTGGAGGTGTCGCCATGGGAAGGATTTAGGCACTAAGCACTATTTAAAAACGAATGATTTATTAAACGCGTCTGCCAAATTCGACTTTGGCGGCATTATTATTGTTGGAGGTGAAACCCTAGAAATAGGGAACTAATTGGAAATTACGACCATAATCAACTTAATAGTATTTTTCTTATTAATCGCATTAACTACAGTCTTCGTTGGTTCTGAATTCGCTTTGGTAAAAGTAAGAGAATCACGTATTGATCAACTTGTGTCAGAAGGTAACAGAAGTGCTTTTGTTGTTAAGAAAATGGTTAGAGATTTAGACTATTATTTATCAGCTTGTCAGCTAGGTATTACTGTAACGTCACTTGGTTTAGGTTGGCTAGGTGAACCTGTTTTTGAAAAGATTTTACATCCTCTTTTCGAATTTTTACATGTTCCACAAGCGATTATAACAACATTATCACTAGTTGTTGCTTTTATAATTGTGACATATTTGCACGTGGTTTTAGGGGAACTTGCACCTAAGTCATTCGCGATTCAGTATACTGAACGTATCGCATTATTATATTCAAGACCGTTGTATTACTTTGGCGTTTTAATGAAACCGCTAATTTGGTTAATGAATGGTTCAGCACGACAAATTATTCGTCTCTTTGGTGCAGATCCAAACGCTGGTGATGATGCGATGTCTGAAGAAGAAATCAAAATTATTATGAAACAAAGTTACCGTGGCGGAGAAATTAACCAAGCAGAGCTTGCTTATATGGAGAATATCTTCTCATTCGATGAGCGTCACGCAAAAGATATTATGGTACCAAGAACACAAGTAGTCGCATTAAATGAACCTTTTAATGTAGATGAATTACTTGAGACTGTTAATGAACACCATTTTACGCGTTACCCAATTACGGAAGATGGTGACAAAGACCATATCAAAGGTTTTATTAACGTTAAAGAGTTCTTAACAGATTATGCTTCTGGTGAGAAATTAAATATTTCAGATTACATTCATGACTTACCGACTATTTCTGAGACGACAATGATTCGTGAAGCACTTGTTAGAATGCAACGTGAACATGTCCATATCAGTTTAATCATTGATGAGTATGGCGGTACTGCTGGTATTTTAACAATGGAAGATATCTTAGAAGAAATTGTCGGTGAAATTCGAGATGAATTTGATAGTGATGAAGTGAACGACATCGTCCAATTAAATGATAAAACATATCAGATTAATGGACGTGTATTATTAGATGATTTAGAAGAGAAATTCGATATCGAATTTGATGATTCTGAAGATATAGATACGATTGGTGGTTGGCTTCAAGCACACAATACCGATTTACAACAAGACGACTTTGTCGATACGTACTTCGACCGTTGGATTGTTTCAGAAATCGAAAATCACACGATTCTTAACGTCATCTTAAGGTTCGAACAACATCACGAGCGTAAGTCCGTTGATGATGAATTGGAAGACGAGCAAGAGGAAACTAAAGAAGAAAAATAATATCGCTTAGAGCTAGGGTTAAGTCGCTATATCGACTATCACCTAGCTTTTTTTAATGAGTGTGATGAGAAACTTGTTACTTCGGCAACGATAAAGTTCATAGTTTACAATATTTGAAAGCCCTTCATTACAGTTTTATAATATAAAGTGATGTTAGAGAAGTTAAGAAAGGGGCGAGAATCGATGAACGATTCGATTCATATACTAAATAACGGTAAACACATTCCTAAAGTTGGTTTAGGTGTCTATAAAATTACTGAAGAAGATATGTATGATTCAATTAAGAGTGCTTTAGAAGCTGGTTATCGTCTATTCGACACGGCTTTTATGTATGATAACGAGAAAGAACTTGGTCAAGCGCTTAAAGATTTAGGTGTTCAACGTGATGAGGTGTTCATCACAACTAAGATTTGGAATGATTATCAAGGTTACGATAGCACGCTAACATATTTCAACAAATCATTAGACAATCTTGGTATGGATTACGTTGATCTCATCTTAGTTCATTGGCCTTGTGAAAAGAACGGTAAGTACATTGAAACTTATAAAGCCTTAGAACATCTTTGTGGTGAAGGAAAAGCCAAATCAATTGGTGTAGCTAACTTTAAGCCACATCATTTAGATAAGCTAATTGAACAAACTGAAATTATTCCGCAAGTTAACCAAATCGAATGTCATCCATACTTCAATCAACAAGAAACACAAGACTACTGTGATCAAAACGATATCGCAGTACAAGCTTGGATGCCAATCATGCGAAACAGAGGTTTATTAGACGATGAGGTCATCGTTGAACTTGCTGAAAAATATGGTAAAACGCCAGCTCAAGTCGTTCTACGTTGGCATATTGAACACGGACGTCTTGTTATTCCAAAGTCTAAGACGAAAGAACGTATCGAAGAAAACATCAACATTTTTAACTTCTCATTAGAAGAAGCGGACATCGAACGTATTGATAATTTAAATAAAGATATCCGCCAAGGAAAAGACCCAGATAAAATTAGTATTGGCGATTTAAAATAAGATTTTACGTTAAGGATAAAAGTTCTATGAGTCAGGACTTTTATCCTTTTTTAGTTATTTTGATTGCTTTGTGGTACAGGCGGTTAAGCTTTTTAAATGGATCATCATGAGGTGTTTTATGTCTAGGGCTTTTCAAAAAAGAAATGGAAGTTTACTGGAAGATTACAAATCTGTAAAAGAAATAGGTTTGTTTGGAAATTCCGCTTTGTAATTGTTAATCTATAAATAATTATCATAAAAATAGGGAAATTAATAAGGCTCAAACTCATACTTATGCAATTTACATATAAATATAAAATTATTTTGTGACGTCATGATAGGGCATTATTTCAACGTTTTAGAAGGAGAATGAAGGTGTAGACATGAAGGTTAGAATTATTATGCCTTGTTATAATGAGAAAGAAACATTTTTACAAACATACTCACGTTTAAGTGAAGTTTTGGCACAAGATAGCCAAACGCAAAATTATGAATATGATTTATTATTCGTTGATGATGGTAGTCACGATGAGACGATTGCGCTGATTCAAAAGGAAGCAGCGATGGATGAACATGTGAAGTTTA
>NZ_JH815593.1:1199459-1201025 GCF_000298075.1 Staphylococcus massiliensis CCUG 55927 | reverse complement strand
TCTCGTTTAGCCGAAATTTTGGTAAAGAAGCTGCGATGTTTGCTGGGTTTCAACATAGTGTCGACTGTGATGCTGTTGTAATGATTGATGCGGATTTACAACATCCACCCGAGTTAATTCCGGGTATGATTAAACATTATAAAGAAGGCTATGATCAAGTTGTCGCGAAGCGTAATCGTGATGGCGAAAAGTATACGCGTAAGAAGACAACGCAATTGTACTATAAATTGATTAATTACTTTGTTGAAGATATTGAGTTAGAAGATGGTGTCGGTGACTTTAGATTGCTTAGTCAACGTGCAGTTGAATCTCTAACGTCTCTTGAAGAGTATAATCGTTTTTCGAAAGGGCTTTTCGAGTGGATCGGATATAATACGAAAGTGATTAAGTTTGATAATGTGGAGCGTGAAGCGGGCGAGTCGAAATGGTCGTTTAAGCATTTATTGAACTATGCGATTGATGGTTTGATTTCGTTCAATAATAAACCGCTCCGCTTGATGATTTATTTAGGACTTTCGATATTTGGGTTGAGTATGTTGTACTTGGTTTATTTGTTCATTCATACGTTGATGCGAGGCGTAAATGTGCCTGGTTATTTTACGACGATTGCTGCTATTCTGTTGATTGGCGGTATTCAGTTGATTTCGATCGGTGTAGTTGGTGAGTACATCGGTAGGATTTATTACGAGGTTAAGCGACGACCGATTTATATTGTGCAAGCTTCTAATCTGAAGTACGAGGAGCGCAATCGTGAAGCGAGAAGTGTGCGAACGAATATCCGTAATTAGAGTAGAGGTTCAGTAGGTTCGAGTAGGTGTTGGTTGTCGGGCGGGCTGTTGGCGACTTGTGAGGTTGTCACAAGCTGTTAAGCGAGGCGTTAGCAACTAGTGGAGTTGTGACAAGTTGGCAAGCGCGCCTTTAGCGACTAGTGGAGTCGCGACAAGTTGGCAAGCGCGGCGTTAGCAACTAGTGGAGTCGCGACAAGTTGGCAAGCGAGGCGTTAGCGACTAGTGGTGTAGTGACAAGTTGGCAAGCGAGGCGTTAGCGACTAGTGGTGTAGTGACAAGTTGGCAAGCGAGGCGTTAGCGATTAGTGGAGTAGTGACAAGTTGTTAAACGAGGCTTTAGCGTCGGAATGGAAGAGTAAAACCGACGCAAAAGCCGAATAGCGTCGGAATGGTCTACTGAAATCGACGTAAGAGCCAAGTGGAGTCGCGACATGGCTGTAAATCCGCAATAAGAACCAAGTGGAGTCGCGACATGGCTATAAAACGGCAATAAGAGCCAAGTGAAGTCGCGACATGGCTATAAAACGGCAATAAGAGCCAAGTGAGGTCGCGACATGGCTGTAAAACGGCAATAAGAGCCAAGTGAAGTCGTGACATGGCTGTAAACTACGCGATAAGAGCCAAGTGGAGTCGCGACATGGCTGTAAAACCACCATAAGAGCCAAGTGAGGTCGCGACATGGCTGTAAACCCGCGATAAGAGCCAAGTGGAGTCGCGACATGGCTGTAAACCCGCAATAAGAGCCAAGTGAGGTCGCGACATGGCTGTAAACCCGCGAT